>NZ_AP014583.1:680000-1306295 GCF_000828715.1 Winogradskyella sp. PG-2 | reverse complement strand
TTTTAATAGGTGTTATTACACAAGATCAAAATGAAGAAACATCTACAGAATATTTAGATGAACTAGAGTTCTTAACTTACACAGCAGGAGGGGAAGTTGTAAAACGTTATACCCAAAAAATGGCGATGCCTAATCCTAAAACATTTATAGGAACAGGTAAGATGGAGGATGTTAGACATTATGTAGAGGGAAATAAAGTAGGAACTGTAATTTTTGATGATGAATTATCACCCGCACAAGAACGTAATATTAGTAAAATACTTAACTGTAAGATATTAGATAGAACCAACCTAATCCTAGATATTTTTGCCCAACGTGCTCAAACAAGTTATGCTAGAACTCAAGTAGAATTAGCTCAATGCGAATATTTATTACCAAGACTAAAAGGAATGTGGACTCACTTAGAAAGGCAAAAAGGTGGTATTGGTATGCGTGGACCTGGTGAAACTGAAATTGAAACGGATAGACGAATTGTACGTGATAAAATATCATTACTTAAGTCAAAGATTAAAACGATTGACAAACAAATGGCTGTACAGCGTGGTAATCGAGGCAAAATGGTACGCGTTGCTTTAGTTGGATATACCAATGTTGGTAAATCTACATTAATGAATGTGATTAGTAAGAGTAAGGTATTTGCTGAAAACAAGCTTTTTGCAACATTAGATACTACAGTAAGAAAAGTTGTAATAGGTAATTTACCTTTTTTAGTAAGTGATACTGTTGGGTTTATAAGAAAGCTTCCAACGCAATTAGTAGAATCTTTTAAGAGTACTCTTGATGAGGTAAGAGAGGCAGATTTATTGTTGCATGTTGTGGATATATCACATTCTAATTTTGAAGAGCATATCGATTCTGTAAATCAAATTTTAGATGAGATTGAAAGTAAAGATAAGCCAACCATAATGGTGTTTAATAAGATTGATGCTTATGAACCAGAACCTTTTGATGAAGAAGATTTAATAGTTGAAAGAACTAAAGCCAATTATAGTATTGAAGAATGGAAAAATACGTGGATGGCTAGAGTTGGTGATAATGCGTTATTTATATCTGCATTAAATAAAGAAAATTTAGACGAGTTTAGAAAACGTGTTTATAAAGAAGTTAGAGAAATCCATGTCACACGTTTTCCTTACAATCACTTTTTATATCCAGATGTTGAGGATATACAATAAAAAAAGAGGTCTAAAACTTAGACCTCTTTTTATGATAATAATTTATTTTTAGAAAGCGTAGCTTAATCCTAAAGTATAATAGGTCTGCACTTTATTATCAGCATCTGCTAAATCTACACCCTGAAAGTTTGCAGCTTCTTGTTGATTGCTTCTTAATGCAAAATCAAAACCTACACCAATCATTTTCCATAGTGTATAGCTAAATGAGTTTGTCCATGTCCAGTTAGATAAGTCACTTGAATTATAGCTTTGGAAAGTAGAGAAATTTGTTTTAAAGTTAATTGCTCCAATAGATCTTGTATAGTCTGCAACAATTTTTGCACCAGCAGAAGATTCGAAAGCCGCATCGTTCTTAGCGAACACAAAGTTGTAGTTTAATGGGTGAATCACTACAATTAAATTTTCTAGTGGAGTCCATGTTGCACCAACACCAAGATCTAAAAATCCAGGGTCATTAAAATTATCTAATAATGTTGTTCTGTATTCTCCTAAAGCAGATACAGCCCATTTATCACTAAGTTTATATCCATAAAGAGAAGATAAATTAAATACATCTGTAGTTGGGTTAAAATCATCACTATCTAAATCGGTATCCTTGTTATCTAATTTTACCCAATTTAAATTTGCAGTTAAAGAATTTCTCCAGAAGTATTTTTCTTCAAGCTTGTTAGCAAAAGCATTAACTGTAATACCTATATTACCAGAAGCATTGTTTGGTGCTCCTTGAGCGTACCAATTCTTAAAGTTAGATAAACTTCCACCAATAGTACCAAAAGCACCAGTTCTCCACCCTGGTAACGCATCGATTTGTGCTTGTAATGCGTTTGCTTCTCCTTGAAACTTATCAGCTTCTGCTTGTTTTTCTGCTTTTTGAGTTTCTAATTCTTCTTTAGTTTGAGAAAACCCAAATGTAATTGCAAGCATTAAGAATGCTGAAAAAAATATTTTTTTGTTCATAATAAATAAAATTTTGAAAATAGCTCTCATTAGGTTGCAAATATAAGTCTTTATTGATTGCTGTTATTTATGAAACCAAATAAATATCTGTTAGTAAGACCTAAGATGTTGAAAAAGTCACATATTATTTTCTCTTGTAGAGAGGCACAGAAGAACAAGCTTCACCAAACATTACAGATTTGGCTATTGGTTTTAAACGTTGAGAGAGAAAAACAAGTGCATTTGCAGGGACCGGCTTATGAGAACATCCTTTAATAATCACTGGAGCATCTTTATATGTAGAAAGTTCTAATTCTGAAATTATTGAAGCATAAATTATAGATTCTAAATGCTCTAAAGAACCAATAACAGTGAGCTTAGAATAAGTTTGGAGTTGAATAGATATAAGCATATATGCCCAATCTGGCACAATGGCATCTGTAGAGCAATGTAAAGCTATATAACAATCTTGATATTGCGACCAATCGTGTTCAGAAACAGCAACTCTAAACTCTTTTTCTCTGAGAACCAAGCCTTCAAGCAGCCAGTCTTTGATATCAAAAAGTATTCGATTACCATTTGGATAATAATCCTCTAGGTCAATAACCTTTAGCTTACTATTCGCGACTCTATTTATAATTTCGTCAGCCATATTATAACATACCCAATTCTAACTTCGCTTCTTCGCTCATTAAATCTTGAGTCCAAGGTGGATCGAAGGTAATTTCAACCTCCGCATCTTTTACATCGTTAAGAGATTTTACTTTTTCTTCGACTTCTAAAGGTAAAGTTTCTGCAACCGGACAATTAGGTGTTGTTAATGTCATTAAGATTTTTACATCATAATCTTCATTAACCATAACATCATAAATTAATCCTAATTCATATATGTCTACAGGAATTTCTGGATCGTAAATAGTTTTTAAAACCCTTACAATTTTATCGCCTAGTACGTTTGTATCTATAGTTATATCACTCATTTTAGTTCAATTGAGTTTGGTATGCAATGGCATATAATTTTATTTGTTTTATCATACTTACTAGTCCATTAGCTCTAGTAGGTGATAAATGTTCTTTTAATCCAATTTTATCAATAAAATCTGTATTGGCTTCTATGATATCATTCGGATGTTGATTAGAAAATGCTCTAATTAATATGGCAATAATTCCTTTAGTGATAATGGCATCACTATCTGCAGTAAAATTCACTTTGTTGTCTTGCATATTTGCATGAACCCAAACTTTACTTTGACATCCTTTAATAATATTATCGTCTGTTTTATATTGATCTTCTATTAAGGGCAACGTTTTCCCTAAATCAATCATGTATTGATAGCGTTCCTCCCAATCTTCAAACATAGAAAACTCATCAATTATATCATTTTGTACCGCTTCAATAGTCATAGTCTTTTACTTTGATGCAAAATTACAAAATCACTATTGTTTTATAACATTTTCTTTAATGGATAACACTTTATTAACTAAGTCCATAATTACTTCTGGTGGAGAACCATGATCAAAAGAAGATGTTGTAATTTCTTCTCCACCTTCTTTTATAGTTAAGGTAGCGTGAGCAGCACCATCAAATAAACGCTGATTTGTAGGTGCTTCTAGTTCTGTAAATGTTTCTCTATTAACTTTTTCTAAGAGCTTATTTAATTCTTCCCAATCTCCTTTTTCGCAACTATATTTATCTTTATTGATGAAATTTCTATCCGAAGAAACTAATACTTCAGTTTCTGAGATTTCTACAAATATAAATGTACCTCGAGACAAAGCTTTGTATATAAGAAAAATTCCGTCTTTAAATTTATTTAGAGTAGCGTTTTTATCTGTGATCTCTAAAATGTTAGCTGTTGAATCCGTATAGGATTCTCTAGAATCAGTAGATGCAGCTTTAGTAGAATTACAAGACTCCGTAAATAATATCAGAGTAAAAAGGCTAAGTAATATTTTCATAATTAAAGTGTTTAACACTATAAGTTACACTTTTGATGCCAAAGTCTAAGAAAGCATCATTACCGACTTTTTTAATGCAGTAATAAATATGTCTATTTCTTCTTTGGTATTATAAAACATAAATGATGCTCTAATCGTTCCTGGAATTTTAAAATAGTCCATAATAGGTTGTGCACAATGATGACCAGTACGAACGGCAATTCCCATTTTATCTAAAATAGTTCCAATATCATAGGGATGAATGTTGCCAACATTAAAAGAAATTACAGAGGTCTTCTCTTTTGCAGTTCCATATATTTTAAGACCTTCAATTAGAAGTAGTTGTTCTGTAGCATACTGTAAAAGCTCATTTTCGTATTTAGCAATAGCGTCAAAACCAATAGAATTCATATAATCTAATGCAGCACCGAAAGCAATACCTCCGCAGATGTTAGGTGTACCTGCTTCAAATTTATGAGGTAAATCTGCGTATGTTGTTTTTTCAAATGAAACTTCAGCAATCATTTCTCCACCACCTTGATAAGGTGGCAATTTTTTTAGCCATTCTTCTTTACCATAAAGCATACCAACACCAGTTGGACCACAAATTTTATGTGCAGAGCATACATAGAAATCGACATCTAATGCTTTAACATCTGGTTTTATGTGAGGGCAAGATTGTGCTCCATCAACTAAAACCGCTGCCCCAACCTTATGCGCTTCTTTTATGATGTATTCAATAGGGTTTATAGTACCTAAAGCGTTTGAGATATGATTAACAAAAACGAGTTTTGTATATGTGTTTAAAATAGAATCAAATACAGAAAGTACTAACTCTCCGTTCTGATTCATTGGGATCACTTTCAAAATAGCTCCAGTACGTTCACACAACATTTGCCAAGGCACAATATTGCTATGGTGTTCTAATGCAGAGACTATAATTTCGTCACCTTTTTTTAGTAATGAAGAAAACCCATTTGCTATTAAATTAATACCATGAGTTGTTCCAGAGGTATATATAATTTCGTGAGGATGCTCAGCATTAAAATGTTTTTGAATTTTTATGCGTGCTTGCTCATAAGCATCTGTAGCTTCTTGACTTAGACTATGAACTCCTCTATGAATGTTTGCGTTGTAATTACTATAGTAATCTACAATTAAATCGATAACCTGTTGAGGTGTTTGCGAAGTTGCTGCGTTATCAAAATAGATTAAAGGCTTTCCATTCACTTCACGTTGAAGTATAGGGAAGTCTTTTCTTATAGTCTTTACATTAAAATCGATATGATTTTGTGGTAAACTCATTTATAAGTCAAACCCAATATTAACACCTAATTTATTGGCAATAATCTTGGTAATTCTGTTTTTAATTGCAGGAATATTTACAGAGTCTAAAACGTTATTACTAAACGCAAACATTAACAAAGCTCTTGCTTCTTTTTCTGGAATACCACGAGAACGCAAATAAAACATTGCACTTTCATCTAATTGACCAATGGTACAACCATGCGAACATTTTACATCATCTGCAAAAATCTCTAACTGTGGTTTAGTATTAATACTAGCTTTGTCGCTAATCAAAATATTATTATTAGCTTGAAATGCATTTGTTTTTTGAGCTTCCTTTTCTACTAAAACTTTACCATTAAAAACACCAGTCGATTTATCATCAAAAATGCCTTTGTAATCTTGATGACTTTCACAGTTTGGCTCAATATGATGAACTAGAGTATTATGATCTACATGTTGTTTATTTCCAATGATGGTAATACCTTTCATTGTAGAATCGATACGTTCTCCATTTTGATAAAAGTTGAGGTTATTACGTATTAATTTACCACCAAAAGAAAAGGTGTGTACTTTTGCTATGCTTTCTTGCCTTTGATTTACAAACGTATTATCAACTAACGTAGCATTTTCATTATCGTTTTGAATCTTATAGTAGTCTACAATAGCGCGCTTATTTGCAAAAATTTCAGTAACACTGTTTGTTAAAACAGGATTATCAGTTAAGCTTTGATGACGTTCTATAATCTGAACATGAGAATTCTCATCAACCACCACCAAGTTTCTTGGCTGCAACATTAATGCAGCTTCATTACCAGTAGAAAAATGAATAATTTGTATTGGTTTCGCAGCCAACTTATTCTTTGGAATATGAATGTATGCACCTTCAGCAGAAAACGCTGTATTCAAAGATGATAAACCATCTTTAGGTGCAATTTTATTGAAATAGTTTTCAATAATCAATCTATATTTTGGCTTTGATAATGCTGAAGACATTAAGCAAACATCGATCCCATCATGAGTTGTTTGTGATAGGTGAGAAGAATATTTCCCGTCAATAAAAATGATTTTATAACAATCAATTTCATGTATAAAATACTTCTTTACATCCTTATACTCTAGAGCATTTTCGTGTTTTGGAAAAACGCTGTAGTCGTGTTTTAAAACAGAATTCAACGACGTGTATTTCCAAGCCTCTTGTCGTTTAGTAGGGAAACCTTCAGTTTCAAAAGTCTTTATAGCTTCTGTACGAATATCGTGTATAGGAGAATCGACATCAACACTATTTTCAAACGCCATAAATGACGACACTAACTTTTCTTTTAATTCCATTCTGCTTATGTGTTAAGCGTTTACTTCTTCCTTAATCCAATCGTAGCCTTTAGCTTCTAATTCATGAGCTAATTCTGCAGTTCCTGATTTCACAATTTTACCATTGTGTAAAACATGAACATAATCAGGCACTATATAATCTAATAAACGTTGATAATGCGTAATAACAATCACAGCATTATCCTTAGATTTTAATTTATTAACTCCATTAGCTACAATACGAAGAGCATCGATATCTAAACCAGAATCTGTTTCATCTAAGATGGCCAGTTTTGGCTCTAACATAGCCATCTGAAAAATTTCATTTCGTTTCTTCTCTCCTCCAGAAAATCCTTCATTTAAAGAACGTGATAAGAATTTGCGGTCAATCTCTAACATTTCAGATTTCTCGCGAATTAACTTCAGCATTTCATTAGCTGGCATATCTTCTAAACCCTTGGCTTTACGAGTTTCGTTAATAGCAGTTTTCATAAAGTTAGTCACACTAACTCCAGGAATTTCTACAGGATATTGAAATGATAAAAACACACCTTTATGAGCACGTTCCTCTGCCGCTAATTCTTCGATATCTTCATTGTTAAGAAGAATATTACCTTCAGTAACTTCATATTCTTCTTTACCAGCAATTACTGAAGCTAATGTACTTTTACCAGAACCATTAGGTCCCATTATAGCATGTACTTCTCCAGCTTTAACCTCTAGATTAATTCCTTTTAGAATCCCTTTATCTTCTACACTTGCGTGTAAGTTATTTATTTTTAACATTGTCTTTAATTTCCTAGTTTTATAACGTCTCCTTTGTTCGGATCTGATGCTTCTATTTTTAATATTTCTTTTATTTCAACAAGGTGTTGCCAGCCTTCTTCACCCTCAGCTTTTTCAAATTTTCTCACTCTAACAGTCACAGGAACCATATCAGTATCTTCTTTTTTGAATGCTTTTACTTGCTCGTCTAATTGGTGCATGTTTTCGTCAATAACGACTCCATAGATTTCAGTTGCAGTTTGAAAAACAGCAGCATCAGCATAATAAACAAACTCACCTTTCATGGTTACAAAACCATCATTTGCATCATAAGATTTAGCACGATTTTCCTCTAAATTTACCTCTGACTTAGTTTCATTTTTGCAAGCAAAAACAACTAAAGTTAAAATGATTATAAGATGTACTTTTTTCATTATTAATGTGTTTATCCGACAGAACCTTCAAGGCTAATTTCTAATAGTTTTTGAGCCTCTACAGCAAATTCCATTGGTAATTTGTTTAGGACTTCTTTGCTAAATCCATTAACTATAAGGGCAATTGCTTTTTCGGTATCTATACCTCTTTGATTGCAATAGAAGATCTGATCTTCACCAATTTTACTTGTTGTAGCTTCGTGTTCTATTTGTGCTGATTTATTTTTAGCTTCAATGTAAGGGAAGGTATGTGCTCCACATTCATTACCCATTAGTAAACTATCACATTGTGAAAAGTTACGAGCATTGTCTGCACGCGAATTAATTTGCACTAATCCACGATATGAGTTTTGAGATTTACCAGCTGAAATTCCTTTAGAAATAATAGTTGATTTTGTACTCTTACCTAAGTGAATCATTTTTGTGCCAGTATCGGCTTGCTGATAATTATTGGTAACAGCAATTGAATAAAATTCACCAACTGAATTATCACCTTTTAAAATACAACTTGGGTATTTCCATGTTACGGCAGAACCCGTCTCAACTTGTGTCCAAGATATTTTTGCGTTTTTTTCACAAAGCCCTCTTTTTGTAACGAAATTATAGACACCACCTTTACCTTCTGTATTACCAGGATACCAGTTTTGTACGGTTGAATATTTTATTTCAGCATCATCTCGAGCAATTAATTCAACAACAGCCGCGTGTAATTGATTTTCATCTCGACTTGGTGCTGTACAACCTTCTAGATAAGAGACATAACTTCCTTCATCAGCAATTACTAAAGTTCTTTCAAACTGACCAGTACCACCTTGATTAATTCTAAAGTAAGTTGATAATTCCATTGGGCATTTTACACCTTTTGGAATGTAACAGAATGAACCATCACTAAATACCGCAGAGTTTAAAGCTGCATAGAAGTTGTCTTTTGTGGGTACAATTGTGCCAATATATTTTTTTACTAATTCTGGATGTTCCTGTATAGCTTCAGAAATAGGCATAAAAATAATACCCTTTTCAGCTAATGTTTTTTTGAACGTAGTTGCAACAGAAACAGAATCTACAACAATATCCATAGCAATATTGTTCATCTTCTTTTGCTCATCTACAGAAATTCCTAATTTCTTATACATGGCTAATAAATCTGGATCTACATCGTCCAATGTTTTGTTTGGATCAACTGCAACAGGTGCTGAATAATAAGCTATAGATTGAAAATCTGGTTTTTCGTAATTTACATTTGCCCAATCTGGTTCAGCCATTTCTTTCCAGACCTTAAAGGCATCTAATCTCCATTCCGTCATCCATTCGGGCTCTTCTTTTTTCTTAGAAATAGCTCTAACGATATCTTCATTTAATCCAACAGGAAAAGTCTCAGATTCTATATCTGTAAAAAAACCGTATTCGTATTCTTTGGTTTTTAATTCTTCCCTTAAATCGTCTTCAGTATATTTTGACATGCTCGTTTTAATTTTTTAAAGTGAAAATGATTCACCACAACCACAAGTTCGGTTGGCATTTGGATTGTTGAAAACGAAACCTGTTCCGTTTAATCCACCAGAATATTCTAATGTTGTACCAATTAGGTATAAGAAACTCTTTTTATCAACTATGATTTTCACATCATTATCTTCAAAAACTTTGTCTTCTTCAGCTTTTGAGTTGTCAAATTTTAAGTCATAAGACAAACCAGAGCATCCACCACTTTTTACTCCAACTCTAACGTAGTCAGTTGTTGGGTTGAAGCCATCATCAGTCATTAGTTCAACGACTTTCTTTTTAGCTGTATCAGAAACTTTTATCATATTCTTATATAGATATATTCTAAATATCTTGCAAAGATACGATATAAGTCTCTTTTTACCATATAACCTAACATTATATTAGGATATGATTTGATAGTTTTTAGTAATGTAAAAATTTAGGTAAAAGCAAGCTTGTACGAACGAAGTTTTATATGGTACAAGCGTCGGAGTGTTTCGTGAATATTTTTATTTGAAATACTGTAATATTCAAAATCACCTTTAGTGTCTGTATTTACTATAATATCACAGTGAGAGCATGTAAGCTGTGAGGTGTTGTCTGTGTTGGTTTTTGATTTTATATAATTATGACCAAAAACAGAGCATGGTAATGATTTATGGATTGTAGAATTCATTTTATTAGTAGGTTTAAGGACAACAATCTAATTAAAAATGAATTAAAACAAGTTGAAATGCATTATTTTTCGACGAAATGCACTATAATAAATTAGCATTATTTGATTTTTACCACTAATAAATCCTTACTTCCCTTGTTCTCTTCAATATCATAATCACTACTTTCAGTATCTCCAATTACATAAATATGCCCATCTAATGTTTCAATTAAATCATAAGCTAAATCTAATCCACTGCCTCCAAAGTTTTTTTGCCACAATAAATCTCCATCCTCATTTATTTTTATGACCCAAAAATCATTATCACCATAATTGACATTTAAATGTGTATCATTACTTTTAGAATAACCACAGAGCACAAAGCCATCTTTACTTTTCTTTATACTTGTAGCATAATCAAAGTTTGAACCACCATAATTCTTCTTCCAGATAATATCACCCAAATCATCAATCTTTATAATCCAGTAATCTGAGCCACCATAATTTGATGCAATATCAATATCATCGCTAAATGAATTACCAACAATAATATAGCTGTTGTCATCTGTTTTAATAAGCTTACGTGCTTGATCAATACCCGAGCCCCCAAAAGATTTTTGCCACAACAAATCTCCAGAAGAGTTGAGTTTTAGCACCCAATAATCGTATGATCCTTTACTATCTGTGATGTCAAAATCACCACTTTCAGAATACCCAGTTAATAGATAACCTCCATCATTTGTTTGTAAAACATCAAAAGCTCTATCATTTGCAGATCCACCAAAAAAGCGTTGCCACTGAATGTTTCCTTGGCTATCTAATTTATGGCACCAAAATTCACCAATGCCATGTTTAGCTGTAGTATTAAGGTTTTTATTAGTATTACCTAGACCACCTGATGCTGTGACGTCTAAAAAACCAGCCATAAAGAATCCATTATCATTAGTTTGAGTTAAAGCATAGGCATGATCGTGTCCTGAAAATCCAAAGCTCTTTTCCCAAATTAGATTACCTTGTATGTCTGTTTTTATAAGCCAATTATCGTGAAAGCCTTCATTATTACTTACATCCCCATCACTACTCATACTATAGCCAGCCATAGCAAAACCACCATCATTTGTTTGTACTAATGCTTGTCCTCTGTCATCACCTGAACCACCATAAGTTTTATTTAAAATGATATTTCCATTAATATCCAAAGTTGTAAACCAGTAGTCATTTCCGGGTAGCGATTTATCGATAATATCTCCATCGCTACTTTTTGTATGACCTAATATTCCAATATTACCACTTGTAGTTTCTATGATTGATAAGCCAAAATCTTCATCAGTACCTCCAATAGTTTGAGACCAATCTACAATACCTCTAAACTGCCCATCAGTTGAATTATCATCATTTGATTGACATGTCATAAGACATACAAAAAAGACTAAACTATACTTGTTAATCCATCTCATATCCTAATCATTACTTAGTTTAATAATCAGCATTCCACCTTCTATATCACTAACAATGATATTTCCGCTTTCAAAAAAGGGATAAATATTCCAAGCACCATGAAAACTAGTACTATTATCTGGAATGTATGTATCAAAAGAACCAGTCTCTATCATAGTTCCTGAACCAATACTAGAAATATCTACAGCGCGAATTCCAGCAGTGTAATTTGCGATATAAAATGTGTTACCCACAACGTATCCATTATGATCAATAGCACCAGTTGGTCCAAGATATTCCATATGGAAAACAGGGTTGTCTAAATCGATAAAATCGAAAACAATTGTTCTTGAATTCACTCCAAAATCAATTTCATCTACTTCATCACCAAGTAAAAAGTACTCCATGTTCTCTGTAAACCAACCTTGGTGTGTATACCCAATATTACTGTAATCTATTGTAGAAATTCGAACAGGAGCATTTTTGTCAGTAACATCTACAATAACTACTTGGTCTTCGTTACTACCGATTAGGATTTCTTTACCAGTATGATCTAAATCTGGTCCATTGTAAGTTACTACTTGAGCATCATGAGAATAAGCATCATCAGCATAACCACCAGCTGCAACTGGATTGGTTGGGTTTTGAATATTTACAAAATGAGGCCCACCATTAAAGGTGTCAGATCCAACAGCATAGGCAAAGCCACTGTTTTCATTAATAACAATATTATGAGCACTCCCAAAACCATTATAGGTAGCATCTGCAGTAAAGGTTTCAGGTGGGTTAGCGACGTTTCTTAATCTTGTTAAGTCAAAGACTTGCATGCCATGACCATCAGCCTCACTTACTATAAAGGCGTGATTATTGTAAACTTTAATGTCTCTCCACAAACTATTTTCGGTAGCTGTTGGCAGTCTACCTAAAAAGATTGGATCTGAAGAATCAGTTATATCCACAAATGCAGCACTTGTTGTTGCTCCGATTAAGGCATACTCATTTCCTGTTTCAGGATCTGTCCAGCCCCATGAATCATTACCTTCTGCACCAGGACCGCCAAGTATCTCAATAGGAATTTCACTCATTAAATCGAAACCATCACAAGGGTAACCATTAGCAAAACCATTAACACAAGGAAATTGAGGAACGATAGTATTGTCATCACAAACATCACCTATGCCATCATTATCTCCATCTTCTTGATTTGGGTTTGGAACTAATGGACAATTATCATTCTCGTCTAAAATACCATCATTATCATCATCAGAATCACAAGCATTTCCTTCACCATCATTATCGGAATCTAATTGATCAAGGTTGGTGTTATTAGGACAATTGTCAAAAGCATTTAAAACAGTATCACCATCTATATCTGTGTTAGCTTCAGGAAGGCGTTCGTCGTTACAGCTACAAACTAAAAGAACAGATATGCAAATGAGAAGTGCTTTGTTTAGGGCATTGAACTTCATAAGCTTTTTTTTAGCAATTTACAGTAAATTTTATTTCTGTTATAAAATCCTGTTATAATTAACGTAGATATTACCTTTGTATTTGATAAAAGGGAATATTTTTGCAACATGATAGAAGATAAAAATCCTCAACGTACACAGCTGAGTGAATTAGGTGAATTTAAGTTAATTGAACACCTAACTCAACATTTTAAAGTTACACAGAAGTCTACTGTTAAAAGCATTGGTGATGATGCAGCTGTATTGAATTATGGCAAAAAACAAGTCTTGGTGTCTACTGACTTATTAGTAGAAGGTGTACATTTTGATTTGAGTTATGTACCACTTAAACATTTAGGTTATAAAGCTGTAGTGGTTAATTTATCTGATATTTATGCTATGAATGCCCTGGCAACTCAGGTTACAGTTTCTATAGCGGTTTCTAATCGTTTTCCTTTAGAAGCTTTAGAGGAGTTGTATGCAGGTATTGCAACTGCCGCAAAATTATATAATGTTGATGTTGTAGGCGGAGATACTACGTCTTCAACATCTGGATTAATTATTTCCGTAACTGCCATTGGCGATATTGAAAAAGGAGATGAAGTCTTAAGGTCTGGAGCAAAGCCAAATGACTTATTAGTAGTAACAGGTGATATTGGTGGTGCTTACATGGGATTACAGGTTTTAGAACGCGAAAAAGAAGTCTTTAAGGTTAATCCTAATAATCAACCAGATTTATCAATGTACTCATACATTGTAGAGCGTCAATTAAAACCAGAAGCTCGTAAAGATATTATTGAGTTATTAAAAGAACTCAAAGTAAAACCAACGAGTATGATTGATATTAGCGATGGTTTGTCCTCTGAAGTTATTCATTTATGTAAACAAAGTAAAGTTGGTGTAGATGTTTATGAGGATAAAATACCTTTAGATCCGCAAGTAATTTCTACTTGTGAAGAATTCAATATAGATAGTACAACTATTGCGTTAAGTGGTGGAGAAGATTATGAATTATTGATGACCATTTCTCAAGAAGATTTTCCTAAGATTAAAGGAAACCCAAATCTTACAGTAATTGGTTATATGACAGATGAAGACAGAGGCATGTATCTTGTAACAAGAGGAGAAACTAAAATTCCTATAATTGCAAAGGGTTGGAATGCACTTAAGGGTTAATCATCAAAATCTTTTGACCTTTCTCTAATCGTTTGTTGTGAACACGATTTAAAACGGAATTAATTTCTTTGAATTTTGGTGTCAATGGAATAAACTTTCCATTACCATCAATTGTCATTTCAGATTTGCAATTTTTGCACTTGTATTCTCTTACATGGTAAGTGATGTTTTTGGAGACTTTATAGTCGTGACCAAATAGTGAGCAGTAAACGTTTTTCATTTTTTAGCTAGTCGTCTAATAGGGATTAAGTCTAAACAGGGACTTAAATATATGAAATTGACTTGTTAACAACTTGTTAACAATTAATAAATCGACGAACTGAATGTTTTTTTCTTTGAACGTAACATACGACTATTGTATATGCGCTCTAAAGCTGAATTTATATCTTGATATTTTGGTGTAAGTTCAATTAATCTGCCATTACTATCTGTTGTCAATTGCTTTTTACAACATTTACAAGTATATTCTTTTACATGTTTAGTTACTTTCTTTGTTACTTGATAATTGTGACCAAATAAGTTGCAGTAAAGTTTAGTAAGTGTCATGGTAGATTTGTTTTTATATTGTCTTTTTTAGTTAGAAAAGTAAACTTAGAAAAAAAAGAGGCTAAAAACGTTTAAGTGAATTATTTTTCGATAAAATGTTTTAAAATGTAAGTTAATTCTGATATATTTTCAATATAACTCATATGCCCTTCGGAGAGTTCTTTGTGAATTATCATAGAGTTTTTAATTTGAATTGCAATTTTTTCAGAACTAATCAGTGAATCTTTTTCACCAGTAATGATGAGCTTTTTCCCTTTAAGATTTTTAAAAATTTCGAAACGATTTGGTCTTAGCTTCATCCCTTCTTGAGCCGCAATATAACCTTGTAATGGTATTTGTAGTGCTATTTTTAGGGCAGCTTCAAATTCTTTCTTAAATCTTATTTTACTTTCTGGTGCAAATAGATTTGCAAAAGACATACGAACTAAATTTTCATAATTAGTGTGAGCCATTTTAATAGCTCGGCTTCTTTGGTCTTTCCTTTCATTGTCATCAGCTTCAAATGTTGAATTCATTAAGCACAAACCTTCAAAAAGCTGAGGTTGTTTTTCTGCCAGTGCTAATGAAACATATCCTCCCATAGAATGTCCAATACATTTTGCTTTTTTAATTTTTAGATGTTCCAGAACAACTAAAACGGCATCAGCCATATCCTCCATAGTATGAATATAACCTATGCAATCAGTTTTACCATGACCTAATAAATCAATACAAATGACTTGATGGTTTTGGGATAATTCAGTAACTAAGTTTTTCCACATATCTAAAGTCTCAAGAAAGCCATGAAGTAAAATGATTGTAGATCCCTTTCCTGAAATCGTATAATTAATGTTTATGTTCTTGTATTCTAATTGCATAGCACAAAGATAAATTTTGAAACTAATTCTAAGGTTTAATCATCACTAACATTTATTATATTTGAAGCTACTCATTATAAATTATTATTCACATGTTTTTAAAGCGACTATTAATTCTTGTTTTTACGATAAGTGCAGTTTCAACAAATGCTCAAATCGAAGACGCAGAACTTGATAAACTTATAAAAGAAACCTTAACCACTTTTGATGTGCCTGGTATTTCTGTAGGTATATTTAAAGACGGAAAAGAAGTTTATGCTAAAGGTCACGGACTCCGTTCATTGACCACTAAAAAAGACATGAATGATAACACCTTAGTTGGCGTAGCTTCTAATAGTAAAGGCTTTACTTGTTTTGCTTTAGCTATGATGGTCGATGCTGGAAAATTAGAATGGGATGATCCAGTACGCAAATATATTCCAGAATTTCAGTTACACGATTCTTGGGTAACGAAACATTTTACAGTTAGAGATTTGGTAACGCATAGAAGCGGAATGGGATTAGGTGCCGGTGACTTAATGTTTTTTCCAGAAGGTAATGACTTTGATGTCGATGATGTCATTAATAATGTAAAATACTTAGAACCTGAAACTTCTTTTAGAAGCAAATTCGCATACAATAATAACATGTTTATTATTGCTGGCGAAGTTTTAAAACGTGTTAGTGGATTGTCTTGGGAAGACTTTACTGAAACTAAGATTATGAAACCTGTTGGTATGAAAAATTCTAAAGCATCATATAATCGTGTGACAGATAAATCGAATATCATCGATGCGCATACCAGAGTAGAAGGTAAGGTGATTCAGATTCCACATGATTGGAGTGAAACCGCAAATGCAGCAGGAGGTATTGTGAGTAATGTACATGATATGATGACTTGGGCAAAGTTCTTAATGAATGATGCTGTGACGGAAAGTGGAGAACGTTTATTAGATGCAAGATTGTTTCATGAGTTATGGCAACTACAAACTCCATTGACGGTTCGTCCTGGTGACTGGTATAATTCTAATTTTAGAGGTTACGGTTTGGGTTGGTTTTTAACTGACGTTAAAGGAGGGCATAAACAAGTGTATCATACAGGTGGATTATTAGGAACCGTAACTCAGTTTACGATGATTCCAGCTTTAGATTTAGCAATTGTAGTCTTGACGAATCAAATGAATGGTTCGGCTTTTAATACGATTACAAACACGATTAAAGATTCGTATTTAGGTTATGAGAATAGAGGTTGGTTGAAAAGATATGGAGCGCGAAATGCAGATTATCTAAAGTTTAACGATAGTATAAAATCAGCTGTTTATTTGAAGACTTCAAAAATGAAAGGGAATACAACGTTTCCAAAACCGGAACACATTGTTGGAACCTATACAGACGATTGGTTTGGTGATGTTATGATATCTCATGATGGTAAAACCTATAGCATAAAGTGTAAACGTTCTCCGGCCCTATTTGGTGAACTACTACCGTATAACGCTACGACTTATGTAACGAAGTGGAACAATAGAAGTTTTGATGCTGATGTCTATGTACAATTTACTTTTAATGAAAAAGGAGAAGCAGTTTCAGCTAGTATGAAATACATTGCTCCAATTACTGACTTTAGTTTCGATTTCCATGATTTAGAACTTATAAAGACCAACTAAGTGAACATTCAACGTAAAGAATTATTAGTCACAAGTTTTGCTTTATTCTCACTTTTTTTCGGCGCAGGAAACTTGTTGCTACCACCATTACTAGGTTACAATGCAGGTGAAAATTGGCTATGGGTTTCCTTAGGATTTATGATTACTGCTGTGCTCATTCCAATTATTGGAATACTAGCACATGCCAAACTTCAAGGCACCATGTACGATTTTGGAAAGAAAGTCTCACCTTGGTTTAGCTCCATCTATTGTATTATCGTTTATATTATTTCAGTTGCGATTCCGTCTCCAAGAACGGCATCTGCAACGCACGAAATTGCGATTCATCCAGCCTTTGGTACAAGCCCATTATTAACTAGCGCTATTTACTTTACATTGGTTTTGGTGTTTGTGTTAAACCGCTCAAAAATTTTAAATCTTCTTGGTAAGTATTTAACACCTTGTATTGTCATTATACTTTTGGCAGTCATTGGAATTGCCTTATCGTCGTCTTCATTTGCAACTGGAACCTCAACATTTGAAACACCAATTGTTACCGGAATTTTAGAAGGCTATCAAACCTTTGATGCTATTGGTGCTGTAGTCGTTGGAGCTGTGATTATTGTCTCCTTAAAGTTTAAAAATATGAAAGTGAGTCAGTTCGACTCTAAACGTAAACTCATACGACAATCAGGATTTATAGCTGGTTCTGGACTCTTTATCATTTATGCAGGACTCATTGCAGTTGGTGCTTATTATGGTTCTCAGATTGAAGTCAATTCAGAGCTTAGCACAGATATGCAACGCGCCAATTTATTGCGAGGCATTAGCATTGCAGCATTAGGTAATTTTGGAAACACGGTTTTAAGTGTACTAATTTCTTTAGCGTGTTTTACAACAGCTGTTGGTATCGTTGCAGGTACAGCAGATTATTTTAGAGGCTTGTTTAATAAATCTCAAAACGCTTATGTGATTACAGCTATTATTGCTTGTATTGCAGGAGTCGGAGTTGGACAGTTAGATTTCCATTCTATTATTGTTATTGCCTATCCAATATTGTTATTCATTTATCCAATAACCATAATGCTTATTCTTCTAAATGTAATGCCAGGTCGTATTGCAACACCATTAGTATTTAGAGCTGTGGTTATCGTCACCTTTATTTTTAGTACACCTGATGTGATTGGATTTATTAGTCCTTCTGAGAGCTTAAAAAGTATCACTGACTATATTCCATTAGCCAAACAAAGTTTGGGTTGGGTTTTACCAGCTTTAGCCACTTTTGTTGTGACCTATCTTGTACAACCCAAAAGTAATGTATAGATGAAGTACATGGGAAGCAAGGCACGTTTTGCCAAAGATTTATTACCCGTTATTCTAAAGGATAGACAACCCAACCAAGCCTACCTCGAACCTTTTGCTGGTGGCATGAATATGATTGACAAAGTCGATGGTATTCGCATTGCTAACGATCAACACCAAGAACTCATGGCCATGTGGCAAGCCTTAATTTACGACAATTGGGATCCACCAGAATTGGTTAGCGAAGAAGAGTACAAACACATAAAATATAATCCAAATAAATACCCAAAGCATTTAGTGGGTTATGTTGGTTTTAATTCTTTTGGTGGTAAGTGGTTTGCAGGTTACAGACGTGATAAAGAAGGTAAGCGCGATTATTGGGGTGAGCATTATCGAAACATTACCAAGCAAGTACCAAAATTAGAAGGTTTGCAATTGTTTTGTAAATCTTATCTCGAGTTAGATATTCCTAAAAATAGCATTATCTATTGTGATCCTCCTTATGCTTCTACAACTAAATATCGCCATGGTTTTGACCACGACCAATTTTGGGAGTGGTGCAGACAACAAAGCAAAGCTGGTCACCACGTTTTTATAAGCGAATATAATGCTCCAGATGATTTTAAATGTATTTGGGAAAAAGATGCCAAAACGACCTTTTCTTGGCATGCTGAGAATTTATCGACTAAGGTGGCTTTGGAGCGGTTGTTTGTTTACAGAATCTAATTCATCAAATCCTCAATCTCCTCAATGTCAATTGGGATATTGCGCATTAAATTAAACGGTTCACCAGACTCTTGTATCACCACATCATCTTCTAAACGAATACCAAAACCTTCGTCTGGGATATAAATACCAGGTTCTACAGTAAAGACCATATTAGCTTGCATAGTTTCGTGTAGTAAACCATAATCGTGTGTGTCTAATCCCATATTGTGAGAGGTACCATGCATAAAGTATTTTTTATAAGCTGGCCAATCTGGGTTTTCGTTTTGTACATCGGCTTTGTCAATAAGACCTAGGCCTAATAATTCTGAGGTCATTAGTTTACCAACTTCAATATGGTATTGTTCCCAAAGTGTTCCAGGCACTAGCATTTTGGTCGCTTCGTTCTTCACTCTGTTTACCGCATTATAAACCGATTTTTGTCTTTCGTTATAACGACCAGAAACAGGAATAGTACGTGTCATATCACTCGCATAATTAGCATATTCTGCACCAGCATCAATAAGAATTAAATCACCAGCTTTACATTGTTGGTTGTTCTCTATATAGTGTAAAACATTGGCATTGTTTCCTGAGCCCACAATTGGAGTATAAGCAAATCCTTTAGAACGGTTGTTGAGGAATTCGTGCATAAATTCTGCTTCGATATTGTATTCCCAAACCTCTGGTTTTACAAAATTAAGCACACGCCTAAAACCTTTTTCTGTGATATCACAGGCTTTTTGGATGAGGTCTAATTCTATTTGATCTTTTACAGAACGTAAGCGTTGTAAAATAGGATTGCTCTTCGCTACAGAATGCGCAGGATATTTGTTGGTTAACCATTTCGTAAAACGGTCTTCGCGAGTTTCGGTTTCTACGTTGGCTCTATAATGCTCGTTGGTATTAATATAAACCGTATCGCATTGGGTCATGATTTCGAACATCACCTTTTCCATATCCTGTAACCAATACACAGTTTTAATTCCGCTTGTTTTTAAGGCTACTTCTTTGGTTAGTTTTTCACCTTCCCAAATGGCGATGTGCTCGTTGGTTTCTTTTAAGAATAAAATCTCTCTGTGCTTTTCTTTTGGGCAATCTGGGAATAGCACTAAAATACTCTCTTCTTGATCTACACCACTTAAATAAAAGATATCGCGATGCTGTTGAAACGGCATAGTACTATCTGCACTTATAGGATAAATATCATTAGAGTTAAACACAGCTAAACTGCTTGGCTTCATCTGAGCCATAAAGTTTTTACGGTTTTTGATAAAGAGCTGATTGTTGATTAGATCGTATTTCATGTAAATTTTAATTTTCATTCCCACGAAAGTGGGAATTTCATTGGTGTATCCAAAAATACCAATTTGATAAGCATAAAAAAAGGCAATCTTAAATAAGATTGCCTAATTAATATTGATAGGTAAAAAGTTATTTAGCCATAGCTTTTTTTATCATTCCGATAACAGCCATAACAATACCACCTCCAACTCCACCTCCGGCAACACTGCCTAAGATACTACTAAGATCCATTCCAGATGATGCTGCTGCAGCTTCTGCGCCTCCTCCTAGAACCATGCCTAGAACTTGTCCACCGAGACCACCACCAAGAATACCTGCAACAGAATTCCAAAGGGTTCCTAAGTTAAAATTTTTCATAAGCTTGCCAGCAACATTTCCACCGACAGCTCCACTCACGAGTTGAATAATTAAGGGTAAATACTCTTCCATCATAATATAAATTTATTAGTTAATTGGGATAAATGTAATGAATTTATATAAAAAAATGTTAAAAAATAGATGAATAGATATTTTAATAGTGTAAAAATTGTCAAAATGATAATTACTATGTGTGTTAAAAATTAACATAGGTGTTTGATGGTTCTGTTTGAAATGATTAAATTATACCACTAAAACCAACCAATATGTCATTTTCAAAAACACTTACATTTTTACTTTTTATAAGTTCATTTTTTGCTATTGCACAACAATCTTCAACTCCTGCTGAAACTATTAAACAAGCCTTGATACAAAAAAATGCGCTTACACAATCTTCATTGGTTAAAAATGTACCTTTTAAAAATATTGGACCAACGATTATGAGTGGTCGTGTGGTAGATGTGGATGTAAATCCGGATATGCCTTCAGAGTTTTATGTTGGTTATGCCTCTGGTGGTGTTTGGCATACTACAAATAATGGCACTACGTTTACTCCAGTTTTAGATAGCTCGGACACACAGAATGTTGGCGATATTGCTGTGCATTGGCCAACCAGAACGATTTACGTAGGTACTGGCGAGAATAATGCATCGAGATCCTCCTATGCTGGTATCGGAATTTTAAAATCTACAGATAACGGAAAAACTTGGGATAATGTTGGACTAATGGATGCACATCACTTTGCACCGATTTTGATTCATCCTGATAATGCAGATGTGGTAACTGTTGGAGTTACAGGCCATTTATACTCACCTAATGATGAACGTGGTATTTATAAAACTACTGATGGAGGTAAGACTTGGAAACAAACATTGTTTGTAGATAATATGAGTGGTATTATTGATTTGCAACATAGCCCATCTAATTATAATGTGATGTATGCTAGTTCTTGGACTAAAGATAGAAAGGCATGGAATTTTTCAGGAAATGGAAACAACTCAAGAATCTATAAAAGTACTGATGCAGGTGAAACTTGGACTAAAATTTCAACTAAAGGAAGTGGTTTTCCAATAGGTGAAGGAGTTGGTCGAATAGGTGTTGCGGTTTACAATGATAATATTGTTTATGCTATACACGACAGTCAATTTAGAAGACCAGATGATAAGAAAAAAGAAGAGCGACGAGGTTTAGATAAAAATGATTTTAAAACCATGTCTAATGCAGATTTCCTTGCACTAGAAGATAAGAAGCTAAATAGGTTCTTAAAAACAAATGGTTTTCAAGAAAAATATAGAGCAGAGAATGTAAAGCAAATGGTACGTTCTGGGAATGTAAAACCTATTGATTTAGCTAAGTATTTAGAAGATGCTAACTCAATGTTATTTGATACACCAGTTGTTGGTGCAGAGGTATACAAAAGTACAGATGGAGGAAAATCTTGGAGTAAAACACATGATGCTTATTTGGATGGTATTTATTTTAGTTACGGTTACTACTTTGGGCATATCCATGTATCGCCTTCGGATGAAAATGCAATTTATATCTATGGTGTACCTATTGTAAAGTCGAAAGACGGAGGAAAATCTTGGGCATCAATAAGTGCAGAAAATGTACATGCAGATCACCATTCCCTTTGGATAAATCCTAAAAATCCAAATCATTTAATTGACGGAAATGATGGTGGAGTTAACATTACCTATGATGATGGTGAGAACTGGATTAAAAACAACTCACCTTCTGTAGGTCAGTTTTATGCGATTAATGTAGATAATGAAAAGCCGTATAACGTTTATGGTGGATTACAAGATAATGGTGTTTGGAAAGGTGCTAATAATGCTAGAGAAGATAAAGGTTGGCATCAAAGAGGTCAGTATCCATGGAAATCTATAATGGGAGGTGACGGTATGCAAATAGAAATAGATAATCGCAATTCTAATGTTGTTTACACAGGATTTCAATTCGGAAATTACTTTCGATTAAATACCGAAACAAGAGAACAAACCTATATACAACCTAAACACACTTTAGGTGAAAACCCTTATCGTTTTAATTGGCAAACACCAATTTTGCTGTCACCTCACAATCAAGATATATTGTACTTAGGAGGCAATAAATTAATGCGTTCTATGAATCAAGGTAATGATTGGGAGGCTATTAGTGAGGATTTAACTCAAGGAGGAAAAAAAGGAAATGTAGCTTATGGCACTTTGGCATCTATTAGTGAAAGTCCATTTCAGTTTGGATTAATTTACACTGGTAGTGATGATGGATTAGTAAATGTTACTAAAAATGCAGGAGGTAGCTGGGCAACTATTTCAAATTCATTTCCAAAAGATTTATGGGTAAGCAGAGTAATAGCTTCTAAGCATAAAAAAGAACGTGTTTATGTGACATTGAATGGTTACCGATGGGATGATTTTAAGGTATATGCCTACATGAGTGATGACTACGGACAGACTTGGAAATCTATTAGTAGTAATATACCAGCTTCTCCAGTAAATGTGATTTGTGAGGACTCATCTTCAGAAAATATATTGTATTTAGGAACTGATAATGGTGCCTATGTCTCTTTCAATCAAGGTGAATCTTGGGAAATCTTTTCAAACGGAGTGCCAAATGTCGCTGTACATGATATTGTTATTCAACCTGAAGCAAAAGATTTATTATTAGCTACTCATGGGCGAAGCATTTATAAAGCGAATATAGCTCCATTACAAAAGATGAATGCCGACATGAAAGAAAAAGCAATTACAATTTTTGATGTATCATCTACAAGATATTCTAGTCGTTGGGGAAGTTCTTGGAGTCAATGGTTAGAGGCATATGATCCAGAAAAAACAATTCAGTTTTATAGTAATTCTAAAGGGCAAAAAACAATTAAAATTCTGTCTGAAAATGGCACTGAATTGAATAGTATGAAAGTTGATGCGGATAAAGGTTTTAACTATGTGGATTATAATTTAGACATCACTAAAAAAGGACGCAAAGCTTTATTAAAAGAAAATACAAATATAGATATCATTGAAAAAAGTAATGGAAAGTATTACTTACCAAAAGGCATCTACACCATACAGATTGAAGATGTTAAGACTAAGCTTGAGATAAAATAGTCCGTTTGTATATAGAGAATACTCACGTTTTTTTAGACTTTAATTCTAAAATTAATTGAGCGTACTCTTCGTCTAATTTGTCATTTTCATAAGTATAATACTTTTCTGTATTTATACGTCTTTTATCATTCCGAACTTGAGCTTTTTCGTTAATTTTTGTATCTAAAATTTTTACGTAGTCCACAACGTCATGAAGATTTACATAAGTTATATTCTTTAATTGACCACTTTGTCTTGTAAAATCAAAATAGAACGAGGCAAGCTGGTCTAGAATAATATGTTTTTCGGATTCGGATTTATGTTTAAAATTCAATAAATCTACTCCTACTTTTCTTTTCCAATAGTAGGTGTTGATATAGTCATTTTGTAAATAATCTAATTTAGCCCAGTAATTAACAACCGAATTAATCCATGAAGAAGGTTTTCTTGTAATAACAATATATTCAAAATTTTTGGCCAATTTATGCTGAGTTAATTCTTTTATATATGCGCTAAAGAAACCAGAACATTCTAGCTTTAGATTTAGAGTATTTAATCGTTTAATAAAAAAAGTATCAAATTTTTTCTCAAAAAACTTTAGCGATAAATATTGCATCGGCTCATGCTGAGCAATTTCCTTATTATATGCTGCAGCTAAGAATGTTGTTCCTGTTTTGTACGGTGATATACAGTAAATCGTTTGATGTTCTTTTACAGTTTTCGAAGAATAATTATTTAAAGCTAAATAATGTTTTAACGCTTGTAATTCCTTAATAGGTTTTGCCAAGAATGAATTCATTAATCGTTTTTGGTAATTACTCATAAGAATTATATTTAGATAACTAATATAGCAACTAAAGCAATAGAACCCATAGAATGGCAATGATTTTGTTAAGATTGACTTTTGGTTTGTTGAAAAGATAGCTTTAATTACTTGAGCAATTCGAATGATAAATTTGAGTTTCTGTAAATTAATTTTGTAAAATAAGGAAGCTTAACAACGGTTTACTTTTGCACTTCTTTTACAGTTTTTTGACATAAAGACCAATACTAAAACCTAGATTTGGTGGCATAATAATTGCAGCAATTATAATATAATGCGTTTTTTCGTTTTATAATACCAGCTGTTAATTAAACCATCAATCAATCATGTTAAAGTATTTTACTGCAGTACTCTCGCTTTTCTTTTTTCTTAATTCATTCGCTCAAGAAGATACCACAGAGCAACTCAAAATATTTTTAGATTGTAATGTCTGTGATGACGACTTTATGCGACAGAATTTAGGGAATGTTCAGTTTGTAAGAGATCAAGATCTTAGTGATGTACATTTATTTTTTGTGACACAACGAAATGCTAGTGGAGGAAGAAGTTATGATGTCGATTTTATTGGTAAAAACGATTTTGAAACCATTAATTATAAACTTAGTTTTTCTACGGATTCTAATATGACAAGAGATGATGTTAAAAAACATAAAGCTAGGTTTAGTAAGGTTCTGGATTGCAAAAGGAACTACAACTGAAGTCACTGTTAATGTACCAACACCTGAAAATGAAGAAGAAAAAATTGAAGAAAAAGATCCTTGGAACTATTGGGTGTTTAGGGTTGGTGCCAATGGATTTTTTAATGGGTAAGAAACTAATAAATCAAGCAACTTAGGATTTAATTTATCGGCTAGAAGTGTCACTGATAAAAACAAGTTTTCGTTTAGAATTAATTTTAATGAAAACAAATCTACATTTACGTTTGATGGTGATGATATCGTAGCAGTTAATAACAGTAAATCTATAAGAGTAAGTGATGTTTTGAGTATTAACGACCATTAGTCTTATGGTATTAATGGAAATATTGGAACGTCAACATATAGTAATTATGATTTGTTTTGGCGATTAAGACCAGCAATTGAGTACAACTTTTTTAAGTATTCAGAATCTGCAAAAAAGCAACTTATCTTGTCTTATAGAAATGGGTTATATTTTAATGATTATATAGAGCGTTCAGTTTTTGCTGAAGATGACGAATTGTTATTTCAGCATTCATTCTTATTAGGCGGAAGTGTGAGACAAGAATGGGGAAATATTAATGGTGAAGCATCTTTCAATCAATTTTTGCACGATGGTACTTTGAAGTCTTTTGGATTTTATTTAGGTGCTAACGTTCGTGTTTTTAAAGGCTTTAACTTTAATATTGGAGGCAACTATAGAATAACAAGAGACCAAATTAATTTACCTGCTGGAGACGTCTCTTTAGAAGAGTTATTGTTGCAGCAGCAGCAGTTACAATCTGGTTATAACTACTCTGTAAGTGTTGGTTTTAGTTATCAGTTTGGTTCTATTTATAATTCTATAGTCAATCCAAGATTCAACTTTTAGATTAAAATCATTCTAAATAAATAATTATAATTAAGTGTAGTTGCCATTACAACGTTTGCGCAGTATCTTTGTCGTACAAATAACTAACTACAATACAATGAGCGGAATTCTAAATTCGTCGATTGGAAGAAAGTTTGCCATGGCGCTTTCGGCACTCTTCCTAATGGTTTTTTTATTACAACATTTTGCAATTAACATACTCTCGGTTTTTAGTTCTGATGCGTTTAACGAAGCGTCTCACTTTATGGGAACTTTTTGGGCAGTGCAGTATTTATTACAACCTCTATTAATTTTAGGAGTGATTTTTCACTTTGTTATGGGCTTTGTACTTGAAATCAAGAATAATAGATCAAGACAAATAAGTTATGTTAAAAATAATGGAGCTGCTAATTCATCATGGATGAGTAGAAACATGATTTGGAGTGGTTTGGCAATTTTAGCTTTTATGGTGCTTCACTTTATAGATTTTTGGATTCCAGAAATAAACACAAAGTATATTGTTGGTGATATGACAGGTATGCACAATGGTGAGTATAGATATTTTCACGAATTAGTTGAAAAATTCCATAGCCCATTGCGTGTAGGAGCTTATGTTGTGGCATTCATATTCTTAGCATTACACTTATTACATGGTTTTAGTTCAGCATTTCAATCAGTTGGTGCTAACAATAAATACACCGATGGATTGAAGAAGTTTAGTAAAATATATGCGATTGGTATTCCTTTAGGGTTCATTTTCATTGCATTATTTCATCATTTAACAGGACATTAAAATTATATCTAATATGGCTTTAGATTCTAAAATACCAGAAGGTCCAATTTCAGACAAATGGACTAATTATAAAAATCACATTGACTTAGTAAATCCAGCAAACAAACGTAACATAGATGTTATTGTTGTTGGTACAGGATTAGCAGGTGGATCAGCTGCTGCGACTCTAGCAGAGTTAGGTTATAATGTAAAAGCATTTTGTTTTCAAGATTCACCAAGACGAGCTCACTCTATTGCGGCTCAAGGAGGAATTAATGCTGCAAAAAATTATCAAGGGGATGGTGATTCAACCTATAGATTGTTTTACGATACTGTAAAGGGAGGTGATTACCGATCTAGAGAAGCTAACGTTTATCGTTTAGCAGAGGTGTCTACAAATATTATCGATCAATGTGTAGCGCAAGGCGTTCCTTTTGCTCGTGAGTATGGTGGATTATTAGATAACCGTTCGTTTGGTGGAGTATTAGTATCACGAACCTTTTATGCTGCAGGACAAACCGGTCAGCAATTATTATTAGGAGCTTATTCTGCTATGAATCGTCAGATTGGTCGTGGTAAAATAAAGATGTACAACCGACACGAAATGTTAGACGTTGTAAAAGTTGATGGAAAAGCAAGAGGTATAATAACTCGTAACTTAATTACTGGAGAAATTGAAAGACATTCTGCTCACGCTGTTGTTTTAGGTACAGGTGGTTATGGTAATGTATTTTTCTTATCTACAAATGCTATGGGATCTAATGTAACAGCAGCTTGGAAAGCACACAAGCGTGGTGCTTACTTTGCAAATCCTTGTTACACACAGATTCACCCAACATGTATACCAGTTTCTGGAGATCACCAGTCTAAGTTAACCTTAATGTCCGAGTCTTTACGTAACGATGGACGTATTTGGGTGCCAAAATATTTAAAAGATGTTGAAGCTATTAGAAATAAAACCTTAAAGCCAACAGATCTTGCTGAAGAAGATCGCGATTATTATTTAGAACGTCGTTATCCTGCATTTGGTAATTTAGTACCACGTGATGTCGCATCTCGTGCTGCCAAAGAGCGAAGTGATGCTGGTTTTGGTGTTAATGCGACAGGAGAAGCTGTATATTTAGATTTTGCTGCTGCAATTGTGCGTTATGGTAAAGAGGCTGCGCATGTGAAAGGGTTAGACGAGAATGATACAAGTTTAGTAAAAAAATTAGGTCAAGAAGTTGTTAAAACTAAATATGGGAACCTTTTCCAGATGTATGAAAAAATTGTAGATGAGAATCCTTATGAAACCCCTATGATGATTTATCCAGCAGTTCATTATACAATGGGTGGAGTTTGGGTAGATTATAATTTAATGACTACAGTTCCTGGGTTATATTGTATAGGTGAAGCTAACTTCTCTGATCATGGCGCAAATAGACTTGGTGCTTCGGCATTAATGCAAGGTTTAGCAGATGGATATTTTGTATTACCTTATACAATAGGTGACTATTTATCTGATGATATTAGAACAGGTCCTATTTCAACAGATACCAAGGAGTTTGAAGAAGCAGAGGCTGAGGTTAGAAAAAACATTGATCACTTAATTAATAATAATGGAACACATTCTGTTGATTACTTTCACAAGCGTTTAGGTAAAATTATGTGGAATAAGTGTGGAATGGCTAGAAATGCTCAAGACTTAAAGTCTGCAATTACTGAGATTTCAGAGTTAAGAGCAGAGTTTTGGAAAGATGTTAGAGTACCTGGCTCTCAAAATGAGTTTAATGAGGAGCTAGCAAAAGCGGCTCGAGTAGCTGATTTCTTAGAACTTGGAGAGTTATTCGCTAAGGATGCTTTACAGCGCGAAGAATCTGCAGGTGGACACTTCCGAGAAGAATATCAAACGGCTGAAGGGGAAGCGATGCGTAAAAAAGAATTCCAGTATGTTTCTGCATGGGAATATAAAGGAGAGCCAAAGGATGCAGTACTTCACAAAGAAGAATTAGCATACGAGAATATTAAAGTGAAAGAAAGAAGTTATAAATAAGAAAAGCTATGAATCTTAATCTAAAAATCTGGAGACAGAAAAATGCTAACGATAAAGGAAAAATGGTGGATTACCCAATCAGTAATGTCTCGCCAGATATGTCTTTTCTTGAAATGTTAGATATATTAAATAACGAGCTAATAGAAAAAGGTGAAGAACCGGTTTCTTTTGACCATGATTGTCGAGAAGGAATCTGTGGATCTTGTTCATTATATATCAATGGTGAAGCACATGGGCCAGATCGTTTAATAACGACTTGTCAGTTGCACATGCGTACCTTTAAGGATGGCGAAACAATTGTTATTGAACCTTGGAGAGCAAAAGCATTTCCTGTAATAAAAGATTTAGTTGTAGATAGAACTGCTTTTGATCGTATACAACATGCTGGTGGTTTTATTTCTGTTAATACATCAGGAAATACTATAGATGCAAACGCCATTCCTATTAATAAAGAAGATGCAGATAATGCATTTGCTGCTGCTACTTGTATTGGATGTGGTGCATGTGTTGCTTCATGTAAAAACTCTTCAGCAATGTTATTTGTAGGAGCTAAAGTCTCTCAGTTTGCCTTATTACCACAGGGACAAGTAGAGGCAACAGATCGTGTTTTAAATATGGTTAAACAAATGGATGAAGAAGGATTTGGTAACTGTACTAATACTGGAGCATGTGAGGTAGAATGTCCTAAAGGTATTTCTTTAGAGAATATTGCGCGTATGAATCGTGAGTATTTATCTGCAAGCCTAAAAGGTTAACTATCTGAGAAAATAAAACATAAAATGCTTATCCTAAGATAAATTTTGTCTTAGGATTTTTTCTTTTATTTGATATTAATATCCCTAAAATGAAAAATAGAATAACTTCCCTTATTGGTCTCATACTTTTTATAATACAAAGTCGTGCACAAAATAAAATAGAGGAATTTGACGGAGACAAACTTTTAGAGCGCATAGAGATTCTAAGTTCAGATAAATTTGAAGGCCGTAAAACAGGTGAAAAGGGGAATGATTCTGCTAGAGCATATATCATTCAACAATTTAAAAGTTTAAATGTAAAAGGTCTTAACGGAAAATATGAACACCCATTTACACTTGATACGGGAAGCTGTAAATTAAATGCTAATAATATATTAGTAGAAATAAAAGGGGCAGAATTCCCAGAAAAATATGTAGTTATTAGTGCGCATCATGACCATTTAGGTGTTTCAGGCAAAAATATTTATAACGGAGCAGATGATGATGCTTCAGGTGTTTCAGCATTATTTAGTTTTGCTGAATATCTTACAAATAATCCACCTAAACACTCGGTAATATTAGCTGCTTTTGATGCGGAAGAATTAGGACTTAGAGGAGCGAAAAATTTTGTTGAAACATTTGATAATAGTAAAATCGTACTTAATATAAATATGGATATGATTAGTCGTAGCTCTAAAGACGAATTATATGTTGTTGGTTCGCGCTATAATAACGTATTAAAAAAGGTAGTTGATGATTTTAAAAATCCAACGTCTTCAAAATTATTAGAAGGCCATGATGGCAGTGATGATAAACAAGATTGGACATTAGCTTCAGACCATGGACCTTTTCATAAAGCAAAGATTCCATTTTTATATTTTGGAAACGAAGACCATGCGGCTTATCATGCTCCAACAGATGTTTTCGAAGATATTACTCCACAATTTTATAAGAATTCAGTAAAGATTATTTTATCTATTTTTGAAGCTGTTGACGCTTCAAGTATAATCTTAAACTAAATAAATGCAAGACCAAGAGTCGTTTTATAAATCTCAATTAGATATACATAAAACCCAAGCAAAGCGTATTTTCAAACAGATGAGTTTGTTGAGTACGCTTAGACTTATTGTTTTCTTAGTTACCGCTTTTGGTATATACTTAAGTTTTAAAGAATGGAAAATAGCTATACTAATAGGTATTGTAGGTGTTGCAATTTTTTTATTCCTACTGTCTAAGTATACAGATTTAAAAGCAAAAAGAGCACTTCATAAAAGACTAGTAACTATCAATGAAAATGAACTTAGAATCGGATCTGGTAATTTTCATGACCGAGCTGATGGTTCAGAGTTTCAAAATCCAAAACATTTTTATAGTCTAGATATTGATTTATTTGGCAAAGGGTCTTTCTTTCAGTTTATAGACAGAACTACAATAAAAGAAGGCAAAAATAAACTAACGGAATATTTATTGGCCAATGATATTTTAGAAATTGAAACTAGGCAAGAGGCTATTAAAGAATTAGCATTATTACCTCAATGGCGACAATATTATTCAGGTGTTGCTCAAGGTGTAGAAGTAGAACATTCTGCAAAGTCGATTATAAAATGGCTTAAAAGTTATAGTCCTTTTTTAAGTTCTATTCGATATTGGTTCACTATAGCGTTTAGTTTAGTCTCAGGAATAATTTTGGTTTTAGGGATCACAGAAGTTATTTCTATTGCATTTATTGGGTATTGGTTATTGTTGGGTCTAGGTATTACAGCTATGTATTTAAAGCGTATTAATAGTATTGCTCAGCATACAGAAAGAGCAAAAGATACTTTTAGACAATATGCGTTATTGTTAGAACGTATAGAGGGACAAGAATTTGAATCTTCATTATTGAAGATGCAGCAACAAAAAATTAGATCAGAGAATTTAAAAGCTTCTCAAATTTTCTCTAAATTCTCAAAAGCTTTAGATGCCTTAGATAATAGAAATAACTTGATATCTGCCATCTTTGGAAATGGACTACTACTTTGGGATATTAGACAAACCTATCATATAGAACAATGGATAACTAAATATGCCGATAAAGTTGAAGACTGGTTTGAAGTGGTCACTTTTTTTGATGCATATAATAGTTTTGGAAACTATGCTTTTAATCATCAAAAATTTACTTACCCTATCATTACAGATAAACTAACGACCATTTCTACAGAAGAATTAGGACATCCATTATTAAATATTGAAAAGCGTATTGATAGTGATTTAGAACTACAAGATCAACAATTTTTTATTGTAACTGGTGCAAATATGGCTGGGAAGAGCACGTTTTTAAGAACCGTAGCTTTACATATTGTTATGGCCAATGTTGGACTACCTGTTTGCGCTAAAGAAAGTAAGTACAAGCCAATTAAGTTAATCACTAGTATGCGCACTACAGATTCTTTAACGGACGACAGTTCATATTTCTTTAGTGAACTAACACGTCTTAAGTTTGTAGTTGATACTATTGAAAATGACACGAACTATTTTGTGATTTTAGATGAAATTCTAAAGGGCACAAACAGCACAGACAAGGCTATTGGTTCAAGGAAGTTTGTTGAGAAATTAGTAAAACTAAATGCTACAGGAATTATAGCTACTCACGACTTAAGTCTTACAGAAATTGAAGCAGAATTAGAAGATGTGAAAAATTATTACTTCGATGCAGAAATCATTAACGACGAACTCTTTTTTGATTACAAATTAAAGCAAGGGGTTTGCCAGAATATGAATGCTAGTTTCCTGTTGAAGAAGATGGAAATTGTTTAAAATAAAAAACCCTCTCTGTAAACAGAAAGGGTTTAATACTCTGATAAGAAATAATATCCTAAGCCTCAAAAGGCTCAATAGAAACGTAAGACCTGTTGTCTTTTTTCTTAGTAAACTTTACTAAACCATCAACTTTAGCATGTAAAGTATGGTCTTTTCCTTGGTATACGTTTTCACCTGCATGGTGCGTATTACCTCGTTGTCTTATGATAATGTTTCCAGCAACAGCAGCTTGTCCACCAAAAATTTTAACGCCTAAACGTTTCGATTCTGATTCTCTACCATTCTTCGAACTACCAACTCCTTTTTTATGAGCCATGATCTTAAGGTTTTATATTGTTATACTTAAAGTGATTTTGCAATTATGCTTTACCACCATCTAATTCGTCTTGCCATTTTTTAAGCTCGTCCCACTTACCATCAGCAGCTAATTTAGCTTGCTTTGGCCATGTGTCAGTAACGTGGTTACCACGAACATCAGCAATGATTTCAGAAATTTCAGCTGGCTTAGTTTTAGCTAAATCAGCAAAAGTAGCAACACCTGCTTCTACTAAAGTAGACGCAATTTTTGGCCCAATACCTTCAATTTTCTTTAAATCATCAGCTTTACCAGTTGCCTTTTCAGGTGCAGCTTTTTTTGGTGCAGCTTTTTCAGCTTTAGGTTCAGCTTTCTTGGTTTCTTTTTTAGGAGCAGCTTTCTTAGCTCCAGAAGCAGTAATACTTTCAATTACGATTTCAGTTAAAGATTGTCTGTGCCCATTTTTAACACGGTAACCTTTACGTCTTTTCTTTTTGAAAACGATTACTTTATCACCCTTAAGGTGCTTCAAGACTTTCGCACTAACTTGTGCTCCGTCTATAGCTGGGGCGCCTAAAGTGGTTTTGTTACCATCACCTATTAAAAGAACATTATCGAAAGAAACTTTCTTACCTTCTTCAGTAGACAAACGGTTAACAAAAACTTTTTGGTCTTTTTCAACTTTAAATTGATGCCCTGCTATCTCTACAATTGCGTACATAGCGTAACGTTTTTATTAATTTGTTTATTAAATAAATCACTTTCTTCTCAGAAAGCGGATGCAAATATACTCCTAAATTCTTAATTCACAAACGTTTCGAGCGTTTTCGACTGCTTTTTAAAGGACTTTTTAGTTTTGTTTATGACTATCACCAAAACTAAAGTTATTTTTAATAGAGTTTTCACATTTTATTATGTTAAAAAAGAGGAATCATTCCTTATTTTTGTGATGCTTAATGTAACAATCTACATTTAGTTAAGACATATACTTATACAATTTAAAATTTTAAACACACTTAATAATGAAAAAAAGCTTATTTACTCTGGTACTTTTGTTGCTTGTTGGGTTTCATTCCAATGCGCAGAAGGTAGAATTTGAGGAGTACGATTTAGACAACGGTTTACATGTAATCTTACATCAAGAAAATGCTGCACCTTTAGTTACTGTTGGTGTAATGTATCAAGTAGGTGCAAAAGATGAAGTAAAAGGAAGAACAGGGTTTGCTCATTTCTTTGAACATCTATTATTTGAAGGCACAGAGAATATTGAAAGAGGTGAATGGTTTAACGTCGTTTCTGCTAATGGTGGTAGAAATAACGCTAATACATCACAAGACAGAACGTATTATTATGAAACATTTCCGTCTAACAAACTAGAGATAGGCCTCTGGATGGAGAGTGAGCGTATGTTACACCCAAAAATTGAAAAAATTGGTGTAGATACTCAAAATGAAGTTGTAAAAGAGGAAAAACGCCAAAGAATAGATAATTCTCCTTATGGAAAAATCATTTATAGAACAGGTGTAGATAAACACTTATTTAAAGTACATCCTTATGGAAGATCAGTTATTGGATCTATGGATGATTTAAATGCAGCTGAATTAAGTGAATTTATTGCTTTTAATGACCAATATTATAATCCGAACAATGCAACTTTAGTAGTAGCAGGCGATATTAATATTGACGATACAAAGAAAATGATTGCCGATTATTTTGGCCCTATAAAAAATAGGGCAGAGACAAACGTAAGAACTGCAATATTAGAACCTGCTATAACTGAAACAAGATATGCTACTGAATATGATTCTAATATTCAAATTCCAGCTTATATCTTTTCATATATAACACCAAAATCTGTAGAAAAAGATGCTTATGTTTTAGATTATATATCTTCTATATTAACTGGAGGGAACAGCTCTCGAATGTATAAGAGAATGGTAGATAAAGACCAAGTTGCAGTGCAAGTTTTAGCATTCAATCAAGCAAATCAAGATTACGGAACTTATACTATGGGAGCGCTAATTAAAGGTGAACCTAATTGGGATAATCTAAAGTCTACTATAGATGAAGAGATTAAAAAATTACAAACAGAATTAATTTCTGAAAAAGAATATCAGAAACTACAAAATCAGTTTGAAACACGTTTTGTTAATGCTAATTCTCGTGTAGAAGGTATTGCATCATCACTTGCTACATACCAAATGTTACAAGGTGATGCGAGTCGTATTAATAAAGAGTTAGATGTTTACAGAAGTATTACTCGAGAAGATATTATGCGTGTTGCTAAGCAATATTTAAATCCAAACCAACGTGTTGAGATTAAGTATTTAGCAGGATCTGAACCAGAAAACTAGAATTAAAAAATAAGTTAAGAAACATGAAAAAATATATAATATTCACATTTATGTTAGTTGCGAGTTTTGTCGTAACTGCTCAAATTGATAGATCAAAGATTCCTGCTTCAGGTCCTACACCAGAAGTAAATTTAGGTGAAGCAACAGAATTTACACTTAAAAATGGATTAACAGTATTAGTAGTAACTGATTCTAAATTACCATCAGTTAACTGGAGTTTAAATTTAAATAACCCACCAGTATTTGAAGGCGATAAAGCAGGAGTACAGTCTTTAACTAGTGCTTTAATGGGTAAAGAAACCCAAAGAACCTCTAAAGATGACTTTAGTGAAAAGGTAGATTTCTTAGGTGCTAATGTTAATGTAAGTCCTAATGGTGGATTTGGATTTTGTCTTTCTAAATATAAGGAAGAGGTATTTAGCCTTTTTGCCGAAGCGGCATTAGAACCAAAGTTTACACAAAAAGAATTAGACTTTGAAAAAGATCAATTAATAGAAGGTATAAAATCTGGCGAAAATAGTGCAGCAGCAATTGCCGGTAATGTAAGAAGTGCTTTGTTGTACGGAAAAAATCATGCAGCTGGCGAGATTGTTACAAAAGAAACGGTTAAGAATGTAAATTTAGAAGACGTGCAAAAGTTTTACGATTCTAGATTTAAGCCGTCAAAAGCTTACATTTTATTTTCGGGTGATATCACTGCAAAAGAGGCAAAGAAATTACTTAAAAAATATATGGGTAAATGGGAGTCTGGTAGTGTAGCAACACCAGATTATCCTAGCTTTAGTGATGTGTCAACTACAGAAATTAATTTTGTAGATGTTCCTAACGCTGTTCAAACTGAATTAGCTGTAATGAGTGTATCACCATTAAAAATGAATGATAAGGATTACCACGGAGCTTTAGTTACAAATTATATTTTAGGTGGAGCTTTTGGATCTTATCTAAACATGAATTTAAGAGAAGCCAATGGTTATACTTATGGTGCAAGATCATCATTAGGAACAGGTAGATATTATAACTCTTCATTTAGAGCAACCACAAAAGTGAGAAATGAAGTTACGGATAGTGCTGTTGTAGAAACTTTAAAAGAAATTAAAAGAATAAAAACAGAACCAGTTGACGCTGAGAAATTAGAGACAGCAAAAGCAAAATTTTTAGGAAATTTTATACTAGAATCTGAAGATAAAGCAGTTGCGCTTAGACGTGCTCTAAATATTAAAATCAATAATTTACCTAAAGATTTTTATAAAAATTATATTGCCAATATTGATGCGGTTTCTGTTGAGGATATCAATAAAATCGCCAACAAGTATCTTGATGATGATAAGATGAGAATCGTATTGGTTGGTAAAGCCGCAGATGTTTTAGAAAATGTAGAAAAAATAGAATGGAACGGTAATAAACTACCAGTCAAATTTTTTGATAAAGAAGCAAATGGTGCAGAGCGACCTGAGTTATCAGTCTCATTACCAGAAGGTGTTACATTAAAGACTATTTTGAATAAGTATTTAACTGAGGTAGGTGTAAAAGATAAAATGAGCACTTTAAAATCTGTAATGACACAATATGAAGCTACAACTCCTATGGGAGCAGTAGTGTCTGAAGAAAAACGTGTGGACGGTAAGACTGCTCGAAGTATTTACATGGGTGGAAACAAGATGATGTCGATGATAATGAAACAAGATGGAGCTACAGCAAATAAACAACCTTTACCGGAAAATATGACTAATGATATGAAGGCCAACGCTGGACTATTTATGGAGATCAATTTGGTAGATTCTGATTTAGCAAAAATAACTGGTATAGAAAAAATTGATGGAAGAGATGCCTATGTAATTGAAGTTGGCGGTGAAGTTGTATCATTTTTGCTTTATTACGATGTAGAGACAGGACTTAAAGTTAAAGAAGTACAGACCACATCAATGGGAGGGCAAACACAAAGTGAAGAAGCTTTATTAAAAGATTATAAAGAATTTAATGGTTTAAAATTTCCTGAGACAAGAGATGCCACTATGATGGGTCAGTCTGTTGTATTTAAATTGAAGGAAGTTAAAATCAACGAAGGTGTAACTGATGCTGATTTTGACTAAAAGTAAGTATTCTAAATAATTAGAAAAACCGAAGTGAGAGCTTCGGTTTTTTTATGCCTTACGTTTATGTACCAGATAAACACCCACTAAAATAAGAATGGCAGCTAAACCTTGAATAAGACTAAAAGCTTCATCATCTAAGACTCCCCAAATTAATGCTACAATTGGCATAACATAAGTTACCGAAGAGGCAAAAACAGGCGTCGATATCTGTACAAGTTTAAAGAAAATCACTTTTGCTATTGCTGTACCTAGAACTGATAAAACAGTAATATAAATCATAGCGTTAGTAAAATTTGGATTACTAAAACGCTCCGCAGTAAAGAAGTCTGTAAAAAGAAGTATAATGATAGCAGGTAATATTATAAATACATAGTTCCCAGCAGCAATGGCCAACGGTTTTACATCTTGTAAATAACGTTTTATAATGTTAACGTTAGCTGCGTACATGAGTGTAGAAGCAATCACATAACCAGCATATAAATAATTTTGATTGGGATTTAATTCAGAGCCTTTTAATATAAGAATGGCAGTACCTATAAAACCGATTATTACACCTAAAACTTGACGCTTAGTAGATGTTATTTTAAAGACAGCAAAACCTAATAGAATGGTGTTTAAAGGGACTAAAGAATTTAGTATTGATGCAACTGCACTATCAATTTCAGTTTCAGCAATTGCAAAAAAGAATGATGGAATAAAAGAACCTAAAAGCCCAGAAATGATAAGCCAGATCCATTTTGATTTGGATATATTTTTTAATGTATGATAACCAAAAGCGAGAAGAATAATACCAGTTATGATAGATCTTAAAGCACCAAGTTGATAAGCTGTAAGCCCTAAAAGGGACTTCTTAATCAAGATAAATGAACTGCCCCAAATTACAGATAATACTAAAAGGTACATCCACTTAACGTTAGTGTTTTTCATACAAAAGCAATATAAAAGAATCACAAAAATCGTTAATTCTTGTTTAAGAAACATCAATATTTATTAGTTTTAGCCAAAATCCAATAATTTAAATTTATGAAGACCCTTAAAAATTTATGTATTGTTGCTATTGTGGCATTAGTATTTACCTCTTGTAAAAATGATACTGAACCAGAAGTTAAAACTGTTGATGTAGAAGTCACTAAAAAAGATGTTCCAGAAAGTTTAGACCCTAATGCTACATATGCTAAAGTAGAATTTAGTATTGACGGTATGACTTGTGCTATGGGTTGTGCTAAAACCATTGAGAAAAAAATGGCTAAAATGGAAGGAGTTAAAACTGCAAAAGTAGATTTTGATAAGCGTTTAGCAATGGTAGAATACGATGAAGCAAAAGTAACACCAAAATCTTTAGAAGAAACTGTAACTAAAGTTGCTGATGTTTATAAGGTAAAAGATGTAAAAATCGTAGACGATTTTAGTGAAGAAAATACTAAAGAGTAAAAATTTAATTAGATAAAATCTATCTTAATAAGCGAAAAGCAAAGTTTAGATAATTATAAGAATTTATTTTAAAGCACTGTCTTAATCGATAGTGCTTTTTTAGTTTAATACTTGAAGCAAAATAAAGGCAATAAAAAGACACCCAAAAGGTAGAAGCCATAATATGTAAATAGATGTTTTATTCCCTTTAAGTTTAGCATTTAAAACAGTTCTCTTTTTACCATTGTAATGCATCCAATTTTTAAAAACAACAAACAAAGCCACTAAAGTAAAAAGTATCCAGAATTTTGTTGAAGACATTATTAATAATTTCATTTGTGAAGCAAATGCCATAAAAAATGCTCCTAAAGCCAATATAATTGATAGCTCTAAAAAGTTAATATATAGCAATGCCAACTTAAGACTCTTCTTGCCTAAGTTTTTTTTATAATGATTAAAGACGGAAATATAGAATTTATCTAACATAGTATTAAATTAAAAAAGCCACACCTTTAATACAAAGATGTGGCTTTTTTTAAGTATAAAATATATTAGTTGCCTGTAACTTCAATATTATCGATATGATATCTAGTTGTAGCACTTGGGTCAGAACCTTCGTAGAAGAAAGCAAAGTTAACATCTCCATCAATACAAGAAATGTTTATTGGCCCAACACCTTCAAAGCTACCAAATCCACCACTTGGTCCAGTAGGTATTGAAGCATCAAGTATTTGCCATGTAGCAGTAGCAGGATCTCCTGTGAAATCAGAAGAAACATAAACAGATAAAATAGTACCGTTATCAAAATTAGATTGAACATCAAATGATAATTCTTCACCAGTAGAGCTGTCCATATTTATTGTGGGAGTCACTAACCAAACATTTATTTCATCATCACCACTATTAAACCCAGAAATTTGAGCATAACTAGAACCACTAAAGTTTCCTATAATCCAGTCCGTACCTCCGCCACTAACATTAACGTTAGTCCAACCTTCAGCTGCGTAACCAGCGAATCCTTCAAAGTTTTCTTCATATATGGCAGCACCTCCACCAGAGGCTCCAGTACATTCCAAGAAATCAGGGTCACAACGTTCTGCATTATCAAAGTTGATATCTTCAGGAGAGTTGACCACAATATTAAAAGTTTCTCCAAAAAAGTCTTTGGTTAATATAGCAGTCATATTACCTCTACCAGATGGCAATGTTAAACTTTTAAAATCAGCAAAAGTACTTGTACTAAATATTACAGAAGATGCTGCTGTACAACTTTCTAAAGTACGTTCACCATCAAATTCATCAGAGCCTTCAGAGGCATAGCTAAATGGATTGTCACCAGTAGCTTGGTTTCTGTTAAATTGAACATCTTGTAATTCTACTAATAAATTAGTTTTATCATCTGAAAAATCTGCAAAGGCAAGTGGCATTGGTACCATGGTTGCAATTGCAGCTGACCTAAGAATAAATTCATTTTCTGATGCAGAAGGGATTTTATCAACTTCATTCCCATTTAATGCTCCGACAGTTAAGACACCATTAGTAATCCCAACAGCTAATCCGTTAAGCTTAATAAATACTTTTCTACCTACTTCATATCTTATAAATAATGGATTAACATCAATTAAGACTTTAATCCCTATTGTTGGATTTTCAGCTTTATCTTGAAGAATTATTTCTTCAAAGTAATTTCCTCCTTCATCTGAAGAGATTACGTAACCAACCATATACTCATTTGTTGCACTAAAATCGAAAGTAATTACAGAGTCTTCATCGGTATAATCTAAAGTACCTCCATTATCTTGTTCTTGTGCTAAGCGACCAGCTATAGAGGCTATTGTAATTTCAGATCCATCAAGGACTGGTTCTACAACTGATGTGTTAGGTGTGTTAAAGTCGTCATCTTCTACACAGCTATTAAATACTACTAAACCGATTAGTAATAGTATTAATTTGTTAATTTTTAAAGTTTTCATTTTTTTATTTTTATTTTGTTCTAACATAGCTTTTTAAAATCTTACATATACGTTTAAGTAGTACGTTGTACCATTTCCAAAGAAATACCTAGGGCCAAATACAGGTCCATTGTCTCTAGATTTGTCTTCTTGCAATCTTCGGAAATTTGCTAAACGAGATTGCTCAAATCCACCTGTTCTGTAATCTTCATTAAAAATATTATTTATAGTAGCAAAGAAACCAACGAAGTAGTCGTCAATTTTCCATGACTTACCTCCAATAACATTGACTAACATATAGTCATCAAATTGTTCTTGCTTTAATAATTCTTTAGCAACAATAGGATCGTAATCATTAAAAGTGTTACCATCGTAGTCAGATGTAAAGTTTGCTGATCTAGCTAGGTTACTCATATCTAAATAGGCGTTAGAGAAGAAATTACTTGTTACACCAATATTCCAATAATCAGGATCTCTATATTCAAAACCAACTTGGAAAGCGCGTTCCGGACCACTTGCTACATGGTAATCTTTAATTTGTGTAGTTCCATCACCAAAGGTTAAAGCACCATCTATATCTGCACTAGTTAAATATAAGTTTGGATTATTCTGAAATGTATATTGACCAACTGAAGCAGCACCTTTTAACTTAATTGTTGGTGTTACTTGAGCTTCAATACCAAACTCAACGCCAATATTTCTTCTTTCAACATTTGTTAAAATTTCTTGCACAAATGCATCACCTTCATCTACTCCTAATCCAGCTAAGTCTTCAGTAAAATAAAACCCTATATCAGTTCCGTTTTTAAAACCAGAATAAAATCCAGTAAGTCTAGCTTTTACAATTGGAGATCTAAAAATATAACTAACGTCTAAGGATTGAACTTTTTCACTTTCTATACCAATTACTGTCGCATTGGTTTGTCTAGAATTACTAAAAGAGTTTCTTAAGGTAGGTGCTTTAGTAAAATAACTAGCATTAACATCTATTAAGTGCTTTCCTGTTACTTTATAAGTAAAGCCACCTTTTAATCCATAGTTAGAGAAATCTAATTTATCACTCTTTCCAAGTGAACCGTTGTTTCCTCCTCCTTGAAAGTTACCATTTTCATAAATACCATTTCTTTGATAACTCGTTTGAGAAACATTAGCACCAACATAAAAATCTACTTTGTTATACTTAAACTGAGCTTGAGCAAATGCGCTAATAACATCAGCATTCATCTCAAAATTGTATTTATAGCGATCACCTTCACCTACGATACGGTTTGGGTTTTGTAAATCACTCTGAGCTACATCTTCTAAATCGCCACCTACAGTATTAGGTGTTTCTTCTGCAAAGAAATCTACATCTAAATAACCTGAACCACCTAATAAATCTTCTATTCTGGCAAAGTTTTCACTCTTGAGACTTCTATAATTAAGTGCACCATTAAATTTAATGTTATCTGCAAGTTCTACGTCAATAATAGAATTAATTGATAACTGTTGATCTTTTATAACATCAGACTGTACAGCGTATAGAGAGTTGCCTCCTTGAGCGTTAAGTGATGCATTAGCTTCGTATAAGTTATTCCAATTTAATTGACCATCATTAACAAATGCCTCTTGTGCTGTGAATGCTAACTGATAGTCATAAGCGGTAGGATTAGCATCTTGTAAATGATAACTTGGTAAATTTTGGTAATATTCAGGTGTAGGGTTTCTTGCTCCACCTAGATAAATACTTTCACCGCCAATTGTTACTAAACGAGTACCTCCGTTATCTATTCTAGAATTTGCGATTTCACCAAATTGATATGCCACGTTAGTGTTTAATTTTACTTTTGATGAAATGTCCCAAAAGTGATTTAACATTAAAATTGGCTCATTGGTTTCTCTCATTCTAGAGTTACGTTGTTCACCATCAATTTTACCCCAAAATGGATTGTATTTTCGTCCTTTAAGGTCAAATACTTCTTGAGTTATTGCTGTAGAACGACCACGTCTATTCTGTGCATAAATTCCTGTAAAGTTTAAGCTGTGCTTTTCGTTAAGTTGTTTTTCAACCGCAACGAAAAATGAATTAGCATCGTAAAGCGTTCCATCGACATAACCTTCATCCCCAAAACGACGAGATCCTAAAACTGAATAAGACCAACCTCCTTCTAGTAAACCAGAACTATAGCTTGCCATAACCCTGTTGGTATAACTTCTGTTTGCAGAAGCATAAGATACACGACCTCCTCTTCTATATTTAGATGCGCGCATCACAATATTGTTAGTACCTGCTAAATCTCCAAAATTATAATCATTAGCAGACATACCCATTGAGAATTCTTGGTTCCGTTGTACATCATTTAAACCTCCCCAATTTGCCCATTGTGGTCTACCACTAAATTGTTTGTTCATTTCTATACCATTGATAAGTACCTTACCATTGGCGTTATCTAAACCTCTTGGTCTAAAGAATGTCGCACTAAAATCATATGCGGCTGCACTAAGAAATACATCTCTAGAAGCTTGTAGTAAACCAGAAATATTATCGGTTAAACCATCATCTTCACTATTTAAGTTGTCATCAGAAATTGAAATAATAAATAGATCTTTTTTATCACTTTGATCGTAATCTAGAGTCATACCGCTGATATCAACAGTCTTACCTTCGTTTACAATAATTGGATAACGTTTTGTAACAAAGCCTACCTTTTCAACCTTTAAAACCTGCTCTCCAAGAGGCACATTTTGTGAAAAACTAAATTCACCTTTTGCATCGGTTTTTAAAGTTTGTCCGGTTTCTTCAATAGTAATTGTCACATCAGGAATTGGTTCTCCTGTAGTTCCATCCAAAACACTTCCCTTAACAGTGGTTTGCTGAGCAAAACTTGTTAATGAAAAGGCAATTCCGAATAGAAAGAGTAAAAAACTTTTTTTCATGCCTAATTATAAATATTGATTGTTATTGTTGATTAAATATTAGTGATTTAGGGCTTGCAAATGTACGTTATTTATAATAATTACATACTTTTGGCAAGCAATTTGATTATGATATAACAATTAGATAATATATCAACTATGAAAATATTTAAACCGCTCCTATTATTACTTGCAATTGTATCTTTTTCTGGTGCTTTGGCGCAACAAGACAAAAAATTTAAAATACATACAGTTGCATTCTACAATTTAGAAAATTTATTCGATACTATCAATGATCCACTGAAATTTGATGAGGCTAGTCCAATTATGGAAATGAAGGCTAATCGTTCTGAGGTATATAAGAAGAAAATTAAGAATATGGCTCGTGTAATCGCTAATATTGGTGCAGATCAAGCCAACAACTCACCTGCTGTAATCGGTGTATGTGAAATTGAAAATAGAGATGTATTAGAGGATTTAGTGAATGACCCATTATTATTAGGTAAAGATTATGGCATTATACATTTTGATGGGCCAGATAGAAGAAGTATAGATGTTGCACTTCTATATCAAAAAGCATTGTTTAAACCATTAGATTCTAGTTCACACGAATTATTAATTTACGATGATCTAACAAGAAAACGTGTTTTTACAAGAGATCAATTACTAGTAAAAGGGGAATTAGATGGTGATTTAATACATGTATTAGTTAATCACTGGCCTTCTAGAAGTGGTGGCGAAGCTCGAAGTCGATCTAAAAGAGTTGGTGCTGCACGATTAAATAAACGCATAATAGATTCCTTACAATCTATAGACCCTTATGCTAAGATTTTTACAATGGGTGATTTAAATGATGACCCAACCAATGAAAGCGTAAAAAAAGTTTTAAAAGCTAAGAAAAGCAAAAAGGATGTACCTTTAAAAGGACTTTATAATCCATATGAAACTATGTTTACTGATAAAGGATGGGGAACTACTGCATATAGAGATGCATTGAGTTTATTTGATCAAATAATTATGACTCAACCTTTACTTGAAAAAGATTATTCGTCATATAGGTTTTACAAAGCGGGTATTTATAATCCATCTTATATGTTTAATAAAAGAGGACGTTATGAAGGTTATCCATTTAGAAGTTTTGCAGATGGAGGCTTTACAGGAGGATTTAGTGATCATTTTCCGGTTTATGTATACCTTATAAAAGAAGCTGAATCAGAAACTAAAAAAACTAAAGGTTAAAATCTTAAAAGAAATATACGAAAAAGGCGCAAATTTAATTTGCGCCTTTTTGTTTTCTAGAACCATAAGTTCCATGGAATTTTTGCTAGTACTAATACCAAAGCCAGTGTATAGAAAATAGCCAATATTTTAAATTTTGGTTTAGAAACTAGTTTCTTTTTGTGTTTAGAGTAACCAATTGTGACCAAAGCCACAGCAATAATCATTGTTAAAGGATGTTCAATAATATTAGATCGCATTACAGCATTTTTCATAACTTCTCCCATACCTCCCATTTCGTTAATGGTTGTAAAATAATCTTTTGTAAAGAATAAGATAATACCTAGTAACAATTGAATATGCATTGTAATTAATGCAAACAATGAGATTCTAAAATCTTTAGCATCAAATTCTTTATCTCCAAAAAATTTAATAAGGGCATTTACTGTTGCTAAAATCAAAACGACTAAAACTAAATAAGCCCAATAAGAATGTAAAAATTGAATCATTTTTAAAATTTGATTAGTTAAATAATAAGTACAAAAATAAGAATTTGAAGACGAATGTGATTACTCTGAAATAGTAATTTTATGTTTTAACTCATTACCAAGTTCATCTATAACAGTGATGACATGATCTCCTGAAGCTGGTAAAACAGCTATATCATGAATATCTTTTGTACTACCAACAAATTGGTTGTCAATATACCAATAGAGTTCTAACTCTGGTTTAGAGTGTGCTACTTTTAGGACTAAATCATTAGTGTTGCCATTAAAATCCTTAGGTAAGAAAATGGTACTTTGTTGATTAGGATAAATAAATTCCATAGAAATCCGTGGTGCTTCTATACAGTCATCTCTATAGGGAGGAACTACCTTGTAAAATGGATTTTTAGTTTTAAAATAATGGGCTTGTAAAGGAGGTAGAATAAACCAGGATTTATTATTAATATTTGAAACAGATTCGCAAGATGAATTCACCTGAAAATGCTCCAAAGCATCTAAATGAACTAATTGATGATAAGGACAAGGTTCTGTTTTTTGCCCACTGATCTGAATATAACGCATTTCTACATCATCACATATTGAAGACGCTCTATAGCCGCTTTTTTTTACAAATATTTGCTTCCAGCATTTCATCATAAGGTTTGGTGAACCAGTCGCTTTTAGGAAGCACATCAAATACATCAAATAAAAGGGGTGCAGCAGTTTGTACACCAACTAAACCAGGTCGCCCTTCTCCATCTGCATTGCCAACCCAAACTCCGACCACATAATCTTTAGTTGTCCCAATGGCCCAAGCATCTCTAAAGCCAAAACTAGTGCCAGTTTTCCAAGCAATGTCTTGCGAAGAATCATAGAATTCCCAGCTTTCATCATTTTCTGGTCGGTTGACTTGCTTCATACTCTCAAAAGTGAGATAAATGGAAGCTGCATCAAAAACGATTTTCTCATTAGTTAGTTTACCAAAGTCAACAGATGATTCATACTCGTAATGAGGCTGTACAAATTCATTCGTAAAATATTGACTAGAATTTTCATTAAAATGATTTAGTGTTGAAGCCATTGCTCCATAACTTTTACATAAATCCCAAAGGTTACTTTCTGCACCACCAAGAACTAAGGACAAACCATAATGATTGGCATTATATTTTAAATCTTTGAGTTCTAATTGTTTTAAATAGTGATAGAATCTGTCGAGTCCAAAGCCTTGAAGCATACGTACAGCAGGTACGTTTAGTGAACGCGATAATGCTTCGTTTGCAAAGACAGCTCCGTCATAAGATTTATTGAAATTTTCGGGTTGGTAACTTCCAAAATGGGTTGGGATATCGGCAACTAAAGTATTTGGTAATAAATCACCAGCATCGAGCATTGAAGCATATAAAAAAGGCTTTAAAATACTACCTGTACTTCTAGGTTTGTCAATAATATCTACACTTTTTTGGTGTGCATTATCCGTGGGTGAATTACCAATATAGGTTAATATCTCTCTCGTATTCACATCTAATATTAATACCGAAATATTGTAAATCTCATTTTGTCTTAAAAGATTATAATGTTGTTTTACAATCGTATTACTTTGTTCTTGAAGCGAAGTTTTTACGGTTGTTTTAATACGTTCACCTCTATGCTTTCTGGCTACTTTTTGGAGTAGATGAGGTGCAATTTGCGGCAATGAATAAGGCTTTTGAGGTAATCGTTCTGCGATTGATAATTTATAGGTTAGCTCATCAATTGTACCATTTTCATGCAATTTTTTTAATAAACGGTTGCGTTTGTCTAAAAGTCTTTTTTGGTTTTTACCAGGATAAATAAGACTTGGTGCATTTGGTAAAACAGCCAAAGTTGCACTTTCTGACCAAGACAGATTTGAAGCATTTCGATTAAAGTATCTCCAAGACGCAGCATCAATACCAACAACATTACCACCAAAAGGAGCATGGCTAGCATAAAGTTTTAAAATGTCATCTTTTGAAAACCTAAACTCTAACCTTGTGGCCAGAATAATTTCTTTAAATTTTTCAAAATATGTTCTAGATTGTCCTTTTCGAGATAACCTAATGACTTGTTGTGTAATAGTACTACCACCACGTTTTACCGAACCAGAACTTATATTTTCTTTTAAAGCTTTAAAAATTGAAATAGGATTAAAGCCAGGATGATTATAAAAATATTCATCTTCAAATTGAAGAATACAAACCTTAAATTTATTAGGAACGCTATCACTTACTGGAAACCTCCATTGCCCATCATCTGCAATTAATGCTCCTAGAAGTTCATTAGAGTTACTTGTAATAACAGTCGCTGTAGGATCTTTGAATAAGTGTTTAGGTAAACAGAAATAATAAGCTATAAGTAGTACAAATACCACTACAGTTTTTATTTTATTCCGCTTAAAATGCCGTATTAACCTATACATGTACTATACAAAAGAGGGTTTTTTGTTCTTTTCGTCGAAAAGTGAAAATTATTACACAAACTTATCTATATATTTAAACGTGCGAAATAGTTTCTTAGATCTTAAAGTACTCATAATTTTCTGTATTTCTTTGCTTTCAAAAGAGTTGCATGCGCAATTAGGATTTTGCCAAGGAAATTCTGGTGACCCCATTTTTACAGAAACCTTTGGAACAGGCACAAACTATGGGCCACCATTACCAGCAGGAACTACAACTTATAATTTTATTGGAAATTCTGGCCCACAAGATGGACAATATACAGTAGGAAGAAACACATTTTCATATGGATGGACCTTGCCTAGTGATCATACTCCAGGCGACACCAATGGTAAGGCATTAATCGTAAATGCTAATTCTATCGCAGAAGAATTCTATACAACATCAGTAAGTGGTTTGTGTGAAAATACAACTTATGAATTTTCGTCTTGGTTAATTAATATATTACCGAGTTCTGGTTGTGGTGGAAATGGAGTACCTGTAAATGTTCAGTTTGAAATATGGGATAATACAAATACTAATTTATTAGCCAGTGGAGCAACAGGAAATATATTTAGTTCAGCGACTACGACTTGGGAGCAATATGCATTAGTTTTTCAAACATCGCCTGGTCAAACATCCATTATTTTAAAAATGATAAATAATGCTCCAAGCACAAACCCTTGTGGTAATGATTTAGCAATTGATGATATTGTTTTTAAAAGTTGTGGAGACTATATTTCGGTAAGTGATGGAATGAGTAATGCAAGTATTTCGATTTGTAGTAGTCAAACACCATATTCTACAGTGCTTACTGCAACTCCAGATTTTACAGTGTTTAGTAATCATTTTTATCAATGGCAAGAAAGTACAGATGGAATTACTTGGACAGATATTATAGGAGAAACAAATATAAATATTGCACTTACAGGGATAACTACCATGACTTTTTACAGGACAAAAGTTGCTGAATCCATAGTCAACGTAAATAATGCGTCGTGTAATACAATTTCGGACATGTTTCAGGTTAATGTTGAGTTAGCTCCTACAATGCCAACAACAGAATGTTGGGAAACCGCAACTTTTAATGACACATCATGTAGCTGGTCTGTAACTGGAACTCAACCAGCAGCACCAACTGATTTAGAGTGTTGGGAAACCACATCATTTAATAATACAACCTGTGTTTGGGAAATAACAGGAACTCAACCTATGCAACCAACATTAGAGTGTTGGGAAACCGCAACTTTTAATGACACATCATGTAGCTGGTCTGTAACAGGAACTCAACCAGCAGCACCAAGTGATTTAGAGTGTTGGGAAACCACATCATTTAATAATACAACCTGTGTTTGGGAAATAACAGGAACTCAACCTATGCAACCAACATTAGAGTGTTGGGAAACAGCAACTTTTAATACGACAACCTGTAGTTGGGACGTTATGGGAGTACAACCTGTTGCACCTGTAGATTTAGAGTGTTGGGAAACTACAACTTTTAATTCTACAACATGCTTATGGGAAGTCACAGGTATACAACCAACTGCACCAACAGGATTGGAGTGTTGGGAAACCGCAGCATTTAATGATACAACTTGCGTTTGGGAAATAACAGGATCTCAACCTATACAACCAACATTAGAATGTTGGGAAACTACGACTTTTGATAATGTTACATGCAGTTGGGATGTTACGGGAGTACAACCTGTTGCACCTGTAGATCTAGAATGTTGGGAAACCGCAATTTTTAATACTACAACTTGTAGTTGGGAAATCACAGGGATACAACCATCTGCCCCAACAGGATTAGAATGTTGGGAATCGACTACATTCAATAATGTTACCTGTTCTTGGGATGTTACAGGAACTCAACCAGAAGAACCTACAGAACTCAATTGTTGGGAAATCACAAATTTTAATAGCACAACATGTAGTTGGGAAATCACAGGAACTCAACCAGAAGAACCTAGTGATTTAGAATGTTGGGAATCTACATTTTTTAATGTAGACTCTTGTGCGTGGGAAATTACAGGAACTCAACCTCTAGAATTTAGAGATGAAATTTTAACTTTTTGCGAAGGGGATGATATAGAATTAATTGCTACCTCTTCAATCATGAATCCTGAATATATTTGGGATTCTGGTGAGATATCTCAATCTATTACAGTTGATAGTCAAGGTACTTATGTAGTTGAGGTTACGGATGGTTGTCTTACAGAAATAATAACTTTTATTGTTTCAGAAATTGAGAATCCGATAATAGACAATATCATAACTCAAGGGAGCTCTATAATTGTAAATCTGGCTAATAATGGTAATTATCAATATTCAATAGATGGTTTAAATTACCAGTTTAGTAATGTATTTATTGGTCTTCCAAGTGGACTATACACAATTTATGTGAAGTCAAATGATTGTGATGCTGTAGTTACCCAAGAACATTTCCATTTTTATATTCAAAAGTTTATAACTCCGAATGCTGATGGTGATAATGATTTCTTTGTTTTAAATGTCTCTCAATTTTTCACCTCTTCAGAAGTCTATATTTTTGATCGTTATGGTAAATTGTTGTTCTCTGCAGTTAATAGCAATGTTTTCTGGGATGGTACTTTTAATGGTGTCGATTTGCCAACTTCGGATTACTGGTATCGTATTGTCTTAGATACACAAGAATTTAAAGGGCATTTTACTTTAAAGCGTTAAAAACTTATATTTAGTCTCATTAAAAGAATGCAAAATAACTAAAATTTAAGATTAAAGTTAATGAGGAATATATTCACAAAATTCACTTTTATGGGATGTATGTTGTACTTAATAACATCGTGTTCTCCATTAAAAAAGTATGCTAATACTGCAAAAACTTTTGAATTTCAGGTTAAGGATCTTGAAAAACTTGATAAAATAGAGACTTTTCAAGACGATTACATTCTATATATAGGAAGTTCTAGTATTCGTTTATGGGATTCTATTCATAAAGATATGGCACCATATAATTCTGTAAAAAGAGGTTATGGAGGAGCTCATTTTTATGATTTAATACATTTTACAGAACGTTTAGTAACTTCTCATAAAAACGCAAAGGCAATTGTATGTTTTGTTGCTAATGATCTTACTGGAATTTGGGACGAACCCAAAACTAGAGTTAATCCGAAACAAGTAAATCGTTTATTTAAATACTTCACTAAGCAAGTTGAAAAAATAGTACCAGACACACCTATTTTTTTAATAGAAATTACGCCGACACAAAGCAGATGGAATATTTGGAATAAAACGGTTAAAGCGAATAATTTAATGAAAGCCTATTGTGAAAGTAAGGACAATCTTTATTTTATATCCACAAGCCAAGAGTTTTTGAATAAAGACCAACTTCCTAGAACTGAATTATTTATTGAAGATCAATTACATTTAAATAGAGAGGGTTACAAACTTTGGTCTCAAATAATTAAATCTAATTTAGATGAGTATTTGAAATAGATTTCTAGTGTATTCTATAGTTTAAATTCATGTTCACGTTCTACTTTACAAATGCGTACATTGTACCAATTGTACCAATTGTACCATTGCTCTCGTCCTTTTTGTTGAGCAAATAAGTGCTCAGAATTTGCTTTCCAATTTTTAATAGCCTCTAAACTTTCCCAATAACTCACTGTAATACCTACATCGTTTTTAGCACTATCAATACCAATGTAACCTTCTTGTTGTTTTGCTAAGGTTTCCATTTTGTTAGCCATTTCAGCATAACCTTCGGTATGTTGTGTTTGAGTTGATGTAAATATTACAGCAAAGTATGGTTTAAAGTTTTTCATTTTTTAAGAACCTTCAGGAATTTCAAATTCAATTATTTTCTCGGTGATATTATCTTCAAAATCTGTCATTATAAATTTAATAAAAATACGCTCTGTTGTAATACTGACAGGATAATCTTTTATGTTCTTTATGGTTTTTACATAATTTAACCAGTCTTCACCACATTTATTTTCAACGTCATCTTTTAAATCCTTGATAGCTATGTCAATAAAATCGATCCAGTCTTTTTCAGTATAGGCTAATGTTTCAAAAGTATTAGACTTTAATTGCTTCAATGGCTTCCACTCTGTATTAAACTGTTTCCATTCATTAGAATTGCATTTAACATTAGAGCTCATATAGGAAAAGTTGTTTGCATAGCTCTGAAATAAACGTACTTGCTTATAGCCATTATCTAAAAGAACAATGTTTTTTCCTTCAGCAGAATCACTAATATCTACATTAATTGTCGCCTTATCTTCATCTTTTAAATCATGTGTTCTTTTATAATCACTTGTCGCTAAATTTTGGATATCAACCTTTATATTATCTAGATTTAATCGTATCGTTTTTGCAATTTTATTGGATGATAAATACCCATTAAAAACGTAACCAATATGATTTCGAGTCTCAACTTTCACCCATTTCCCGCTAATTTTCTCACCTCCATCTAGTATTACTAAATTTTTATCCGTTTCTTCTAATACACCAATGGCTTCACCATAGGATAGTTTCGTTAACATTTTTCCACTAACATCTGGTTGATCTCTAAGAGATAATCCACTTTCTGCTGCTACGTACGCTTCTTCTTGAGCTGTTGCAATTGCCATATTGAATACCAATGCGATCGCTAAAATCATTTTTAAATAGTTCATAATTTCTTGTTTTTAAGTTAAACATTTTAGCGGTTTGTTTTCTCTTAGCTTCCTTGACTGTCGACCGACAAGTTTTAGTTTATGTTTAGTGTTTTTTATTTTTCAACGATTACCCATTTCCCTTTGTTCCTTACGAGATAATCATCATTATCGTACATGGCTTCAGCTTGTGCTCCAGGCAGGTAATAGGTCCCTAAATAAGATGCATTTAACATTACAGTAAATGTTTTGGCACCATGTTTTCCTTTTCTACTCATATTAAAATAGAAGTTTACGCGATCATCTCTAATATCTGTATACCTAGCATTGCTTACTGTTGTATCTCCAAAATCTGTAAAACGTGTATTTACAATATCCCAACCTGATGGGAAAATCTGAGTCAAAGCCACATCATTAACGTAATCTCTAGTTAGGTTAGAAATACTTACTGTCGCTACAAAATCTTGTCCTTGTTGTAGCTTGGTGACATCTATTTTATTGCCTTGTAAATCTTTATAGACTGTAGAGATTGAGAAACCGCGTTGTTCGGCTATCTCTTCGCCTAATTTTAATTTCCCAGAATTTAAAACACGTACATAGACCAAATTGTCTTTTGCATTTGTAATCGTCATCTGATTCACTCCTTCATTGATAGGAATATTACGTTGTGCAATTCCATTTCGAGTATCTATCGTTTCAGTATTACCATTGATTTTATAGGTGAGCTTTAATTCTTTACCACCATTCTGACTTATCATTTTTCCTAGCGCTAATAAATTATAGGCTGTAGTTTGTGTACTCATCCAACGGTCACTTGCTAAGGATTTTGCAATCGATTTTGCCAAATCTGTTTTCTTAGGATGATTAGTAATCAACATGGTTTCTAAAGCCATTGCTCTATTTCGGTAAACGGAACCATAAGTATAATTATCTATTTTGTCTGATTCAAAATCAATATTCGATAATTTAGAAATAGCATCACTAGCCTCTTTTTGACCAGCTAATACATAGGCAGCAGCTAATCTCCATTTAGCGTCATTAGAGATTTCCTCGAATTCTCTCAAACGGTTCATACTCGCCAAATCCGGACTACCAGCCAAAGCCAATGTATATAGACGATAGGCTTGTGCAAAATCACTATGATAATGTCTATAACTTGGTCTCCAATTACGAGCCGCTTGTCTTTGGTATGCAATCCAATTACTCTTAAAGGTTAATGGTAATACAAAACCTTTCTTCTCAGCTTCAATCATAAAATGACCAGCATAACTTGTTCCCCAATCATTGTTAGAGCTTTCACCCATCCAATAGCCTAAGCCACCACTAGCATTTTGAAAACGTCCTAAGCGTCTAATACCACTTTCAATATTACGCTGTACTTGTTTTTTCTTTTGAGGTGTTAAATCAAAAATATCTGTTAAGAATAATTGAGGGAAAACACCAGATGTGGTTTGCTCAACACAACCATGAGGATAACGAATTAAATACTCCATTCGTTTTGTGAAATCCATAGGAGGTAAGGTTGAAAACTCTACAGTTGCTGAGTTGCTTCCTGGTACACCAAAAGTTGTAATATCTATAGTTTGATTGCTATTTGCTTGAAGCTCTTGGTCGATAACTCGAGACGTCATTGGGTTAGGGTTTTCAATATCAATCTCGACTTTGTAAGTTGATTTCTCGCCATTTCCTGTCGCAACGACTTCAATAGTATTAATACCTTTTGCTTTAGTAACATCCAATTTAAAATAGACCATTTTCTCGTCCGGTTTACTAAATTGAAGTGATTGCGTTTTGTTCCCTTTTACGGTAATACCATCACTTAGGTTTATCGTAAGTTTAACGTCTTTCACTTTCTTTTCCATGGCAAAAACCGTTACAGGGAGAGTTACTTTTTCACCAGGACTTAACTTACGTGGTAAAGTCGCTAAAACCATTAGTGGCTTTTTAACTTGTACTGATTTCTCAGTACTTCCATAAGCTTCAGTATTACTATTTCCTGCAACAACCATTGTTCTTACTGCACCAACATAGTTTGGCATTTTTAGTTGGTGTGTTTTTGTTTTTCCTTCACTTAAAACGAAAGGTCCTATATAGGTTACCACTGGTTTAAAGCGATTTGCTTTTTTGTTTTTGCCTTTAGCTGCAGCTCCATCTCCACCAATTGCATATACTTGATCTATACTGCCAGAATAAGCTCCAATGACATCATCGAAAATATCCCAGGTTTTTACTCCTAAAGCTTCACGAGCGTAGAAACTATTCCAAGCGTTAGGTGTTTTAAAACGCGTTAAATCTAAAAGCCCTTCTTCAACTACAGCAATGGTGTAAGTCATCGCTTTGTTATTCTTTTCAGAGACTTTGATTTCGTAAGATTGCTCTGGTTGAATTTTATCTGGCATGCTAATTTGTGGTTCTAATTTTGTTGCCGGATTTTCGACCATCATAGGAATGACTCCATATAAACGAATTGGCAAATCATTAGAAGTAATAGCATGTGGCTGTAATAATGAAATATTAATAAACACATTTGGCGCCATCTCTTTTGTCACCACAATATCAATTGTGGTTTCACCTGGCTTCGTTTTTACCCATTGGTGTTGTAAGACCTCAGTACCATTTTCAATACTTACTAAAGCTCTGCCTTCGCTACCAGAAGGGAAGGTTAGTTTTGCTGTATCACCAACATTATAGTTGTCTTTATCTGTTGAGAACACCAACATTTTAGCCGCTTCTTTATCGCCAGATGCTGAATTGGACCACCAGTTTTTATAGAAATACGCAGTACGACCAGTTGCATGACCACTTTCAGGATCTACTATTCTGATTAAATAACGACCACGATCATTTTCAGGAATATTAACTTTAAAACTTGCTTTTCCTTTAGCATCTGTATTGATAGAATACTGCTGAACAGGTCTATGGTAATTGCTCGATACGTAACTCGATAAGTTATCGTAAGAGGAATTCCACCACCAACGCCATTCAATTTTATAGACTTTTACTTCTAAATTTTTACGTTGAATTGGTTTCCCTTCAGCAGTAACTGTTGCAATGTCAAAGGTGTGATTTTCATCCGTAAAGAAAGATCCATAATTGTTGCCTTTAGGTGATTGTAAGCCTACGAAACTCTCATATGGAGCATATGGCATTGTGAATGCATCGAGCGAAAAGTCACCACCATTTTCAAAGGCTCTGACTAAAAATTGTCCATTCAGCATACCAGGAGCATTACTTCCAATATTTAATTCTGCATCAATTTTAGCGTTTCCATTTGTATCTAAATAGCCTTCAAATACATTGGTTTCTTCAGTGCTAAAATTTTTAGTTGGGTCATTAAATACATAGTTTTTATACCCTTTAAAACTGGTGTAAGCTGTTGAGAATTTCGCTTTTACTTCAGCTTTTAAATTCTTTGCAGGTGCACCATGCAACCATGCTACATTTAAGTCACCTTCTAAGGCTTCTTTATTTTTTAAGATGTTGTCTTTAAAATCTATTTTAATTTTTAATCGGTTGGGTTTAACCGTTTCGATCTTTAAATTTTTAGAAAAGTTTGCTCCACCAACAGATACCTTAGCATTATAGTTTCCTGTTTTATAATCGGATGACGTTGGTACTTTAAAGTCATAGAAATTATTAATGTTATCAATAGATACCTTTCTATATACCAACTTCCCAACAGGATCAGTAATTTCTAGTTTTACAGGATGTCGTTTTGGTAGTTTATTGGCTTTATGATTTAACATAAAGGTTAAGAACAAACTATCGCCTGGTCTCCATACACCACGTTCGCCATAGATATACCCTTTGAGTCCACGTTGTAATCTATTTCCTGAGACATCGAATTTACTTAGTGATAAAGAATTACCATCAAATAGCTTTACATAACTTACGTTCTTTCCTTTAGATACGATAGCAAAGGCAGCTCGTTTTTTAGTATCTAGTTCTATAATACCATCATTGTTTGTATTACCATTTACGAGTTCTTGTTGCTGATAATTATATAAAGTGACTTTTGCACTTGCTTCAGGATCTGTAGATAGAATATTGGTGACCGCAAAGAAGTACGTATTATCGTTGCCTTGTTTTGCAATCACACCAAGATTAGAACCAATTAAATTTAGAGATACGGTTCTGTTACCATAATTAAAATAAGAATCTGTGCAGGCATTGTTTCTATCTCTATAACGGTAATTCGTATTTCTGTACCTGTAGGTGAGATTATCCCAATAACGCTCTTCTCTTAATTCTTGCTCTTCTTCAGAAATATCCTCTGAGGCGTAAAAATCTTCCTCGTAATAGTCGTCATAGTAATCATCATAATACTCATCCTCATCAACGTTTGTAGTTTTTGATTTTGATGAACAATCGTATAAGGAATAGTTGCGTTTAAAACCAACTTCTACTCTGTAAATCGCACCAGGATCTGCTTGTATATATTTAGATAAATCAATACTGTAGGCTTTCCATTTCGCGGTATTCTGACTTTTATCTTGTATTAATGTAATTGTCTCTTTTGCAATACGTCGACCAACTTGTTTTATTGAGTTTTCGTAGTTACTATTCATGTTATTTTCTTGTAAAAACTGAAGTACATTGTCTTCAAATATTTTAATGACTCTAACATCGACCTTACTTAGATTTACAGCTTCAAAATTGAATTTTAAATCTTTTGAATTTGGTAAAATAGAACCGTTGCTTACTAAACGTACTTGTGGTTTTAATTCCTCGAAGGTTAAGGTTTGAGCGAAGGCGTTTTTAAGTTTGAAACCGTCTGTGTTTTTGATACCTGTAAAGACATCGACTCTAATATCTCCGACTAATTTGACGTCTGTATATACTTTCAACACATTACCATCAACGATATATTTTGGGTTTTTCACATTCTGAATAGTCACTAAACCCGCAAAATTTTGTTGCTTTTTTAAAGGATCTGAAAAGTTAATTGCTAAGTATTGCTCAGGATTTTGAATCACATTAGTCTCAACAATACTAAAGTTGTTTTTCCCAGGAATGTTGATGAAGTTCTCTCCTTTATTTTCGGCTTTTATGGCTTTACCATTCCAAAAGACATCAATTTTACTGTCTTCTATTTTACGTTTAATACTATCGATTCTAAACTCAAAATATTTGGAAGGTTCTGGCACTTCTAACCAAACTAAGTTGAGGTCTTTTTTGTTCTGTTTTGCTGATACTAATTGTTTAGCATCTTCTAAAGTAATAACGTCTGATGAGCGTAATTGACCTAATACATACTGCCATTCTTTACTATAGGACTGCAAATTATTAGTCATGATACTAAAACTCGGAGTGATGGTTTTAAACTCAAAGGTGTAGTTCTTAAATTCTTGAAGGATCGTTTTATAAATATTACCCAGTTTTACAGTAACTCCATAAGCTGTTGCAGGTTCTAAAGCTTCATCTGGTGTAAACAGTAGTGTGTGTTTGTTGAGTGCTTTTAATGTGCCTTGGATATGAGGTTGTGTTTTAATTAAATCCGTATCTAATTCTTGCTCTGTCTCCCAACCTTCTACTTCCTCAGCGAGATTAATTTTAATAGGCGCTGTTACCGAAACCACTCCAGATGTGGTATAACTAATATAATCTCTGTACTTAAAAATATTATCGGTTTCTACAGGCTTCTTTTTACACGATACTGCGATTACAATTAGAGCTAGAAAGGCAAGTTGTTTTTTGATGTGCATAGTTGATGATGGTATTAAAATAAAACTTCAGTGAAAAAGAAAGGTAGGTGCATTCTTGTTAAATAGGTACGCTAAATTTTTAGTGTTTAGACTTTAGGCTGTTGTTAAATTGTTCTTAAAGTTAAGGATTATGCTAAACTTAGTGCTGTAAATTAGTATTGTTTTGGCTAAGAAAATTGAGTTTTATTTTACCGTATTTCTGTAAGTTTTAGTTATTATTCAAAGGTTCAGTTAATCTAATAATATCATTAATCATAGCAACAACACCTTCCTCTTTTACTGTGGTTAAATTGTTATATAAATCTCCTGCTCTTTGGTTTATAAAATTCCTATGTCTTTTACTAAAGAACGCTTTTGTGTTTTCTGGGTCGTCATCGAGGTCTGGATCAAAACTTGCTCTTACCCAAGGACCATACTCATTAGTTAGAAAATTAACTGCAAATTGCTCTTCTTCTAAATAATCTCCCAAAACATCTTTCCAAGAAATTAAATTACGTCTTAAAGTATCGTTTTTAATAAGATCGAATGATGAAGAATTTAAAAGCGCTTCTACTGCACCATTTTTAGGGTTAAACGATTTATTTCTCCATGCTAAACGGTTATAATATTTCATGCTATCTGCAAAATGAGCATTTGCTTCATTTCTTTTGGGGTTTTTTAAGTCAAAGGTTCCCATAATTTCTAAAAGTCTTATACTAGCATGAAAACTCACTTTATTGAAACTAATAATAGAATCTAATTGTGTTTTATTAGACTTAAAATCAAAGTTAATTTCCTGTAAAAACGCTTGCTCTTTTTTAAGTGCTTTGTTGTTTTCATTCCGATTATTAATCTGTAGTGCAATGAGAATACCAATAACGACTAGGATAATCTCGCCAATAGCGTATTTGAGGTATTTACCCATTTTGTTTTCTTCCATTTGGTTGTAACGTATTTTACGAAAGAACTTAATCATGTAGATTTAATTTTGTTTTAGAGTCTAGAAGTTCTATAGTTTTCATTAGTTTATTTTCTGTAATTTTAAGATAGGCTAATCGTGCTTCTATTAACTTTCTAAGTTGTATAAGCGTATTTTTAAATTCAATATTTTGTGAAAGCGTATCGAAATCTAAAGGTTCAAAAAGTTCTGTAGCAACGACATCATAATTATTAAATTTAACGTTCCAATTATTTGATGCAAGTGCAAACAATTTGTTGATAAATTGATTTTGGATTTGGTCAATACGATTATTCATAACACCTTGTCTATCTATTATATCTGGCAAATCATTTTCGTAAATATTAAGTACAGATTTTAGAATATTCTCATTAGAGATAAGAGATACTTTGCCATTTTGCATAATATTATAGCCAGAACTCGCTTTATTGAAATCACTTTTTCTCATAGTTTGAGATAGAAAAAGCATAAATTTTAAATCATTTTGCTTTTTATCTAGTCTTAAAATAAGACTATCAACACCAACTTTATTAATATTAAGGCGTTCATTTAATTCGATAACATTATCTCTGTTGGTACTTATGTCAGTTTGCAGTTGTTTTAGAAGTATAAGCTCTTGTTTTGAGTTTTTACGTTGCTCATTCCAATTGTTAATCTGTAGTGCTATGAGAATCCCAATTACCACTAAGATAATTTCTCCAATGGCGTATTTAAAGTATTTGCCTGTTTTGTTTTGTTCCATAAGGTTGTAGCGTATTTTGCGAAAGAATTTAATCATTTACTATTAAGTTCTTTAGTTATTAAATTAATTAGGTTTTCTGCAGTAACGACAAACTCGTTCGCCCTGTATAGTGTATGTTCTTTTCTAATTATTGCATTACGCAAATGATTTCTGCCTTGTGTAGACTCAATAAGGTTTATTAAATCTTCTTTTCGTTTGGCAGCACTATTTAAAAAGGGTAGTGCGTTTGTATTATAATTTCTAATAGAACTAGATTCGTAATTAGTGTTATAGGTCCAAAAATTTACATCCTTGTCACTAAAATCTTTATCCCAACGCAACATAGTTTGATAATAACTCTTTTGGGCATTATAGTAATCATTAATTACTTTGTTAACTTCTTCGGAGCCTAAAGATTCTGCGAGGCCTGCATTTTTAATTTTCTCGTAAGTTTGGCTAGATGTTCTATCAACTTCATAATAGCCAGAAACAAGCTTTATAATAGAATCTCCTTCTAATAATTTATAATCATCGTTAATTAGAAGTCTTTTGTTGTTATTAAGGCTTGTTTGGTAATTAGTAATGTTGCCGTTATAATTAATAACATCAGACTCTATGTCTTCTATTAAACTATTTAAGTAAACAATTGCTTTTTGTTGATTTATTCTTTCTTGGTTCCAATTATTAATTTGCAATGCAATCAGAATCCCAATTACTACCAAGATAATTTCACCAATGGCGTATTTGAAGTATTTGGATGTCTTATTTTCCATAATTAGCTTTTGACGAATGCGACGGAAGAGTTTAATCATTACTCCTTATTTTTAAGAATAAGTGCTGGTATATTTAATGATTTATAGAGTGTATTATAGGCCTCCATTTCAGTAGTTATAATAGCATCACGTTCATTTTTATAAACTTGCCAATCTTGCATTAAATCATTAAAACGTTCTTTAGCACCTTGCGTCACTTTTGGATCTGCTTGGTCTATGTAACTAAGTAGTTGAATGAGCTGTGCATTGAGTTTGTTATTAAAATTGATAACATCCTGAAAGGTCTTTTGCTTCGCTTGTATTAAGTTTTCTTCCCAACTATTAATGCGCTTTATGAGAGCTTCACCTTTTTCTTTAAGCGCTTTAGCGTTGTCATTATCTTTTAACAGTTTAGCATATGTGTTTAGTTGCGTTTTTGCGGATCGCATTTGGTTAACAGACTCATGCATATCTTTAATGGTGTTCTCAATAGTAACTAGCATATTTTGTTGTTCAGCAAAATCAGTAGAGTTTGAATCGATAGCCGGATTAGGAAGAATGGTGGCTTGAGTCTCAACAGCTTCTCCATCTAATGTTAATCTTAAGGTGTAATCTCCAGGAGCAACACTAGAGCCTGAGAGTCCGCCAAAAACGAAAACTTTATTAATAGCAGGTAATGGGTCTCTATTAAAATTCCAAGTGAATCGATTATAGCCTTTTTTAGATGGCAGAACTTGAGGTTTAGCTGGTCCTCCTGGCCATGATTTAAAACCCTTTGGCTTTTTATTGGTATAGGTTCTGATAACTTTTGAGCCATCCAAAATGTCTAGCTTTAAATCGAGCGTATCTACATCTTTATCTAAATAATAATCTAAGGTAACTCCACTCTGAGGATTAAGACCTTGTCCTGTTGCTTTAGATGTTCCACCAAAAATACGATAAGTGTCTTTTGGCTTAAATAGCTGAACTGTGTTTTTGGTTGTACTCATATTTTGGAGTACTCCTAAGTCATCTAAAATCCAAAAACCACGACCAGATGTTGCTGCGACCAAATCATTATCTTGTATTACTAAATCATTAATAGCAACTGTTGGTAAATTTAAGTTTAAATGTTGCCAATGCGTGCCATCATCATTAGAAACATATAGTCCTGTTTCCGTACCTGCGTATAACAGTCCTTTTCGTTTTTTATCTGCTCTAACCACTCTCGTAAATCCATTGGGATCATTAAGACCGTTTACAGTTTTAGTCCATGATTGCCCATAGTCATTGGTTTTAAAAATATAAGAATTGAGGTCTAAAGATTTATAGCGCATTACAACGACATAGGCTGTTGCCGGATCGTGTTCTGAGATATCTATACTATTAATGATGCCATCTTTAATGCCATTTGGTGTTATATTTTGCCAGCTTGCACCTCCATCTTTTGTAATATGTAAAAGCCCATCATCACTACCAGCATAGAGTACTCCTTCTTGGTGTTGAGATTCTACTAAGGCAGTGAGTGTATTGTAGTTTTCTCCTCCGGCAGCTTCGTTGGTATATGGTCCACCACCAGGACCATGTTTTTCTGTTTCATTCTTTGTAAGATCAAGGCTTATAGCTTTCCAAGTTGTTCCTCCATCCATGGTTTTAAAAACCACATTTCCGGCATGATAAACTGTTGCTCTATTGTGAGGAGATGTGATGATAGGAGCATTCCAGTTATAACGGTATTTAGAATCTTTAGGAGCAATGCTTAGACCCAATTCAGGATATTCCTTAATTGATTTTTGTTCTCTAGAAGATTTGGTCCACTTGCTAATATTACCTTGGTAAGTTCCACCATAAACAGTTTCTGGATTATCTGGATCAAAAGCAATAAAAGCACTTTCTCCTCCAGCAACCGAATACCAATCTTTCCAATCGATACCTCCATCATTTGTTCGGCTTGCAATACCTATTGCTGAATTGTCTTGTTGACCTCCATAGACATTGTATGGCACTAAATTATCTGTAATAACACGATAGAATTGAGAGGTTGGTTGGTTTTGTTGTGTGCTCCAACTTTTTCCGCTATTAAAGGAGATATTGGCTCCTCCATCATTAGAGTTAATGAGATTTGTATTATCGTGCGGATTAATCCATAAATGATGATTATCTCCATGAGGCACAGGAATATTAAAAAAGCTTCTTCCACCATCAATAGATTTCATAACAGGAGCATTTAATACATACACTACATTTTCATTTTGTGGATCAGCAAAAATCTCCATGTAATACCATGAGCGCGCAATATTAACGCGATTCTTATTGACTTGTTTCCAGGTTTTACCAGCATTATCAGAACGGTATACTCCACCTTTTTCACCTTCTGCTTCTATAACTGAAAATACACGTTCAGGATTTGCTCTAGAGACAGAAATACCCGATTTACCAAAAGCGTCTGGTAAACCTCCTTCCATTTTATCCCAAGTATCTCCGCCATCTGTAGACTTATACAATCCTGAATTTTCACCACCAGATTCCATTATCCAAGGATAACGACGATGCTGCCACATAGAAGCATATAATATGCGAGGGTTAGTCATGTCCATTGATAAAGAAGATGCTCCAGTTGTTGTGTTTACATAAAGTAATTTCTCCCAAGTTGCACCTCCATCCATTGTTCTATAAACACCTCTTTCATTAGAAGGTGCATATTGTGCTCCTTGTGCTGTTACATATATAGTATTGGGATTAGTAGGATGTATAATCACATCAGAAATATGATAGGTTTTCTCTAATCCTATATGTGTCCATGTTTTTCCGGCATCCATCGATTTGTACACACCATCTCCCATGGATGTCATTACACCACGAGCGGCATGTTCTCCCATACCAACCACTACAACATTGGCATCGCTTTCAGATACTGCAATGGCACCAATAGATCCTGTTTTAAAGAAACCATCAGAAATGTTTTTCCATGTAATACCGTCGTCAGTCGTTTTAAAAACACCACCACCAGTAGAACCCATATAGTAGGTATGAGGTCGTCCGATGACTCCAGTAGAAGTAACACTTCTACCACCTCTAAAAGGTCCTATATTTCGCCATTTTAAGCCATGAAAAAGAGAGTCTGTAAGTTTAATAGTTGGCTCAGTTGGTTTCTTTTTTCTTTTTTGAGCATAGTTACTTATTGGGAGCAAAAGCATGCATATAAATAGAATTTTTAGTATTTTCATGTGTTTGGTATGGATTAGTAGTTTTATTTAATTTTTGGTTAAAGAATTTAATTATTGTATGTTAATCAATATATGGTTTCAGTTGTGGTAAAATTTCTCTACAATTCATAAGATTGGTTTCTAATTCTTCTTTAGTGTATCCGAATAACACGTTATACGCTGCTAAAATTACAGCCACTCTTGGTGCAAAATCAGCGCCATCAACATTGGTCCAGCTAGTTTTGTATATATAACTATTGTTATAATTACTGTTATAAAAACGACCAATTATATTGTAGTGTTTTACAAAATCATCTAATTGTGTACGATATTGATTTAACAATGTCTTGTTCAGAGTTTCATAAGATTCCACAGTGGTATAATATTCAGATAAAGACAGTTTAATATCATTAGGTAAAATATCGAATGCTCCTGTATTCTTTAGGTTTGTAAAGGTGTTTTTATTATATGTTGGGGAATTATACCATCTTAGAGGAAACTCATTTTGCATCATCGCAACTAAAGTGTCGAGATTAGTTTCTGTGGCATAAGAACGCTTTATTAAACTTTCGATTGTGCTATCTCGCAAATGTACCAATGGTAAACTTTGATATAAGATAACACTATCTGAAACCATATCATTGTATACTGATTTAAGCGCAGACTTTAGTTGAATGTTTGTTTTCCGTTTTTCATTCCAGTTATTAATCTGTAATGCAATGAGAATACCAATTACCACAAGAATAATTTCGCCAATAGCATAGATGAGGTATTTCGAAAATTTCTTTTCGGAAAGGAGTTGTTGCCTAATGCGGCGAAAAAATTTAATCATTTACTTTCTTTAGGTTGAAAGTAAATTAGGTTGATGGTTGTAGTTGAGGTTGGTTAACTATATGTGTTTAAAGGTATTAAATTGTTACAGTTTATTGCTCATAGATCCCAATAGTTAATTCTCCTTTATCATTCATGGTAGCTCTGTACATGCCTGCTGTATTAAACTCTGCTACCATATTACCATTTTTATCTACAGCAACTATACCACCATCACCTCCTAAATCCTTGACTTTATCTAATACAATTTTAGAGGCGTCTTTTAAGTTTAACCCTTTGTAATCCATTAATGCAGAAATATCATGGGCTACTTGTGCTCTAATAAAATATTCTCCCCAACCTGTGCTAGAGACTGCACATGTGGCATTATTAGCATAAGTACCAGAACCTATAATTGGTGCATCACCAATGCGACCATAGCGTTTGTTGGTCATTCCACCTGTTGAGGTGCCAGCGGCAAGATTTCCATTTTTATCGAGTGCTGCACAGCCAACCGTTCCGAATTTAGCATTCTTAATATCAGCATCGTAGAAATCTAAATAGGCGGATTCAGTATCTACTTTACCTGCTTTTTTAGCTTCACGCTCTTTAACACGTTTTAAAGATTCTAGGCGTCTATCTGTATGAAAATAAGAGGGGTCAACCAAAGTTAATCCTTGTTCTTCAGCAAAGATTTCAGCACCTTTCCCAGAAAGCATCACATGTTTAGACTTATCCATTACAGCTCTAGCTAAATCAATGGGATTTCTAACAATTGTTGTGCCAGCGGAAGCACCAGCGTTTAGGGTTTTGCCATCCATAATTGACGCATCTAATTCATTAGTTTCAGCATTTGTAAACACCGCTCCTTTACCAGCATTAAAGAGTGGTGAATCTTCCATAACGTTTATGGTTTTGGTTACTGCATCTAAACTCGTACCACCATTTTTTAAGACCTCATATCCAACTCTAATCGCTTCTTCCAATTTAGCTTTGTAAGCTGCTTCTTTTTCTGGTGTCATATTCTTTTTTAGAATGGTGCCAGCTCCACCATGAATGATTATCGCAAATTCTGGTTTTTCAATAGTTGCTTCCGATGTGTTTTCTGCTATTGCAGTTTCTTCAGAAGTGTTTTCATTTTTGCATGTAAAACATAAACATATAGCGACAAAAAAAGGAATCAATTTTTTCATGATGGGTTAGATTTTATCAGTGCTTTAAAGTTACATTTTTAGAATACACACTTCAAGTAAAACTGACAATTTATTAGTAACTTCGTGGCAAAATTTAATAATTCACAAAAAATAACCATATATGGAAGCGATTGCTACCGATTTCGGAATAAAAGAGGCTTTAAATCAGTTAGGTGTTAAAGATATAAACGAAGGATCTTCAACAGGATCAAATAATTTTTCTAATGGTGAGATTATAGAATCATATTCTCCAGTTGATGGACAGCTGATTGGCAGAGTAAAAACGACTACACGTGCAGATTATGATAAGGTAATGGATGCTGCCACTAAAGCGTTTTTATCTTGGAGAGATGTGCCAGCACCAGTTCGTGGTGAAGTGGTTCGTCAGTTTGGAAATAGACTGAGAGATTTAAAAGAGCCTCTAGGAAAACTAGTCTCTTATGAAATGGGTAAATCATTGCAAGAAGGTTATGGTGAAGTACAGGAGATGATTGATATCTGTGATTTTGCAGTTGGACTTTCTAGACAATTAAATGGGCAAACTATTCCATCAGAAAGACCTGGACATGTAATGAGGGAACAATGGCATCCTATAGGTGTAGTTGGGATTATCTCAGCATTTAACTTCCCAGTAGCAGTTTGGGCTTGGAATACAGCTTTAGCTTGGATTTGTGGTGATGTTTGTGTTTGGAAAGCGTCAGAAAAAGCACCTTTATGTTCTGTGGCTTGTCAAAATATTATAGCTGATATCTTAAAAGAGAATAACTATCCAGAAGGTATTTCTTGTATAGTGAATGGTGATTACAAAGTTGGCGAGTACATGACTACTGATGACAGAATACCTTTAGTATCTGCTACAGGTTCTACACGCATGGGACGTATTGTTGGAGCAACGGTTGCTGAGCGTTTCGGAAAATCATTATTAGAATTAGGCGGTAACAATGCGATTATAATAACACCATCTGCAGATTTAAAAGTTGTAGTTCCTGGTGCTGTTTTTGGTGCAGTTGGTACTTGTGGTCAACGTTGCACATCGACACGTCGTTTAATTATTCATGAATCAGTTTATAATAAAGTACGCGATGCGATTGTTGGTGCTTACGGCCAATTAACTATTGGTAATCCATTAGATGAAACCAATCATATTGGTCCTTTGATTGATAAAGATGCTGTAAATACGTATTTAGCAGCTATAGAATCTGCAAAAGCTGAAGGTGGAAATGTATTGGTTGAAGGTGGAGTATTAGAAGGAGAGGGTTATGAATCTGGTTGCTATGTAAAACCAGCAATTATAGGGGCAGAAAACGATTTTGCAATCGTACAGCACGAAACATTTGCTCCGATTCTATATCTAATGAAATATTCTGGAGATGTTGAAAACGCAATCGCTAAACAAAATGGTGTTGCGCAAGGATTATCATCTGCAATTATGACTAATGAAATGAAAGAAGCTGAAAAGTTCTTATCCTATGCTGGTTCTGATTGTGGAATTGCTAATGTAAATATTGGGACATCTGGTGCTGAAATTGGTGGAGCTTTTGGTGGCGAGAAAGAAACAGGAGGTGGACGAGAGTCTGGTTCTGATGCTTGGAAAGTCTATATGAGAAGACAAACCAATACAGTCAACTATTCCGATGAATTACCTTTAGCACAAGGTATTAAGTTTGACCTGTAATTTATAAGTTTTGAGTAAGAATGTTGTTTTTATTTTTTGGTTTTTATTCGTTTTCTCAGTTTATTCTCAAGATACTATAAATTAATTGACTCGTTGGGTAAGGCTTACACTTCAAGTCTAAAAAATGGGAATATAGAGCATTTAAAAAAAGCGAAACCTCCAAAGGATACTTGGACATATTCAAGATTGCTTGATTATAAAAATACTTTAGAAAATAATTCTGATGGTTTAATTATTGGAACCTTTATAGAGCCATCTGCTGATAATTCATATTATGGATTTAATTTGTTTGCTTACAAAAGAATTGATAATAAGAATTTTGAATATTATTTCGCTGCAATTATAAACATTGATGTTTCCAATGATGTATATAAAGTCGATCACTCTTATTTATTCACAGAAGCATCAGCAATAGATAGATGGTGGAGCCATGTACTTTGGTTCTATGAAGGAGACACATTTAAAGAAATTCCCGAGAATTATGTGTTTCCTGTTTGTCCACCTCCACCTTTTAAAGAATAAACTTAACCGTTTCAATTTATAATATACATTACAACGAAATCCTTTATTCTTAGATTAGCTGCTGAACTAATTATATTTTTAGCTGCTCTCTTTTTGTATCCCGAAATGGAAAACACTTGTAGATACGCAGCAAGATATTCTGGGAGATTATCATTGTTGATTTTTCTTTTCGCATTTTATTTATACGCATTTTCATACGCTAAGCCTTTACAAGAAAACATTCAATTGCAGAATGTTATTAAACTTTTTGCCGTACTTTACGTTATTCATTTTGGCTTTTTAGCGACCAATGTGTATGTAAATGCTATTGAAATGGTACCAATTAAATTGCTAGGAGGATTTTTGGCGTATGTTATGATTGTAGTCGCTCCATTTAAGCTCCATAAGCTTAATTTCACTAAGCAGTTGGTTTACTTTTATTACGTGAGTTTAGTTATGATATTAACATATGTAGCAAGAGTTAAAGGTGATTTTGAAGGTGTAGAACCGTTTTGGTTTCATTATTTGAGTCTAGGAACTTTGATATTCTGCTGTATTTTATTTGGTTGGAAATTGTACACATCTAAAAAGAGAAAAGGTTTTTTATAGGCCTCTTAAATAAATAAAATTAAAGCCTATTTGAAAGTTGAACATTTTTGAATTGTGACTTTTTTAAGTATTGTGTTTCAGACTAATGGCTAAAGATGTTAAATTTTTTAATATCTTGAATGTCCATTAACTAAAAACACTAACTAATGAGTAAAAAAACATCTTACCTTTTAGGTATTTTACTTACTATCATTATTGGTACTTTATTGTATTGCTATTTATGTGACGATTGTCATTGTTTTCCTAGTGGAGAAGAAGCAATAATTGAAGATACAAATAGTATAGTAGAGCCTGAAGTTATTCCTGCCACTCGAAATGCATTTACTATTTCCGATGCTGATGGAGACTTCAACATTGAAATTAATGACAATTTTAATTTTAAAACATCGAACTTTTCAATCTTAGAACCAATTGCAACAGGTGTTACATCTGAAGTTGCTAGGTTAAAGGATTATCTTTTGGCAAATCCTTTAAAGGATATTGATATTACGGGTTACTATCGTAGTGATGAAACTAACAATTCTGCCTATCCAAACTTGGGATTAGCAAGAGCAAATGCGGTTAAGAATTACTTGATATCGCAAGGTGTGCCTTCTAAACAAATTGATACACACGGACAGCTTAATGATGATATCAATCCTGATGATGCAAGCACATTATTTGGACCATTAAAATTCGGTATTGTAACCTTTGAAGAAGGAGCTACAGATGAAGTTCTTGAAGCTGCATGTGAGGCTATTAGAAAGAATCCTTTGGTATTATACTTTAAAACAGGAGAAGCACAAATTAGCCTAACGGCAAAACAACGTCAAATGATTGCTGATATGTCTCGTTGTTTTGATAAACTAGGCGTTAAAGTCCAAGTAACAGGTCATACAGACAATACCGGAGATGCTGATAACAATGTAGTACTAGGTCAGCAACGTGCCGATTTTGCTAAGAGCTATTTAGTAAGAAATGGAATTTTAGATAGTAATGTAGAAGCCTCTTCTAAAGGCCAAACAGTACCTATAGCTGATAATAATACTGAAGAAGGACGTACTAAAAATAGACGTACAGTAATAACAATTAACTAACAAATTTAAAACAATATAAAATTATGAATTGGTGTATATTAATCCCATTATTAGTAGGTCTAATTAGTGCATTATTAGGCTATTTACTAGGTCGTCTTTTAGGAGGCGGAAATGACGATAGCGATAGAATTAGAAGATTAGAAGCAGATTTAGAAGCATGTAGAGCGAGTAGAATGAGTTTAGAAGGAGATTTAAAGACAACAAAGGCATCTTTAGCTTCATCATTAACAGCAACTTCTTCAGCTACGTTGATTCCTTTTGATGCAGCTGCAGCAAAAGCGGTATTCGGCAAGAAAATAAAAGAGAATGACTTAACAGTTGTTGAAGGTATTGGGCCAAAAATCCAAGAGTTATTCCATAATCATGATGTAAAAACTTGGAAGGCATTATCTGAATGTAGTTTAGATAAATGTCAGAGTGTTTTAGATAGTGGTGGTGATCGTTTTAAAATTCATAAGCCAGGTTCTTGGCCAGAGCAAGCTAAAATGGCTTATCAAGGGCGTTGGGCTGATTTACTAAAATGGCAAGACGAGCTTGATGGCGGAAAGTAATCGCTTGAAAATAATTTAGTATAAAAACCGTTTCATTTTGAAACGGTTTTTTTGTGGTAAAACAAATCATATCCAATTTTTATAATTGACATATAAGTTTAGTTTTTGTTAAGATTAAACTATAAACTAAAATTTAGGTCTAACGTACATGAAACAGAGAGAACTTCAGCATTTAAATTGGCGTGCAGGTTTTGGATTGAGTCCTAAAACACATACGCCTCAAAACAGAAAAAAAACCGTTGATACTCTTTTTGAAGCATCTAAATCTATTTCTCATATTAATGTAGACCTATCTTTTTTGGAAGGTATTAAACCATTAGACCTAAAAAACAATCCAAAATTAGCAAAGGAGCTCAGAGACAAAAGCAGAAAAAAAGTCTTAGAACTTAATTATGCTTGGATAGACCGGTTAATTAATCCAAAAGAGGTATTGAGAGAGCGAATGACATTATTTTGGGCAAATCATTTTGTCTGTAAAGACAATAGTATTGTTTTTATTAAGAAGTATAATAATACATTGCGAACGCATGCATTAGGTGATTTTAGAGCTTTTGTGAAAGCTATTTCTAAGGAAGCGGCAATGCTTAAATATTTAAATGGAAAACAGAATAGAAGGGCAAAGCCAAATGAGAATTTTGTACGCGAATTGATGGAACTCTTTACCTTAGGTATAGGTCATTATTCTGAGAAAGATATAAAGGAAAGTGCTAGGGCTTTTACAGGTTATAATCACGACTTTAAGGGAAGTTTTAAATTTAGAAAATTTCAACACGATAATGGTTTCAAAACTTTTTTTGGAAATACAGGAAATTTTTCTGGTGATAATATCATTGATATAATATTAGAAAAAAGGGAATGTGCTCATTTCATTTCGGATAAAGTCTATCGCTATTTTGTAAACCCAACACCAAATAAAAAACATATTGATGCTATGACTAATGTTTTTTTTAAAGATTATGATATCGAAAAATTAATGCGCTTTGTTTTTATGTCAGATTGGTTTTACAACGAAGAGAATATTGGTGCCAAAATAAAATCGCCCATTGATTTTTTAGTAGGAATAGCAAATACGGTCTCAATTAAATTTGAACGACAAAAGGATTTATTGAAGCTTCAAAAATTACTTGGACAAACCTTATTAGATCCACCAAATGTTGCTGGTTGGAAAGGAGATAAAGGGTGGATTGATGCTAATACGATAATGGTTCGTTTAAAACTACCCTCAGTAATGCTCAATAATGCAATGATTTCATTAAAAGAACATGGTGACTTTAATGATAGTTTTAGGGAAAAATACTTTAAACGAAAAAAAGTAAATTACCTTTTAAAACCATACCAGACTGGGATGCATTTTCTAAAAAATTTAAATCAGTAAAAACAGAGAATCTTGAATCATATATTATTCAGGGTATTATAAATAAAGGTACAGCAAACTATTTAGAAACACTGAACAAAAAATCGAAGAAAGATTATTGTATTCAATTAATGTCCTTACCAGAATATCAAATGTGCTAATAGTATAATTATGGAAAGACGTAAATTTTTAAAAAATACCGCATTAGCAAGTAGCTTGTTCTTTGTGCCTAGTTTTGTAAAGGCATTTGAGTCTGTGGCTGCTGAAAGATTAGGTTACAAACGACTTGTAATTGTTCAATTAGCAGGTGGTAATGATGGGCTTAATACTATAATTCCTTACAATAATGACATCTATTATAATGCTAGGCCAAGGTTAGCAATTACTAAAGACATCATAAAATTAAATGATGATTTAGGGTTTCACCCAAGTCTAGGACCTTTAAGGTCTTTATTTGATATTGGAGAACTATCCATTATTAACAATGTAGGTTATCCAAATCCCGTGCGATCACATTTTAGATCAATGGATATCTGGCAAACAGCTAGTGGATCTAATGAATATTTACAAAGTGGATGGTTAGGACGTTATTTAGATTTACACGGTAAAAAACCTTATAATACAATTGAAATGGATGAGCAATTAAGCTTGGCTATGAAAGGAGAACATTTTAATGGCATTGCAACAAGCAATTATAAAGTATTATATAACTCTTCTAAAGACCCATATTTTAAAAATGTCCTTAATCATTATAATGATGCTCACTTGAGTGATCATAATTTAGGGTATTTATATCAAACAATGATAGAAGCCAAGTCTTCTGCGAATTATATTTATGAGAATACTAAAGTGAAGTTATCTCAAGAAGACTATCCTCAAAATAAATTTGCAAAGCAACTTAAAAATGTGGCTCAGTTTATTAACTCTGGCTTAGAAACGAAAGTGTTTTATACTTCTTTAGGTGGTTTTGATACACATGCAAATCAAAATAATAAACAAACAAGATTATTATCTCAATACGCTGAAAGTGTTTCTTCATTTGTAAAAGATTTAAAAAGAAATAACACTTTTGAAGATACTTTGATTTTAACTTTTTCAGAATTTGGAAGACGTGTAAAACAGAATGCAGCAAATGGTACAGATCATGGAGCTGCTAACGCTGTTTTTGTAATAGGTAAAAAGTTAAAAAAAGCAGGTTTTTATAATAATTTGGCAAGTCTGAGTGACTTAGATAATAACGGTGACTTAAAATACGAAATAGACTTTAGGACTATTTACGCTACCATTTTAAGTGAATGGTTAGAAGCTGATGATACTACTATTTTAAATCAATCTTTTAATAAGCTCAATTTTATATAAGTGTAACTTAATAAAAACAATAAACCTTGTTTCAGGGTCGATATAATCGAGTGAAACAAGGTTATATAATTGATTAATAGCACTTCAAAGATGCGAGTTATTTCGGTTGTCCCTTAAATTTTTTGATGAATGGTCAAAAAAAATGTATAATCTGTAGTATTTTGATGCATTGTTCGATAAGATGCATATAATAAGGGTAAAATAGTTGTTAAATCCGACTAAATCAACTGTATTTTACTTTGCGTAATATTCTAATCGTGTCTTTATATGAGTTGTAAAGACTATCATCGTACTTCTTAATATATGGCTTTGCATAATCTAGCTTTGGTAATGCGTCTTCAAAACCATTGAGATAACAAATGAGATAACTCGCAGCCAAATTTTTTAGATCATTAGACTCGTGCTCTGCAAGTGTGATGTTTTTTTCGAGCTTTTCAAGGATGGCATTATTAGTATTATAAATATGATGCAATACCTTTTTATCAAATTGAGGAGGTTCGAAAATTAGGTGAGCTTCAATAGAATAATTTGCATTATCATCAAAATGAATTGTTTTTTCTTCAAGCTTATAATATTTATAAGATTGCTGAAGTCCAAGTCGAACATATTCAACGATCTTAAATGAATCTTCAGTAAAAGAAATCGCAACTTCATCTAATGCTGAATAAAACAAACGGACTTGCTCATTTATAAGCTCTATATCTACTCTAGAGTAAAAGGTTTCATCCTTTACGTGTTTTTTATCACCAGACCAACAGAGGACAAAATATTCTTTAAAGACTTTGTATTTAGGATTAAAGTCTTGCCGTTTATTCATAAAATCAAAAACACCATCGAGCGTGAGTTCAATATTATTCTGAGCATGGTTTTCTATGGCAGAAACAATTTTAGAATTTACATCCTTAATCTCAATATCAAAAACCTTGGGCATACTCATACTACCATCTCTAAAGAAAACAGAACCACCATAATATTTCCAAATATTTTTTCTGAGTGATGTAATGTCGTCATTGGGCCTTATAGTAACTAAACCAACTACTTTATCATCTGGTAAATGTGGAAATGGGATATTTTCGTATTGTACAATTGGTGGATTGCTTAAATATGCATTAATAAGGTTTTGAATTTTACTGTCATCAAAGAAGTCAACACCAATAATTTTATTGTCTTCGTCTTGTACGCCAATAACGATATACGAGTTGTTTTTAGGATTGCTATTGGAAAGGGCACATATGTGTTTTAAAAACTTAGCTTTTCCTTCTTTAAAACCTATATCTATTTTTCGTTTTTTGTCATAGAAACTGTTCTCATCGTTGTGAGCTAGTAGGTGTTTTATGAGCAATCTCTTATTTATCATAGAATTTCCTGCGAAAGCAGAAATCTTATTGTTTAAAGTAATTTAATTTCCTTTTTTAAATTCTCTCGTGCCCGCTTTTCATATTTAATTTGAAAAGCGTCAGTAAAAAATAATGTTTCTCTTTCGAGAAAATGGTTAAGCACTTTTTTTCGTCCAGGATTATACATAAATTTAGGATAGATTTTATACTCTTTTCTAATATTCTGAATATAATTTTTGTATGTATTCCAATCCGTCCCTAAGATAGATAAATCTAAATCCAAAAGATAAGCATTATCATCGTTTTTAGTCAAAATCAATTGATGCTTTTTAGTCGAAATAATTAATTTTTCGACCTTTTTTATTCGTTTTTCATCAAAATACGATGATTTTAAGCGTTTTTTAGCCAAAATGGCACTTTCCTCTTCATTGTCTTTTTTTGTGGATTTGTATATAATATCGTGATACCAAATAGCAAATTTTAACGCATCTAAATCGATAATTTCACTTTCAAATTTATCTAATTGCTTGAACATGTTCTGAAGATGAGATAGATTATGATAGTATCTCTTTTTACTTGCATATTGTTCAATAATTTCTTTACAATAAATTTCTGTAATAAGCTCGTCTTCAAAGTATTTAGATGATAGTTCTAACCATTGTGATTTCAATTCACTAATCATAGTGATTTCTTTACGATAGTAGAACTAGCCTGAGAAGTACAAAACATTAATACATCAGCAATATTAACATGTGCAGGTCTTGATATTGCAAAATAAATGACGTCGGCAACATCTTCAGCTTGCAATGCTTTATAACCTTTATAGACATCGTCAGCAGCAGTATCTCCTTTAAAACGGACTTCAGAAAATTCGGTTTCAACCAAACCAGGATTAATGGCACCAACTTTAATTCCATATGGATTTAAATCTATACGCATACCTTCCGTAATAGCTAAAACAGCATGTTTGCTTCCGCAATACACATTTCCATTAGGATAAACTTCTTTTCCTGCAGAGGAACCAATATTAATAATATGACCTGAGTTTCGTTTTGTCATACTAGGAATTATAGCTTTACTAACATAGAGTAATCCTTTTACATTAATATCCATCATGGCGTCCCAATCATCTAAACTTCCTGTTTGTATTGGGTCTAAACCATGAGCATTGCCTGCATTATTAATAAGAATATCAATATCCTGAAATGCTTCAGGTAATGAGGCTATTGCATCTAAGGTTTTTTTTCTATCGCGTACATCAAAATTTAGAGTGTGTACATCAGTTAGTCTTGACAGCGCTTTTTTTACACTATCGAGACGTTGTTGTCTCCGACCACATAAAACTAAGTTGATACCATGTTTAGCAAACTCATGAGCCGTAGCTCTACCAATTCCACTAGTTGCTCCTGTTATTAAGGCTACTTTTTTCATGTAATAATTTCTTTTACGGTACTTTATGACCTTGACTTGCCACCAATATTAAAAACCAATCTTCAAGTTCAAGTTCAATTTTAGAAGCTTCAAAAGCATTAGTCAATCTTTCTTTATTTGTTGTGCCTACAACTGGGTGAATTCCTGATGGATGTTGTAATGTCCAAGCTAATAACAATTGGTCTTCAGTTGCATTATATTTATCCATCAACTCGCCAAGTTGTTTATGTATACGTCTGGTTTGTTCGTTATCTTCTCTAAAAACTGAACCTAAAGGGGACCAAGCCATGGGTTTAATGCCAGTGGTTGTCATATAGTCTAAAGTACCATCGTGCATTGGTGAGTGTTCAGTTAATGAAAATTCAATCTGGTTGAAGTCAATATCCATTCGTAAACCAATCATTTCCATTTGAGATGCCGTAAAATTAGAGACACCAAAATCTTTAATCTTTCCATCTTTCTTTAGAATAGTGATAGCTTCAGCTATATCCTCAGCGACCATTAAAGGACTTGGTCTATGAAGCAGAAATAAATCTAAATACTCAGTGTTGAGGTTTTTTAGAGATTCTTCAGCAGACCAAATAATATAGTCTTTACTATAATTGTAGTGTTTAACTTTATTATCTCTGTTCTCACAAACATATTGGATACCGCATTTTGATATCAGTTGAATGTTTTCACGTTTAATACCGGAATCGATAAAGGCTTTACCGAAATCAGCTTCAGTGGTATAAGCTCCGTAAATATCAGCATGATCAAAGGTTGTAATGTTATGAGATATACAATGGTGCATTAAAGCGTCCATTTCTTTTTTTGAGAGTTGTTTGCCCCAACTTCCCCAGGTCATAGTACCTGCAATTAATCGAGAATATGTCACTTTTTTTTTCGTTTATATGGATTTTTTTGCAATTGGTGTATAAAAATACTTAAAACATAAGGATTACAGTATCATTGATCTGTAATTATTCCATAACCCAAATCATGAATCACTTACAACCTATAAAATCGCTTTTTTTTACGCTCTTAATTTTAGTTGCTTTTACAAGCTGTACTAAAGATGATATTAGTGAGGGTAGTAATTTCACATCCATTACTGTGAAATTAAAAAGTATAACAGAAGAGCACAACAAAGTATATTTAGATATTGAAGATGTTCAATTAAGAATAAGCGAAAGTCCTAGTAATGGTTGGGTTAGCTTAAACGCTATTAATAGTGGAACACATAATGTTTGTGACTTAAGATCAGATGCGGAGTTAATGCTAGCAGATAATTTTGAAATAGCGTCTACTTTTATATACGAAATTAGATTAGTTCTAGGTGATAATAACTTTATAGATTTAAATAATACGTTACATAGTTTAGATGTCACAAGTTTAGGTAATGCAACACCTTCAAATATAGTAACTACTGAATTGATAAAGCATCGTTTTTATAATGTTACTATAGAGATTGATATCGATAATTCGGTAAGTTATAATGAAGATGAAAACATGATGATTTTAAATCCAAAATTATATACAGAAATAAGACAAGTTCAATATTAATTATCCTAATCCATGATTAATTAAGATAAAAGAGTGACACTTCGGTGTTACTCTTCTTTTTTTAACCAATTGTTAACAGCAAATAACGAATAATTTTAACATTTTGCATCTTCGAAAAAATTACTAAAAATAGTTTAGCTCTTAAATAGAATAAACATGGAAGAAACGAGTACAATTGATATTAAGTCAATTAATGAAAAGATAGAGAAAGAAAGTGCATTTGTAGACTTATTAACCTTAGAGATGAATAAGGTTATTGTTGGTCAAAAGCATATGATAGAACGTTTGCTAATTGGACTACTAGGTCAAGGTCATATTTTATTAGAAGGTGTGCCAGGATTAGCAAAGACTTTAGCGATTAATACGCTCTCTAAAGCGATAGATGCAAGTTTTAGTAGAATACAATTTACCCCAGACTTATTACCTGCAGATGTTGTAGGTACTTTGATATACAACATTAAAGAAAATGACTTTACGATTAAGAAAGGTCCAATTTTCGCCAACTTCGTTTTAGCAGATGAGATTAATAGGGCTCCAGCCAAAGTGCAATCGGCTTTATTAGAAGCCATGCAAGAAAAGCAGGTGACTATTGGTGATGAAACTTTTATTTTAGACAAACCATTCTTGGTAATGGCAACTCAAAATCCAGTTGAGCAAGAAGGAACTTATCCTTTGCCAGAAGCACAAGTGGATCGTTTTATGTTAAAAACGGTTATTGATTATCCAACAATAGACGACGAACAACAAATTGTAAGAGCAAACTTAAAAGGGTCTTATGATAAAGTTAATCCTGTGGTTTCTGTAGCTCAGATTTTAAGTGCTCAAAAAGCTGTTCGAGAAGTCTACATGGATGAAAAAATTGAGAAATATATTTTAGATATTATTTTCGCAACCCGTTATCCTGAAAAATATAAACTAGGTGATTTAAAAGCGTTGATTTCTTTTGGTGCGTCTCCTCGTGGAAGTATCAACTTAGCAACTGCAGCTAAATGTTATGCTTTTATTAAAAGAAGAGGATATGTAATTCCTGAGGATGTTAGAGCTGTTGTACACGATGTATTACGCCATAGAATTGGGATAACTTACGAAGCTGAGGCAGAGAATGTCACTTCAGAAGACATTATAAACAAGATTGTAAACGAAATCGAGGTGCCTTAGAATTTAAGATTTGAGAATAACGAATGACGATTTCAAAAAATCGTAAATCAACAATCTTCAATCGAAAATTGAGAAATGGATACTAAAGAACTTCTAAAAAAAGTACGAAAAATAGAGATTAAGACACGTCGTTTGTCTGACCATATATTTGGAGGAGAATATCATTCAACCTTCAAAGGCCGTGGTATGACTTTTTCTGAAGTTCGTCAATACCAATATGGTGATGATGTAAGAAATATTGATTGGAATGTGACTGCACGTTTTAGAGAACCTTACATTAAAGTTTTTGAAGAAGAACGCGAGTTAACCATGATGCTTATGGCTGATGTTTCTGGCAGTAAACTATTTGGAACAAAAAATCAGTTTAAAGACGAGATTGTTACTGAAATAGCTGCAACATTAGCTTTTTCTGCAACGCAGAATAATGATAAAATAGGGTTGATTTTGTTCTCAGATGAGATAGAACTTTATATTCCTCCAAAGAAAGGACGTTCACATGTCTTAAGAATTATAAGAGAGTTATTAGAATTCAAACCAAAAAGTAAAAACACTAATATTGCTGAATCCTTTAAATTTTTATCTAATGTGATGAAAAAGAAGGCTATTGTTTTTGTGTTATCCGATTTTATAGCAGATGACTACAAGCAAAATTTAAAAATTGCAGCAGGACGTCATGATATTACTGGGATAAGAATTTACGATAAACATGAGGAAGCTATTCCAAACATAGGTATGGTACAAATGGAAGACGAGGAATCTGGTGAGTTAATGTTAGTAAACACATCATCTAAAAAAGTAAGACATAATTATAGTAAGTATTACAATGAAAAAGTGGACTACTTTAAAGACACATTTACAAAATCAGGAGCAGGCACAATTGATTGTCGTGTTGATGAAAGTTATGTAAAGAAGCTATTGGGTTATTTCAAAAGAAGAGGATAAATACATGATGAATTACGAATTACGAATTATGGATTGGGATAATAGCAAAGTCAAAAAGTTGGCTTTGTGTTTGTGCTTTGTTCTATATTCTTTGTTTTCTTTTTCACAAGTTAAAACTGAAGTTGATACTACAAAAATTAGAATAGGCGAACAAATTAACTATAAGATTAAAGTAGAAGTAGATTCGTCTGCCTTAGTAGTTTTTCCTGAAGGGCAAACGTTTATGCCATTAGAATCAGTTGAGGCTTTAAAAATTGATACCACAAAAAAGGACGCGAAATTTCTTTTGTCGAGAATATATAAACTGACACAATTCGATTCAGGCTCATATACCATACCTAGACAAAAAGTAATTATTGGTGACAAACCATTTTTCACAGATTCATTACGTGTAGATGTAAATACAATTAAAGTAGATACGACTAAGCAAAAGCTATATGATATAAAACCAATCATTGAAGTTGAAAAAACAGGAGGTAATTGGTGGAAATGGTTACTCGGAATTCTTGCAGCTATAGCATTTGTAGCATTCTTATTATATTGGTTTATATGGAGAAAGAAACCATTGACTGAAGAAGAGGAGATTGCATTATTAGCACCTTATGATCGTGCAAAATTAGCATTACAGAAATTAGATGAAAGTCAATATCTAATACGTGCAGAAGTCAAAGATTATTATTCCGAATTGACCTTTATTATTAGAAAATATTTGGATGAGAAAGTTTATGATCGGGCTTTAGAAAGTACAACAGACGAGTTAATTTCTAGACTTCAACTATTAAAAGATGGTAATCAAATTGACCTTTCAAAAGACACTATTAAAAATCTTGAATCTATTTTAAAACGTGCCGATTTGGTGAAGTTCGCAAAATCTGCTCCAGATACAGCACTTGCTGAAATGGATAAAACTACTATAGATAAAGAAATAGATCATGTAAAGGAAAGTTTACCAGAACCGTCCGAAGAAGAAAAATTACTAGACCAACAATACAGAGAAGAACAAGAGCGTAAAAAGAAGAGAAGAAAGATCATTCTAACTGTTGCTATTTCCTTGTTCCTTATTATTGCCACTCTTGTTGGCTTTGGTATAAAATATGGCTTTAATTATGTAAAGGATACAATAATTGGCCATGAAAGTAAAGAACTGTTAGAAGGTAATTGGGTAGAAAGTGCATATGGTTTTCCGCCAGTTTATATTGAAACTCCAAGAGTTTTAAAACGTGTTGATTCTCCAATTCCTGAAGGCGCTGAAGAACAAATGACAATGACAACCTTTATGTATGGTTCAATGTTAGATATATTCAGCATAGCTGTTAATACTACTACTTTAAACGTGCCTAAGCAAGAAGCCCAAACAAAGGAGACTGAAAACCCAACCTTTGACTTATTAAAAATATCCGAAGGTAGTATTCAAGGTTTTGAATCCAAAGGTGCTACTGATATTACCGTTAAAAGGGATCAATTCATTACACCAAATGCTGCAGAAGGATTAAAAACTTTTGGAACATTAAATATAAAAGTGCCAAATACAGACCACGTTATGAAAGCTGAATATGCATTATTTATGTTTTCTAATGAAAATGTGTTACAGCAAGTGATACTTACATGGCCACAAGATGATGATTATGCAGATGATATGGTGCAACGTATTATAGATTCAATAGAACTTAAACCAGACGAATTAGTTGAAGACCAAGAATGATGTTTGAGAACATAGAATTTTTAAATAAAGAATTATTCTGGCTGCTATTGTTTTTACCAATAGCAATAGTTTGGTATGTCTTTAAGCATAAAAAGCAAACGGCTGAGCTTAAAATATCTAGTATTAAAGGCTTTAAAACAGCATCATCAATTTGGTCTAAATTAAGACACTTACTTTTTGCATTGCGATTAATTGCTTTAGGTTTATTAATAACTGCTTTAGCGAGACCAAGAACAGTTGATGTGTCTACAAAAACTAAAACAACCCGAGGAATTGATATTGTTATGTCTATTGATGTTTCTGCAAGTATGCTTGCTAAAGACTTGCTTCCAAATAGACTAGAAGCTTTAAAGAAAGTTGCTGCAGATTTTATAGATGGTCGCCCTAATGATCGTATTGGTTTAGTGGAATATGCAGGTGAGGCTTATACAAAAACACCAATTACCAGTGATAAATCTATAGTACAGCGCTCACTTAGAGATATAAAATATAATACCATTATAGAAGGAGGTACAGCAATAGGAATGGGACTAGCCACTTCTGTAAATCGCTTAAAAGATAGTAGAGCAAAAAGTAAAGTAATTATTCTGTTAACTGATGGTGTTAATAATTCAGGGTTTATTGATCCTAAAATTGCTAGCGAATTAGCTGTAGAGTATGGTGTTAAAGTTTACACTATAGGCTTGGGTACTAATGGAATGGCACTATCACCAGTTCGTCAAAACCCTAATGGATCATTTATATATGGACGCTCCCAAGTAGAAATTGATGAGGATTTACTCAAGGAGATTGCAGAAGTGACTAATGGAAAATACTTTAGGGCGACTAATAATAAAAAGTTAGCTGAAATATATGACGAGATTAATAAACTCGAAAAAACAGAAATAGAAGAAAAAAAGTATTACAATTACGAAGAAAAATACAGACCTATAGTGTTACTAGCTGGTTTACTTTTGTTAATTGAATTACTATTAAGAAATACAATATTTAGAAGCTTTGTTTAGACTCGATGAAAAAATATGGTTTTGGACTTTACTGGTTATCCCAGTAATTATTCTGTTGTTTTTATTTCTTCAGATATGGAGGCGTTCAGCTCAGAAAAAGTTTGCGGATAGTGGTTTATTAAAACGATTAAGTCCTAATCAATCATTTTTTAAAAGTATATTAAAGATATTGGTTTTGTGTGGTGCTTTTGCTTGTTTATCATTAGCACTAGTGAATCCAAAAATAGGGACTAAGCTAGAAACCGTTCGTAGCCAAGGTGTAGATATTGTTTTTGCAGTAGATGTTTCTAAAAGTATGTTGGCAGAAGATATTGCTCCAAATCGATTGGAAAAATCTAAACAATTAGTTACGCAAATTATAAATAGTTTAGCTAGTGATCGTGTAGGTATTATTGCTTATGCAGGTAAAGCTTTTCCGCAATTACCAATCACAACAGACTATGCATCTGCAAAGATGTTTTTGCAGAATATGAATACAGATATGTTGTCTTCACAAGGTACAGCAATACATGAAGCAATTCAGCTGGCAAAAACATATTATGATGATGAAGAACAAACAAACAGGATTTTAATTATCATTTCAGATGGTGAGGATCATGGAGGTGAAGCTGTTGATATTGCTGAAGAAGCTAACGATGAAGGTATAAGAATCTTAACCGTTGGTGTTGGTGACGTAAAAGGCGGTCCAATACCAATTAAAAGGAATGGTGTGGTATTAAACTATAAGAAAGACAATAAAGGTGAAACAGTAATTACCCGTTTAGATGAAGCGACTCTAAGAGAAATTGCTGAAGAAACTAATGGTGTTTATGTTAATGGGAGCAATACAGCAGAAGTTGTAGATACCATTAAAGATGTATTAGACAAAATGGACAAGAAGGAATTTGAGTCTAAACAAATAGCAGACTTTAAAGATCAATTTCAATGGTTTTTGGGCTTAGGAATTTTGTTGTTATTTATTGATATATTTTTCTTAGAACGAAAAACAGCATGGTTAAAGAAATTGAATTTGTTCAATGAGAACTTTTAGATATTCTTTAACGCTATATGAAGACAGGGTTTACTAACTTTAAATTATAATGACTAAAATAAATAAATACTGGTTTCTAATTATTTTGATACCTCTTTTGGGTGTGAGTCAAGGTAGTCAATTACTTGGTTTTGAAAATTTAGTCAATAAGACATGGTTTGCCGAAGGAGAATGGTCTAACGGAACTAAATTTAAACAAGAAGTTACTTTTGCATTCGACTTAAATAAATCTATTATTAAGGCAGACTCAAAAGGATATACAAACCAAGAGCAAACCGAATATGGCAATAGAAACCATGGTATTAGACAATATAATTCTAATAAAGGTAAAATTGAGTTCTGGGAATTCGATATTTTTGGAGGAGTAACTCAAGGCATCGTTACCATAGAAAATAACAACATATGGTATAGTTACAAGTATGGTGAATCTACGGTAACAGATTGCTGGGAATATATAGATGACGAGACCTACAGATTTACTGTAGGTAGTTATAAAGAAGGCAAATGGCAAGCTATTTATCTTCAAACAGAATTTAAATTAAAAAATGAATAAGATGAGATTTTATGTAACTCTTATTGCATTATTAATTGGGTTTTCAGGATTTTCACAAGAAGCAGAAAAGGCACAATTAAAAGCAGAAAAAAATGCTACTAATTTAGTTTATAAAGCTAATGAGTTAGTAGGCGAAGATAATTATATCGAAGCCGAAATGGAATATAGAAAAGCCATTTCTGAAGCACCAAGTAAAGCAGTCGGAGCTTATAATTTAGCTCATACATACTTTAGGAAAGGGAGTTTTAAAGAAGCTTTATTTAGAAGTCAAGAAGCTGCAAAGAACGCTGTAAGTAAAGATGAAAAGCACAGAGCATTTCATAATATTGGTAATATTTTAATGCAGAACGAACTTTGTAAAGAAGCGGTCGAAGCTTTTAAAAGTGCCCTTAGAAATAATCCGAATGACGAAGAAACACGCTATAACTATGTCTTAGCAAAAGAATGTGCTGAGCAACAAAACGATGGTGGTGGAGAAGACAATAAAGAGGATGAGGATAAAGAAGAAGAAAAAGATAAAGAAGACGAGCAAAAGAAAGAAGACCAAAACAAGGACGAGCAAGATAAAAAAGACGAAGGAGATAAAGATAAAAAAGAAGGTGAAGACGAGGAAGATGAAAAAGGAAAGCCTAAAGATGATAAAAAGGATGATGGTAAAGGTAATAAGGATAAAAAAGACCAAAATAAAAAGCCTAAATCAAAACCAGGTCAAATGTCTCCTCAGCAAATAAAGAATATTTTAGAGGCAATGCAAAATCAAGAACAGAAGGTTCAAGAAAAAATGAATGCCGAAAAACAAAAAGGGGCAAAAATAAAAACTGAAAAAGACTGGTAATCTTTAGTAATATGCGTTATCCAGAATTGTTCTTATTATAATGAAATTCATAAAATACATATCTGTTTTAATCCTAGTACTTGCTACAAGTATTGCTTCTGCACAAGTAAAGTTTGAAGCCAAAGTCAGTAAGAAAAAACTAGGCGTAAATGAACGTTTACGAATAGATTTTGAAATGAATCAAGACGGAGATAATTTTGTTCCGCCTAGTTTTAAAGATTTTACGGTTGTAGGTGGTCCAAATACATCGTTAATGAATTCTTACAATAACGGCAAAAAGACATACTTAAAAACCTACAGTTATTTTTTAGCGCCAAAAAAACGCGGGAAGTTTACAATTAAGCAAGCAACAATTGAAATTGAAGGTGAAACCTATAAGACCTTTCCGATTACAGTAACTGTTTCCGCTGCAGTTGACAGACCAAATGGTGCTCCAGATGCTTCTGATATTGCATCAGAGAATATTCATCTTGTTGCTGAAGTTTCTAAAGCAAACCCTTATTTGAATGAAGCAATAACAGTTGTTTATAAGTTATTTGTATCTCGAGAAACTGGTGTAAGTAATTGGCGAGAGAAAGACAATCCAAGATATAATGATTTTTGGAGTCAGAATATAGAAGTTAAAGGTTTTCCAACTCATAAAGCTGAATACAAAGGAAAAGATTATCGTTATGTTATTCTTAGAAAAACGGTACTCTATCCTCAAAAAACAGGAAAGTTAAAGTTAGAACCTTTGGTATTAGATATTACAGTTGAAGTGCCTTCAGGTAGAGCCGATATTTTTGGACGACAACTTATGACTAAAGTGCCAAAAACTGTCACTGCTGGTAGTAGAACTATAAATGTAAAACCATTACCTGATGAAGGAAAACCTTCAGATTTCACTGGTGCTGTCGGTGATTTTTCCTTTACTGTAAATACATCGAAGACTCAATTAAATGCTACTGAATCACTTGAAGCAGAAATACAAGTTTCTGGGAAAGGAAATCTTAAGCTTTTTGAATTACCTAAACTAACTGTACCAAGTGCTCTCGAGGTTTACGAACCTGAACACAAGGAAAATGTGCGCACTAATTTGGCAGGAATGAGAGGTAGTATTTCAGATACCTATACAATTGTTCCTCAATATCGAGGAAAGTACCCTGTACCAACTATATCATTCTCATATTTTGATTTAAAAACAGAAAGTTATAAACGAATTACTTCTGATGAAATTGTTATTGATGTTTTAGAAGGTCCTACAGCTTCGACTACCAATGTAAACGCTACAGAACCAAATAATAAGCAAACGGTTATACCAAATACGAATACATTTGCCTTTATAAAAACATCATCTAACTGGACGACGACAACAAGTCAACCCTTTTTTAAAACTACTGGCTTTTGGTCATTACTTTTGTTTCCTTTTTTAGCTATACCATTAGCAATTTTAATTAGAAGAAAACAAGATGAACGTAATGCAGATGTTCAAGGTAATCGTCTTAGAAAAGCAGATCGCTTAGCTAAGAAATATTTGAGTGCTGCAAAAAAAGCACTAGGCCAAAAAGAAGCCTTTTATGTGGCGCTAGAGAAAGCATTACATAATTATTTAAAGGCTAAATTGAATATTGAGACAAGTGATTTTAATAAGGAAAAAATCGAAAAGTTATTACACGAACGTAATGTTGAGGGTAATGTAGTTTCAGACTTCATTTCAATATTAGAGAATTGTGAATTGGCGCGTTACACTCCAATTACACAAGTAACTATGCAGAATGATTATGAAAAAGCAGCACAAACCATTTCGTTAATAGATAAACAATTGAGATAGTATGAGAATCATTGTAATTGTATTGATATGTTGTTCAAGTCTATTAGGATTTACTCAAAACGATAAAGTTTTTGAACAAGCTAATGCGTTATATAATGAAAGTAAATATGCTGAAGCTATTGATAAGTATGAATCTATTTTAAATTCAGACACGCATTCTGCAGAATTATATTTTAATCTTGGCAATGCTAATTATAAGCTTAATAATATTGCTCCAAGTATTTATTATTATGAAAAGGCATTGCTGATCAGCCCAAATGATAAAGAAATAAAAAGCAATTTGTCTTTTGCACAAAATATGACTATTGACGCTATTGATAAAGTACCTCAAGTAGGTTTTTCAAGACTCGTTAACAATATGGTCAATACCTTTAATTCAGATGCTTGGGCAAAATTTGCTATAGGAGGAGTTCTTGTATTTGTTTTATTATTCTTAATGTATCATTTTTCTTATTCTACTTCTAAAAAACGAATCGCATTTGTTGTTAGTATTGTGAGTTTATTTGTAGCATGTTTCTCTGTGGTTATGGCTTTTCAGAAGGATAATTTAGATAAAAAAGATAATCCTGCAATAGTCTTTGTTCAAGAAAGTAGAGTTAAGGCTGAAGCTAATAAAACGTCTGAAGAAGTGTTTAGATTACATGAAGGAACAAAGGTGCAGGTTCTTGAAACCTATGAAGATTGGATGAAAATTCAACTTTCAGATAATTCTACTGGATGGATTCCTTCTAACGACATAAAGATGTTGAACATTTTTTAGAAAATATTTAACGGAATGTTAATTTCTAATTAGTATTTTAGCTATTTTATGCAAAAAACCAACCAACATAAAATAGCAATATTTTTCACCATATTATTTATGGCTATTATATCAGCTCCTTCAATAATTATGTCATTTGATGATACAATCGATATCACTTGTTTTTATGGTGAAAATGAAGAAGAGGAAAAGGAAAGTCTTAAACTTCTTTTTGAAATTAGCACTGAAAATCTAGAAGATTTTTTTGTTTATAATAGTAGTGAGTTTAATAATAAATATGCTTTCAAGTCGTATTCAAAACCACACCTTAATCTCGTATTACCTCCTCCAGAATTTATTTGATATTTTTTTCGTTCAAATAAAATACACTTATAAAATTTTTAAAAATTTGCTATTGTTATCTATCAATAGCACTAATGACTTAAATTATGTTTAAAACATTAAAAAACGATATACCAGCGAGTATTGTTGTATTCTTTGTAGCCTTACCATTATGTTTAGGAATTTCTGTTGCTTCGGGAGCTGAGCCTATTACTGGTTTAATAGCGGGGATTGTTGGTGGTATTATTGTAGGGGCTGCATCGGGCTCTAAAATTGGGGTTAGTGGTCCAGCTGCTGGTTTGGCAGTAATTGTAGCAACTGCAATCGGTGACCTAGGCTATGAGAATTTTCTAGTAGCAGTAGTTTTGGCTGGTGTGTTTCAAATAATTCTTGGAGTATTTAAGGCCGGAATTATAGGTTACTATTTCCCATCTTCTGTAATCAAAGGAATGCTAACAGGAATAGGTATAGTTATTATATTAAAAGAGATTCCGTACTTTTTTGGATTAGACAAAAACCCTGAAGGCGATTTTGCTTTTTTACAAATTGATGGTGAAAACACATTAACGGAACTACTAAAAACTATAAACGCAATAATCAGTGGAAATTTTGATAAAGGTGCTACAATTATCGCCTTAATTTCTATGGGCATACTTTTATTGTGGGCAAATGTATTGAGCAAAAAAGGCAAGATTTTTAAGCTTGTACAAGGGCCTTTAGTCGCAGTCGTTATAGGTATTGTATTCTACTTTCTGACCAAAGACACGGGTATGGAGTTAAGCAAAGACCATTTAGTATCTGTACCAGTGCCAGAGAGTTTGGCTGGTCTAAAAGATTTACTTACGTTTCCTAATTTCTCCGCAATTACAAATCCAAAAATATTAATAACTGCATTTACTATTGGCTTGGTAGCATCATTAGAAACATTACTGTGTGTTGAAGCAACGGATAAGTTAGATCCAGATAAAAATGTTACTCCTACAAATAGAGAGCTTTTCGCTCAAGGTTCAGGGAACATTGTTTCGGGGTTAATTGGTGGATTACCTGTAACACAGGTTATAGTTAGAAGTTCAGCAAATATTCAATCAGGAGGAAAGAGTAAGGCATCAGCTGTAATTCATGGATTTTTATTATTAATATCGGTTGTAACAATTCCGATGGTATTAAATCTAATTCCACTTTCAGTATTAGCTGCCATATTATTTATAGTAGGATATAAGCTTGCTAAACCATCCACATTTAAAGCAATGTATAATGCTGGTTGGATGCAGTTTATTCCTTTCATTACTACAATCGTAGGTATTGTTTTTATCGATTTACTGTGGGGAATAGGGCTTGGACTTGCTGTAGGAATCTTTATCGTACTTTTTAAAAGTTTTAAAAATTCACATTTTTTACACAAAGAAGGTGAAGACGTAGATGATGGAAAAATAAAAATGACTTTAGCAGAGGAAGTTACCTTCTTTAATAAAGGAGCAATATTACAAGAATTAGATAGTCTTCCAAAAGATTCGTATTTAGAATTAGACGTAAGAAAAACACAATATCTAGATAACGATATTATTGAAATATTAGATGATTTTGCTTTTAAAGCTAAAGAACGAAATATAGATATAAAGCTCATTTCCGAACGTGGAATCGTTGAAAATCCTGAGAGTTTTATTGAGTTTTTTAAGCTTAGGCCAAAATTAGATGAGTTTAAACTTTAAAGAATAAATGAAAGAATTATTTTCTAATATTAAAGGTGACGCTTTTGGTGGTATTACTGCTGGTATTGTTGCTTTACCTTTGGCTCTAGCCTTTGGTGTATCCTCTGGCTTAGGACCAAGTGCTGGAATTTATGGAGCAATATTTATTAGCTTTTTTGCGGCACTATTTGGTGGTACAAATACACAGATTTCTGGGCCAACGGCACCAATGACAGCTGTAAGTATGGTAGTTATTGCCAGCCTAATTGCTACTAATAATGGCAGTGTAGAAAAGGCATTACCAGCAATTCTAACTGTATTTTTATTGGCTGGTATTTTACAAATTGCCTTTGGAGCGATAGGTTTAGGAAAATATATTAGATACATACCTTATCCTGTAGTCTCTGGTTTTATGACAGCTATTGGTGTAATTATTCTAGTAACTCAGATATTACCAGCTATAGGTTATTATCCCAAAGAGGATACGAATTTTGTTAATAAATTTGAGTCGCAAGTTGAGGAAGTTGTTACTACAAGAAGCCTGATTAATACAAAGAATAATAAAAATGGTAAAAGCTTAAATATAGAAGATTATAAAACTTCAATTGACCATACTGTAGCATTATCGGATGTTATACGTAACGACGAAGCAAAAACTCTTGCTGGGAAAGAAGCCTCTGGTGTTATAGGAGCCTTAAAAGTCTTGCCAAGAGCCATTAAACAGATAAACTGGTTAGAGCTACTATTAGCATTAGCTACTATTTTAATTATATATGGGTTTAAACGTGTAACAACCAAAATACCAAGTACATTGGTTGCTTTACTAGTAATGACTGCAATTGCTTTAGCTTTTAACTTAGATTATATAGCGATACCTGAGATTCCAGGAGGTCTGCCAGAATTTAAGGCAGAAATTTTTAGTGGCTTTAGTTTAAGGAGTGTTACACCTTATATTTTTACAGCATTAACATTGGCATTATTAGGATCAATAGATTCATTATTAACCAGTGTTGTTGCAGATAATATGACGAAGACAAAACACAAACCAAATAAAGAGTTATTAGGTCAAGGTATTGGAAATAGTATCGCTGCACTTTTTGGTGGTATTCCTGGCGCAGGTGCCACAATACGTACAGTGGTCAATATAAAGTCTGGTGGTAAGACAAAATTATCTGGTATGATTGCTGGGGTCTTATTATTTATAATATTATTGGTGTTATCTCCATTAGCTTCCAAAATTCCAGCAGCTGTATTAGCAGGCATTCTTATTACCGTAGGAATAGGTGTTATTGATTATAAAGGATTAAAAGCCATACCATCCTTACCAAAGGATATAAAAATAGGACCGTTAAAATTGAGCTCAGAAGTACTTATTATGATGGTGGTTTTAATACTGTCGTCGGTTTGGGATTTAGTTTATGCCGTTGGGATTGGTTTGGTACTTGCATCTTTACTGTTTATGAAGAAAATAGGAGATATTACAGCAAAGCAATCTATAATAAAACCTTTGAATGAAAAACCATGGGATGATGAGTTTGATATGCCCTCTAATTTGAAGGAAGAGGTTGTAATTAAGCATATAGAAGGTCCTTTATTTTTTGGTTCAACGGCAAGTTTCCAACAATTGGCCAAACAAATTCCTAGTACATCCAAAACCGTTGTTATTCGTATGGAAAAACTTACATACATGGACCAATCAGGTCTTTATGCGATGGAGGACGTACTTTTTGATTTAAAAAAACAAGATATTAATATATTAATGACTGGAGTTTTAGATCAACCAAGATTACTTATGGAACGGATAGATATCATTCCAGATTTAGTTTCAGAAAATCAAATTTATCAAAACTTTGACACCTGTTTAGAGTGGATAAAAACAAATATAAAAGACAATTATAAATAAAATAAATCTAATTAAATATGAAAAATATAGCAGTAACAAAAGATGTACAAACAGCATTAACTCCTAATGGTGTATTACAAGATTTATTAGAAGGTAATAACCGTTTTGTAAACGGTAAGTTAGAAGGTGCAGATAATGCAGCATTAGTAAATCAGACTACAGGTGGACAATTTCCAAAAGCAGTTGTTTTATCTTGTATTGATTCTCGTGTACCAGTAGAAACAGTTTTAGATCAAGCTATTGGCGATATTTTTGTTGCTAGAGTAGCTGGTAATTTTGAAAATGTGGATATTCTAGGAAGCTTAGAATATTCTTGTAAAGCTGCAGGAAGTAAGCTTGTCTTAGTTTTAGGTCATGAAAGTTGTGGAGCAGTTAAAGCAGCTTGTGATGGTGTAGAATTAGGAAATATTACAGCAATGTTAGAGAATATTATGCCAGCAGTTAGAAAATCTGCAGATGAAGTTGAAGGTGAAGCAAATTCATCTAATAGTGAGTTTGTTGCCAAAACAGTTGCCAATAATGTAAATCTTACTATTAATCGTATTCGTGAGAAAAGCCAAATCCTAAAAGAAATGGAAGACAATGGGGAGATTGCTATCGTTGGCGGTGTTTATAGTTTACATACCGGAAAAGTAGAAATGCTATAATCACAAAACTATATAACTAAAAGCCATTCGAAAGATTGGCTTTTTTTATGCCTCTTCTTCAGAGTCCTCTTCAGTTTCGCTCTTAATAAGATTAGGAAAAATAATTGGAGCTAAAGATTTTACAGGTTTGTATAGGACACTTTCCTCTAAATCTTCTTGTTCCATAAAGGGAAGTGTATTATTTAATTTGTTGAATACAATTAGCAATACACTAAGAATCAGGCCTATTTTAAGTGCTCCAAAAATTCCGCCCGCTAGTTTATTAATAATCCCTAAAGCAGCAAAATCTGCTAATTTAGTGAGTGCTTTTCCTGCAAGACTTATAGCTAAAACAATAATGACAAAGGTGATTGCAAAGGCTACAATATTGATAGTTTTTTCAGCCCAATCTACCTTAGATTCTAAAAAACCGGCCGCAAAACCACTAAAGTGGATCGCTCCATAGACACCCAAAACTAAGGCGACTAAAGATGCTACTTCAACAAAAAGCCCTTTCATGGCTCCACGAATAAGCCCAAATAATAATAAGGCTCCTAAAACAATATCAATGATACTCATAATACTAGCGGTTTAGGCAAATATAAATTAACTTTGCCAATCAGATAACGCAAAAGTAGTGTTACAAATTATGGCAAGAGACGAACAATTAAAAGAACGATGGAATTTAGTAGTGAAAAAACTCTCTAATCAATTCGCTGATGGAGATAAACTAGATTTGGATTCTATCATATACCTCATTGGTGTTCAAGAACTTGGACAGATACACCGCGAGTATAAAAAAGACCATAAACTAGATTTAATGCATATTGCGATTTGTAAGGTCTTAGAACCATATGGGTTTTATAAGTTTGATTTTGTGGACGAAGATGGTTGGCCACATTATAAAGTATTAGCACAGTTACCGCATCTAAAAGCAGGTGAACAAAGTGTTTTAATGAAAGAAGCCATTGTGAACTATTTTCTAGAAACTGAATATATCAGTTAAGATTTTTTAAATTTGCAGATTGAATTATAGGTACTGAATTAAATTCAGCATAAAATGATAGATAAGATAAAAGAACTCATTGCAGAAGCAGAAGCATTTACAGCGCAGTCTAAAGATGAAGTAGAAGCATTTAGAATAAAATATTTAGGGTCTAAAGGATTATTAAAGGAATATTTTGCTGAGTTTAAAAATGTGGCAAATGATCAAAAAAAGGAATTTGGGCAAACCATAAATCAGCTTAAAAAAACAGCTGAAGATAAAGTAAACACCTTAAAAGAATCTTTTGAAAATCAAGAGGAAGACAATGGAGTTTATGGAGACTTATCGCGCCCAGGTGAACCTATCGCTTTGGGTGCACGTCATCCTATTTCTATCGTAAAAAACGAAATTATAGATATCTTTTCTCGTATAGGTTTCAACGTTAGTGAAGGACCAGAAATAGAAGATGATTGGCATAATTTTACGGCATTGAATCTGTCAGAATATCATCCAGCACGAGATATGCAGGATACTTTCTTTATTCAGACTGATCCAGATATATTATTACGTACACATACAAGTTCTGTACAAGTGCGTTATATGGAAAATAATAAACCTCCAATACGTACAATTTCGCCAGGTCGTGTTTATAGAAATGAGGCCATTTCAGCACGATCACACTGTTTCTTTCATCAAGTAGAAGGTCTGTATATAGATAAGGATGTCAGCTTTGCTGATTTAAAGCAAACCTTACAATATTTTACAACTGAGATGTTCGGAAAATCTAAGATTAGACTTAGACCATCCTACTTTCCATTTACAGAACCAAGTGCTGAGGTGGATGTATATTGGGGACTTGAGACTGAAACCGATTATAAAATCACCAAAGGTACTGGCTGGTTAGAAATTATGGGTTGCGGTATGGTAGACCCTAATGTTTTAGAAAACTGCGGAATTGATTCTAAAGAATATTCTGGTTTTGCTTTTGGTATGGGAATTGATCGTATCGCCATGTTACTTAACCAAATCAGTGATATTCGTTTATTGAGTGAGAATGATGTGCGTTTCTTAGAGCAGTTTAAGTCGTCTTTATAAGTGGATGACTTACATATCTATTTCGGATATTTTGACATAGTAATTTTTCTGATTTTAGTAATACTTAATAGTATAATTAGAAAATTCCCAAACTCTAAAAGCTGTGTTTTTCCAATTTTATTTTCATTACTATTTGGATTTCTACTACCTTTTATATCTATGCTTACAGAAATAAAGTCATACGGTAGTTCAGGTGATGATTCATTCAATATGTTATATGCTTATCTAAGATTTCCATTATATTGGATATTAGGCTTCATACAATTTATAATTATATATTTTAGAACTAAGGACTGATTTATAATAAGCATTATTCCAAATGATTTGCTCCTTCAACACTAAATACTGATTTTCTTAATTCATTTGGCTTTTTATCATTCAATAGTTTTAATCCACCACTAGCTTTAATAAGTTCTGTAAAGTGTTTCTCTCTATTTTTATATTGCTCTTTATTAGTGTAAGTTGTGACTAGTATAATATGAAAAGGGGTTTCAGAACTAAATGAAGTTTTCATGAGCTGAAATGAGTGGATATATTCTTTTTCAATAGCCCTTGCTCTTAATTTCTTCCAATTGTTTTGAAAATAATAGATAGCTTCCTCTTCTTTTCCATATAGAATTTCAACAGTTTCAATAGTAGTAATTCTTTCGTTGCTTTGACTAAAACTTATACAGCAGAATAAAAGTGTTAGAAAAAAAATTTTAAATTTCATAACTATAGATTTATGGTTTAAAACCTAAATTAAGGATTTAGCTTTTTATACTTTTGCTTTTTAAATTATAATTAACAAAAACAGATTCTTGTTTTTATAGGTGGTAAACATGAAAAAAGACATTAACATTCCAGAAGTAAAAGATGTACATGTAGCTGTAGTACAAGAAAAACATATAGAATATAAAACTCTAGATTGGAATGCTTATATCATTAATAACTCTGACACAGATTTAGACACTGTCCTTATAGTATCTCAAGGTTTTAACGATAAAAAAATGACACCTCCAATGCGTCATACTATTGTAAAATTGCCAGCAAGAAGTTATGCTAAGATTGAATATTTACAACAAAAAGTATTAGAGCTTAATAATTCTTTTAAAGTTACTTTTTTTGAAGGTAATCAGATGTTTGATAAAACCTATGTATTTAGGAAAAACACCATTAATAAAAAGGCTTTACAGATTGTTCCTTTGATGCAATTAAAAGGAGTTATGGTCAAGTAGAAGACCTCATTTTTTTTATTCCAAAAAACAATCCACTTATAAACGCTATAACTAAAACTATTAATGCAATCATTTCTATATCTATTGTTTCTAGATCATGGTGATTGAAAATATAATAGATAAGAGAGCCTAGTAGTGTTTGATTAAAAATAAAAATCAAAGGCTGTCGTATTTCAATTTTTCTCAAATTTAAATCCTTTATAACGTATGTGTTTGAAGAATAGTCATGAATTGCGCGTTCATCATCACTAATACCTGAGAAAATGCTTATAAAACGGCTTAAACTTCTAATAATTAACTGAATCATGGTTGGTAGATTACCATCTTTATTCATAACGATTGTTTGAGTTTGAAATTTCCCCAGAGTTCTTCCATAGGCTAGTTCAAAAATGAAATAATAGAGAAATCTAACTGAGAAATATACTATGATTATGTAGATAAATAACTCAAAAATTAAAAACCCAATTAATATACCTAAAAAAGAAGAAATTATAAAATCAATAATGAGATTTTCGCCTCGATCATCTTCATTGGCTAAATTATGATTTTTGTATTTCTTGTTTGTGATTTTCATTTAAATCAATCTAACCTCTCAGTTAATTTTCTGAATACCTTCTTAGGGTTTTTACCATCATATAGTATAGAATAGACAGCATTAATTATAGGCATTTGTGTCTTCTTTTTATTCTCTAGATTGAGTAAATGTGCACTTTTAGTGGCATAATAACCTTCAGCGACCATGTTCATTTCCATTTGAGCAGATTTCACAGTATAACCTTTACCAATCATATTACCGAACATTCTGTTTCTTGAAAACACAGAATAACCAGTTACTAGTAAATCACCTAAATAAGCTGAGTTGTTAATGTTACGTTTCATTTTATGGCGTTTTTTAATAAAACGTTTCATTTCCCTAATGGCATTACTCATCAATACACTCTGAAAGTTATCGCCATAACCTAAACCGTGTGCAATCCCAGCAGCAATAGCATAGATGTTTTTTAGCATTACAGCATATTCTACACCAATAATATCGTCACTGATTTTTGTTTTTATATAATCGCTTGATAATTTATCTGCAATGGCTTGGGCTTTTTCAGCATCAGCACAAGATATGGTGAGGTAAGACAAACGCTCTAAAGCAACCTCTTCTGCATGACAAGGTCCTGCGATAACTGCAATATTTTCAAATGGTATTTTGTAATCATCATTAAAGTGTTCACCAACTAATTTACCTGTTTCTGGAAGAATTCCTTTTACTGCTGAAACTATTGTTTTCTGGCTGATATCTACATTAAGTTTTTCTAATTCTCCATATATAAAAGCAGATGGAATTACAAAAATGAGCACATCTGCCCAAGTAGCTATTTCGTTAATATCATTACTAAGCTTTAATTGATTAGTATGAAACTCTACAGAACTTAAATAACTTGGATTGTGTTGCTCTTTTAAGATATGTTCTTTAGTATACGCACTGCGCATATACCATCCGACTTCATCTAAGTTTTCGCAAAGCATTTTTACAATTGCTGTGGCCCAACTACCAGCTCCAAATACTGCATATTTTGTATTATCACTCATAGAATTAATGTGGATATTATATATCAAAAGTACGCAAATTTTTAGTGAGTTTCTTTTAAATATGCATATCCTAGAGCGTATCGATAGCTACTAATTTTTAGAGTTTGGCACGCGTTTTGCATTTAACTCTATAAATAACCTAAAACCTCATAGATTATGAAAACGATAAAACTTTTACTTGGATTTGCACTTAGTGCAACTTTATTTACGTCTTGCTACACAGAAGAAATAAATATTAATGATAATGGACCATCTATTTCATTAAATCAGTTATTACAATCGTATGATTTGTGGTATGTAGATATTAACTCAACACAAGGTTTTGGTGAAACACCATTCCTACAAATTGCATTTACATTAACCTTTGAAAATGGTCGCATTTATGCAAATAACAATTTGGTTGGTTTTGGAAGTCAAGGTGGTGGTTATGGAGTGCAAATTGGTAACTACGATGCGTACGACATGGTGTTAGATGTAGATCACATTATTGATGGTTTTGATAGTTTTGATGTATACCAAATAGATAATAATACAATAGAATTATATAACCCTTTTAACGATACATCTTATTTCTTAGAAGGTTATCAGCAGTCTAATTTCGATTATGATTTTATATTCTACGACAATATTCATTATTTCTTACAAGAATATGAAGCTTGGGAGAAAACCTATACAAGTGAGTATGGAGCTATAAATGAGTTTGATAACGAAAACTACTTACAGTTTCTATCTGGCGTAAATGACTCTACTTTTAGAAGTTCTCAAGATGGAAACATAAGTAATCCAAATAACATTTTCTGGGATTATACAGGCGTTTATGGAGTTGGAGATGTTTCAAGTAATATGTACTTAAAAACATTAACATTAGATTATGATTTCTTTGACAATGAATTCTTTGAACTGAGCGTTATCAATGATGGGACTATAGAGTTGTTTCATGCAGATTCTGGTACAACATATGAGTTTGAAGGTCAAGGTTACATTCCTTATTACAGAACCTCTGATACAAAAGGTAGAGTAACGGTTGAAAAGGATAAACCTAAAAAGCGTAAGCAAAAAACACAAAGGTTAGATAATCCTAGAGAGAATACGAGAAACACTCAAGCATAAGCTTGAAGGTTACGACAACATATAAATTTGAGTGTTCCGTATAACCTCAATAAAAAATAAAAGATACAAACGAAGCTAAATTTTGGTTGGTTATTTAGTTTCAAAACGCTCAGATAAAACACTTGTTTTACTGGGCGTTTTTCTTTTGTAAATTATTCAATATTATATGGGACCAATTTATATCGGTTGGACTAATGATAATGGTCTTGAAATTATATTTTTTCCCCTTCAATTCCAACTCCTTTTAAATCTTCAATGTGAAGGTCAAAATTAAAAGCTGGAGGCTACTTTGAGGAATTAATGTTTTTTGATTTTAAAACTTTTTGATTTTCAGATTGGTTAACAATTTTATTAACTGAAATACCGTAATATTTTAAAGTTCTTCTTATTCAGAATTTTGAGCGAAATGACGTTGTATAAATGTTTATAATATGACCTTCTTTTTGTAACTGACGAATTAATTTAGGAGCTCCTAGCTTAATTCCTTCTATATTTATTAGAATAGCTAAAATGCCTTTCTTTTCAGTTTTAAACTCTGGTCCATTAGGTATAAGAGTACTATTGAGATCAAAACTTATATTCATTAAAAACAGAAAATTAAAGGCTCTTCAAAACAACCTCTAAATCGTTATAATCATAAGGCTTAGCCATAATAATTTTGGATGGACTTAATAGAAAGTACATAGGTGTTGCTGCAACACCATAAGTTTTTACAATTGGATTATCCCATTTGCCTAAACCAATAACATGTGTAAAGTTTGGATAGTTTTTAATCTCTTCAGACCATTTCTTATCTTCATCTTCTAATCCGTATGCAATAACTTTAAGCTTTGGATTGTCAGCAATTAAGGCTTTTACCTTAGGTAGTTCAGCTAAGCAATGGCCACAACCACTACTCCAAAATATAAGCAAGTAATGCGCTTCTTCTTTTAGTTGATGTAGGTTTGTTAGGTTGTCCACAAGCGGAATATCAAAGTTTGGTGCTTTCGTTCCAATAGATGTGTTTTTATAAGATGTAATTGTTTCTGCTAATACTTTATTTTCTGTCTTATGAGCTAATTCTAGTAAATACTTTTCAGTAATGTAGTTTGCTAAATCATGATTCTCTAGAGTTACAAAACGTTGCCATAAAATTTCTAGTAGGTTTGTTTTAATACCTAAATTATTACTATTAATAGTAGCAGCAACATCATCAACATGTTTCTTGTAAGTTTCATTACTTGAATTTTGAACAATATCAAAAACATAAGATGTTACACGATCTACCAAAAATGACGAACTCTGTAATAAGTAATTACTAAAATCAATCTGACTTAAATAATGAGACTTGAGGTTTTTAGAATAGGTGCCAAGATCTTCATAAGCCACAGGAATATAAGGTCTATTTGCTGTAATGAATGCGGAAACTAACTTTCCGTTTGCAGACTCCTCATAAGCTAGTTGCGTGTCTTTTACAACCTTAAAAACAGAATTAAAACCTTTTTCATCTTTACCATCTTTGGTGTAGTAGTTACTAATGGTTTGGTTAACCATATCCATACTTTTTAGATAAGAGCTCCATAATTTATTCTCCTCAGACTCGGTGAACTCAACACCTTTTTCATAACTAAAATTAAAGGCCGTAGTTTCTTTTCCGTTATAGATAAAGTCAAAATTATTTTCTTCAGGTGGTATTGCATATACGATTTTATAAATACCTGGCGCAACTGAAGAGTCTATTGTAATTTCAAAATTACCTTCGGCATCAAGTTTACCTCTGTTAACGTAATTAGCACCTTCTGGAGTAGCTTCATATAAAAACGCGTAAGAAAATTCTTCAGCTGGCGAGAAATTCCCTTTTATAGATTGAGAAAATCCTAGTAATGGTAATATGAATAAAGCTAATATTAATTTTTTCATTTCTATATGTTTTTATCTATTCCATAACGACAATAATTAAGCCATTATTTACTTTTAGATCTAATACTTTCAATAACCACAGTGGCTAAAATTATTCCACCTCCAACAAATGTATGTATTGTTGGTATTTCATTCAAGAAAAAGTAAGCAATTATAATTCCGAAAACAGGTTGTGTACTCCCAATAATACTTGCTGTACTTGCTTTAAAATACTTTAGACTATTAACGAATAATGTGTGTCCTATAGCTGTTGTTAGTACAGCCAACAAGATAATATATGGGTATTGCGTTTTAATATTAGAACTATCCATAAAATAAAGTATCGGCAACAATAGTATTGCCATAATCATAACTTGATAAAACATCAACATAGTACTATTATACTTTGCAACTTGACTTTTTAAAATCAATATCCTCAAGGCATAACAAATGGCAGATAGCACTCCAAATAAAACACCTTGAAGTTGGTTACTTTCTAGGTCAAATTCTGGCGCTAAAATATAGATACCAACTAATACCATTAGCCCTAAAACAATATGAATAGGATCTAGTTTTGCTTTTGAAAAGAAAGGTTCTAATAGAGCGGTAATTACAGGAAAAGTAAGTAATGATAACATACCTATTGCCACATTAGATAACTTTAGTGCGTAGAAATAGGTGATCCAATGTGCACCCATAAAAACAGCTCCTAGAAAAAACATGAAGCGATCTTTATTGTTTTCTATTTTTAAATGAATCCCTTTGTAAAGACAGAATATGAATAAAAAAACTGCAGCAAGAGCCGATCTCCACCATATAATCACTGGTGTTGGCATATCTATAAATTTACCTAAGGCACCAGAAGTACTTATGAAAATTGTGGCTATGGTTAACCATAAGAGATGATTTAAATGACTTTTTGCATTCATTTAATATTGGATAATGCAGCAAGAGCTTGCTCAATAGATTTTATATTATCGAAAGTAATGAGTAAACGTAAACCATTCCGGGTTTTTTTCTCTTTCATTTTACATTTACTAGCATTCATCTGAACGAATTGTAACACTTTAGAAAAATCTTCACTTTGATAAAAAGCACTTTGTTGGTCATTGATAAAATAACCAATTAGTTTGCTTTGTTTCATAATAAGTTTTTCAATTCCAATTTTAGTAGCAATCCATTTCAATCTTACACTATCTAATAAATCTGAAACTTGTGTAGGCAATTCCCCAAATCGATCAATGATTTCGCTTTCAAATGTATTCAGTTCTTCTTCTGTTTTTAATTCGTTTAATTTAGTATAAAGAATTAGACGCTCTGTAATATTGTTTACATAATCATCTGGAAAAAGCAATTCAAAATCTGTATCAATGGTAATATCCTTTACATAAGTTTTAGGCTTATTGTCATTTTTATATAAGTCTGCAAATTCAGATTCTTTTAATTCTTCAACGGCTTCGTTTAATATTTTTTGATAAGTGTCAAAACCAATATCATTAATAAATCCACTTTGTTCGCCACCTAATAAGTCACCAGCGCCTCTTATTTCTAAGTCCTTCATAGCAATGTTGAAACCACTACCAAGCTCAGTGAATTGTTCCAGAGCCGTAATACGTTTTCTTGTATCAGTAGTCATAGCAGAATACTCTGGTGTAATAAAATAACAGAACGCTTTTTTGTTGCTACGACCAACACGTCCTCGCATTTGGTGTAAATCACTGAGTCCAAAATTGTTCGCGTTATTAATAAAAATAGTATTGGCATTCGGTACGTCTAATCCACTCTCTACAATAGTTGTACTTACCAAAACATCGAACTCACCATTCATAAAAGCGAGCATCAATTGCTCTAACTTTTTGCCATCGAGTTGCCCATGACCAATACCTATTTTAGCATCAGGTACTAAGCGTTGAATCATACCAGCAACCTCTTTAATATTTTCAATTCGATTATGAATAAAGAAAACTTGTCCACCGCGCTGAATTTCATAACTCACAGCATCTCTAATAGTTTCTTCAGTAAAACGAATTACATGACTTTCAATAGGATATCTGTTTGGTGGAGCCGTAGTAATAACAGATAAATCTCTGGCAGCCATTAAACTAAACTGAAGTGTTCTAGGTATTGGTGTAGCAGTTAATGTCAATACATCAACATTTTCCTTGATAGTTTTTAGACGTTCTTTTACTGCAACGCCAAACTTTTGTTCTTCATCAACGATGAGTAAGCCTAAATCTTTAAATTTTACGTTTTTATTAGCCAATTGATGTGTACCAATAATGATGTCCACACTACCCTTTTCAAGGCCTTCTAAAGTTTCACGTTTCTCCTTTGCGGTTCTAAAACGGTTAACATAGTCTACCGTAACGGGAAAATCTTTTAAACGCTCTTTAAACGTTCTAGAATGCTGATAAGCTAAAATAGTTGTTGGTACTAAAACAGCAACTTGTTTACCATTATCTACAGCTTTAAAAGCAGCTCTGATGGCAACTTCTGTTTTGCCAAAACCAACATCACCACAGACCAAACGATCCATTGGACGCTCACTTTCCATATCCGCTTTTATATCTGCCGTAGAACTAATCTGGTCTGGTGTATCTTCATAAACGAAAGAAGCTTCCAATTCGTGCTGCATGTAACTATCTGGTGCATATTGAAATCCTTTTTTTAGCTTACGTTTGGCGTAAAGTTTTATAAGGTTAAATGCAATTTCTTTAACTCGAGATTTTGTTTTTTGTTTTAAAGTTTTCCAAGCCTTGCTTCCTAGTTTATAAACTTTAGGCGGTTTACCATCTTTACCATTAAACTTAGTGATTTTATGTAAAGAATGAATACTCAGATATAAGATATCACGCTCACCATAGACTAATTTTATAGCTTCTTGTTTTTTTCCTTCAACATCTATTTTTTGAAGGCCTCCAAAGCGTCCAATACCATGGTCTATGTGTGTAACATAGTCTCCAACCTCTAAATTTGTTAGCTCTTTTAAAGTAATAGCTTGCTTTTTAGCATAACCATTCTTTAAATGGAATTTATGGTAACGATCAAAAATTTGATGGTCTGTATAAACTGCAATATTATGTTCACTATCTATAAAACCTTGATATAAAGAGAGTACAAAGGTTTTATAATGAACTTCATTTTCGTGATCTTCAAAAATATCATGAAATCGCTTAGCTTGTTGCTCACTTACACAAGCAATATAATTGGTAATACCATTGGCATGATTTTCATTCAAATTTTCAATTAGTAAATTGAATTGTTTATTAAATGCTGGTTGAGGTTTTGTATTGAAACCAATGACTTGCTTGCTAAGGGTAGCTGAAGTACCAAATTCAACTAAATTATAATCTAAAAACTGACGTTTTAGTAATTCAGAATTACAAAATAATTCATTTGGTGAGGCATGTTTTATTTCTTTAGATAACACATTGAATGCATCCACAGCTTTTTTATAAAATTCATCAATTTTAGAAAATATAAGCGGAGGATTTTTAGCAAAAACAACGGTTTTATTAGAAATGTATTTAAGGAAACTCTCACGTCTTTCCGCAATGAGCTTATTAGCAACATTAGGTATAATGCTTACTTTTTTTATACGTTCAGTAGAGAGTTGTGTTTCTACATCAAAGGTTCTAATACTATCAACTTCATCTCCAAAAAACTCAATTCTATAAGGCTCATCATGAGAAAATGAAAACACATCAACAATACCACCTCTTACTGAAAAATCGCCGGGTTCGGTAACAAAATCGACACGTTTAAATTTATATTCAAATAATACTTCATTAACAAAGTCAATACTTAATTCGTTACCAATTGAAATCTTAAGCGTATTTTTTTCGAGCTCTTTTTTAGTGACAACTTTTTCAAAAAGCGCATCAGGATAGGTGACAATAATGCAAGGCTTTTTACGAGAATTTATTCGATTTAAAACTTCAGCTCTTAAAAGAACATTAGCATTATTGGTTTCTTCAATTTGGTATGGTCTTCTATAACTGCCTGGATAAAATAAAACATCCTTATCATTAATAAGTTGTTCTAAATCATTGAGGTAATAAGCCGCCTCTTCTTTATCATCAAAAACAACTAAAAATGGCTTGTCTGCAGTTTTAAAACTTTCTGCTAATGTTATTGAAAATGATGATCCGACAAGTCCTTTTAAATGGGCTTTTGTTTCACTTTGGGCAATAGAATTTCGCAGATTTTGCAGTTGCAAAGTCTGTAAATAGGTTTGGGTAATAAAGGCTTTACTCAAGTTCCTTTGTTTAAAGGTGCAAATATATAATTTTTGAAGTGTTATTAATTGAAATAATCTATTATTAGATTTATATTTGCACTTCATAAAAAGATAAAATATGTCATTTTCAGAATTATTCGAAAGCGGATTTAAAAAGCGCAATGAAGACCATTTTGCATCAATTGTAAGAGTAGCAATGAGCGATGGTGTTATTACAGGTGAAGAGCACGCATTTTTAGACCGTTTAGCGACGCGTTTAGATATTACAGAAAGCGATTATACAACGATATTAAAAGATTATAAAAGCCATCCAATTAATCCACCAACATCTTACAATGTGCGTTTAGAGCGTCTATTTGATTTGGCAAGAATGGTTTGGGCTGATGATATTGAAGGACCTAAGCAGCATAGATTGTTAGAAAAGTTAGCAGTTGGTCTAGGATTTAATCCTAAAAATGTAAAATATATTGCAGATAAAGCATTGGCACTAGCTCATGAAAATGTAGATGTTGATGAGTTTACAGAAGAAATGAAAAATATGAATCAGTAGTACATTCTAAACTAAATTAAAAAAAGCGAACATTTCTGTTCGCTTTTTTTAATTTTGCATTACGCATAAATTCTTCAGCTTTCTCAACCATATTTCTACTGCCACAAATAAAAGGTACACGTTGGTGAAGTTCCTTTGGCTCTACATCCATAATACGTATAAAGCCATTACTTGCTTTTCCATTGGCCTGTTCTGCTAAAAACGCCATTGGATTACATTCGTAAAGTAATCTCAATTTTCCATTATTTGCTTTAGAGCTTTTAGGGTACATATAAATACCACCCTTTATCATATTTCTATGAAAATCTGATACTAGAGAACCAATATATCTAGAAGTGTAAGGCCTATCACCTTCTTCCATCTGGCAATATTTTATATAATTTTTGATGCCTTTTGGAAAGTGAATATAATTACCCTCATTCACAGAATAGATTTTACCATCTTCAGGGAATTGCATGTTAGGATGCGATAAATAAAATGTTCCAATTGCAGGATTCAATGTAAAACCGTTTACACCATCACCAGTAGTATATACCAGCATGGTTGACGTACCATAAACAACATATCCAGCAGCAACTTGCTCATTTCCTTTTTGTAAAAAATCATCAATTGTTACAGGAGTTCCTACAGGAGTTACTCTTCTAAAAACAGAAAAGATAGTACCAACAGAAACATTTACATCGATATTAGATGAACCATCTAAAGGATCTATTAAAACGACATACTTGTTTTGATTGTTTTCATCCTGACTATTAATAGCTATGAAATCATCTTCCTCTTCACTAGCGATACCACAAACAATATTACGTTTTGTCATGGTTTGAATAAATTTATCGTTAGCATAGACATCTAACTTTTGTTGATCTTCACCTTGAATATTAGTATCGCCTGCAGCTCCAGTAATATCTACTAAGCCTGCTTTATTAACCTCATGGTTTACAACTTTGGCCGCTAACCGAATTGAATTAATAAGTCTAGAGAGTTCCCCTGAGGTATATTTAAAAGAAGTTTGATTTTCAATTATAAATTCACCAAGAGTTTGGTTGAGATTTGAATTAGACATGAAGCATTATATTGATTAATTCTCACAAATATCGCATTTTTTAACAAACTATAACGTTTTCGTTCTGTAAATAAATTGTAATGTAAAGTGAGTTTAGATTATATTTGGTTTCTTTTTAATCAAAGAGATGAATCAACCAAGATTAGCTACTATAGAAGACATGCCAAGAGTATTAGAACTCATCAACGAATTGGCAATTTTTGAGAAAGAACCAGATGCGGTAGAAGTCACACTTTCTGATTTAGAAAAAGATGGTTTTGGCACTAATCCAAAATTTGTATGTTTTGTTCTAGAAGTTGATGCCAGTGTTGAAGGTATAGCTCTAGTTTACAGGAGATATTCGACTTGGAAAGGGGAAGTTTTACATCTAGAAGATCTTATTGTAAGTGAAAAAACTAGAGGAAAAGGCTTAGGAACAAAGCTTTTAGATGCTGTAGTAAAGTATGCAAAAGAGATTGGAGTTAAACGTGTGAGTTGGGAAGTTTTAGACTGGAATGAACCAGCTATAAAATTTTACGAAAGTAAAGGCGCTAATGTTATGCGAGATTGGGATGTAGTGCAGTTAGACCAAAACGGAATTGAAAATTATCTAAAAAATATATAATGCGAGTTTACAAATTTGGTGGTGCGTCAGTAAAAGATGCCGAAGGTGTAAAAAATTTAGCAACAGTTTTAAAAACAACAGGATATGACAAAACCTTAGTTGTAGTTTCTGCAATGGGTAAAACGACCAATGCAATGGAATTAGTAATTAAAAATTACTTTGAAAATAAGACTGAATTACAAAGTTCAATTCATGAGGTAATTAAATATCATAATGAAATTCTATTAGATTTATTTGATAATGAACGTCATAATGTATTCGGAGCAGTAAAAGTACTTTTTGATGAATTAACAACATTCTTTAAAGTCAATAAATCTCCAGATTATAATTACGTTTATGACCAGACAATCGGTTTTGGTGAATTAATTTCCACTACAATTATTAGTCATTATCTTAATGAAATAGGTCTTAAAAATAATTGGATTGATGTAAGAGAGTTTATAAAAACGGATAATTATTACAGACGTTCTAATGTAAACTGGGAACAGACACAGGATATCATGTCATCAAACTTTGATACCTCTAAGCTTAATATCACTCAAGGATTTTTGGGTAGTGATGCTAATAACTTTACTACGACATTGGGTAGAGAAGGTAGTGATTATACAGCTGCAATTTTCGGGTATTGCTTAAATGCAAATAGTGTTACGATTTGGAAGGATGTACCAGGAGTATTAAACGCAGATCCTCGTTATTTTGAAAACGCTCAATTACTGCATCAAATCTCATACAGAGAAGCGATTGAGTTGGCATTTTATGGTGCTTCAGTAATTCATCCAAAAACACTTCAACCTTTACAGCAAAAAGAGATTCCACTGTATGTAAAGTCGTTTTTAAATCCTAAAGCAGATGGTACACGTGTAAGTAAGGGTAAAGCTTTAGAGCCAGAAACCCCCTGTTTTATAGTTAAGAAAAATCAAACTTTAATATCATTATCATCTCTTGATTTTTCATATATCATGGAAGAAAATATTAGTGAAATTTTTAGCCTGTTACACTTGTATAAAATGAAGGTTGATGTTATTCAAAACTCAGCAATTAGCTTTTCGGTTTGTATAGATAACTTATATAATAATCTTGAAAAATTGCTACAGCATCTTAAGGCAAAATTCAATGTAACATGTTATGATAATGTGAGTCTATATACTATTAGGCATTATAATGACGTTGCCATTAAAGAGCTAGAAAAAGATAAAACTGTATTGTTGAAGCAGTTAGCACAAGGAACGGTTCAAATAGTAACTAAATAACATTTACTACATTTGTTTTATGGGGAAATCATCTGAAATCGGATTAGTAACCGCTAAAGAAGTCGCAAAGGCAATCCATGCCGACAAGTACGGCTTTATAGGTACTTTTTTCGGTTGGATATTGATGAAGGTTCTCAAAATTTCTTCAATAAATAAAATATATAAACGCAACAAACACTTATCTGATTTAGATTTTTTGAATGCGTTATTAGATGATTTTCAAATTAAATTTGAAATCCCAGAAGAAGACTTAAAACGTTTGCCTAAAGAAGGACCATATATTACAATTTCTAATCACCCATTAGGTGGTATTGATGGAATTTTGTTACTAAAATTAATGATAGAGCAGCGCAGTGATTTTAAGATTATTGCTAATTTTCTTCTGCATCGTATAGAACCTTTAAAACCTTATATAATGCCTGTGAATCCTTTTGAAGATAGAAAGGATGTAAAGAGTAGTATTACGGGTTTTAAAAATGCAATTATGCATTTAAGAGATGGACATCCTCTTGGAGTTTTTCCGGCTGGTGAAGTCTCAACATACAAGGACGGAAAACTAGTTGTAGATAAAGAATGGGAAGAAGCAGCTATGAAGTTAATTCAGAAAGCAGAGGTTCCTGTTGTACCTATTTATTTCCATGCTAAAAATAGCCGTTTGTTTTATAGACTTTCTAAGTTAAGTGATACACTGAGAACGGCAAAATTACCATCCGAATTATTAACTCAAAAACGTCGTGTAATTAAGGTCAGAGTTGGTAAACCTATTTCTGTGAAAAACCAGAAAGAACATCCAAGTCTTCCGGATTTTACAGATTTTTTAAGACGAAAAACATATATGTTGTCTAAAACTTTTGAGGATAAGCCAAAAATTTTAGACAATATACAATCACAGTTAAAAGTTCCGAAACCTCCAAAGAATATTGTTACTCCAATTGACTCTGAAGTTATGATGGCTGAGGTGGAAGCTTTAAAAGAAAAAAACTGTAAACTTCTAACTAGTAAAAATTACGAGGTGTATTTAGCTGAGGCTAAAGCGATGCCAAATATTTTAAGAGAAGTTGGGAGACTGAGAGAGATAACATTTAGAGAAGTTGGTGAAGGCACTAATGAAGCTATTGATTTAGACACCTTTGACACGTATTATCACCATATGTTTTTATGGGATAATGAAAAAAATGTGATTGCAGGAGCATACAGAATGGGCTTAGGATCAAAGATTTTTGAACGTTATGGTATAGATGGTTTTTATCTACAAGATTTATTTAGGTTTGAGCCAGAGCTTCATAAAATGATGAGTCAATCTATTGAAATGGGTCGTGCTTTTATCATTAAAGAATATCAGCAAAAACCAATGCCATTATTTTTACTTTGGAAAGGAATTGTGCATACTACATTGCGTTATCCAGAGCATAAGTTCTTAATTGGAGGTGTTAGTATAAGTAACCAGTTTTCAAACTTTTCTAAGAGTTTAATGATTGAGTTTATGAAATCACATTACTATGATCCATATGTAGCGCAATATGTGCACCCTAAGAAAGAGTTTAAAGTAAAACTAAAAGATGCTGACAAGGATTTTGTATTTGATGCCACTGAAGCAGATTTAAATAAGTTCGATAAGATTATAGATGAGGTAGAACCAGGTGCATTACGACTTCCTGTACTACTCAAAAAGTACATTAAGCAGAATGCTAGACTTGTAGGGTTTAATGTAGATCCACTATTTAATAATGCAGTAGATGGCTTAATGTATATAAAAATTGCTGACCTTCCTGAAAGTACTGTAAGACCTGTAATGGAAGAGTTTCAGGCTGAACTAGAACGTAAATTCATGGATAGCCATGAACAGTAAATTTTATTTTCTTACACTTTTCTTACCCTTATTTTCTATTTCGCAGACCCTTAAAGGTAAAGTTATTGATAAAGTAACGCAACAACCCATTGAGACTGCATCTGTCTATTTTGATAATACAACTATTGGAACCACAACTAATAAAAATGGGGAGTTTTCAATTACTTATACTGATGCTGTACAATCAGCATTGGTGTTTTCTTATTTAGGCTATCAAATGGTTTTGGTTTCTGATTACAGAACTAAAAACAATCTAACTATTGAACTCGTTGAAGTAAATGTAGCCTTAGATGAAGTCTATGTAGAATACGATGATGGTTTAACACGAAGGCAAAAATTACGTTTATTTCGAAAAGAGTTTTTAGGCACTTCCAATTTTGGTAAATCTTGTAAAATATTAAACGAAGAAGAGTTAATACTAAAATATGACAAGAAAAATAAAGCCTTATATGCTAGTTCTAAAGTTCCGGTTAAGTTAAAGAATAAAGCATTACAGTACGAAATAGCTTTTAATATTATTGATTTTGAAGTTAACTTTCTATATGTTGATTTAAAAACAAATGCATTTACTGTTAATACAGTAGCTTATTCTGGGACTTCGTTTTATAAAAATTTAAAAGGCTCTAAAAAAAAGAAAACTATTGAGTATAGAGAATCAGCATATAAAGGTTCAGTTCAACATTTTATGCGCTCCCTGTTTAATCATAATATTAGAGTTGAAGATTATGCAATTTTCTACAAAAGATTTAGAGTAGAAGAATGGGATTATTTTAAGGTAGAAACTGTTAAAGATTCAGACTTTAAAAAGGTGACTTTAAGTGATAAAGTTGCCATTTTATATAACAACAAATTTCAGTCTGGATTAGAGTTAGAGATAGACGAATTTTTTGTTGATGTTTATGGTAACTTCACACCAGTAATTGGTATTTATTTTAGTGGAGTCATGGGAAGCCAACGCTTAGGAGATACTTTGCCTTCTGATTATGGGCTATAAAAAAGCCAAAATTTTCATTTTGGGTTTTATGCTCTATGTTTTTAGATTTTTAGAACCAAGGTTTTTTTCCTGTTTGGTAAGTTCTAACAAACTCTTCATCCGATTTCGTAAGATAAATAATTCCTTCAATTAAACCGATTAATCCAGAAATAGCCGATGTGATTCCACAGGTAAAGAAACCTAAAATACCGAGAACTAACAAAATTATGCCTTCTGTATTATATCCTAAAATAAATTTATGAATACCTAGCCAACCAAGAATAATACCAAGAACACCTGCTACAACTTTCTTGTTATCCATAACCTCTTTCGCTCCAGAAGCAAAATCATTTGCTGTTTCTTTAGCATCTTCAGCAAATTCTGCAGCTTTTTCTTTTGCATCACCTGCTAACTCTTTAGCATCGTCTGCTAATTCACTTGCTTTTTGACTTATTTTATCACCTGCTCTTTTTGCTCCACCTTTAGCATCATCTAGCATGTCATTAAGTTCATCTCCTAAGTCTTTATTATCATCTGCCATAGTTTTTTTGTTTTTGGTTAGACCTTAAAGTTAATAAAAAAGGTCTAAATGAAATTTATTTTTTTCCGAATAACCTTTGGAAGAATCCTTTAGTTTTTTGTTTTGCTTCAGTATAAGTTTCTTTAGCATCCTCAGCTAAGTCTTCTAGTTTATCCTCTGCTGCATCCGCAAATTCCGAAGCTTTTTCTTTCGCTTCATCTGCGAATTCACTTATTTTTTCACTTGCTTCTCCTGCAAATTCTTTGGCTTTAGCTTTTGCCTCTGTATATGTTTCTTTAGCATCTTCAGCTAAATTTGCTGCCTTTTCTTTGGCGACATCAGTAAGCTCACCAATTTTTTCACCAGCCTCATCTGCAAATTCTGTAGCTTTTTCTTTTGCATTGCTATACAATTCTTTGGCATCTTCATTAATGAATTCTGTAGCCTTATCTTTTACATTACCTAAAATTTCTTTCGCCTCATTAGCAAGTTCACTTGCTTTTTCTTTTGCTGTGTCAAATGCTTCACTTGCATTTTCTTTGATAGAATCTGTTTTTTCTACAATAGCATCACCAGCCTCGTTTAAGGTTTCATTTGTGTTTTCTATATCGTTTTTTGCTTCTTCCTCTAGATTATTGTCTTCAGTCATTAGTTTAATGTTTTAATCATATGTAGCTAAAAATAAAAATTTTGTTACAAAGTAAGATTATTATTAGAGATTATCTAAATAACATTACTAAACCACCTAATGCAGTAACAACTAAAATGAAACGTCTGTAATTTACATTAGAAATCAGCTTTATAATATAGACGCCTGAAAAAAAGCCTAGAAAGACAGCAGGTAGTAATATCGAATTTAACGCAAGAGTTTCTATAGTTACTGTTTCCCATATTAGAAAATGAAAAGGAAGTTTAAATAGGTTTATTATAAAAAATAACCAGGCAGCAGTTCCAATGAATTCATTCTTTTTAAAACGCATGGTTAAAAAATAAATATTGGAAATAGGACCAGCTAAATTTCCAATCATAGTAGCAAAACCCGTTAGAAATCCTGCACTATTTGAAAATAATTTGCTAGTAGGTATGTGCTTAGTTTTTCTGTTTTCAATGAAGAGCATAATAATTACAGACAGAATTATTATAATACCCATTAAGCGTTTAAAAACAAATTCAGAACTATCATTGCCAACCTATACTCCGACAAGAACTCCTACTATTATCTATGGTATTAGTTTTTTTATGATTCCCAATTGTGCATGCCTATTGTAATAAATCACGGCTAAAATATCAGCACAAATGAGCATGGGGAGTAAAATACCTGTAGATGTTTTTTCTCCAAATACAAAAGCAAGAATTACAACTATGACTATACTAATACCTTTAATACCAGATTTGGATAATCCCAATAAAAAAACTGCAAAACCAATGGCTATCCATTGCAATGCAGTTAAATTATATGATTGAATTATTTCTAGGTAAGACAAAATTCAGTTTTTATGATAATTGATTTATAGAAAAGCACTGTCTATAGGTTCCCAGAGTTCTATTTTATTGCCATCATTATCGAGTATCCAACCGAATTTACCATAGTCATACTCTTCCATCTTACCTACAATTGTTACTCCTTCTTCTTTTAGAGTTTCTAATAGTTCTGTTAAATTTTCAACCCTGTAATTAAACATAAAGTCTTTTTTAGAGGGCTCATAGTATTTAGTGTCTTCGGCAAACGGACTCCATTGTGTAGAACAATCATTCCCTTCTTTATCTTTCCACCAAAATGTACAGCCATAATCATCTGTATTAAAACCCAAATGTTTTTTGTACCAATCCTTTGATGCTTTTGGGTCTTTAGTTTTAAAAAACAGACCACCTATTCCTGTTACTCGTATTTTCATCGTTTATTTTTTAATTGCATTTTCATAAATTTCAATCCATTCTTCAACTGACATTTTACCTAGAAGTTGTTCTATTAAATCGTAAGGAATATCTTCTATTTTCTTAAAGCGTACACAGCTTTTACCCATGTCTAATTTATATTTAGAATGTTTTGGGTATTCTGCTACAAACCAATCGTATAGTTCTTTTTTTGCATACATTCCCATATGATAGAATGCTATAAAGTTTTTTTGTGAGGCTAAATTTAAAAATGGTAAAGGCGGAAATGGCTTACAATGATAACCAGCCGGATAAATAGATTTAGGTACATAATACGCTGGCATACCATAACCCATTCCTGATTCTAAACCCTCAGGCATGTGTTCTTTAATGAGGTTATGGAGTTTAGTCATTGGTCCTTTTCGTTATTCTGGGAGTTGGCTAATATACTCTTCTGGTGAGTCTGCTTTGTATTGCATAATAAGATTGATTTAGTTTTTATTTTCGTTGAAGGATTAATCCAGATATTAAAGATATAATAAATCCAATAATCATAACGGTTCCGAACATGATGAATGCCATAAAGGAAGAACTTTCCATCATTCCCATAGAAGCTTTAAGTTCGTCTACTTTAATTTTAAGTTCTTTAGCTGTAAGGTTGGCCTCAGTCAGTTGGGTCATTGCATTATCTTTATATTCAACAGCAAAATCTGGATTTATAGATGTGGTATATATGTAATCTACTATAGCAAATCCAATGGCTGAGAATAGTGAAATAAGTAATCCAATAATTAAAGCTTTTCCTAAGGATACTTTACCCTCATTAATATGGTCTCTAAAGTGTTTAATCCCAAAATAAACAAATATTAAAGATATTACCATTGTGGCATATCCAAAGACAGCCATAGTACTAAAATCTAGGTCTATTTGCTTACCGATTAAGAAGCCTGCTAAGAATAAAACAGAAGCTGTGATAAAAGCGTAAACGCCATATTTTACAATTGTGTTTTTCATAATGTATTAGTTTAGAATTATGTCAACAAATGTAGGTTTAGCCAATGGATTAGGGCTCATACTTTAGTCTAAAAGTACTTTAAATTAAAGGATTTGAAACGATTTTGCCTTTGTGATAGCTTGTGTTCTTCGTTTAGCATCGAGCTTAACTAGTAAATTAGAAACATGAGTTTTAATAGTGCTTTCGGATAAGAATAAACTTTCGGCAATTTCTTTATTCGATAAACCTTCAGCAATTTTTTGTAAAACCTCGTACTCGCGATTGCTAATATCTAGTTCTTTTATTTTTTGATGGTCAATCTCATAAATTGGTTTTACAGATTGCTGTAGGCTTTTTTTTATTAAGAAAAACACCAACAAAGAAGAAAACGATTGCTATACAAGCAACAATTAATTCAACTTTTAAATCGCCAGAAATGATAGCGTATTTACTGAATTGAAATAGTAGCAATAAGGCCAATATTAACAATCCAAAAACAAGAATGGTTTTCTTCATGTTTTAAAATTAGCAAAATTTTGCTTTGATTTTATCGACAATAGTTTGTGCGAGTTTAATTTTACTTTCAACAGTCCAACCAGCGACGTGTGGTGATAGAATAATATTATCTGCATTAATTAAGTATTGAAAAGCCTCAGGTAAGTTACTCTTTTTACCTTTTCGCATCCATCGGAACTTGGGCTCATCAATTTTAAATAAATTTTCAAAAGAGGATTTTTCATATTCCAGAACATCGAGTCCAGCACCTAAAATTTTCCCAGAGTCTAAAGCTGAAACTAAATCTTTTGTAACTACACTTTTACCACGAGCGGTATTAATTAACCAGAATGGTTTTTTAAATCCATTAATAAAATCAGAATTCACCATATTTAATGTCAATGGTGTTTGTGGTGTATGTAAACTCAACACATCTACTTTTTCTTGAAGATCTCTAAGCGCTATTTGTTTAGCATTTTCATCACCAACATTGTCTTTAATGTCATAGCATAGCACTTCTACATCAAAACCTCTGAGTTTTTTAGCGAAGGCTTTTCCCATATTACCATAACCAATCAATCCAACGGTTTTCCCATCTAATTCTAATCCACGATTAGCTTCGCGTAACCATTTTCCTTGGCTTACCTCTTTATCAGCTTTATTGAGTTTGTTGAATAAGGATAATAACATTCCTAAGGTATGTTCGCCTACAGCATTTCTGTTTCCTTCTGGTGCATTAAAAAGGGTTACACCCTTCTCTTCAGCATATTTGCAATCTATGTTTTCTAGCCCAGCACCAACGCGTCCTATAAATTTTAAGTTGGTTGCTTTATCTAAGAATTGTTTATCGATACTAAAACGACTTCTAATAATTATACCATCATAATCTGAAATTTTGGCTTCAATGCTTTCTTTTGAAGACGTATAATCTTCATGATTGGTAAAGCCTAAATCGTTGAGTTGATTTAAGAGCAGTTCGTGGTTTTTATCTAGGTGTAGTACTTTCATGTTCACTTCCTGCGAAAGCAGGAATCTTATTAAATTAGGTCTTATTCCTTTAATTCATTTTTAATCTTCTCAATAACATTAGAAGTAGCTTCTGAGACTTTAACACATTGTCTAAAGTACAGTTCTGCTAAATAATTGCTTTCATAAAGTATATTCAGAAATTCTACATTTTCTAAAATATTATTATAGTTATTTGGTTTGTATGTTGGGCCATTTAATAACTTAAAATGCTGTCGTGTAAATGGTAGCGTTGTGTTGGTAAATGCATTTGCCACTTTTGTTTCTTGATCTTTTAAAAGCCAATAGTCTTCCTCATATAGCTTAACTAGATTAAGACGTAAATCCTTATTACTGATTATATCTAATCCTTGACTTTTTAGATTTTCGAAAGTAGCATAAGATATACCAAAAGAGTAATTACCAGTTGGTACATAAAAATACTGATCTAAAGAATCGTGATACGACCGTTTAGCTTCTAAATGTTCTATTAGTTTTTTGCTTTTGGTTTGAAACTCTTTGAATTGTAGTTTTCGTTTTTCTAGAATACTTCTATTCGATTCTAAACCTTGTTTTAATTCTTCAAGAACAGAAGCCTCTCTTATACTTTGTTTACGATTTTCATTCCAATTATTAATTTGAAGAGCTATGAGAATACCAATAACCACAAGAATAATTTCACCAATAGCGTATTTTAAGTATTTGCCCGTTTTTCCTGTTTCCATGAGATTGTATCGTATTTTTCGGAAGAATTTAATCATAATTTAAAACATTTTGTCATTCCTGCGAAGGCAGATAAACCTTTAGGTTCAACGCAGTTAACCCATAATGCAACTGAACTTCAAAGTGGATTCCGCATCAAGTGCGGAATGACAAATAGTATTATTTTGACAATATTATATCCAAGGATATTCAGTCTGCGTCATTTCATGTTCAACATCACCAGTATGTGTTGTGTCCAATTTTTCGAATAGTAAAAGATGAACTTCTTCTCCATCTTTAGTAGATGGATTATGTTCTACTCCTTTTGGAACCACAATGAGTTCTCCTTCTTTTACGACCTCAGTTCTATCTCTAAATTGCATGTATAAGGTGCCTTTTACAACTTGAAATAGTTCATCTTCATCTTCATGGCTATGCCATACAAATTCACCTTTAATTTTAGCAAGTATCACTTGCATATTATCAACTGTAGCAATACGATGTGGATGCCACTGTTTTGAAAATAGAGAATGTTTTTCTTTGATGTTTATTGCCTTCATGTTGTAAAGTTACGAAAGCAATTTCTTTTATATAACTAAAATCATTTTTGCAATCCAGAAGTAAATTAAAATTCCAAAAATATCGTTGCTTGTTGTTATAAATGGACCTGTTGCTATAGCAGGATCTATACCTCTTTTACCTAGGAATAAGGGTATAAAAGTACCTATTATTCCGGCTACAATAATTACAGCAACCAGTGAAATAGAAATAGCTAAAGCTGTACTGAAATCTTTTTCCCAAGCCCAAACAAAAAGGAAAAGAAAAAGAGCTAATATGATACCATTTAAAGTAGCCAAAAGCATTTCTTTAATCAACCGATGATTAATACTTCCTTTAACATCATCATTAGCCAGACCTTGTACGATAATAGCACTAGATTGTACACCAACATTACCAGCCATTGCTGCAATTAAAGGCGTGAAAAAGAATAGGACTTTGTAAGAGTCAAAAGCTTTTTGAAAACCCTCCATAATTATAAACGCACCAACACCACCAATAAGCCCAAGAAATAGCCATGGTAAACGCGCTCTGGTTAATTCGATAATACTATCATCTGCTTCAACGTCTTGGGTAATACCTGCTGCTAATTGATAATCTTTTTCAGCTTCTTCTTTTAAGACATCGACAATATCATCAATGGTAATTCTACCTAATAAAGTTTGGTTATCGTCAACCACAGGAATGGCTTCTAAATCGTATTTCGCCATGACTTTTGCAACATCTTCTTCATCATCATTAACGTTAACATAATCAACATTATCCTTGGCAATATCAGCAATTTTCTGATCGCTTTTGGCAACGATTAAATCTTTAAGTGATAAACGACCTATGAGTTTTTCTTCTTTATCTACAACATAAATAGAATGTACTCTAGTCACTTCTGTTGCCTGTCCTCTTATACGACGCAAACAACCAGCAACGGTCCAAGTCTCGTAAACTTTAACGAGCTCTTTGGCCATAAGTCCACCAGCTGTGTCATCATCATAAGTTAGAAGTTCTTGTATTTCAGCCTTATGTTCCTCATCTTCAATCTGAGAGATTACAGCTTCCTGTCGTTCTTCGGGTAGTTCTGCAATGATATCTGTAGCATCATCTGTATCTAACTCTTCAACTTCTTCGGCAATTTCTTTAGCAGAAAGGTTTTTAAGAATGTCTTCGCGATCATCCTCATCTAATTCCATTAAGATATCTGATGTCAACTCAGAATCTAGAAGTTTAATGACATAGACCGCATCATCTAGATTTAGTTCATCTAAAATTTCAGCAATATCTGCATGGTGAAAGTCATTTAAAAGTTCTTTGAGTTCGTTGCCCTTTTGGTCTTCGACAAGAATCTCTACTTTTTCAATGAGTTCATCAGTGACTTGAAATTGTATGTTGTCTTGAATTTCTTCCACGTGATTATTACGACGCTTTTAATGGATTTCGACTGTGCACAAAGTGACAGCAGAGGAAAATTAGTTGATGTCATTTTCAATTAACGACGTCAACTCAATAAATTGTGAAACACTTAATTGCTCTGGTCGTTGCCCAAATATAGTATTTGCTTTTAAATTATCCGATAGATTAAATGTTTTTAAACTGTTACGAAGTGTTTTTCTGCGTTGCTGAAAACCTGTTTTTACAACTTTAAAAAAGAGTTTTTCGTCGCATGGTAATTTAAAATCTGCTTTTCGCTTAAGTAATAAGACACCAGAATCTACTTTTGGTGGTGGATTAAAAACCGCTGGTGGCACTGTAAAGAGATATTCAGCATCGTAAAATGCTTGAGTTAAAACGGATAAAATCCCATAGACTTTAGAACCTTCTTTAGAGCAAATACGTTTAGCAACTTCTTTTTGAAACATGCCAGAAAATTCAGGAATTTGGTGTCTTAATTCTAAGGTTTTAAATAGAATTTGTGATGAGATGTTATAAGGGAAGTTACCAATAATAGCAAAAGGCTTATTCTCATAAACAAGATTTAAATCGTATTTTAAAAAGTCTTTTTCTATAATGCGATTAGCAAGGTTGAGGTAGTTGTTTTTTAAGTAGTCTATGGACTCAGTATCAATTTCTATAACATGTGTTGTGGTATCTTTTTTGAGCAAGTATTTGGTGAGTACTCCCATTCCTGGTCCAATTTCTAAGACATCATTATAGCCTTCTAGAGATAAACTATCTGCTATATCTTGTGCAATAGACTCGTCCGTTAGGAAGTGTTGACCTAGATGCTTTTTTGCTTTTACTTGGTTATGATTTGACACAAATAAGAAATATTAATTTATAGATATTCTTCGCTTAAGCTCCCAATGACAAGATTAGTTAAAGTTAACAGAATATTCATCAATAACTTCTAATTCTGTTCTAAAGGCTAAGGATTTATCAGCCCAACGTTTAAGTCCATCTGCTCTAAGGCGTTCTGCATCTTCTGCATAATATGCATCTAAGGCTTCTCTACTGTGCGCTCTATATTGTATGGAATAGGTGTCGGTTTCATCATCTGCGACTAATACTTTGGTGAGTTTTGCTTCTTTAAACTTACCAGTAGCTAAAACCTCTGGAATGTGTTCTTTCATCCAGTTTAACCATGCTGTGTTTATGGTTTTGTCGACGTTTACAGTGACGTTGTATATGATCATTTTAAAGGAATTTGTATTGAAATAACTTAGTATGGCAAAAGTATGAATTACAATTCAATACCACCATAAGACCACCATCCAATATAAATAATAGCAATTGCAATAATAATTATTACTGCCCATTTAAGAAGCCAAAAAAAGACATCTATTAGTTTTTTGGTTAGTGATTTCATCACCTACTTAAGGTATTAAAATTAATAATTTTCTATTTTATTTTCCGATGTGTATAGATATCTACTAATTAATAATATCTCCTCTCAGCATTCGAAATTTTTTCCGAGCTTCAATAAAATAGATACTGTCTTCAAACTCAAAGATAATTTTTTCGTAGAGCTGTTTGGCGTCTTCTGGTTTTGTTAAGTGGGTATTGTAGAGTTCAGCCAAATAGTAATGTGCATCATCTGCTAAAATATCTTCTCGCCAATCTTTAATGATGAGTAAATAATTAGCTTCTGCTTTATTGTATTGTTTTTTCTGCTCGTAAAGTTTGGCTTGTTGAAACAAGGTTTGATCTGTGATACTTTCTCCTTTATGTTCTTCTAATATTTTATCTAAAAGTGAAATAGCATCATCTGTTTTATTCTGGAACGAGAACAAATCTGCTTTTGCATAATGCTTTAAAGCGGTTTGTAAACTGTCTTCAAATTTATTATCCGAAATCAAAAGCTTTAAATCTAAAGCATCGTTGGCAATGAGTTGAGAAGTTGAAGATTTTAAGATCTTAAGCTGAGATTCTGCCCAATCAAAGTCACCTTTATAATAACTTGTTTTTGCGACTTTAAATCGTGCTTCTTGTGAGATCGTACTATTCTTTAGGCTCATTTGAATTTGAGAATAGAAAATTAAAGCTTCATTAAACTTTTCTTGTAGTACTAAAATATCTGCTAGTAACAATTTTACTTTTGCTTCTTGAAATTCAGAGATATTTAATTTTAAACTTTTACGCAAAAAAGAAGTAGCACTGTCTGTATCTTTTTTGTTAAATGCTAAAAACTGACCATAAGCTAGTTGTAAGGGTAAGGTTAATTCAGATTTGCCAAACTCTTTAAATAATGCATTATAAGTTTCATCAATTCGTTTTAGTTCTTTCTCAGAAGCATTTTTAGTGTCAATTTCTAATATATATTGGTGTGCTGTTAAAGCAGTACTTGGATCTTGTGTGGTTTCTAAAATGTAATTAAAAATGTCTTTTGATGTTTCGTCATCATTATCGTCTAGCGCAGTAATTGCTAACTCTATAATACGATCTAAACTCTCGGGATTACGTTTATAAAGTGCTTTTTCTTGACTAAAAGACTTGTTATACGCCTTCTCTTGTACATACAACCAGCTAAGCATTTCGTACCAATATTCATTAGGCTCTTGCTGAATTTTTTTCAATAGCGCACGTCTTAAATAGGTGTTGTTTTCGTTTGTTTTATTTTCCGATATAAAATCACTTATAGCGCGCTTTATATTGCTAAGGTAATTGGGTTTATATGCTATGTAATCAATATAATTAGAAAACATTTTTTCAATATTTCCTTTATCTCCATAGATGCGTGCTAACTGAATACTATAGTTTTTATCTGGCGTAAGCAGTTTTCCTTTATCATAAACCTTAATGGCTTGATCTAATAAAGAATGATCCTCAAATTTTTTAGCAATGCTATATATGTAATTTGGTTTTGCATCTATATAGGAGATGGCATCATCATATAATTTTTCAGCTTTGGTCAAACTATCTTTAAGCTGAAAGTTATAGCCAAGCTCAACAAGTAATGTTGGATTCTGTCTTTTTGCTAGACGTTGTACGAGTATATTTTCAGCTTCATCATATTGCTCTAATTGTTGATAGGTTTCAACGAGTTTGTAGATGTATTTGTAGCTATATGGCTTTTCTTTATTTAGGTTTTGGTAAATAATAAGTGCTTTTTTAAACTCTCCTTTTTTGTAATAACTATCCGCAAGTGCCTCGCTATTTTGAGCTAGGCTAAAATTGAGTCCGAATATTATGAGTATAATTAAAAAAGTCTTTTGCATGCTTATGTTCAAATATAACAAATGCTACTCCTAGATATTGTGAATGTTTTTATAAAAAAATGCCTAAACTTTGAGTTTAGGCATTTTGACCAGCAAAATAAATGTGCTATTAACCATTATTCGTTATAAATATGATTCAATTACTTTGTTTGGTGTCTTACTATTTTGCTATTTCTAATTATAGTTAAAACAAAACTTTGGTTACCATAACAGCTAATGCAATGAGTAATACAATGCGCTTTAGGTCTTTCATAATTAGGTTAGTTCTAGATTGGGACTGCTAACATCATAAAAATAATGAAAATAAACGAAGAAATGCTTAAAAAATCGACCAAAAACCTATTTTTTTAACAAAATAGAGAAAATATGGTAATAAACTAAAGTTAAGAAATAATATCAAAACCTGTATAAGGCACTAAAACTTCTGGTATTTTAATTCCGTCTGCAGTTTGATAATTTTCTAAAATCCCTGCTAAAACTCTTGGTAACGCTAGTGAACTTCCATTAAGTGTATGGCAAAGCTCATTTTTACCGTCACTATTTTTGAAACGTAATTTTAATCGATTAGCTTGATAAGTTTCAAAATTTGAAACAGAAGAAATTTCTAACCATCGGTCTTGGGCTGTAGAAAAAACCTCAAAATCGTATGTCATTGCCGATGGAAAACCAGTGTCTCCTCCACAAAGTCGTAAGATTCTGAAAGGTAATTTAAGTTCGCGTAAAATATCTTTAACGTGCTCTATCATACCCTCAAAAGCTTTATATGAATTGTTAGGATGTTCCACACGAATAATTTCTACTTTATCAAATTGATGCAGTCTATTTAGTCCACGAACATGAGCTCCATAGCTACCAGCTTCTCTCCTAAAACATGGTGTATATCCTGTAATTCCAATTGGCAGTTCAGTTTCACTTAATAGAACATCTCTAAATACATTTGTTCCAGGAACTTCTGCAGTTGGAATTAAATATAAATCGTCGCGAGAGTCGTGATACATCTGCCCTTCCTTGTCTGGCAATTGTCCTGTTCCGAAGCATGATGCTTCATTTACCAAATGTGGTAATTGGTATTCTGTATAACCTGCTGCAGTGTTTTTATCTAAAAAATAAGCAATTAAAGCACGTTGTAATCTAGCACCTTTCCCTTTATAAACGGGGAATCCTGCTCCTGAGATTTTATTCCCTAGCTCAAAATCTATAATGCCATATGTTTTAGCGAGTTCCCAATGTGGTTTTGCATTCTCATGTAATGTAGGAACATTTCCTTCATTGTAAATCTCTTCATTATCTTCATCAGAACTTCCATTTGGAACAGAAGGATGTGGTACATTAGGAATCTTATATAGCAATTCTTTTAATGCGTCAACTTTATCATTAAGTTCTTGCTCTAAAGTTTTTGTAGTCTCCTTTAGCTGCCTTGTTTTTTCTTTTAAGAGGTTTCCTTTTTGAACTTCACCAGACTTAAATAAGTTTCCGATTTCTTTTGATAGGCTATTAGATTCAGCTTTGGTATTATCTAATTTTGTTTGAAGTGCTTTACGATCTTCATCTAAAGTGATGGCTTCATTAACCATTTTGGTAGCATCTATATTCCGTTTTGCTAAACGTGTAATGATGTCTTCTTTATTCTCTTTAATAACAGCAACCTCTAACATATCTATGAATTTGGATTTACGCTAAAAGCGTAATAAAAACAGGGAACAAAAGTAAAAAGAATTTAACCAGATAAAAACAAAAAGCAGGCTATTTTGAAGGCAATATCCAATCGTGATGTTTAAAATGATACCATTCTTCATTGGCTAGATCAACTTTTGGATCTATGAGTTGTTTTGAAGGCTTTCCATTAACACTAACATATGCTCTTACGTATACTTCAACGGACTTACCTTTCTTTGCAAAATCTTGTTTGAGGTGTTGGGCAAACTGCCATATCACATCTGGTTTAGAACTGGCTCCACGTCGCTGTTTTTTAGTTAGATAATTACTGAGTTTAATAGTAACGGCATTATTAGTTTCCTTATCAATAACGGAATACTTAACGTTTCCGGATTTAGTACGAAGCATCATTCTCCATGACAATCTGTGACCTTCTTCGGTCCATAGCACATTATCTTCAAAAAAGTGATGACGTAATGGAAGAGCTATATGAACTAAAAAATAAAGAGTAAAAAGACTAACTAAAACAGCACTATATTTTGGGATATTAATCTTGTCCGAATTGTAAAACTCTTTTTTCTTTAGGAATATGGTTTGAATTATTTTAGGTTCAAAAAAGAATAGGCTAAATGCCAAAGACAAATAAGGGAAAATACCAATCTGAAAAACTATTGAGTTAAACAAATGAAAGAAAATGGAAGCAAAAAAAGCATATTTACGTGTTTTCTTAAACAGTAGTAAAGGAATTATAAGACCATCAAATAAAATACCTCCATAAGCTATAAAATAATGTGTTGTCTTTTGTTGAAGAAGCTCACCAATTAATGGATAACTAGCCTTCCCTTTCATGAGTAAAGCGATAACAGTTGTATCTAACCAATCAGGATAAATTTTTGCTATAGATGCATAAGTGTAAAGGATAAACAATTGTAATACAAAAGCCCATTTACACCAACTTGGCATAGAGATACGTTTTAGAGAAGGATTAAATTTTACGTCTAATGAAGCATAGCGATTTGCAGGTAAAAAGACCATTAAAAAACTTAGTACCATTAGTAAATAGTAATGATTGTTATAGGACGATTTTTGCATGAGATAGGTCGCTGCCCACATCATGGCAAACATAAACATGCTAAATCTATATTTATAACCAACCATAATGAATAAACTAAAAACACCCATAACAATGTAATAGACATACATCCAATTTCCTGGTAATGGTTGTAGCCATTCAAAACCTATAAATGAGAATGTGAATTCTGGTTCTATAAGTGTTCGTCTAACCCATCCTGTAAATACAGCACCTATAGATTCTAAAAAACATAATAAACCAAAGAGGATTCTAAAAACGATTAGTCCTGAATTGTCAATATGTTTAAAAAGAAATTTATGCATCCAATGAGTTGATGTAATTTAAAGCATTCACTTTATCTTTTTGAAGTTGAGCCTTGAGGACTTCAAGACTTTTGAATTTTTGCTCACTTCTAAGACGTTTTAGAAATTCAATTTTGAATTCTGAATTATAGATATCCTCATCAAAATCAAAGAAATGTACCTCAATAGATTTTGTTTTTCCATCTACTGTAGGATTAGTCCCTATATTCATCATACCGTAAATAGCTCTGTTTTTAATTTGAGATTTTATAGTATAAACTCCGTCACTAGGTACTAATTTATATGTTTCTTTAATGTGAATGTTAGCTGTTGGAAAGTCAATAGTTCTTCCAAGCCCTTTTCCTTTAACTACGGATCCTGTAATAAAATAATTATAGCCCAAAAATGAATTGGCTAAAGCGACTTCTCCATTATTTAAAGCAGTTCTAATTTTAGTAGAACTAACTGTTACGTCTTCGATATCTTGAGCAGAGATTTCTTCAACCTCAAAATCGTATAAGTCCGCAAATGTTTTTAAGTCCTTTATGTTAGCACTTCTATTTTTGCCGAAGTGATGATCATAGCCAATAACGATTTGCTTGGTGTTTAATTCGTCAACCAAGATATTCTTCACATAATCTTTGGCAGAGAGGTTGGCAAACTCTTGGGTAAATTCTTTTACAATAACGTCTTCTATGCCTAACGATTTTAGTACTAGAATGCGCTCGTCTATAGTATGTAGTAATTTAATAGAATCGTCTTGTTGAAGTACCATTCTGGGGTGCGGAAATAAGGTTAAAACTACTGGAATATAATTCTGTTGTTTAGCCAATTTAACAACTTGACTCAATATTTTTTGGTGACCAATATGTACACCATCAAATGTTCCTATAGTTATTACTTTACCCAAAGTTTAAATCTTGTATTTTGTTATTTCCCGTTATATTGATTCATTGTATTATTTACACCAGCTAATGCAAAAGATTTAATAACATCAGAAGCTACTTTTAAGCGTTCATCTAATTTTGTATTTTCATCATCACTCCATTCTCCAAGTACATAATCTACTTGTCTCCCTTTACTGAAAGTATCACTAATACCGAATCTGAAACGGTTATATTTTATAGTTTGTAATTTATCTTGAATGTCTTTTAAACCGTTATGACCACCATCACTTCCTTTGGTTTTTATACGAAGTGACCCGAAAGGTAGATTGAGATCGTCGGTAATCACTAATAAATTCTCTAATGGAATCTTTTCTTTGTCTAACCAATATTTTAGAGCCTTACCACTTAGGTTCATATAAGTACTAGGTTTTAAAAGGATTAGCGTGCGTCCTTTAATTTTTAATCTAGTGATATCACCAAGTTTTAAGGTTTCAAAAGCTGCTTCTTCATTTTTAATCAGATGATCTAAAATTTTAAAACCAATATTATGTCTAGTATTGGCATATTTTTCACCAATGTTTCCTAAACCAACGATTAAGAATTTCTTCATGATGTCTGTTTCTTCATTTTCAATTTTATTACCAAAACCAAGCCACTTTTTAAAAAGCTTCCACATTATATAACGTTTTTGTAAAAATAAAAAAAGCATTCTGTAAAAGAATGCTTTTTAAATATTTGAAATAGTTTTAATCTATTCTTGTGCTCCTTCAGCTGCTGGTGAATCTGCTCCACCTTCTGCAGTAGCTCCCTCAGCAGTTTCTTCACCTTCTTCTTCCTCTTCTTCATCAACAATAGCTAATCTACTACGTCTCACTTGACAAACAACTGTATTTTCTGGATGTAAGAACGTATAATCTTCGTTCTCTAATTCAGTAATATAAAGCTTACTGCCAATTTTTAATGGGGTAATGTCAATTTCTATAGCATCTGGAAGTTTAGATGGAATTGCTTTAACTCTAAGCTTACGGTAAGGTCTTCTTAAAGTACCACCATTTAAAACACCTGCAGATGAACCTGTAAGTTGTACAGGAATTTCCATAGTAATTGCTTTATTGTCAAAAATCTGATAGAAATCTATATGTAGAATTCTGTCAGTTACTGGGTGAAACTGAATATCTTGCATTATAGCATTGTACTTTTCGCCATTATCTAGGGTAATCACAACTGTATGCGCGCTAGCTGTATATACGAGTTTTGAGAATGCCAATTCTGGTGCTGAGAAATGCAATGGCTTGTCTCCTCCGTATATAACGCAAGGAACCTGACCAGCATTACGTAAGGCTTTAGTTGACTTTTTGCCTACGCTTTCTCTTTGAGATCCGTTAATTGTAATTGATTTCATTTTTGAAATGTTTATTTAATAAATTTTAATTCCCTCATTTTGAGGGTTGCAAATTTAGAAATATTATATGGAAATACTAGGGTTTTCTTGCTCTTTTTTATTGTGACAAGACTTACGAAGAGTTAAATAAGTTATTAGACTATAAAAAAGTGATATAAATCAAAGTCAGATTCAACTGAATTACATCACAAATTTATTACTAATTGACTGATTGTGATGAACGTTACACATAACTTCGGCAAATAAATCTGCGCAGCTTATAACTCTTAATTTTTTGCTCTCTTGTCTTAAAGGAATTGAATTGGTTACAATTAATTCTTCAAGTTTAGAGCTTTCTAAACGGTCATAGGCACTGCCAGATAAAATAGGGTGTGTACAGATAGCTCTTACACTTTTTGCACCACGTTCCATCATTAAATCTGCTGCTTTAGTTAAAGTACCAGCAGTATCAACCATATCGTCTACAAGAACAACATTTTTACCTGTAACATCACCAATTAATTCCATATGAGAAATCACATTAGCTTTTGCTCGTTGTTTATAACAAATTACAACATCACTTTTTAGAGCTTTAGAATAGGCATAAGCTCGTTTAGAACCACCCATATCTGGTGAAGCTACTGTAAGGTTATCAAGATTTAAGCTTTTTAAATAAGGCAAGAATATAGTGGAAGCAAATAAGTGGTCAACAGGTTTTTCAAAGAACCCTTGAATTTGATCTGCATGTAAATCCATTGTAATAATACGAGTTGCTCCTGCAGCCTCTAACATTTTTGCTACTAACTTTGCAGCAATTGGGACTCTAGGCTTATCTTTTCTATCTTGTCTAGCCCAGCCAAAATAAGGCATAACGGCTGTAATATGTCTAGCGGATGCACGTTTAGCCGCGTCAATCATTAAAAGCATCTCCATTAGATTTTGAGGGCCTGGATTAGTAGATCCAATAATAAAAATTCGTGTTCCTCTTATTGATTCTTCATAAGAAGGCTGAAATTCTCCATCACTATAAGTCGATGTAATGACGTTACCTAATTTTACTCCGTACGCTTTTGCGATTTGTTCGGCTAAATGCTGGCTTTGGGTACAAGTAAAAATTTTAGCTTCTGTAGTCTTGTTGGGCATTTTGTTAAGAGATTAAAGAGTTGTTAGTTGAGTTTTTAGCAATGCCCAAATTTAGGGAAATTATTTACTCGATAAAGTATATAACCTTGTATTTTTAGTTGTTTGGAGAGAAATTATTTCTATTTTTGCAGTCCAACAAATCGCTCAAGTGGTGGAATTGGTAGACACGTTGGATTCAAAATCCAATGTCGTAAGACGTGTGGGTTCGATTCCCACCTTGAGTACATGTAAAAATAGCCCAATTGAAAGATTGGGCTGTTTTTATTGGATAAAATATAGAATTCTTCCGATTTAACTTTTTTGATACAAAATACTTTTATATATATGGTAAACCAATCAGGTAAACCAATTCGTTTTGTAACCTACATCTGTGTTATGCAAGATTAGTATAACTTGAGCTTTTTTCCGAATATTAAAATTGAAGAATATTAAATAATCACTAAAATAAAAATTATGAAAACAAATCTTTTATATTTTAGTGTTATTCTGCTTTTTGTAGCTTGTAAAACAAACATTACTACAAACCAAGTTAATGTTTCTAATATCGATGAGCTCAATGAAGCTGTAAAAAATAGTAAAGCTGGTGATGAAATTGTTTTAGCTAATGGAGTATGGAAAGATGTTGAAATAAAGTTTAGGGGTAACGGGACTAAAGAAAACCCTGTTACCTTAAGAGCAGAGACAGCAGGTAAAGTGAGTATAAAAGGGCAATCATATTTGAAATTTGGAGGTGAATATTTAGTGGTTGAAGGTTTACATTTTAAAAACGGATTCTCACCATCAAATGCAGTTATTGATTTTAAAATAGGGCATAAAGAAGCTCCAGATGAAATATCAAATAATTGTAAGGTTACCAATTGTGTGATCGAAGATTTCAATAAACCAAAACGAGACAAAAGTGATTTGTGGGTTTTATTTTGGGGTAGGCATAATGAGCTAAGCAATTCATATATTGCAGGAAAAACTAATAGAGGACCAACGGTAAGAGTAAGTATTGCAGGTATAGAAAGCATTAATAATTACCATAAAATTGTGAATAATCATTTTGGACCTAGGCCAGTAAAAGGTGGCCCTAGTGGAGAAACGATTCAATTAGGTGATAGTTATACATCGATGTCACCAATTCACACCTATATAGCCAATAATTTATTTGAAGAATGTAATGGTGAAGTTGAGGTCATTTCTAGTAAAACGAATTTCAACGTATTTAAAAACAATGTGTTTTATAAAAGTGAAGGTTCATTAGTAACGCGTCATGGTAACTATGTAACCTTAGATGGAAACTATTTTATTGGAGATAGAGTTAACGAAAACTACGGCGGAATTAGAATTATCAATACGGGACATTGGGTAGTTAACAAATATTTTTATGGATTAAAAGGGAAGAGATTTAGAAGCCCATTAGCAGTCATGAATGGGATTCCAAAATCACCATTAAATCGTTACAACCAAGTTACAGATGTTGTTGTGGCTTATAACACATATGTAAATTGTAGTTCACCATGGCAATTTGGCGTTGGACAAAACTAAGCGCAATCAGATGTGTTGCAAAAATCTGAAATCCGTTCTGCAAGAGCTATTAGATCAACTGTTTCTAACAATATTGTTTATAATGAAAAAGGCCTGGAAAGGATTGTTGTAGAGAATGATAAAGCTGATGGAGTTACGTTTAAAAATAATATCATTAATAATCAAGGTGTAGCCTTTAATAATTTTGATGGAGGTATCATTGAAGAATCATTAGAGCTTAGGGAATTGTCAGATCATATTTTTATTCCTGTAGGAATTCCCGATGACTTTGAAGCCTATAATGGCCTCGATTTTAATACCATTGAAAATGATTTACTAGGTGTATCTAGAAAAGATAGTAAAAGTATTGGAGCTATAACAGGTAAAGATGTTTCTAGTCCAAGTATCTTAGATAAATCTTAATATGGTACAACATGGTATTCAAACGAAATACAAGCAAAGGAGCCAATTATACACGCTATAACTAAAGCTGAGGATTTACAAACAAAGATTAACTAAGCAAGCAATGGAGACATCATTGCTCTAGCAAATGGGGTTTACACTTTAAATGAATCTTTAGTAATTAATAAGACAATTACTATACAATCTCAAGAAAACGAAAAAGCGCAACTTGTATATTCAGGTGAAGCAGATACACCATTATTCTCATTACAACCTTATGGTAAATTAACAGTAAACAATCTAAGTTTAAAAGGAAACACATCTAACTATGCCTTCGTATACTTAAAAGAAAATATGTCCAATCATTTTGGGTTAACAGTTTCTAATTCTGAAATCAATGATTTTAATTATGTACTTAAAGCCTATAAAGAATCATTTGCTGAGCGCGTCACTTTTGAAAACACATCAATTTCAGATTGTGAAAATGGAATAGAATTATCTGAAGAAAAAAATGATAAAGGGGATTACAATACAGAATATTTGACCATAAATAACTGTAATTTCAACAATGTAAAAGAAAATGTCATGGATTATTATAGAGGTGGTTATGATGAATCTACTATAGGCGGAAATCTTTTGGTAACAAATTCAACATTTACAAATTGTGGTGAAAAAGAGAAAAATAAAAGACTTTTAAATCATAACGGAATCATTAATGTGAATATTGTAAAAAACACTTTTTAGAATAATAAAGTGCAGTTTGTTTCTATTTTATGGGGAGCAAAAAATAATATAGAATCTGAGAATACTTTGGTTAATTCAGGACAAATTAAAACCGAAGAAAATCTGGTAATGACTTTAATGTATTAAAAAATATGCCTAAGAAAGTAATCACATTTGGCGAGGTAATGATGCGTTTATCTCCACCTGGATATGAAAAATTTTCCCATGCATCATCTTTCGAATTAGTTTACGGAGGAGGTGAGGCAAATGTTGGTATTTCATGTGCCTATTTAGGTATGAAAGCTGCTCATATTACTCGTTTTCCAGATAATGCTCTCGGAAAAGCAGCGACGCAATTTTTACGTAAACATTGGTTAAGTACAGAACACGTTGTTTATGGTGATAATATGATTGGGAAGTACTTTTTAGAGAAAGGTGCTGTCCACAGACCTAGTGAGGTTATTTATGAAAGAGAAGGATCTGCTTTCTCATTGATCGAGCCTTCAATGGTTGATTGGTAAGATGTGCTTATGGATGCTGATTGGTTTCATTGGACAGGTATAACACCGGCTATTTCAGATGGTGCTGCTAAATGTTGTCTAGATGCTATAAAAACAGCAAATAAATTGGGAATAACTGTTTCTGGGGATATTAATTCTAGAAATAACATGTGGAAGTATGGGAAAACCATGCAAGATGTGATTCCTACTCTAGTAGAACATTGCGATGTTGTAATTACCAGTAGCAGAGGTATTCGTGAAATGTTTGGCTTGGGTGAAATTGACGATAAGTTTCAGGATTTAGCTCAGGAGTTAATGAGTCGTTATTCAAATATTAAGAAAGTGGTCAAAAAGACGAGAAGAACATTGAGTGCTTCTCACCATCAGATTCAAGGTAAAATGTGGAATGGCAAAAAGTATATTAAAACCGATACGCTAAATATTACTCATATTATTGACCGTGTAGGTACAGGAGATGCTTTTGCAGCTGGTCTCACATACGGTTTACTACATTATGAGAATCAACAGGCTTTGGATTTTGCAGCAGCAGCATGCGCTTTAAAACACACCGTTCCAGGAGATGTAAATACCGTTTCTCTAAAAAATGTACTAAGTTTAATGGAAGGTGATACTTCTGGAGCTATCAAAAGATAATCATTAAAGAAGGTAAACAGATGTATTAATCGTATTACTGCAAAAACCAATTAAAATGAAAAAAATAGTAATTACTATAGCTACACTTATAGCAATAGTTGCTTGTAAAGATAATTCTAAAACTATTTCAGATAAAACAACTCAGTCTGAGGCTGCCATAAAGTACCCAAGGGATGTTGTTCCATTTATGGATGAGTGGCGAATCCTTTTAGGTGACGGTTCACGTATAGACTCATTGTTGAATTTTCAAAAACACGATTTTTTCTACGTTAAGAATGATGGAAATACAGAATGGGTGGTTCATAAAACTCCAAACACTGGTATTACTTCAAAAACATCTAGTAATACAAGAACGGAGTTGGGTCAAATAGAACATTGGATTCCAGAGGTCGGTGGAAAATTAACAGGCACATTAAAAGTAAAACACGTTTCAACTACAGGTGATGCGACTAAAGCGTCATCATATTCAGTAGTTGTTGGGTAAATTCATAGCGATGAAGGCCATGAAAATGAACCCCTAAAAATCTATTATAAAAAATTTCCTGGTCATACAAAGGGTTCTGTATTTTGGAATTATGAAATCAATACAGAAGGTGATAATATTGGAAGGTTTGATTACTCTACAGCAGTTTGGGGATATAATTTTTCTGATGTTGGTTCAAGTGCATCGGAATATCCAAAAGAACCAGAAGATGGTATTGCTTGAGGTGAAGAATTTAATTATGAAGTAAATGTTTATAAAGGCATTATGTATTTAACTTTTACTAGTAAAAATCATAAGACAGTTCACTTTACAAAGAGTTTAATAAAATCAGAATTTATAACAAGAGAAGCTATTCCTAAGCAAGTTTTAAAAGTGTATGCAAATAGAGAAAAAGGAGGTGGAGTTGAACGTGATACGGCTTATGCAGGAGAAATCAATTATTTTAAGCAAGGTGCATACAACCAAGCGAATGCGAAGAGTACCAAGTCAGAAACTTATAATGGTGATATAGCTAAGCAATATGCGAACGGAAGTTATGCCGAAGTTTGGTTTAAAAAAGCTACTTTAGGTGCAAGTACTGCACCACATAAATAAAATTAATTTGAATCAAGCAATCTTTATAATGGGAGTTTCCGGATCTGGGAAAAGTACCTTAGGTAAATCACTTGCTAAAGAATTAACGTTTCCTTTCTTTGATGGAGATGATTTTCACCCAGAAATTAATGTTGCAAAGATGTCTAGTGGAAAGGCATTAGATGATGATGATAGGCAAGGTTGGTTAGAGACTTTAAATGAATTAGCGAAAAAACAACTTAAGACTAATAGTTGTGTTATTGTATGCTCGGCTTTAAAACAAAAGTATCGCGATATTTTAAGTCAAAATATCTCAGGCGAAACAAAATGGGTGCATTTATCAGGTACTTTTGAGCAGATTTATGAAAGAATAACTAATAGATCTGATCATTTTATGCCTTCGGAATTATTGAAATCGCAATTCGATATTTTAGAGAAACCTAAACGTGCAATACAGATAGATATCTGTTTAAGACCAGAACAGATTATTAAAAAAATAAAAAACGAATTAATGATTACCTCGGAATTTGGATTATTTGGCTTAGGAGTTATGGGAAAGAGCTTATGCAGGAATTTAGCTAATAACGGTTTTAAAATTTCTATGTTTAACAGACATGTAGATGATTTTGAGGTAGATATTGCTAAAAACTTTAAAGCGCAATATCCGGAATTATCTGAAGCCAAAGCTTTTGATGATATTTCACGTTTTGTAAATTCATTACAACAACCAAGACGCATTATGCTTATGGTAAATGCAGGAAAAACAATTGATTATGTCATTGAAGATTTGTTACCTCATTTATCCAAAAATGATATTATAATAGATGGTGGAAATTCTAACTATAAAAAAACAAAAGAACGTTACGATTATTTAAAAACTAAAGGTATTCATTTTATTGGATCCGGTGTTTCTGGTGGTGAAGAAGGGGCACTAAAAGGACCTTCAATTATGCCAAGTGGTGATAAAGATGCTTATGATAATGCAGCATCTTTTCTTGAAACTATTTCAGCAAAAGATAAAAACGGGTTGCCTTGTTGTACATATGTAGGTCCAGAAGGAAGTGGTCAATTTATAAAAATGGTACACAATGGTATTGAGTATGTAGAAATGCAATTATTAGCTGAAGTATCTACCATATTAGAGGCTTTAGGTCAATACCCAGATGATATAGCTAACACTTTAGAAACTTGGCAAGATTCAGCAAATAGTTATTTAATAGAAATAACAACTGCCATATTCAGAAAAAAAGAGGGTAATGATTGGCTGGTCAAAAAAATATTAGATAAAGCTGGTAATAAAGGCACAGGAAATTGGACAACTATCGCTTCTGCAGAGCTAGGTGTGCCAAGTACTTTAATTAGTTCAGCATTGTTTTCACGCTATATTTCCTTTTATAAGGATGAACGTCTTCAGTTAAATAAGAGCTTCGAAACCATAAATAATTCTGAATTAGATATAGAGATTGATGAAGTCTTAAAAGCCTATCAATTTGCAAGAATTATAAATCATTATCAAGGTTTTAAATTAATAGCTGAGGCTTCAAATAAATTTGAATGGAACTTAAATCTTAGTGAAATTGCTAGAATCTGGACAAACGGTTGTATTATCAGATCTACTTTAATGGAAGAATTAGTTGAAGTCTTTAAAAACACAACTAATATATTAACCAATCAACAATTGATTGATGTGGTTAGTCAATATAGACCAGCGGCAAAAAAGGTGGTATCACAATGTGTTCTTAATGATATTACAGTACCAGCATTAGGAGAAGCAATTCAATTTTTAAACGGAATTACCACAAAATATGCTTCAGCAAATGTTATTCAGGCTCAACGTGATTATTTTGGAGCGCACACTTATCAAAGACTAGATGACAATTCAGGAAAGAGTTATCACTCAAATTGGGAATAAAAAATAACGAACATCTAATACAATGGAAACAACAAAACCAAAAAAATAATAGCCATAGTATTAGGTTTTGGGCCTGGTATCTTTGCTATTGGCTACACTATTGGTACAGGTAGCGTTACATCTATGGTTAAAGTAGGAAGTTCTTCGGGTACTGATGCACAGTCTGCTGGTGGTACTTCAGGTAGATCTCTAAAGTTTGATAGTTCTGGGGGGAGAGCTTATCAACCATTTGAAGTTGAAACAGGTGTTGAATATTCGATTTCTGCATTTGTAAAAACGGAATCTACACCAGTTGACGTAGTGGAAGGAACGTTCTATATTTTATCTGGCCAACCATCAAGTGATGATGATTTAGCTTCTTTGGCTTTAGTTACTCAACAAGTAGTTTCTACTGACATAAACACTTGGCAACAATCAATATTTAATTTTACGGAAGATGCTACATTTAGCTTTCTACAAGATAGAGTGGATGAATCTATTGCATATGGTGGTGTATTAACATCAACAGATCAGAAATTTGTTATTTTCTATTTTGTGCCTACTAACACAGTAACTGGCAGTAATGAAGTATTCTTAACTGATATCGTTATAAATACACTATAAGATTAATTCAAGAATTTAAACAGCTATTTAAATAATATTAATAAGATTGAAACATCTCAGAAAAGAAATATTGAGTATTGTATTTATAACATTTCTATTTGCAAGTGCCACATGTCAAACGCAAAATAGTATTGATTCTGATTCAGCTATTAAATTAGAAACTAAGAAAAAGAGCAAAAAAAAGAAAAAGAAAAAGCGTAAAAAAATAAAGTTGCCAAAAATTGATTTAAGTTATTGGAAGGTTACACTTCCTGTTACTAATGACAAAGGCAAGCCTTAAGAAATAGAACCTCCTGAAATATCAGATTTTGCATCAAATGAAGTTGCTAAGCCTTATTTGTATATAGATTCAACTAAAGGTGCAATTGTTTTTCATGCTATGCCAATTAATTCTAAAACCGCTAATACTAAGTATACTAGATCAGAGCTGAGAGAGCAAATGGTTCCGGGTGAGAATAGTGTAAACTGGACCTTCAAAGATGGTGCTTACATGAAAGGTAAGTTGGCCATGGATGAAGTCACTAGAGATGACAATGGTAAATACCATAGAGTCATCATTATGCAAATTCATGGGCGACTAACGAATGAACAACGTGATTTAATTGGTGAAGATGATAATAATGCACCTCCAATATTAAAGATATACTTGGACAAAGGTAAGATTAGGGTTAAAACCAAGGTCTTAAAAAATTTAAATGTAAGGGTTCCAGAAATTCTTCATGAAGAAGCATGGGGAGATGATGAAGGATTTAACTTTGAAGAAAAAGTAGATTTCAAAAAATTTACTCTTGAAGTCAAGGTTTCAGACGGAAAAATGGTGATTAGTCTAAACGGAAATGAGTATAAAGTTTATGAAAACATACATATAAAGAAATGGGGAGTTTTCGAAAACTATTTTAAAGCGGGTAATTATTTCCAAACTAGAGATGAAGGAGCTTATGCCAAAGTCCGCTTTTATGAATTAGAAATTAGTCATTAAAATTGATTTATTTGAGTTAGTCGCTTATTGAATTCTACTATTATAGTTGATTCACGTAGGGTTCTTTATGCACTAATAAAGTTAATTTTATCAGAAATTAGTGTATTATTTACATAAATTTGACTAGTTAAATATGGATAAACCATTTATAGAATAACTACAATATGAAGATAGAAGTATTAGCAAAAACAGATAGTCATAATATACAAAAGAGTATTATATCCAAAATAAAGGACTTAATAAATATTAAAAATCTTGAACCTGGAGATAAATTACCTTCAGAAAGAATGTTATCTGAAAAGTTTGGTGTATCCAGAAGTAATGTTAGAGAAGCAATTCAAAAGTTAGAATTTTATGGATTGTTAGATTCAATACCTCAAAGCGGAACATTTGTAGCTAATATTGGTGTCATTGCCATGAATGGGATGATTGAAGATATCTTAAGATTAGATGAACCAGATTTTAAATCTTTAGTTGAGACTAGAATTTTGCTAGAACTTAAGACTGTTAGATTAGCTTCCATTAGGAGATCAGAAGAAGATTTGAAAAAAATAAAGGAATCTTTAGATGCCTATACATCAAAAGTTTTAGATGGCGAGGATGCTGTACAAGAGGATTTACTATTTCATTTAGCTATAGCTAAGGCAAGTGGTAATAGCATGATGAATACTTTTATGTTAACCATAATACCAGAGATTATTACCAATTTCGAAAAGTATCACGTCTGTGATAAAGGATTGGCTCAAAGAGGAATTAAAGAGCATGAAGCAATATTTGATGCTATAAAAAGGCAAAAGCCTCAATTAGCAAAAGCAAAGATGAAAGAGCACTTTAGTGTGTTATATCAATATTGCTATAAATCTTAAAAAAAGAATTAATAACAACAAAATTCTACAAATGAAAGTAAAAGGCTTAAGATGGTGGATTATAGGCTTAGTATGTCTAGCAACAATCATTAATTATATAGATAGGTCTGCTTTAGGGATAATGTGGCCAGAAATGAGTAAAGATTTAGGGTTTGATGAAACAGATTATGCGTGGGTAATTAATATATTCACTATTACTTATGCTGCTGGTAAATTTATATCAGGAAAAGTATATGACAAGGTAGTACAAAAATAGGATTTGTACTTTCTATTTTCTTTTGGTCTTTGGCAAGTGTCCTACATTTTTTTGCTAAAGGTGCTGCTTCTTTAGGAATTTTTAGAGGTTTATTAGGTGTTGCTGAAGCTGGTAATTGGCCAGGCGCAGTAAAGAATAATGCGGAATGGTTTCCAATCCAAGAGAGAGCTATGGCACAAGGTATCTTTAATGCTGGAGCAGGTATTGGCTCTATAATTGCTGCACCAACTGTTGCAGAATTATTTGGCGCCTTGGTTGGAAGGTTACTTTTGTTATTATAGGTGTAATTGGATTTATCTGGATTATTCCATGGTTAATTATGAATAAAAAGAAACCAAAGTTACATCCATGGATAACTGAAAAAGAAAAAGATCATATTGTATCAGGAAGACATGAGAGTAGAAAAGATGACGAATCATCAAAAGGGCTGAGCGTTATTGAGATTTTGTCTAAGAAAGAATCTTGGGGTTTAATAGCAGCAAGGTTTTTTATAGAACCTATATGGTGGTTATTCGTTTTTTGGATGCCAATTTACCTTTTCAAAGAATTTGATTTTCATGTAAAACAGATAGGTTATTATGCCTGGTTTCCTTATGTAGGTGCAATGATTGGAAGTTTAGCAGGCGGTTGGTATGCCCAAAGACTTATTAAGAATAACACTATAGATTTTAGTCGAAAAAGAACAATCTTAATTGGAGCAGCAATTATAGTGATTGCTATTCTCGGTGCGATATTCTTTGCTGACACTCCTCTTAAGTTTGTATGTTTTGTGTTTGTTGTACTATTTGGATTTCAATTTTCAATTAGTAACATTCAAACTATACCTAGTGATTTACTAAATGGAAAATCGGTTGGTACATTAGCAGGTCTGGGTGGAAGTATAGGAGCAGTCTCAGTAATTATTATGAACTGGTCAATACCTATAATAACAACTGAGTCTTACACACCAGCATTTATAATATTGGCTGTATTAGCACCTTTAGCAGTATTATCTATTAACATGTTGATAAAAGAAATTAAACCAATATAAAACGAAATAAATTAAATTAAAAAATAACCATAAATAAGATGAGTAATAAAGGAAAAGTAGCCGTAGTAACTGGGGCCACTAGAGGTATATCGGTTTTGAAGTTGCAAAACGATTAGGTAAAGATGGGTATACTGTTATACTTAATGGAATTGAACCAGAAGCAGGATCTAAAAGAGTTGAAGAGATTGCAGCTTAAGTAATAACGGCAGAATATTATAATTTTGATGTTACTAAAGAAGATCAGGTAACAAGTAATATTGTGAAAATTGGTGAAAAATATGGAAAGATAGATACGTTAGTAAACAATGCTGGTGGTCTAGGCGGAAGATCTAGATTCGAAGAAATGACGACTGACTTTTACAGATTTATTATGGCTTTAAATTTAGATTCTGTGTTTTTTACATCAAGAGCTGCAATTCCTTATCTAAAAAAGAGAGAACACCCATCTATAATTAACTATACGTCTAATGCTGGTTGGACAGCAGGTGGACCAGGTGCAAGGAGTATACGGAACGTCTAAAGCGGGTGTTCACGCAATTACAAGAGCTTTAGCAAAAGATTTAGCTGAATATGGTATTAGAGCAAACGCAGTATCTCCTGGAACAATTGACACACCATTCCATGCACAAATTAAAGCGACTAAGCCAGAAGTTTTTGCTTCATGGGCAAATAATATTATGTTAGGAAGATTAGGTCAGCCAGAAGATGTTGCTGGTGTAATTTCTTTCTTAGCTAGTAAAGATGCATCTTTTATAACCGCAGAAACCATCCAAATTGGAGATGGACAAGCTTTAGGAATATAATATTGATTTCAATTAATAATTAGCATTAAGCTAAATTTTTTGATTTTAGTTTTAGCAAGAAGAGTGATTAAACTAAAGTAAAATCACTCTTTTTTATTCTGATGAGTTTCTTACAACTAACTCCGCATCAAGAATTATTTTATTTAGGCTCTGTTTTATTTCTGGTGTTTTAACTCTTTTCAAAAATGTTTCAGCAGCAAGACGACCAATAGCCCCACTATGTTGATTAATGCTAGAAATTGTTGGAGATACCAAAGACGTAAAAGGTTCATTCCCAAATCCAATCAAGCGAATATCATTAGGTACATTAATATTATTTTCATTTAAAACTTGTAAAGCACCAAGAGCAGCATAATCACTAGTAACATAAATGGCGTCGGGTCTATTCTTAAGTTTTAGAAGATTTTGCATTTCGTATCTGCCATCCTCTAGAGTTAAAGAACACTCTATGATTAGATTATTATCTAGAGGCAGGTTATTTTTAGTTATTGCATCAATATAACCACGAATTCTATTATTAAATATTCTTGTTCGTCTATATTCACCAATATGTGCAATACGGTTACAACCTTTAGAAATAAGGTGTTCAACTATCATATGACTACTGTCATAATCATTAATACCAACATAATCTACGTTTAAGTCATTTTCACCTCTATCAAATAGTATTAAGGGAATACCTTTAGATTTTATCTTTTCATAATAAGACAAATCAACCGTTTCATTAGCCATAGAAGCAATAATTCCATCAACTTGAGTAAACAAAAGAGTATCAATACTGTTACATTCTTTTTCAAAAGACTCATTAGATTGAGTAATAATAATACTGTAGCCAGCTTTATTTAAAACAATTTCCATATGTTCAATGACAGACGAAAAGAAATTACTATTAGTTCGTGGCACAATAACTCCAACCAAATTACTTTTACCTTTTCTTAATGCACTTGCCAAATGATTAGGTTGATAGTTTAATTCCTTAGCAACACGTTTAACAGCTTCTTTTGTTTTAGTGCTAATCCTAAAATCGTTATGCATAGCTTTAGAAACTGCTGCAGGTGATATATTAAGCACTTTGGCAATGTCTCTGATAGTCGTTCTTTCTTTATTTGCCAAGTTTTTTCTATAGTTGCTTAATCGTTTAAGCAAACAACAATTTTTAACTAATAAACTAATATTTTAATAATGAAAAAAGTAGTCACTTTTGGGGAGATTATGCTAAGATTGGCACCTCAAGGATTCTTAAGATTTTCTCAAGCATCAAGCTTTGATGTTGTGTATGGTGGTGGTGAATCTAATGTAGCTGTATCCTTAGCTAACTATGGTGTGCCAGTAGACTTTGTAACACGTCTTCCAAAAAATGATATTGGAGCATGTGCTATGGTGGAAATACGTAAACGCGGTGTTGGAGTAGATAAGATTGTATATGGTGGAGATCGATTAGGAATTTATTTCTTGGAAACAGGTGCAGTAAGTAGAGGAAGTCAAGAGGTTTATGATAGAGCACATTCTGCAATTTCTGAAATTAAGCCTGGTATAGTAGATTGGGAATCTGTTTTTAAAGATGTGGCTTGGTTTCATTGGACGGGAATTACACCTGCTATTTCTCAAGGAGCGGCAGATGCTTGTTTAGAAGCTGTTAAAGTGGCTAGCGAAATGGGTGTTACGATCTCTACAGATTTAAATTATAGAGCTAAGCTATGGACTTTTTGTGATGAAAAGCATAGAGAAAAAATAATGACAGAAATAACATCCTATTGTGATATAATTCTAGGAAATGAAGAAGATGCTGAAAAGCATTTTGGAATTCACCCTGAAGGATTAGACGTACATAAACATGGACACGATGCAAAAGCTGAAGCTTTCTTATCAGTTTGTAAACAGATGATGGAGAAATTCCCAAGAGCTAAAAAAGTGATTACTACTTTGAGAGGTTCAATTTCAGCTTCTCACAATACTTGGGCAGGTGTTTTATACGATGGTAAAAAAATGTATGAAACGCGTCAATACCAAATTACTGATATTGTACATCGTGTAGGTGGAGGTGATTCATTTATGGGGGGGGTTATCTAAGGATTATTAAAGTATCCTGAAGATGATCAAAATGCATTAGATTTTGCTGTTGCTTCATCTTGTTTAAAGCACACTATAAAAGGAGATGCTAACTTGGTAACAGTACCTGAAGTAGAGAAATTAATGGGTGGTGATGCCTCAGGACGTGTAGCAAGATAAGATATGGCAAATTTCACAAGAATAGAAGTTGCAAATATTATGAAACAAACAGGTTTAGTACCATTGTTTTATAATTCAGATTTAGAAGTAAGTAAAAAAGTAATAAAGGCTACTTATGATGGTGGTGCAAGATTACTTGAGTTTACTGCAAGGGGCGATTTTGCTCACGAAGTTTTTGGTGAGCTGAACAAATATGTTCTAAAAGAATTGCCAGGAATGATTATGGGTGTTGGTTCTGTAACTGATGCTGCATCAGCATCTCGTTTTATGGCCTTGGGTGCTAACTTTATTGTAACATCAGTATTGAGAGAAGACATTGCAACGGTTTGTAACCGACGAAAAGTTATGTGGTCTCCAGGATATGGTTCTTTAACTGAAATATGTAGAGCGGAAGAGTTAGGCTGCGAAATAGTTAAATTATTTCCAGGTGGAATATATGGGCCTGATTTTGTAAAGGCTATTCGAGGTCCTCAATCATGGACAAGTATTATGCCTATAGGTGGTGTTTCACCAACTAGAGATAATTTAGAAGGCTGGTTTAAAGCTGTTGTAACTTGCGTAGGTATGGGTTCTAAACTCATTGCAAAAAATGCAGAAGGTAATTATGATTTAACTAAAATAGAATCGGATACCAAAAATGCATTACGTATAATTAATGATTTAAAATCATAAAAATTGAAATCGACGGCTGCTGTTACAATAAAAGAAATTTCATCTTTATCGGGATATTCTATATCCACGGTATCTAAGGCTTTAAATAATAAGCTAGAAATTAGTAAAGCAACTCGAGAGATAATAAAATCAATAGCAAAACGGCATAATTATGTTCCAAATAATTATGCTGTTTCACTTAGAATCCAAAAACAGGTTCTATTGCTGTAATTTTACCTGAAGTCACTATAGCTTGTTATAGTCATTCGCTATGTCATTTACAGAAAACTGCTGAAACCTTTGGTTATAGAATTTTGTTTTATCAATCATTTAATTCTTATACCAAAGAATTAAACTATATAAAAAGCCTTAGCGATGGTTCTATTGATGGAATCATAGTTATATCGGCGGATAAAAATCAGAAAAAAAATCAATACGCAAATAGTTCATTTCCTGTTGAATCCATCAACACAGAAAGTTCACAATCTTTAGATGAAATAAAGCAAATTTCATATGATAGCTTGATTAACTTATTAAATAACTAATTACTTTTTCTTTAGAAATATATAATCTATTTTCTCTAAATTTAACCTCAAAAAAACTTAATGAGAGGAATTGTTAGAGTAGTATTTTTATTGTCCTTTACCATGGCTTTTGGTCAATATAGTTGGTCACCTGCGACCATATATATGGAAAACGATAGTATAGTAAAAGGCGAAGCCGTAATTAGACAAGGTGGTAAATTTAGATTTCAACCTAAAGAGAGCTTACGTTTTCGTCAGAACAAAAAAGATAAGGCTAAGAAAATTGAAATTAATAAAATAGATTCTATCCATTTTACTGTAAAATATACAGAAAAAGTAAATAAACGTAAAGTGAAAAAGCAGAGTCAAGCATTATATGTTACAATGTATGTTGAAGAGGATCGGGAACGATTACATTTTTTAGAGGTTTTGAAAAAGGGTTCAGTAACACTTTTTGGTAGAACATTTGGCGGAGGTGGAGGTATGAGTTTTATGCCAGGTGGAACTAACATACCAATGTTTAGATTTTATGGTGGACATAATCAATTATTTTTGTCAAAAGGTAATGATATGGCAGAAATAATGTATGACTCCAAAGATATTGCAACTTTCTTTTCAGACTGTAATGCTCTGGCAGAAAAAGTTATAGCAGAAAAGTTAGGTAAAGATGACCTAAAAACAATTATAGAATATTACGAGAGTAACTGTGATTGAAGTTGCGAGGTTTTTTTATATTAGTTTACCACCTACATTATTCATAGAGGATTATATTAATTAGTTTTAGTCCTAATCCCAAAAATTAACATTACTAAAGCTAAAATTATTAAGCCTAAAGATTCTCTAGCATGTTCAATATTACTTATTTCCCCTCCACCAATAGTTACTCCTTCAAACGTTTCTGGCCAAAAAAGAAAAGCACCAATAACATAGCCAATAGATAGTACTAAATAAATCTGGTAAGGCAATCTGTTTAGTGCAAATAAAATTGAAACAATACCAGAGGTTATATAAATACATAACCATAATAAAAGGTCAGGATCATTTAATTGTAAATATGCTGAGGTGAGACATAAAAGGGCAAATACAAAGGCAAATATTTTAAAAAATAGTTTCATATTATAATTTTATAATGGGAGCTAAACTCCACAATTTATAAGTTAACAAATTGATTGTTAGTGTTGAAAAGTATGCTGTTATTTTTCTGAAACATGCTTTTGTAAAAGATGATAAACATCAGTTGCGACCAGTTGTTTCTCTATCTCTATTGAATTATTATTACTAATAAAAATAGGGTAATCATCTTCATTTTCAGGTAACCTTCCATGCGAGCCTTTTATTAAACTAGCATCAATAGGTATAATATCCATAACAGTTCTAAAGCCTAATTTCTTCTTTAAGAGCTTCCATATAACCTTCGGCATTAACAATTTGTCCTTTGGATCTGTATACATTTCAACAGGGTCATAACCTGGTTTTTTATGAATATCAACCATCCTAGCATAATCAGGAGCTTTTTCATTATCTAACCAAAAATAATAAGTAAACCAAGAGTTTTTATCAGCGACAACAACAATATCTCCGCAACGATTATGTTTTAAATTCAGAGCTTTTAGATCTTCGTTTGACAATACTTTTTCAATACCATCTGTCTTTTTAAGAATAGCTATAATTTTGTCTTTTGTAGTAGTGTCATTTAAATAGATATGCGCAATTTGATGATCAGCAACGGCAAAAGCTTTACTAGCACCTGCATCTAATAATTCTAAACCTCTTTCTTCACGAATCGATAGATAGTTATGTTGACGCAGAATTCTATTTAAATGAATAGGTTTATTAACGTTTGTAATTCCATATTCTGATAGTAGAATAATATTACAATCTTGTTTTTCATAGCAGGTTACCAATCCTCTTACAACATTATCTATTTCTTGTAAATCTTTAGAAATAATATTGAAATCTAAACCGTGACGTTGCAGGTTATAATCTAAATGAGGTAAATATATTAAGCTCAGTGTAGGGTTATATAATTCATCAGTTTTTATGGCTCCATCTGCAATCCATTGACTAGATTTTATGGTTGTCTTTGGTCCCCAAAAATGAAATAAAGGAAAAGTTCCTAATTTGTCTTGAAGTGTATCTCGTAAATCAGAGGGTTGTGAATAGCAATCTGGAATTTTGCGACCGTCTGCTAAGTAATTAGGGCGAGGAGTCACACTGTAATCAACAGTAGAATACATATTGTACCACCAAAAATGATTTGCACAAGTAAAACTATCGTTCTCTTCTTTAAGAATATCCCAGATTTTTTTACTTTCTACTAGTTTATTGGATTGTCTCCAAAATTTCACTTCACACTCCTCTTTAAAATACCAACCATTGCCAATAATACCATGTTCAGAAGGCCATTTACCGGTTAGATAGGTTGATTGTGCAGAACAAGTAACAGCTGGTAATACAGGCTTTATAATAGAAGATTGTCCTTTTTCTAAAAATGTTTTTATAAAAGGTGTATGCTCCCCAATAACACGATTAGATAATCCTACAACATTAATTACAACCGTTTTATTCATTAGTTTAAAATTGTTTTAGTAACCAATTAAGCTCTCTGCTAATAGATTGATCTATAGGAATTTTTAGGTTGTTTGGTAATACATTCCAAGTATATGTTTCTACTTCTATATGATTAGAGATGGCATCTGTTTTGAGGTGATCCATCACTTCTAATATTTGGTTTTGAGTTGATTGCAAGTGATTAAATGTATCCAAAAAAATAGGAACATGAAAATGCGCTCTTAATTCGTTATGACTTTTCTTTTGTCCTAAAACTAAAGGCAAATCATTATAAACTATTACTACTCCATCAATTTTTTCAGTGACCTGATGAAGATAGGTGGATTCATTAAAGTTTGATAAAGATTCCCAAATAGCTTCATCGTTATGTCCATCAAAATTAATTTTTAACGCAGAACTTACTTGGATTTTACCTACTTTAATGTTGTGTTTTTTGAGTTTTTCAAAAGTGTCTTTTGGTTCTTCGAAAGCCAATGAAAAATGACAAACATCATAGCATATTGTCATATGTCTGTAAATTAATTCTTCTGCTTCTTTTGAACTAATTTTCAAAACTTCACTTATGATTTCGCTACCTTGTGGTAATAAATAGTCATTATAGAAAGCTAAAAATTCTTCAGTATTCTCTAATACGCCATCTGGTTCAGGTTCAATATCTAAGTGCAGATATTTTCCTGTTTCTTGTTCAATTTTAACTAAATGACAAACAACTTTGGCCAAATTTTTTGCGCCTTCTGTAAAAACATATTCTTTGTCAATTGTAGTTTTATGCCAATGTTTATAGCTTAGAGGAGATGTAGAAATTCCGCCATCAAGTCCTTCAGGCAATATGTATGCTAATTGATTAAAAAGTCGTTTTGTATAATTAAGTCGTTTTGTTGTAGTCCAATCTGGTGTATGTACTTTGTCCTTAACAACTTCATCATGAAAATTCCCATATGGAAACCCATTCATTGTAAAGACATATAAATTTTTTGAGTCTAACCAAGTCTTAAATTCTAGTAAATTATTTCCAATTTGTAACTCTTCACTAGCTTTATTAGATAAGCGTAAACCTATACCAAAAGGACTGTTTGGTGCAACGTCTTCCTTTATTTTTGGGATGTAATTTTTTAGGTCATTAAAAGTTAATTCCCAGTTTTTGCCACCATGAATGTTAGTACAATATGTGCAATGAAATATTTTATTTACGACCACTTTGGTTAGTTATTTTCTTTTAATAATGTTGGAAGCATTTTTATGGCTTGTTGCATTTTATTCATGTCAATATAATGCACATCATTTTTAGTTCCAATTTTGGAGATAAGTGTAATGGTCAATTGACCTCCAAGGTGTTCTCTAAATTCTTCAATGCCTCCTAATAATTTTTGTAATTCATTTTCAGATGTAATAGGTAAGTCTAAATTAAAACCAACGTTTTCTATAACTTTTAAAATAGATTCCAAGGTATTAAAGTCAATAAGATTGATTAGATAGGCATAAGTCAAATCTATAGCCATACCAATAGCAACAGCTTCCCCATGACGCAATTGGTAATTGGTCATGTATTCTAATTTGTGTGCTGCCCAATGACCAAAATCTAAAGGGCGAGAAGAACCACTCTCAAAAGGGTCACCACCTTGTGCAATATGCTCCATGTGCAGTTTTGCGCATTTATAAATGAGATACTGCATAGTTTCTTTATCTCTTTTGTAAAGTACTTCTGCGTTATCTTGTATAAATTTAAAAAACACTTTATCTCTTACTAGAGCAACTTTTATAGCTTCAGCAATTCCAGAAACCCAATCTCTTTCTTGTAAAGTGTCTAAAAATATGCTATCATTTATGATAGCATAAGGTGTTGCAAAAGTGCCTAAGAAGTTTTTCTTATTAAGTAAGTTTACGCTATTTTTAACTCCTACAGCAGCATCGTTTTGTGATAATACAGTTGTAGGAATTCTAATTAATTTTACACCTCTGTGGGCAATTGCTGCAGCATAACCTACCATATCTATAACGGCACCACCTCCTATTACTACAACAAAAGAATGCCTGCATATTTTGTTTTTATCAATACCTCTTAGGATATCATCTACTAATATTGAGTCATTTTTGCTTTGCTCACCTCCAGGAACTACAATTAATTCAGTATGCTTAATATTATTAGTGTAATACTCACAATATGCTTTAATCTGCTTTTCTAATTCAGGGTGAAGCTTATTTACATTACTATCTAATACAAATAAAACTTTTGTTAATTCTTGTGGTTTATAGGACTCTAAAATTGAATTAAATAATTCATTATCTGTTGAGAACAGATGATTGGTAAAATATAATTTGTAATTGTAAGTCACTTTAAAGGACTGCACAATGGGGTCGTATAGATTCATTACAAATGTATTTTATGTTACCGCAAAAAGGCGGGATAAAATAAAGGATAAAGGTAGTAACAAGATAATTAAAATACCTACAAAGATTTGTGAAAATCCAACAGCTATTGCAGCATCTAAAACAATAAGGGATAAAACGCCAGCAATAACAGCTTTTTTAATGTGTAGAGGTGAATTCTCTTTATAAGCTTTGAGCAATGATTTATATATTAAAAAAGCTAATAAGGCTAAAAAAGGAAGTGTTTGTAAAATGTTGTCAGTCTTGAGAATAATAAATAGTGAAATGAGACCAATGACTAGAGCGTATAATACTCCAGCAAAAATGATATGATTCTTATTATTACCATGGACTTCTCCTTTGCTAATCAATGTAATCGCTGCTATATAAACTATTGGAACAATTGTAAATTCAATATGCTGAATATTACCAAGTATGCTTATACCCAGTAATAAATTTAAACCTCTGCATAAGCCCATATTTAAAGGGCCTAGTATTAATTTATGCTTCGAATAATAATCGTAAGTAACAATAAAACCTGCTAAAATTGTGGATATACAACCAGCTAAGGTATTTACAAAAAAAGCAAGTATAATACCCATAAGAAGCAAAAGGCTTCCGAAAATTGCTGCATTTTTCAACGTAATTAAGCCACTAGGTATAGCACGTTCTGGCCGTTCTATGGCATCAATCTTAATATCAAATACATCATTAAGAACAACTCCACCAGCATATAAAAAAACTGAAGCCAATACTATAAAAAATAGATTTAGAGTAAAAGGAGCGCTAAAACTTGAGAGTTCAGAAAAGATACCTGCTATTGAAGCACCAGCAAAAATATCAGCAGCAGCAGTAGGTAGATTTGCAGGACGCATTAAACTTAGATAGCCTTTTATAACACTCTTCAATTTAAACTATTTTATCGTTATCAATTTTAGGTGTTTGTCCTCGTAATACACTATTGTCATTAAATAGCTGAGATTGGTCAATGCCTTTTGCACCCAACCAATGCGATTCTTGCATTTTACCATTTTTGCTAAAAGCATCTAAGGCATTTTGGTAGCAGGTCTTTACAACATCTTCTTTATTAATACCACTTCGCAACATAAGTCCTGCAGTTTTAGGAACAGCTAATGGGTCACTTACGCCCCAATCTGCTGAGCTATCAATAATAATGTTGGTACTTCCATAAGTTCTCACAACTTCTACCATACGTTCATTACCCATTTTTGTTTTAGGATAAATAGTGAATGCTGCAATAAAGCCTCTATCTAAAACTTCTTTTACAGTTTCTTCATTGTTATGATCTATGATTACGTTTGAAGGATCTAAACCATGCTCCAAACAAACCTCCATACTTTTAATAGTTCCTGCTTTTTTATCTCTATGTGGAGTATGCACTTGTACAGTCATATCGAGTTCTTTAGCCAAATCTAACTGCATTCTAAAATATTTATCCTCTGCTGGAGTTTGGTCATCATAACCAATCTCACCAATTGCAACTACATTTTCTTTATGTAGATATAATGGCAATAATTCTACAACTTGTTCTGCTAAAGCTTCGTTATTTGCTTCTTTAGAGTTTAATCCAATTGTGCAATAATGTTTAATACCAAACTGACTGGCTCTAAAAGGTTCCCAGCCAACTAGACTACTAAAGTAATCTTGAAAAGAACCAACTTGAGTTCTCGGTTGCCCCAACCAAAATGAAGGTTCTATAAGAGCAACTACTCCGGCTTCGGCCATTGCTTCATAATCATCTGTAGTTCTAGAGGTCATGTGTACATGAGGATCTATAAACATCATTTTTTCATTCATTTTCATTAATCTTTTAGTGTGCCCCAAGTTAATTTTTTTTCTTTCAATTGCTCAATATAGGTAGGATAATTTTCTAACATTTGTTTTGCATTTGAGTTACTAGAATTAAAGCAACAAATTGCGGCTACTTTGTTTTCTGTGATATTATCACTTGTGAATAACCTTTGTAGATCATCTACAATAGGACCTTCAATGAAATTTGATACAGGTCTCCAAAAATAAGGATCGATTGTTCTGCCAGCTGCCCAACGTTCGTGTGCATAATCTGATATAATACGAGCAAGGTCTTTATTTGCTCTTCCATCTATGTTATTAAAGGTTGTTAAATCACTTTCTATGAAAGCGGCTTTTAAAAACATCTGATTCCATTGTTGCGGATTAAAATATAAAGCAGGATAAGGGTTATGCGCAGAGATAGCATTAAAAACTGATGCTATATTAGTACGCAAAGCTTCTACAGCAACATACTTATAATCTTCAGGATTTGGTAAGAGTATTAAGAATTTTAAGAATGTTTCTAATTCACTAGTATCTGCCAATTGTATAATATTAGAGACTTTGTCCTTAAAAAAGGTGGAATTAAATACGAGTACACTCTTTAATAAATAGATACGTGCAATTTCAGTAATGGAGGCATTTTGAAGTTTTAAATATGAGCTTAACTCTTGGTGATTTAAATCTATTTTTAAATCACCAGTGTTTTTAAATTTAGTTCCAATTAAGCTATAAGTAACGTATAAATCTTTTGTAGATAACTCAGAATTAATAAAATCAATTTTTGAGTTGAGCCACAATACATTTTCATCACTACTATTACTTTTTAATATATGTAATAAATGATTTGCTTCTATATTCATATCGTAAAAGTATAAATATTTTGCCATGTCTATAATATGTTTTTGTAGTAAATCGAAATGAAAATTATAAGGAATTAAAGATTAAGCTTTTTTGTGTTTAGAATTCAGTTTTAATGTAAGAATAGATTTAGTTAAAGTATGATTTTATAACTAATGGTATGTTTTTTGTGGCTTTACTATCCATAACTAACTAAACATCAATTTATCATGGTAAGACAATTAATTCTCCTTTTCATCTTTTTGATAATAGGTGTAAACCTAATAAATGCACAAGAAGACATAGAATGTAAAACTAAACTATCGTTATTTCACGAACCTGTTAAAGCAAAAAAATATGACACTGCATATGCAGATTGGTTATTTGTAAAAACAAACTGCCCTGAACTTAACATCGCCATATATAGTGATGGTGAAAAAATACTAAAACATAAAATCAAAAACACTAAAGGGGATGAAAAATTAGGTCATCTTAAAGGTTTGATAGATTTATGGAAAGCACGTAACCAATATTTTTCCAAAAGAACACCAAATGGGGAATATGCTGCAAAGGCTTGTCAGCTTCAATATGATAACAAAGAACTTTTTGGAAAAAGTAAAGAGGAATTATATAATTGCTATGATGATGCTTTTAAAGAGGATGCTAAAACTTTTACACATCCTAAAAGTTTGTACTCTTACTTTTCCTTAATGGTATATTTGTTTGATGAGGGTAAAAAAACAGATGCAGAATTATTCAATGGTTATGATGATATTACCGAAAAAACACAGGATGAAGTACAGATCTATTCAGAAAAATTAAACCCACTGTTAGAAAAACTGGAAAGAGATGAAGTACTCACCCAAAAGGAAAATAAGAACAAATCTGTTTATGAAAGTTATCTCAAAAATTATGCACTCATTCAAGAGAATATTAATACCAAAGTAGATATCAGAGCGATTTGTGATAACTTAATTCCTCTCTATAGCAAAGATTTTGAAACCTATCAAAATGATTCTATTTGGTTAAAACGATCGGTAACCAGAATGTATCATAAACAATGTACTGATGACCCTCTTTATGAAAAACTTGTAAAAAGGTACGACAAGGTTGCACCATCATATGATACAAAAATTTTTGTAGCAACAATGTTGCTCGCTAGAGGAAAGGATAAAGAGGCATATCAATATTTAGAAGAAGCATATTTATTATTTGATGCAAGTCCTTATAAAAAATCAAAATTAGCTTTTAGGATTGGTGTTATATTAAAGAATAAAAATCAGTACAGTAAATCGAGAAGATTATTACTAGACGCTGTAAAATTAAATCCATCTAATGGAAAGCCTCATATACTAATTGCAGAAATGTATGGCAAAAGCGCCAAGAATTGTGGGAAAGACAATGTTTATCAAAGAGCCGTCTTCTGGTTAGCATCAGAAGAAGTTAAAAAAGCTTCTAAAATTGACCCAACTTTGCACAAATTCGTTAATCAATATGTTGCAAGTTATGAATCAAAAGCACCTACTAAAGAAGAAATATTTCTCCGCGATTTGGCTGGAAAGACCATAAAAATAGGATGTTGGATTAATAGATCAATATTAGTTCCAAAGCCTTAGTATTAGTTGTTTTTCAAATCTAAAACAAAGCACTAGCAATTGCCTTTACATTATCACTTTTTCCCATTGAGTAATAATGCAAAACAGGTACACCAGCTTTTTGCAATTCTTTAGATTGAGCTATAGCCCATTCGACTCCAACTTGTCTAACCTGTTGATTGGTCTTACAGTTATCGACTGCTTCTATTAATTCTTCAGGTAAATCAATTTTAAATACTTGTGGCAGTAGTTGTAAATGGCGTTTTACTGCAATTGGTTTAATACCTGGTATTATAGGTACATTTATTCCCTCCTCTTTTGCAGCTTTAACAAATTTAAAGTACTTTTCATTGTCAAAAAACATTTGAGTAACAACATAATCGGCACCTTTATCTACCTTCTCTTTAAGTCGTTTTAAATCGGTTTTTAAAGATGGTGCTTCAATATGTTTTTCAGGATAACCAGCAACTCCAATGCAGAAATCTGCTCTATCATCAACTTCTATGACATCATGTAAATATTGACCTTTGTTGAGGTTCTGAATTTGACCTACCAAGTCTTTTGCATATTGATGACCTCCATTACTTGCCTCAAAGTATTTTTGATGTTTCATTGCATCACCACGAAGTGCCATAACGTTGTCAATTCCTAAATAATGGCAATCTACTAACAGATATTCAGTTTCTTCTTTAGTGAATCCACCACACAATACATGTGGTACTGTATCGACATCATATTTATGTTTTATGGCAGCACATATTCCTACAGTTCCTGGGCGCATGCGCGTAATTTTTTGATCCAAAAGACCATCTTTTTCGATATAGATATACTCTTCTCGTGATGTAGTAACATCAATAAAAGGGGGATTAAATTCCATTAATGGATCAATGTTATTATATAACTGTTGAATACTATTTCCTTTTTTAGGTGGTATAATTTCAAAGGAAAATAATGTTTTCCCATTTGCTCTTTTTATATGTTCTGTAACTTTCATGTTTATTGTACGATGTTTGGGTTTAACCATTTTTCGGCCTCTTCAATTGAAATGTTTCTTCTTTGGCTATAGTCTTTAATTTGGTCTTGTGTTATTTTCCCTAAACCGAAATATCTAGCTTCAGGATTTCCAAAATAATAACCACTTACACTGGCAGCTGGCCACATAGCTAAACTGTCGGTAAGCTGAACTCCAATGTTTTCTTTAACATTTAATAGCTCCCAAATGGTCTTCTTTTCTAAGTGATCTGGACATGCTGGATAACCAGGAGCAGGACGAATCCCTTTGTAACTTTCTTTTATTAATTCTTGATTTGATAAGTTTTCACCTTTGGCATAATTCCAATGTTTTGTTCTTACCTCTTTATGTAAATATTCAGCAAAAGCTTCTGCTAATCGGTCTGCTAATGCTTTAATCATTATAGAATTATAATCATCATTATCAGCTTCGAATTGGGCTGCTAATTCTTGAGTTCCAAAGCCAGTTGATACGCAAAAACAACCCATGTAATCTTGCATTTCTGATGCTTTAGGTGCAATAAAATCAGCTAAGGCTATGTTTGGTTTACCTTGTGATTTTTTAGATTGTTGTCTAAGCGTTAGAAACTCAACTAATATATTTCCAGAGTCATCCTTAATTTCAATATCATCATCATTTACTGTGTTAGCATTAAATAAACCAAAGATGGCTTTAGCTTTTAAAAGCTTTTCATCAAATATGCGTTTTAGTAAGTGTTGCGCATCAGCGAATAATTCTGTGGCTTGTGTACCGACAATTTCGTCATTCAAAATATCTGGATATTTACCATGCAAGTCCCAACTTCTAAAAAATGGAGACCAATCAATAAAAGCTTCAAGCTTAGTGATGTCGAAATCTTCTATGATCTGAATCCCTAAAGTTTCTGGTCTTACAATTTCTGAAGCTTCCCAATCAATTTGAAACTTATTTTTTCGAGCATTTTCAATGCTAAGATATTCTTTCTTTTTCCCACGTTTTATGAATTGCTCTCTGAACAAATCATATTCTTCACGAATCTGATTTTTATAAACTTTGCTGTCACTTTTAAGTAAATCTCCGACAACAGTTACGGCCCTAGATGCATCATTAATATGGACTACAGTATTACTATAATTTGGTGCAATTTTTACGGCAGAATGCGCACGCGATGTTGTTGCTCCTCCAATAATTAGTGGAATATCTAATTGTTCTTTTTCAAGAGCCTTAGAAACATAAACCATTTCATCTAATGACGGAGTAATAAGACCACTTAGGCCAATAATATCAACATTTTCTTTTTTTGCTGTTTCAATAATTTTTTCTGGTGGAACCATCACACCAAGGTCAATGATTTCGTAATTATTACAACCCAAAACAACACTCACAATGTTCTTGCCAATATCATGTACGTCACCTTTTACAGTTGCCATTAAAATTCGGCCTGCAAATTCTTGCTTACCATCTTTTTCGGCTTCAATAAAGGGTTGTAAATAAGCCACAGCTTTTTTCATAACACGAGCAGATTTTACAACTTGTGGTAAAAACATTTTTCCGCTTCCAAATAAATCTCCTACAACATTCATCCCAATCATTAAATGCCCCTCAATAACATGAATTGGTTTGTCTGAAGCTAAGCGTGCTTCTTCAACATCTTCAATAATAAAAGCATCAATACCTTTAACTAAAGCGTGTGTAATTCTATCCTGTAAAGCCTCACTTCTCCATTCTTGAACCGTGTTTTCCTGTTCCTTTTTCTGACCTTTAACAGATTCAGCAAAATCTAATAAGCGTTCAGTAGCATCATCGCGTCTATCGAATAGTACATCTTCAACACGTTCTAATAAATCTTTGTCAATTTCATCATAAACTTCGAGCATGGTTGGGTTAACGATACCCATATTCATTCCATTTTTAATGGCATGAAATAAGAAAGATGAATGCATAGCTTCTCTAACCACATTGTTACCTCTAAATGAAAATGACACATTACTTACTCCGCCAGAAACATTGGCGTGAGGTAAATTTTCTCGAATCCATTTTGTAGCTTCAAAGAAATCGAGGGCATTTCTGCGATGCTCTTCCATTCCTGTTGCAACGGGAAAAATATTTGGATCGAAAATAATATCTTGAGGAGGGAAGTTGATGTCTTTAACTAAAATATCATAGGAGCGTTTACAAATTTCAATTCGCCTGTCGTAATTATCAGCTTGACCAGTTTCATCAAAAGCCATAACAATGACTGCTGCTCCATAGCGTTTAACTAGTTTGGCCTGTCGTTTAAATTCAGCTTCACCTTCTTTTAAGCTTATAGAATTAACAACACATTTTCCTTGTGCAACTTGTAAACCAGCTTCTATAATTTCCCATTTAGAACTGTCAATCATTATTGGGATTCTAGAAATATCTGGTTCTGAAGCAATGAGATTTAAGAAGGTTGTCATAGCATAAACACCATCGAGCATTCCTTCGTCCATATTAACATCTAAAATCTGAGCTCCACCATCTACCTGGTTTCTAGCAACCTCTAGAGCTTCACTATATTTTTCTTCTTTTATTAGACGAAGAAATTTACGAGACCCAGTTACGTTGGTTCGTTCACCAACGTTGATAAAATTACTTTCTGGTGTTACCACAAGTGGTTCTAATCCAGAGAGCGTTAAATATTTTTTACAGTCACTATCCATTATTTGTAATGTTGTACGATTGGAAATGATTCATAAAAATGATGAAGTAGTTTTTTCCATTTCTGGTATTCATCTGAAGTTCTAAACTCAATTTCGTGATCTTCCAAAGTTTTCCAATTCACTGAAAGAATGTATTTATCATCATCTTCCATACATTTTTTCAAGGTATGATTTAGGTATCCTTTCATAGCCGAAATGAAATGTTCAGCTGTTTTAAAGGCTATTTCAAAAGCTTGAGACTGACCTTTCTTAATATTTAAAATGGCAACTTCTAAAATCATACTAAGGCAAGTTTATGTCTTGGCTGATATTTCTTAGCAACTTCAGCAATGGCATTTATATGAGCGGGACTTGTGCCACAGCAACCTCCAATTATGTTTATAAGATTATCTTTAAGATAATCCTCAATATAGTTTTGCATCTGCTCTGGTGATTCATCGTATTCGCCAAAAGCATTTGGCAAACCTGCATTAGGATGCGCTGAAGTAAAAAACTCAGTTTCATTAGATAAGCGTTGTAAATAGGGTTTTAATTGTTCTGCTCCCAGAGCGCAATTAAAACCAACACTTAATAATGGAATATGAGATATTGAAGTTAAAAATGCTTCAACAGTTTGTCCTGATAATGTTCTTCCTGAAGCATCTGTTATAGTTCCAGAAACCATAATTGGAATATCAATATGTCGTTCTTCTTTTACTTCTTCAATTGCAAATAAAGCAGCTTTAGCATTTAAAGTGTCAAAAATAGTTTCCACTAAAAGAACATCAACTCCACCATCAATTAAAGCCTCCACTTGTTGCTTATAGGCAACACGTAATTCATTAAAAGTTATCGCTCTGTATTCTGGGCGGTTAACATCAGGAGATAGACTTGCGGTTTTATTAGTTGGGCCAATACTACCAGCAACAAATCTTGGTTGATTTGGGTTTTCTTTTGTGAATTTATCAGCGACTTGTTTAGCTATTTTTGCAGACTCAAAATTAAGTTCATATACTAAATCTTCCATGTCGTAGTCTGCCATAGCAATCGTTGTCCCAGAAAATGTATTCGTTTCTACAATATCGGCTCCTGCTTCAAAATATTTAGCGTGCACTTCTGCAATCGCCTTAGGTTGTGTTAAGGATAATAAATCATTATTACCTTTTAATGGTGAAGGATAATCTGCAAAACGTTCTCCTCTAAAATCTTCTTCTGAGAAGTTGTATTGTTGAAGCATGGTTCCCATGGCTCCATCTAAAACGAGGATTCGTTTTTTAATTTCTTCGTCTATTCTACTTAAACCCATAAGTTTTAAATTTCAATTTAAACTAAACGTCAAATGTGTCTCTATTAGACTTGCGTTATAAAATATGTTAAAAAGAAATCGAATTACAGTGAGTAATTACGTTTGGTTATCTATTCAATTACACGATAAATGAATCGGTAATTACGTAGAATTTAGCACCTTCTTAATAAGTTTAAGGGTTGCTAAGGTTTCAAAGGGTCTAATCCCTCCACCTTTCTTGATAACATTTCAATACGTTATTTGAACATTGTGAAGTTACAATATTGCGAAAGAAAATTAGAATAAGCAAGTTTTATTAGCGTTAATTTAAAAGTATGATATTACTTTTAATTGTAACTTTGATGCATCCCAAATAATTTAATTATGCTAGAAAATTTTTGGTTTAATGTGCAATACGGGCTTAACCATGTATTAGATATTAACGGTTATGACCATGTACTTTTCTTAATGGTTTTAACTGTGCCTTATGTGTTTAAAGATTGGAAACGTGTTCTACTCTTAGTGTCCATGTTTACCTTAGGGCATACCTTGTCTTTGGTTTTAGCAGCTTATGGCATAGTTAGTGTTAATGGAAAATTGGTTGAGTTTTTAATTCCAATAACTATTTTAATCACGGCTATTTTTAATGTGATTACAGCTGGTAAAAAGGATAGAAGCACTAAAATAGGATTGTTGTTTTTTACCACTTTATTTTTTGGTTTAATTCACGGTCTAGGTTTTGCTAGAGAATTTAAAATGCTTTCCTCACTCTCAGAAAATAAAATAGAACTCCTCATCGAATTTGCATTAGGTATTGAAATTGCTCAGATTATTATTGTATTTGTGGTTTTATTCCTTAGTTTCTTATGTCAGACTATTTTTAGGTTTTCGCGTCGCGACTGGATTATGGTATGGTCTGCTATAGTTATAGGTTTGGTTATTCCTATGGTAATTCAAAGTGAATTGTTAAATACTTAATTAAGTTTGGTAAAACTTTAACTACAAGTAAATTGGTTATAAAATACTAACCTTTTATATTCGTTACTTATAGCATACTTTGATAAACAAAATGTATTAATGCCAAAGACAAAACAATTACGTTACGATAAAGCTTATTTACGGATTGCAAAAGAATGGGGGAAATTATCTCACTGCAAGCGTAAACAAGTAGGTGCGCTTATTGTTAAGGATCGAATGATAATTTCAGATGGTTATAATGGAACTCCAACAGGTTTTGAGAATTATTGTGAAGATGATGAAGGTTATACAAAATGGTACGTGCTGCATGCTGAAGCTAACGCTATATTAAAAGTAGCTTCTTCTACGCAATCATGTAAAGGTGCGACGTTGTATATTACACTATCTCCTTGTAAAGAGTGTAGCAAATTAATACATCAAGCTGGGATTATTAGGGTCGTTTATCATGAAGGCTATAAAGATGATTCAGGATTACAATTTTTAGCTAAAGCTGGCATAGAATTAGAACGAATTGAAGATTTAAAAGCTTAATGGCGACAAAAAACAAATACATACCATTAATTATCGGTACAGCTATTGCTGCTGGAGTTGTTATTGGCGGCAAGTTAAATTTCACAGATACTTCAGACAACCTTTTTTCTACGAATAGTAAGAAAGATAAAATTAACCGTCTCATAGATTATATTGATTACGAATACGTTGATGAGATTAATACAGATAGTATTGTCGATGTAACTGTGAATGGTATTTTAGATAATCTCGATCCACACTCTACTTATATTCCAAAAGAAGATTTAGCTCGTATTACCGAAAATATGAAAGGTGATTTCGTTGGTATTGGTATCAATTTTTATCCTTATAAAGATAGTATTGCAGTAATAAAACCAACAGAAGGTGGCCCAAGTGAACGCGCGGGAATAATGAGTGGTGATCGAATTATATTAGCAGATGGCGATACTATTTATGGGTCAAATATTACAAACGATTTTATTACAAAGAAGCTCAAAGGAGACAAGAACACTAAAGTAAAACTAACAGTTTACAGAAAAGGTGAAGATGACCTATTAGAGTTTGATATTAAACGAAGAGCCATACCTATTAAAAGTGTTGAAGCGTCTTATATGCTTACAGATCAATTAGGTTATATTAAGATAAATCGTTTTGCTGAATCTACATTTAAAGAATTTAAAGCGGCTTTAGATGAATTACAAGAGCAAGGAGCAACAAAATTGACGTTAGATTTAAGAGACAATCCAGGCGGATTTTTAGGGATAGCTGAGCAAATAGCAGATGAATTTTTAGAAGATGATAAACTTATATTATTTACTAAAGATAAAAAGGGTAGAGAAGAGAGAACTTATGCAACAGATCGAGGAGACTTTGAAGACGGTGATATATATATTTTAATCAATGAGAATTCAGCATCTGCTAGTGAAGTTATTGCAGGTGCGTTACAAGATAATGACAAAGGTATTATTGTAGGAAGACGTTCTTATGGTAAGGGATTAGTGCAGCGTGAAATGGCTTTAGGAGATGGTAGTGCTGTACGTTTAACAGTATCACGATATTATACTCCAACAGGTCGCTCAATACAAAGACCTTATACAAATGGTAATAATTCAGGTTATCATAGTGATTACTACAAACGTTTAAGAACTGGAGAATTGGCAGATGAAGCGAGTATAGAAGTCGATGATTCATTAAAATTTACAACACCAAAAGGGAAAGTGGTTTATGGAGGAGGAGGTATAATTCCTGATGTATTTGTACCTGTAGATCGTTTGTTTGATAACGAAACCATTAATTACTTAAGGAGAAGAAGACATTTTGGTTATTTTGTTTTTGAAGAATTAGATAAAGATCGTAGTGTATATAAAGATGTTACTAAATATGACTTCATAAATAATTTTGAGGTAAGTGATGATATCGTTGTACGTTTTCAAGATTATGTAAATGCTCGAGAACGCACCAATATTACTTTCGTTGCTTATAATGACGAAATAAGACGCATCATAAAAGCAACATTAGCGCGACAATTATTTGATGATAATGCTTTTGAAGAAATCATCAATAAAGAAGATGTAATGGTACAAGAGGTTATTCTTTTAAGTACAGAGTACCCAAACTTTAAACAGTAATCTTATCGTGGATTTTAGTATGTTTTCCATCGTTCCACAGCGTTAGTATATCTGTAGCAACATGAGATCCACTACCACAAGCCATGGCAAACTGACTTCTCCAGCCTGCTAAAGTTCCAGCAACAAATAGATTTTTTTCTATAAGATGATCTGTGTTCTTTAGCCAGATTCTTTCCTTCTCTATTACAGCTTTAGGATGAGCCTCAACATAAGATTCAAGTCCTTTTATAGTCATTAAATTAGTGTAGCCTACAGCGATAACTACAATTTTCGATTGATATGTTTTTTTATTTGTAGTAATAATGAAGCCTACAGAATGCTTTTTAATAGAAGTAACTTTTTCTTTTTCAATTTGATTTATATGAGGATATAAATCATTGAGTTGTTGCTTTCCATCTTTTAGAATATCACTACCTAAGGTACTAGGTGCTAATCCTAAAACATTATTAAATAATGCATTTTGAAGATGTGATGTTTTCTGATGCGTTATAATAGCGATCTTTTTGTCTTTTACAAAAGCTTTGTCTTTAGCAGAACCCAAAACCAAACCACAAGACAATCCTGCTGCTCCACCACCAATTATTAAGGCATCAAAAATCATTAACGTTGTTTATCTAATTTTTCGATTTTCTTTGAAATTCTAAGAATTTGTAAAAGAATGATAGCACAAAATGCAGCAATTATAGTAATAACCGCTGTAAAGCTTTCACCTTCAAATGGTGCATCAAAATTTAATTTGGTAGTATTAAAAATAACGAGTCCAATAGCAATAATGCTTAAAACAATTGTAAATATTTTCATGGTTAAAATTTTTAAGCCAATAGTTCTTTAATATTATGCGCAAATAATTTTACGGCTATAGCTAACAAAATTACACCAAAAACTTTTCTTATAATGTTAATTCCGTTAGGACCAAGCACTCGCTCAATTCTGGCTGAGGTTTTTAACACTATATAGATAAAAATAACATTGCATATTACGGCTACAATGATATTTTCAATAGCAAATTCAGCTCTTAAAGAAAGTAATGTGGTTAAGCTTCCAGGTCCTGCAATAAGCGGAAAAGCTAATGGAAAAACAGATGCGGTTAATGGATTACTATCCTCTTGTTTATAAAGTGTAATGCCAAGAATCATCTCTAAAGCAATAAAGAATAAGATAAATGCGCCAGCTACTGCGAACGAGTTAACGTCGATTCCAATTAGACTTAATAGACTTTTTCCTAAAAAGAGAAATACAATCATAATAATACCAGCAATTAGTGCTGCTTTTTCACTTTGTATATGTCCAACTTTTTTACGTAAATCTATGATTATAGGAATATTTCCTATAATATCAATTACTGCAAAAAGAACCATAAAGGCTGTAAATATTTGTTTAAAATCTAGTTGCATAATCTCTGTTTCTGAAATTCGCGGCAAAGGTGCGATTTAATTACTGATTTTCAATATTAAATAACTGTAAAGTTTAGCTATTTTTACATTATGTTTCAACTCGGAAAAACCATAGTATCAGAGGATATTATAGAAAAAGATTTTGTCTGTAATCTTGCTGCATGTAAAGGATCTTGTTGTATTGATGGTGATGCTGGTGCACCATTAGAAAAAGATGAGGTTAAAATTCTTGAAGATATTTATCCAAAAGTAAAACCGTTTTTACGAAAAGAAGGCATTGAAGCTATTGAATCACAAGGAACTTCAGTAGTTACAGCCTTTGGTGACTTAGAGACTCCCTTAATCAATGGAGCAGATTGTGCTTATGTTATTTTCAATGAGAAAAAAACAGCCCTTTGTGCTATAGAAGAAGCGTATAATCAAGGAGAAATTTCTTGGAAGAAACCAGTGTCTTGTCATTTATATCCTATAAGAGTAAAAGATTATTCTGAATTCTCGGGAGTGAATTATGATAAATGGGAAATCTGTGATGATGCATGTTCGCTAGGAAAAGAATTACAAGTCCCAGTTTATAAATTCGTAAAAGAAGCTCTCATTAGAAAGTTTGGTGAGGATTGGTATGATGAGTTAGAGAAGGTTGCCGATGAAAAGTTTAGTCGTTAGGATATGAAAATTAAGATTAAAATTTTTCATATATCGATGCTTATAGTGGTTCTAAGTAATGCTTTTAATGGAAGTGTATGTGCTCAAGAAGATTATGAAGAACTCAATAAGCAGGCCTACAATTTGTATCACAATGAAAAGAATTACGCTGAAGCCAAAAAGCTTTATCTAAAATGTATTGAGCTTTATAAAAGTGAGGGTAAATTAAAAGATGCTATACTAGATAGCTACAATGCCTATAGGTCATCAACAGCTAATATGGACCCATTAGATGAGGCTAAGAACATATTGTTAGATGCACTACAATTCATTGATGACGATAATAAAAATTCGCGAGAAGTTGCCACTTTGTACTCAGGATTAGGTGTCGTATATAACAGAATATATCAATATGAAAATTCGCAATATTATTTAAATAAAAGTATACAAATTTTTAAAGCAATAGAAGTCTGTCCCTTTGAACGTTTCTATTATGACGTTTTAGTTTACAGAGGGATTAATCAAATAGAACTTTATAATTATGAAGAAGCTAAAGTTGCTCTAAAAGAGGCTTTAAATTTTGCTCAGATATATGATTTAGACAAATCACACGTGATGACAAATATTACTAGGCTTTATTCAGAAACTAAAGATTATAGTGGTCTAAATATGTTTTTAAAAGATCATAATAATGCTGTTATTATTGAAAATGCGCCGCTTTTCATTTACTTTGACATTTATAACGACATTATAAAAGCAAATCGTGATCAGGGGAAATTACAAGAGGCGTTAAAGTATCAAAAACAACTTGCTCAACGCATAAATGCTTCATCTTATAAAATACATTTCTCTGAGCGATATACTGCTATGGGTTTTGCGGCTATATACCAAGACATGGATGAACATAAAAAAGCCATAAATATCCTCAAACAAAATGATGATGCAGAAACAAGAAAATTAAAACCTAGCGAAGCATCCATGTGCGATTTAATGATAGCAGAAAGTTACTTAGAACTTAATGATTTTTCTAATGCAAGCGACTATCTAAAAAAATCATTCCGTTTTAATTCTGATACATTTTACAGCCAAGATTTAAAATTTAATTTTAAGAAAATGGATGTAAATCTATTAGAAAAATTAGCTGTTCTAGGTGAGTTTTATAAGCGTCAACAAGTCAAAGCGAATAATCAAAAGCTAAGAGAGAAAATAATAAAGGTTTATAAAACAGCGCATAAAGCATTATTAGAATTCAGTCGATCTAGCGATGAAGATCGTTTTATTACTGAGACCAATTATAAGTACATCTATGGCAATCTTTTAGACTCTTATTGGGAACAATGGAATTTAACAAAAACGGAAGCTATTTTCTATGATGCCTTAAATATTACAGATGAGAGTAAACTTGTAGCGATTGCTAGTGAATTAAAATCTGTAAGGCTCGATCAATTATTTAAAGAAAATATAGATGTCGAAATTCTAGAAAAAGAAATAAAACTTACCGCCGAAATAGATTCTTTAAAACGTTTAATCGACTTATCTGATTCTAAAAAAACTTCAGAAATACTAAAAAGCAGACAAAAAGAATTTCAAGTATTTAAAGATAAATTAGAAGCAGAGCAACCTAAATACTTTTTACATAAATATGGTGAAGAATTTTCTGTTAAAGACAAGATTAATAAACTTCATAAGAACCATAATATTATAGAATATTTTGTAGGTGACAGTACTATATTTGTTTTTAAAGCCTATAAAGACCAACTTATATTCGATAAGCTTCCTTTATCAAAAATCTTAAAAAAGAATATTAGTAAATTCATTTTAAATGTTGGTAGCTATACTAATGATAATTACAAAACTGAAGGCAGGTTTATTTATGAAAAGTTATTCAAAAAGTATCTCATAACTGAATCTAAAAATATCATCGTTTTAGATGATTTACTACAAAAAATCCCTGTAGAAGCTTTGTGGACTAGTAATGACGACACATCAGGTCAATTTTTGATTAATACTTTTGATATACTACGAAGCAATTCAATTAAGCAAGAGAATGAGCATCTTATAAAGCATAGCAATAAACAACAAAGTTTAATCTTTGCACCTTTTGTAAATTCCGGGAATTCTATAAATGGTAAATTACCGAGTAGTTTAAAAGAAGTTGAGTATATATCTAGCCTATTCAAATCTGTCATTTATATCGATGATGAAGCCAGTAAATCTAAATTTACAAGTACAATATCCAAACAAAAATTAGTACACCTTGCAACACACTCTGAAGTGAATAGCGAAGTGCCGTCTCATAGTAAAATCTATTTTTATTCTTCTGAGAATAACTTACCAGAAGATACTTATCTCACTTTAGAAGAACTTTATAAATTATCTTTAAATGCTCATTTAGTCACCTTAAGTTCTTGTGAAACAGGGATTGGAAAAGAGTTAAAAGGGCGAGGAGTTATGAGTTTTTCAAATGCTTTGACTTTTGCAGGTGCAAAAAGTACTGTTATGTCTTTGTGGAAAGTGCCAGATGAGAATTCGAGTAGAATAATGATGTCATTTTACGAAAGCCTATATCAGGGTTTAGATAAGGACAAAGCTTTAAAAGCAGCAAAATTAAATTATTTAAATACCACAGAAGATAATGATTTAGCACATCCCTACTATTGGGCTGGTTTTGTACTGTCAGGAGATACAGAACCCATTATAAATAATTCATTAAATTACCTATGGTATGTAACCTTCGCGGTTTTATTTGCTATAATTTTAATGATATTATTGAAGCGCTTTAAAAAGCTTTGAGCGTTTAATCTTTTTAAAACTACTTTTTAGATCATTTAATTTTTTTAAGCAATCTGAAGCTTTTTCATTGTTTCCGGATTTTAAATATCCTAAGCATAAGTACCACAAGTTTTTATCCTTCCATTTGTCAGTTTTTGCACTGTTTGCCTCTAATAGCTTAATAGCTTCATTAAGATTGGTGTCTTGTTGTAGTAAGATATTAGCTTTATAAAAGTTTAAAATAGGTTTGTTGATTTGTTGAGTCAGTAATAGAGAATCAAAGATTTTTAAGGATTTATCATAGTCCTTAGATTCGTAATAATAAAAAGCGCGCTCTTCCATTGTCTTCGGTAAATTACCACGAGAAATCGGTGCCACAATATTATTATAAGGTTCAAAATTATCGGCAAATAAATCTTCAGAGTTGTCATTATTATTAAAGAATACAGCAGTTAAAGTGAGACCTAAAAGAACAACAATGCTCGCAGCCACTTTAATATATGGTCTTGAGAGTGAGGTCTCTTTTTCTAAATCTTCTAAATACGCTTTTCCTTTATTGTACTCTGATTTAGCAATAACTTTTTTTAAAGACTTATTTTCCATTGTTTATTTTTTCTTTCAATGTTTTTAAACATCTCGATTTCTGACTTTTAACAACATCTTTAGAACTATACTTTAACAATTTTGTAATTTCTTCAATGCTATATCCTTTATAATAGAATAAGGTTAAAACAGCTTTGCATTTTTCACCTAATTGTTCAAAAGCATGGTTAAGCTTTAGTTCTTTTGAATTGATTTCTTCCTTAAATAGAATTTCAAAACCTTCAGGCAATTCCGCTAACTTTAAGTCTTTAGTTTCTACGGGCACCATTCTTTTTTTAGCTCTTAAAAAATCAAAAATCATATACTTACCGATGCTAAATAAATAGGTTTTTAAACTACTTTTTAATTCAACTAATCTACCTGTAGCGACATTTTCTCTTAGTGCCAAAATACTGTCTTGATAAATATCTAGAGCATCATTTTTATTGAGGCCATATGTTTTAGCAAAGGCAATAAAGGCATCTTTATTATTGAGATAAACAGATTTTAAAACTGAAGTATCACCAGTCTTTAAACCTTTTAAAATCAATGCATCTGTCATATTAATGTCAATCTATCATAATTGTAAACAAAAAAACAAAAATTGATGTTTACTTTTTTAAGATTATTACATCAAGTGTTTGTAATCAAAAGTAAAACTATGAAATCACTAGCATTAAGCATACTATTTTTTTCTGTTTTTATAACAGGTAAAAGTAATTTTGAAAATGTAATACCTAAGACATACAATTTTGATCAAAAAATTACAATGACGGCAAAATCTTCTGATGAAGATGCTGTAGATATTGATTATTTCTTTAGTAGTAAAGATGATTCTATCCTTTGTATGCGTATGAATGCAGATCTAGAAATGGGTTCTAGCGAATCCATTTACATTGTTTTTGAGAATGACAAGATAGAAATGCTAATGAATGCTGCAGGTATGAAAATGAGAAAAACTATAACTAAAGAAGAATTCAGTGCATTTAGTAATTTAGATGAAATACCAGAACAGTCAGAGATTACAAAAACTGGAAATTCTAAAATTATATTAGGATACACCTGTAATGCGTATAAAACAACTACAGAAAGCGGTTCTGTTACTGCTTGGGTCTGCCCAAATTTCCCGATAGATAGAGCGTTTGTGCCAATGTTAGGTATGCGAAAAAACAATCCTTTTGATGGTTTTGTTATGGAATTACATACTACCGCATCAACTGAAAAAGCAAATCTCAAAATAACAAACGTTGATCTTAATGCGACACTCGTGTTAGATACTTCGACGTATAAAGATTTTAAATTTTAATTAAATAATAACACCAATGAAATCAATATTTATCACAGTGATTTTAGTCACAACATTATGTGTTACTGCGCAAACAAAAGATGTGTATATCGAGGTCACATTTAAGTCTGGCATTTTTGCAGGCACACATAAATTCACACCAGAAAAAGGAAATTGTATGAGCCAAGTAAATATCAAATATTTTGAAGGTGAAAGTAATTTGAATGCATCAAAACTTGTTGCAGATAATGATTTTCAAATTCATTATATCTCAAGAACATTCTCAGGTGAAGCGACTAAAGGAAAACACAATGCTAAATCATCAACGACAGGATGTGGAAGTTTAAATTTTATTGATTTAAAGAATGACAAACCATATAAACGCGTGGATGGAGACTTTACGGGATGCAACGAAATGATAATTAAAGAAGTTACTAACTGGAAACAAGGTATCGTTAAAAAACGACGTGTTATTACGGGAAGCTTTACTGATACCGTTGAATTTGAATTTACCTTGGATGATGGAAGTAAAAAGAAAGAAACTGCCGAAGTCACTATAAAATTTAAGGCTAACGAATCTAGAATGGATTAACCAAATAGAAATAATTACATATTAACCAAAAAACAATATCTCATGAAATCACACCTACTTTTTGCCTTTCTTTTTTTAGGAAGCCTTGCTTATGCACAGTATAATTTTGAACAAATAGATATTTGGTCTGGAAGTAATGGTGGTACAGCAAAATACTTAACTGAATTTAATGGGGAACTATATTTTCAGGCTTTTGATCTTACACCTTCATTTAAAAAATTATACAAAACGGATGGTACACAGTCTGGGACAGTCCAAGTGGCACCAAATTTAAATGGTGGTGCAGGTTATTCGCCAGAATCTTTAACAGTATTCAATGGAGATTTAATTTTCACAGCATTTGTATCTGGTTTAGGTACAGAGCTCTATAAAACAGATGGTACAGAAGGAGGTACTATATTATTAAAAGATATTAGACCAGGAAGTTCTAGCGGAATGGACTTTAATACAAATAACGACCTAGAGCTTTTTGTAGAATTTAGCAATGAATTATATTTCAGAGGGCGGACAAATTCCTCAATAGAATTATGGAAAACAGATGGTACAGAGGCAGGAACCATTACGGTTAAGAATTTTGAGGATGCTCAAACAGGCTCACCTGATTTTATAAGCAATAATGGTAAATCATATTTAGGAGTAGTGTTTAATAATGAATTATACTTTACAGTAAATCGATCAAGCACTTTTGAATTATGGAAAACAGATGGCACAACTGCTGGTACAGTTCTAGTTAGAGGAAGTTTTACTGATCCAATTTCAAACTTAATAGTATTTGATAATCAGTTATTTTTTACGGCTACAGAGAGTGCTACAGGTAATGAAATCTGGACCACTGATGGGACTTTTTCTGGTACGCAAATTAAATATGATATTTTTCCAAATGATTTAAATCCATTTTTTGGTTTGGGTAGTGGCTCTAATGATTTTTTCATTTTTAATAATGAAATGTTTTTCTCAGCACGTAGTTACGATGCAGTTTCTAATACTATAATAGGAGATGAGCTATGGAAAACCGATGGCACAGTAGCTAATTTAGTAAAAAATATTAATACAACAGTTCCAAGTAGTGTTGAAGGTAGTGGCTTAAACTTACCAAAGTTTACCACATTTAATAATGAACTGTACTTTACAGCTAATGATGGCGCAAATGGTGAATTTGGTCTTTGGAAGACAGATGGTACAGAAGCAGGTACAATAGAGATTGTTTCTGTAACAGACACAGGAGAATCGTTTCAATTTACTAGAGCAATAGAATACAATGGAAACCTGTTTTATTTTAATTTCCAACAACTTTGGGTTACTGATGGCACACCATCTGGAACAGAAATTTTGACTGATATAAATGGTGTAAATAGTAGTATTTTATTAGTACAGTCTGGTTCACTGATACAATTTAATAATCAACTTTGGCTTGAAGGTTTTAGTTCTGCTAACGGAAGTGAGCTAACCAGTTTAACAGATACAACACTTTCTTTGAACGAATTAGAGAACTCAATAGAACTAAACATCTACCCTAACCCGACAAAGGATATACTGAAAATTGCTAGTAATACCGTAATTACTAAGGTTGAGATTTATAATTATTTAGGACAGAAATTAGGAATGGTAGATAGATCAAATATTGATGTCACTAACTTTCCTGTAGGTCAATATATTCTCAAAATACATACTAATGAAACAATTCAAAGTAAAAGATTTATAAAATATTAATTACAGCATAGAGTACTTATGTTTAAGAACGAAGCCTATTTCTATAAAACATAATCACTAGGATAATAATTAGTGCTATTATAAACCATATTAAGTAACTATTGTTTAAACCAGAAGAAGTAATAGCATTATTATTACCATTTATTATAAAGCCTGCCCAATAAAAAGGTGCTTATAATAAAGTATCATCTGTAGTTTTTAGATATTTGAGTTTGGCTAATTGTAAGTCTTTTGCTTTATTGCTTTTGGTTCATCATCTACTATGACTGCTTTTAACATAATTAAAATTCTACACTTTCAAAGATATACATATATAGGTATGCTTATATCTTTTATGTATATCATGTAAGTTTTTATGTGTAATAAGTTACAAATAGGTATTTAAGAATGTACTTATCCATTTATACATATTTTCTCACCAATTATACATTATGCTCATTGAACGAAATGGATTTTAATGATATTTAAGCTAACGACCAATTATAAGTTCAGAAGAAAGTAGGGATTCTTTCTGATAGGTTAAATATAATTAACAAGTGAATTTGAGGTTGGATTAAAATTTTCAATTTTATTTAAGTGTTAATTTGTTACAAAGCAATTAAGGGTTGCTTTTTCATTACTTAGTTATTAGGGAAAAAAAGAGTGTTATTTTTAAAGCGCTCTTTTTTGTTTTATGATTTAAATTAAATTCAACCACCTATAAACACAGCTACTAGTAATACTTTTAACACGATAAAACTTACAAATAAAAAATCAACCTTTACTTGTAAGCAATTGATATTCAGTATTATAAAGTATTTTTTATTAAAACGTTAGGTTTTATAGGCGATACCTTAGTTTGTTAAAAACTTGTTGACAACGTTTATCCGAATGCCTTTTAATTTTAAGTACAATTATCAATCTTTGTTAAGGCCAAAGTAAAAAACAGAAATTAGTAGCGGTTTTTAGCCTTTTTATAAAAATCTCTGTTTTTGAAATTTTCAAGCCTTTTTTATTCCTCTAATAGGAAAAAATTAACACAAAAATACAGCATTTGCTAACTGAATTTGGGGTAATGATACTATTATTCCGCAGAATTTTTAGCCTCAAAATTTAAGACAAACTATGGAAACGACACAACTAGAGATTACCGAGATTATAAAAAGAGACTATGAAACAAGTCCATTTGTTTTAAATAAAATTTCTAATGCTATTGAAAAAGCAATGATGTCTGTTGGAAATGGTACAAAAGCAGATGCAAATACAATTGCAGTAAGCGTATTCCATGAGTTATTAAATAGAAGAGCCAAAGATTACAGATATGTGCCAACTGTAGAGGAAGTTCAAGATTTGGTAGAGCTTAAACTGATGGACAGCCAATTTTTAGATGTTGCCAAAGCATATATCTTATATAGAGATGAGCAAGCCAGAAGTAGGAAAACCAATATTTTTGAAAAGCGTATTAATCTAAAACCTTATGAGTATCCTGCACTTAACGAATATGTGGATGCCATTAGACATTCGTATTGGATTCATTCTGAGTTTAATTTCACAAGTGACATTCAAGATTTTAAAACCAGACTAACAATTGTAGAGCAAAATGCCATTAAAAACACAATGTTAGCTATTTCGCAAATTGAGGTTGCTGTAAAATCATTTTGGGGAGACATTTATAGTAAAATGCCTAAACCAGAGATAGGATCAGTAGGAGCGACATTTGCAGAAAGTGAAGTGCGTCATCACGATGCATATTCACATCTATTAGAAATCCTTGGTCTTAATAATGAATTTAAGAGATTAAAGAAAAATCCTGTAATAATGAGACGTGTTCATTATTTAGAAACGGCTTTAAAAAATGCAAAAAGTGATGATAACAAAGAATATGCAGAATCTATTTTGTTATTCTCACTCTTCATTGAGCATGTGTCTTTATTTTCTCAATTCTTAATTATAATGGCGTTTAACAAGCACAAGAATATGCTTAAAGGTATTTCTAATGTTGTTGAAGCTACATCTAAAGAAGAACAGATTCATGGCGATTTTGGAATAGATATTATCAGAATAATAAAAGATGAAAACCCAACATGGTTTGGTGAAGAGCACAATACAATAGTAAAAGTAATGTGTGAAGAAGCTTTCGAATCTGAAAGCAGAATCATTGACTGGATTTTTGAGGCAGGTGAGCTAGACTTCCTTCCGAAAAACGTGATTAATGAATTTATAAAACAAAGATTTAATAATTCCCTTGAAAGTATCGGCATAGATAAAGTATTTGATGTCGATGATAGTTTACTAGAGCAAACCGAATGGTTTGATGATGAAATCATTGGCACTAAACACGGTGATTTCTTTGTAAAACGCTCTATAAATTACAGCAAACGAACTAAAAGTATAACTAGCGACGACTTATTTTAAACCATGAACGACAACACTAACTTAGACCTTGAAAACAAAGTAGCAAACCCTCAAACTACAAAAACTTCACCTCACGATGAATTAATTAAAGCCAGAAAAGAAGCCATTAAAGAGGCCAATACCGAACCAGAAATAAAGTGGTTAACAGACCATAGTCGCAAATTTTTAGCATCTGGTTACTTAACTGAAGGTACAACACCAGAAGCAAGAATTAGAGAAATAGCCAATAATGCAGAGAAAATACTAGGTATGCCTGGTTTTGCAGATAAGTTCTATGGCTACATGGCAGAAGGTTTTTATTCATTAGCATCGCCAGTGTGGTCTAACTTTGGGAAAAAGCGTGGTTTACCTATTAGTTGTTTCGGTTCACACATTTCTGACGATATGGGTGATATTCTCTACACACAGTCGGAAGTTGGAATGATGTCTAAATTAGGAGGAGGTACTTCTGGTTACTTTGGTAAATTACGTCATAGAGGTGCACCAGTTAAAAATAATGGCGAATCTTCAGGAGCTGTACACATTATGCAATTGTTTGAAAAAATGGTTGATGTAGTAAGTCAAGGGTCTGTAAGACGAGGTCGTTTTTCCCCATACCTACCAATAGAACATAATGATATAAACGAATTTTTAGAAATCGGTACAGAAGGTAATCCAATACAAGAGTTAACACATGGAGTTACTGTTGGCAATGAGTGGATGCAAGAAATGATCGATGGTGATACTGAAAAAAGAGCAATTTGGGCAAAAGTTTTACAGCGAAGAGGTGAAATAGGATATCCTTACATCTTCTTTAAGGATAATGCTAACAATACTGCACCAGAAGTATATCAAGAAAATAAACATGAGATTTACGCAAGTAACTTGTGTTCTGAGATTATGTTACCAACAAACGACAGATGGTCTTTTGTATGTGTATTGTCTTCAATCAACTTATTACACTATGATAAATGGAAGAATACAGATGCTGTTGAAACTATGATCTATTTCTTAGATGCTGTTTTAGAAGAATTTGTAACAAAGCTTGAGGTTTATAGAGACTCTCCAGATAGAGATGATAGGCAAACGTTTATGTTTATGGAGAAGGCGTATAACTTCGCTAAAGAAAACAGAGCTCTAGGAATGGGAGCTTTAGGATGGCACTCATTATTACAATCTAAAATGTTACCGTTTGATAGTGCTGAAGCATTTAACCTTAATAGTGAAATCTTTAAGACGATTAAAGAAAAGTCGGTTAAAGCGTCAAAAGAATTAGCGGAAAAATTTGGTGAGCCAGAAGTAATGAAAGGTTACGGAAGACGTAATGCAACATTAAATGCTGTGGCACCAACCACATCTTCTGCATTTATCTTAGGCCAAGTATCGCAAGGTATTGAGCCAATCTGGTCTAATAGTTATGTTAAGGATATTGCTAAAATAAAAACGACAATTAAAAATCCGTTCTTAAAAGCATTGCTTAAAGAAAAAGATATGGATACGGTTGACGTTTGGAAGAGCATCCGAGATTATGATGGTTCTGTGCAGCATTTAGAAGGTTTAACAGAACTTGAAAAAGATGTCTTCAAGACTTATTCTGAAATTGACCAAATGACCATTATTTATCAAGCAGCAAACAGACAAAATCACATCGATCAAGGACAGTCATTAAATATTATGGTACATCCAGATATGCCAGTTAAAGATATTAATAAGTTATATGTTACAGCTTGGCAACTTGGTGTAAAGTCATTGTATTACCAACACAGTATGAATGCAGCGCAGAAGTTTAAGCAAAAGAAAGAATGTGCTAGTTGTGAAGGCTAACAAATAAATTCCTGCGGAAGCAGGAATCTCATTCTAAAGATTAAAAAAAGCATCTCAGTCCCGATAGCTATCGGGAGAGATGTTTTTTTAGTTTAATCGATTATTCATCGATCCAGTTTTTAAAGGTCTTTACTTTTTCTCTGCTTACAATAAGATCTTGATCTAGAGGTATATTTAATGTTAGTTTTAGACGCGAATTGCGATAAGTAGAAATATCAACTATTGTATTCTTATGAACTATGAATGTGCGATTTACCCTGTAAAAATCTACTGGATTTATATCTGCCTCTATATTGGTCAACGAGTAATTTACTATATAATTTCTATCGATCGTTCTAAGATAGGTGGTGTTTTGGAAGCTATTAAAACAACAAATTTGTTCTGATTTAATAATCTTAATCTTTTTTCCAATTTTAACTGTAAACGATTCTTTATAATTTATGGGATTATAGTTTGTTAATAGTTTTTTAAACTCTTCTAAATCATTCTCTATTTGATGCACTTTTTGAGCTTTTTCAAGCGCTTCTTTTAATTTTTCTTTATTAACAGGTTTCAGTAAATAAGAAATACTATTGTAATCAAAAGCTTTTATGCTATAATCGCTAAAAGCAGTTACAAATATTATTTTAGATGAGATTTTGACATGATTAAATATTTCAAAACAGAGTCCATCGGAAAGTTGAATGTCTAGAAAAATAATATCTGGAGACTCATTTTTTTGAAACCATGATATAGTGGATTCTATAGCGTTTAACTTCACGAGTACTTCTATTTCATAGTCTTCTAGTAAGCGTTCTAATCGTCTTGCAGCGGATAATTCGTCTTCAATAATAATTGCTGTCATTCTGCTAATTCTAATAAAGGTAATTTAATGGAATAATGTGTCTTATTATTATCAATAATCACTTTTTGATCTGTGAAATATGCGATTCTCATTTTAATATTTTTTATTCCTTTTTTAGAATGTTGAATCGTTTTTAATTTTGGGGTTTTGTTATTTTCAATGACTAGATAGTTGTCTGAAGACGTTATTTTTATATCTATAGGACTAGTTTTATTTATGATATTGTGCTTGACAATATTTTCTAAAACTTGTTGTAAAATTGTTGAAACAATATGCTTTTCTTCTGATTGTTCATCAATTGCGATAGAAAAATTAAAACCAATTTCAAACCTGTCTTTTAATAATTCTAAATAACTCTTTACAAATGCCACTTCTTTTTTAACTAAAACAACATCTTGTTTTTCTTGTTCTAAAAAATAACGATAAATATGTGATAGGTTTTCAGAAAAGCGAATTGCTTTCAAGGGGTTTTCTTCAATTAAACTAGTAAGCACGTTAATATTATTAAACAAAAAATGAGGAGCTAATTGATTTTTTAATTGCTGATAGTTTAATTGTGACTCAAAGGATTGTTGAATTAATTGTTTCTTTTCGTTTTTAGAGTACTGAATTAAGTAGCTTATTTGAATAGAAGCTATAATCATGAAAATAAATGGAACTCTAGCTAATAAATAAGACATTAAATTTCGAATATTCATGGCTCCTTCTCCTAGATTATCATACTTAAAAAAACAGATTAATAAATAGTAAGAGAGAATGATAAAATAATAGCTATAAATAGCTATGGCTCTTTTTTCAACATATTGATAAATAAATCTAAATAGAAAAAATGTGATAATAAAAATAACTATGCTATCTATAAATAGGATATTGTACAAGAATCTTAACCATTCCTTGTAAGGACTAGCTTCACTACTCAAAGCCCAAACAAAAATAATAGTATAAAGCGTTGATACTATAAAATAAAAGAATATAGAATTGGTAAATGGATAGGCTACAGTGCCTAATTTTACTTTTTTACTAGAAGCTATACTCCTAGAAAACAGATAAGTAAGTACGCTCGCTAAAATAGAAGCTGCACCAACTATTTTTACTCTATAGGGGAATAGCAAATTTGAGAATAATTCGTTTAAACCAAAATTAACTACAAAAGTTAAAATAGCAGAAATAAATATCCCTAAATAAATGGCCTTTATTTTGTAAGAAGTTAAAAAACCAATTAAGAAACCTGTAAAAAAGAAACCGAAATAGTCTAATATATTAGTAATTACATTTGTATGAAAATCATCATCCAAAGAAGATAATAGTAATAATGCAATAAGAACTAAAAAACTAGATAGCGCAGATTTTTTTAAACTTTGAAGAATGATCTTTTTCAAGTTAATTTACTTTAATAATTCAGATAACTTCTCGTTAAGTTTTTCTCCTCTTAGATTACGGGCTATTATAATACCATTTTCATCAATCAAAAAATTATCAGGAATTCCATTTATTCCATAAATTAACGATGCTGAATTATCGTGACCTTTTAAATCACTAACTTGATTCCAAGGTAATTTGTCTTTCTCAATTGCTTTTAACCAACTTTCTTTTTTTATGTCTTGAGATACTGCAAAAATCTCAAAACCGTTTGGGTTATATTTTTCAAAGGTTTTTACCAAATTAGGGTTTTCTTTTCTGCAAGGGCCACAATTAGAAGACCAAAATTCTAATAGAACAATTTTATTATTAAAGTCAGAAAGTTTTTCTATTTTTCCATTGGTGTTTTTCATTTCAAAGTCTACATATTTCTCACCAATCTTGGGATCTTTATTCAACTGAATATATTTTGAAATACTTTTCCCATATTCAGAATTTTTATTTTTCAATGAAAACTTCTCAAAAAGTTCTTTAGATTTTTCCTTTCCCCAAGTTGTTGAATAAACCGATAGAATATATGCACTATGAACACTATTTGGGTTCTTGCTTACAAATTCCATATCTTTTATTAGTCGTTCATCTCTTGGAAGTAATTCAGTCTCTTTGCTTAAAACCTGACTTAAATTTTCTTCTTTAGAACCAGTTACAATCGCATTTCTAAAATCCGATTGATTTGCATTAAATGTCATTGGATTGTTTTCTAACCATAAGAAACGGTAATTAGAAAAGTTTTTTGTTCTCAAAACTACTTGTAATGGTGATTTTGATAATTTAGTATTAAAGACGAAAGAATTATTTTCAATTACTACAGAATCGATTAATACTTCTTTATTGTCTAAATAAAGGACTGTTCCATTCTCAATATCATTTGTCGTACCAATTAGTGAAAACTCCTCTTTTGATTTTTCGTTACAGGAAATAACAAGCAATGTTGTTATTCCAAATATTAATTTCTTCATAGATGTTCGTTTTACTTGTTGCCAACAAAAGTGTATTTAATAATCGTTTGAAAAAAAATAAGGTTAGTGAATTGTTGTTTTATCTAAGTGAGTTGTAATTTCTCAACTAAATTCAGATTACTTATTACACCTAATTTTAAAAAGACAAAGATATTTAATTCACTATTTTTTTGTTAAACTGAGTTAAATAGAGTTTCAAGAAGTAATAATGTGAATTCTGAAATAAGTTCAGAAAGATAAAACGATTTTATTAATCTTCAACCAAAGTATCAGTACCCAAATACTTATCATCTTTATTATAATACCAAGCTCTTACTTTTGGCATTTTAATATCATTTATGAGCGCTTCCTCAGAGAGTAATATATATTCACCAGTATCTGGTTTTTCTTTGCCATTTTCATCGGTTTTAAAAAACTGATAGACTTCCATTGCATAGGTTTTTGGATTAAAATAGAAGTACCACACATCACTACCAACAGCTTCATCATAAGTAACTTTTAAGACGAGATAATCTTTGTCTTTAAAAGTTTTCTTTTCAACTTTATCACTGAGATTTGTGCCAGAACCCTTTAGTTTCATTGGTAATCCATATAAATAACTATAATAGTTTTTGTAAAGCATCGCTCTGTTGCAAGACATCTTTTTTTCTTTGGCTTGGGTGCTGTCTATAACTTTACCGTTATAAGCCATTTTACATTTGCCTTTGTTTAAAGTGTATGTTGTAGTCACCGTATCTTTAGTTGCTGTTACACTAAAATATTCTTGAGGCAAATTAATTGAGATATTACTAGTTCGTTTTGGCGAATTAGATGTTGTCATAACCACAGTAAATTTGTCATTAAAACGCTCCCATTTACTATCTTCATCATGATAATTAATAGCTTTTTCTAATATTGCTTTAGCAGACATATTTTGAGCATTAACAGAATATAAGACGCAGCAAAGAAATAAAACAAATATCTTTTTTATCATAACGAGTTTTTATTTGGTGTAGACTAAAAGTAAAGGCTTTTTTTTATATTGAACATACTATCCAACAATAATATTCTCTATATGGCTAATGAAAATATTTTTTAAACTTACTGAATCTAGTTGATATGTGTTTTATCCACAGCTTTATAGCATTGGTTAGGCTATTTAGAATATTAATTAAATAGAAAAAGCACCCAATGCCGAGTTATACGGGAGGATGCTTTTTACTAAATAATATGATAGATTTGTGGATTATTTTGCCTCCATTAAAGCAAAAAACTTATCAATATTTGGCATTAGTATAATACGTGTTCTACGATTTTTAGAACGATTTTCGCGCGAATCGTTTTCTACTAAAGGTTGGTAGCTACTACGACCAGAAGCAATTAATTGCTCAGGGTTTACACTAAACTTGTTTTGTAATTTTCTAACAACAGATGTTGCTCTTAATACACTTAAGTCCCAGTTATCTGCAATTTTATCAGTACTAATAGTTCTAGCATCTGTATGACCTTCTACCATAACATCTATACTTTCTTCAGAATTAATAACATCTGCTAATTTCTGTAGAATGTTATCAGCTTTAGAGCTAATTCTGTAACTACCTGTGTTAAATAACATCTTATCAGAGATAGAAATCATAACTACAGTTTCGTTAATATTTACTGCGATGTCTTCATCTTCATTTAAGTCGGTAGTGTTTATAGTTTTTTCAAGATTATACTGAACAGCTAAATTCATAGAATCTTTTAAATTTTTAGCTTCAGCTAGTTGTGTAGGATCTACGTTTTGTAATGTCGCCAACATTTTACGTTTGCTTTCGTTAGAAATTACTGTTCCGTCAGCATTAACATCTAATTTAATGTCGTTTTCTATTTTTAGACCTTCAACATCTTCATTTAAAGAGTTAATTTTTGTGTTATATACATCAACTCGCTTCTGAATTTTTGCAAATTTATTTTCTAAATCTTCTTTGGCAACTTGAGTTTTAGTGAGTTCGCTTTTTATTTCGCCATTTTCTTGTTCTAAGGCTAAGTACTTCTTTTTAGAAACACAAGAGCTAAATAAAATAGCAGATACTAATAGGATTGAAATTTTTTTCATGGTTTGTTTTTAGTTAATTAAATCAATACAACACATATACGACGAAAGATGATTTTTAGACGTTGAAATACAATATTTTTTTAATTTGTTCCAAAGAAAAAGGCCTTAGGAATTCTCTAAGGCCTTGTCAGGTATACAAAAAGTATAATTTTTTTATTCTTCTTCCTCAATAGTTGGGTCAACAATTAATGTTGCTGGTTCAACTGAACTATCGTGAGCTCTATAGTATTCTTCTAGAAGATTCATTGTAGCCGTTAGGAGATCTTTTGTTTCTAGTAATAGCCCAAAATATAAAGTGGTGTTTTTAGGACTTGATTCTTCAGTACGTGTGCGCTCAACTTGTTTCTGTATTTTTTGTCTAACTAATTCAAAAACTTCAGCTTTTTCGTTGAGTACAGCACCAATTTTTTCAAAAGAACGCGATTCAAAAGCAGTTTGTGTTGTAGAGAATAAAGCTTCCATACGTGCATCTAAATCCTTAAGCTCTTTAATCTGACTGAATTTTAATTTCTTGTGATTATTGTTAACATGCTTATGGCTCGACTTAGAAATATAATCTAAGGATTGTGTCATATCCTGTAAATAACCTAAGATATTGATGTAAAAGTTACTGGCTGATAGACTAGGCTCTTCAAGATTTTTGATGAAGTAGAATATATTATCTCTAAGCTCATCGATTTCATTAGATAGCTTTTCAATATTTTTTCTGTTCTTCTTTAATACTTTTAAATCTTGAACCGCTAAACCATTAATTGCAGAAGTATAAATTCTATTACCACGTTTAACAACATTGGCGATGTTTGAAGCACTTTCTTGGATAACTCCTTGCGTAGAACTACTTTCAGCTTTTTCAAGCTGATCTTCTTCGCGTATTATCTTAGAATTTTTTTGATGTGAAATATAACTACGTATCAACAAAGCAATAGCTAATATTACCAATCCTATGAGTGCATAACCTTCTCCATAATATAATATACAAGACATTATAGCTGCAGCGACAAAAGCACTAAATGCTGTGAAGAACCAACCACCAATGACATTTAAAACTCCGGCAACTCTATAAACAGCACTCTCACTTCCCCAAGCTCTATCAGCTAAGGATGTACCCATGGCAACCATAAAAGTCACATAAGTTGTAGATAGAGGTAATTTCATTGAAGTGGCAATAGATATTAAAACACTGGCTACCATTAAATTTACAGCAGCTCTCACTAAATCAAATGCAGGGGCCTCACTAGCTTTAACAACTACATTAGGTTTAATAAACTGTTTGTTAGACCAGTTTTTATAAGATTCTGGTAACAAGCGATTAATACTATCATTGAGACCTATAGTTAGTCTAACAATATTTCGAGATAAGAAATTTGGTTCAAAACGTTCTTTAACTTCATCTTGTCGCGATAAATCAACAGAGGTTTTAACAACAGCTTTAGCTTTACTAGAAAACCAAAGCGTTAAAACCATAATTAAACCTGCGATAAGCAATAAGTAAGGTTCTGTTTGTACAGGTTCACCTAATGCAGTCATTACATAGTCGGTTGGTAAAGAGCCACTAATAGACCAAGCTTCGTAAGAGTTATATGCAGCTATTGGTACACCAATAAAATTTACCAAATCATTACCTGCAAAAGCTACTGCCAATGCAAATGTGCCAATAACTATAATTACAGTGTAGATGTTAGTTTTAAGGAGATGTATAATTGCATAAGACAATATAGTTAAACCTATAAATCCAATAACCATTAAAGCCAAAGGATCAGATGAAATAAAAGCCTTTATATCTGGACTCATAAAACTGGCATTCTTAATTCCTTTAATTAATATAAAGTATAAGATTGCTGTGGTAGCTAAACCACTAAAAATTGCACCATACCATGATGGCTTTTCCTGAAATTTAAATGATAAAAGTAATCTAGAGACATACTGAATTATAGCTCCAACGGTAAAAGCAACGACGACGGATAGTAGAATACCTAATATAATCTCTATGGCTTTGGAGTCATTAATATATGTAGTTAAATCACTTATGGTCTGACTGCTATCACTATAAATTTTTATTAATGCTACAGCAACAGAAGCTCCCAACAATTCAAAAACAATGGAAACCGTAGTAGATGTAGGTAAACCGAGCGTGTTAAAAAAGTCTAAGAGTAAAATATCGGTGAGCATTACGGCCATAAAAATGACCATAATTTCATTAAACATAAACTCTCCAGGATTAAAGATTCCTTTTCGAGCAACTTCCATCATTCCGCTAGAAGTCATTGCGCCAATTGCAACACCAATACTAGCAACAATCATTATAGTTTTAAAAGAAACAGCTTTAGATCCTATCGCAGAATTTAAAAAATTAACAGCATCATTACTTACACCGACTACTAAATCTGCAACAGCTAAAAAAGCTAAAGCAGCTAGCATATAGACATAAAGGTTCTCCATATAATTGTAAGCTAGTATTGAACACAAATTTCTTCTTTTAATTTGAACGTTATGTTAACTAAAGGTTATGTTCTACACAAGTATAAAAAAAAAAGATGAACTCATATCAGTTGTAGATATTGATAAAATCTAAAATTTACAGTATTGTTATCAAATAGAATTAATTTAAAGTGTTAATAAACAGGTATATAAGGCTCTAGTGTTACGTAAATGTTAAGTAAATGTTGTTAGAATGTAAAAATAATGTTATGTTTGTAATGTAAATATTAATTAGAGCCCAAAACAAAGATGAAAAAGATAATTATATTACTCATAATGCTTAGTGTAAGTTTCTCTTATGCGCAAAAAGAAAGATCATTAAATTTAAATAAAGAAACGAATTTAATTGAAGTTGTTTATTATCATGATAATGGAGAGGTGAGCCAAACAGGTTATTATACAGCTGAGGGTAAATTACACGGAGAATGGTTTAGTTATTGTAACGAAGGAAACAAAATTGTTTCGGCCAAGTATGATAATGGAATTAAAGTAGGTAAATGGTTTTATTGGAGTGGTGATAACTTAAAAGAAGTAGACTATTCTAACAATGCTATTGCAAGTGTAAATGAATGGAAAAATTCAAATACCTCTGTCGCTTCAAATAGATAGAGTAAAATTACATATAAACAAAAAGAGCATCTTATCAATAAGATGCTCTTTTTGTTTGACTAAGTTTTTCTTTAGAATCTTACCCAACCTTGTGTCCAATCGTTAGTGGCATTTACTGCACCAACATAGTTTACTGAAGTAAACCAAGAGTTAATTGTTGAAGGGTCAATTGCGTTCGTTTCATAAGTCCCTCTAAAACCTTCTAGTTCAAAATCATCGGGAATTGCTGTACCTACATTATTAAAAGGATCATTAGAACCATCTAATGTGTAGTTAGAATACGTTGCGTAATCTGCAAGATCTGCAGTTGCACTACCACCATGATCTAAATCAAATGAATTCACATTATCTATAATAGAGTTTCTCACTTCTACTTCTCCATTGTTTAAGTTTATTAAAGTTTGGTCATCATCAACTTCGATACCTTTTCCAGGGAATCCCTTAATAATCATATTGTAAGCTGCTACTTTAGTACCAGCTCTAAATTCAATACCTTTATTTTCACCATCTCCATCTTCAGCTCCTAATAAAGTAATATTAGAAAGCGTTGGATAAGAAAAAGGAATGGCATCTGGTGTAGACGATAAGTTATCAGCTTCGATACCTTTATCACCTTCTAAAGTGGTTTGTTGTGCGACCCAGAATTGACCTCTTCCAACCCAACCGTCTGTCCAGTCAAAGCTATCATCTTGAGCTCCAGTTGAAACGGCATACTTTAAATCTACAGTTCCACCATAAAATTCAATACCATCATCATTACCTAAATAGGTTTGGATATATTCTAATGTTGTACCACTACCAACACCATATAAAGATAAGCCGTTATATTCTGAATCTGCATTAATTCGTCCACCTGTATATTCTAAACGCATGTAACGAATAACACCAGAGTTGTCATTTGGTTCTGAACCACCATAAGTAATATTTGCTACCTCAGCAGTTGCTGTTGCACCTCTATTAATTGGTGCTTTTCCAGAAATAATTAATCCTCCCCAATCTCCAGGATTTGGTGTTGCTTGATTAGATGTTAATACGATTGGTTGATTCGCAGTACCTTCTGCCATTAACTTTGCACCTTGGTTAATAAGAAGGTAAGAATAAATACCTTCTGTAGTTTGACCTGCATATATTCTTGTTCCTGCTTCTATAGTAAGCGTTACACCATCTAATACAGAAACACCACCTACAAGTTCGTAACAGTTGTCAGATGTTAATGTCATATTCTCAGAAATTTCTCCAGATATTTGAATACAGTCTGAACCATTATTTCCTCCTCCAGGATTAATAGTCACATCACCAATACTTTCTTCATTAATAGTACAGGCCTGAAATACGATAACTAAGGTTAGAAATAATCCTTTAATTATGTTTTGAGTAGTTTTCATAGTTTTAATTTTGAGTGTGTGATTTTTCGTTTTTGATTAAAATTTATATGTAAATCCTAGGCTTAAATTTGCACCTAGTTGATATGAACTTACTGTAAGTTTTTGATTGATGTCTTCTTGGTCTTGGTAACGATCTATAGTTGGATTAAGAAGGTTTTTAGCAGATAAGCCAATTTCCCAATGCTCGTTAAACGTATCTTTAAAATTGAAGTTTAAGGTTCCGAAACCTTTCTCAAAAATGTCTCCAACACCATTTCCACCAGCAGAATATATTCTGTCTCCGAAGTAGTTAAAATCTAGAGTAGTTGAGATATTGTGTTTTCCGAATTCTTTTGAAAAATTAATATCTGCGTTGAAGATATAAGGTGATGCACCTTGCAGCTTACGTTCTAAGTTTGTTGGTGCAATTGCAGCATTTAGAACAGTTACTGTTGGGTCAATAACAACTTTGGTATACATTACAGTTGCATTTAATCCAAGCGAAAGATTACTCAATGTACCTTCATCTTCTTCTGATGTAAAAATGTTGTTTAATTGCTGTCTGTATTCTATTTCTCCACCAAATATTTTAGCATTATCAGAGTTTACGAATGAGTTATTGTTGTTTGCAGATGCAATTCTAATTTTTTCAATAGGTTGATCTAAATATTTACCAAATGCAGTTACAGAAAATACTTCTCCATTTCTTGGGAAGAATTCGTACTTAATGTCAAAGTTATAATTGTCCGAATTTTTAAGATCTGGATTACCAATCGTAAATTCGTTTACATCCTCATCTAAGAATGGCGCCGTTTCAGTAAATAATGGTAATGTTACCGTTTTACTTGCTGCTATACGAAGGTTAGTTTTTTCATTAAGTATATACTTTACATCTAGGCTTGGTAGTACAAAAAACTCATCAATAGTTCCAACAGAGTCTTCAATGGTTATAGGATCTTTATAGAATACATTTTGTTCAAAATCTTCAACTCTAAGACCAGTGTTAACTAATAGTTTTTCTGAAACTTTCCATTTGAAAAGTGCAAAACTTGCAAAGGTATTTAAGTCAGCTTCATAAGCATTTTGAGGACGTGTTACTTCAATAACATTGTAAACATCGTTTAATAGATTCTGCTCATTTAAGAATGCATCTGGATTATTTAATTGAACAACCGTATTATTTGCATCGAAAATGTAGTTGATTTGCTTAGCTTCAAAATCACGTTTTTTGTTTCTAGTATTAATGCCAAATGTTAATTTGTTTTTAAAGAGATCGTCTTCATCCTTAGAAAGGTTAATATCAAAAGATACTTTTGTAGAGTAGTCGTCTTCATTTAATTCTTGATAAAAACGTTGATTATCGCTATCATTAGTATTTCTAAAGTTTCCTAAAACAATAGAGCCATCTTGGCGTTCAGAAAAGAATAATTGTCTTCTGTCTGGTACATAGCCTAAAGCTTTGTTATAAGCACCACCATAATTTATTTCATACTTACCTTCCTCAAATTTATGATTACCAGTTATCTGTTGTGTAAATAAATTATTTTGTTGAAATGTTCCACGTCTTACATAGGTGTTTAATTCAGTATTTTCACCAGAAACACCTGTAAACTCTCTTAGTTCATCTTCAGTGTCATTTACAAATAAAGTTGTAGATGTTATGGTATTTTTAGAATTCCATTTATAAGAAGCACTACCTAAAACAGTTGTATTTGTCTTATATCTAAATCTATCGTAATTAAATAAATAAGATCCTTGGTCTAATTCACCTTGTGAATTATAAACCGTTTCAAAGCCGTTTATTGTAGCTTCATGTCCGTTACTGAAAGATGCAGATAAAAGTAAATCTAAATTGCTTGACTCTCCAGTCCTAAAACTATGACCAGCTAAAATGTTAGCATTTATGTTGGGTCCATCTAAACGTTGTTCAGGGTTAAAACCTGTATCAAAAGGGTAATACTCAACATCATTACTATTATAAGTGTAATTAGGAATGTTTAAAAGAGGAGTCGCAAATCTAGAACCATCATCTAAACCGTAAAAGTCATATTTACCACCATCTAGTAAAAAGAAGTCATTTGAGATTGCTGTTGTATTTACACCAGATCCAAAACCAATTTCTAATAATTTTTTCCCAGGCCTGTCCTTTGTATTAATGTCTACACTGGCACCTGCAAAGTCACCATATTGTTCAGACGAATATGCTTTGAAAATACCAAGATTTTCTACAATTTTAGTTGGGAAAATACCTAAATCTAATAATTTTAATTTAGGATTTAATGATGGTATTGGTAGACCGTTTAAATACGCAGTATTGTAGCGATCACCTAATCCTCTAACATAAAGTTTATCACTTTCTTTAGAGATACCTGTTGCTTTAGTTAAACCTGTAGCGACATCGCTAACTCCTTTTTTTGAAAGCTCTACGGCTCCAATTTTAGTTTGTGTTGTGGCTGCCTTTTTCTGTTCTAATAAAATAGCGACTTCACTTTCTTTTTTTCTAGAAACAGTTTCTAGTACAACTTCGTCTAAAGTTGCAGCACTTGCACCCATTATTACATTTACAGTAATAGTCTCACCTGCTACTACATTAACATTAACTTCTTGTGTTTCGTAACCTACAAAACTAAATACTAAAGTGTATGCACCAACTTCTAATTCTTCGAATGTATATAGACCATCAATATCTGAAGTTGTTCCAGTAGATGTCCCTTTTATTACAACATTTGCAAAAGGAAGAGGTTCGTTATTATATTCCTTATCTGTTAACTTACCAGCAATAGTCCCTGTACTTTGGGCGAATGAAAATGCTGTGATAAATAGAATAAATATTAAGTGTAATTTTCTCATCAGTTTTTTAAAATATTACTGGTGCAAAGAAAGTGTGATTCTCTTGTTTGTAGGTTACATAAAAATTAAAGATTTGTAATCAAAAGGTTAGTTTAGTGTTAGCTTAATATTAAGCTAATTGACATTAAGGAGATGATTACTTAACATTGAAATTTCTATTATCTAACTAAGTATTTTATAATCAATTCTATATCAATTTATCTATCTTGCGTATTATAAGATTTTAACTATGCTCTGGGAACAATTACTCTCTTTAAAACGCTTTGGCGACACTAATAAAAGACTAAGAAAAGAACAAGATGAAACCCGTTTGGGCTTTGAGGTTGATTATGATCGCATCATTTTTTCATCAGAGTTTAGAGGTCTTCAAGATAAAACTCAGGTTGTTCCATTATCTAAAACCGATTTTGTACATACACGTTTAACACATAGCTTAGAAGTTAGCGTTGTTGGTCGATCTTTAGGGCGAAAAGTAGGTAAGTTACTTTTAGAAAAACATCCGCATTTAGAAAATATTCACGGTTATAAGATGAACGATTTTGGTGCTATCGTTGCGGCTGCAGCTTTAGCTCATGATATCGGAAACCCACCATTTGGGCATTCTGGAGAAAAATCAATTGGAGCTTATTTTAAAGATGGGGAAGGAAGAGAACTTAAAAACTATTTAACAGATAAACAGTACCAAGATTTATGCGATTTTGAAGGTAACGCTAATGGTTTTAAAATTCTAACTGAAAGCAGAGAAGGAAGAGAAGGAGGATTGCGATTAAGTTATGCTACTTTAGGTGCTTTTATGAAATACCCAAAAGAATCTTTACCTAAAAAGCCAACATTGCATATTGTAGATAAGAAATATGGCTTTTTTCAAAGTGAAAAAGAGATGTTTGCAGATGTAGCTTCAGAATTAGGTTTGACAAAACGAAGTGATGAATATTTGAGTTTTCAGAGACACCCTTTAGCATTCTTAGTAGAAGCTGCTGATGATATTTGTTATACCATTATAGACTTTGAGGATGGTATTAACTTAGGGCTTATTCAAGAAGAATATGCGCTAGAATATTTAATCACACTAGTTAAGAATATCAATAAAGCAAAGTATTCTGAATTAAAGACTACAGAAGATCGTGTAAGCTATTTACGTGCTCTGGCGATAGGTACTCTTATTGACGAAGCTGCTACTATATTTATGGCACACGAAGAAGCTATTTTAGCTGGTAATTTTAAAACCGCTTTATTAGATGTAAGTCTATACAAAGCACAGATTAAAGATATTATCGATATTAGCGTAAATAATGTGTATAAGTCTAAAGAAGTGCTTGATAAAGAAATTTCGGGTTATGAAATTTTGAATAAACTACTTAAAGCCTATGGTAAAATGGCTTTTAATTATTATAGCAGTAATATGTCTTATTACGATAAATTGTTATTTGATGTACTACCTGAAACAGTAAGATTGAGTCAAGATTCTTTATATAATAACCTAATGGCCATATGTCTTTATATCTCAAAATTATCGGATACTAATGCCATGTTATTGCACCAAAAGTTGAAAGGAAATATATAGTGAATTGCATTTCATCGAATAAATTTGTTTTTTACCGATTTTATGTTTTTATTTACTTCATAATCAGCCCTCAACAAATACCTACTTATGAAAAATAATATACTTGGAGGCCTTGTCATTTTCATGGTTGTTGTGACTTGCCTATTAATGATTGATGACTTCACTAATCCTCAACAAGAGACTATTGTACAAGAAACAGAACAGATTGAACAATCTAAGGATCAAACAGATTTAGCTATTGTTGAAACTGAGGAGTAGTTCTACTAATTGTTTTTTTACCGATAATACATCCAATTTTTGAAGTTGTTTTAATTGGTCTGCTGTACCGTGTTCAATAAATTCGTCTTCAATACCTAGTGTAATGATTTTACGGTTATAGTTATTGGTATTAGCAAAAGCAATAATCGAATTACCAAAACCTCCTATAATTGTTCCATCTTCGATAGTTACAATGGAGTCATAATGTTTAAAAATCTTATGTAATAAATCATTATCTAAAGGTTTTATAAACTGCATATCGTAATGGCCAAAAGCGTCCTTATCTTCTAAAAAAGCTATGGCATCTGTAATAGTTTTTGATGAAGTTCCAATAGAAAGTACAGCAATTTTGCTTCCTTTTTTTAAACAAACTCCATTTCCGATTTTGATTTTTTCAAAGGGTTGTTTCCAATCTAAAATATGTCCTCTCCCTCTAGGGTAACGAATAGCAATTGGGAAATCAATTCCAAGTTGAACGGTGTACATTATATTCCGTAAGGCAATTGCATCTCTTGGTGCAAAAATCACCAAGTTTGGGATACAATTTAAGTATGCCAAATCAAAAACACCATGATGAGTTGCTCCGTCTTCACCAACTAAACCAGCACGATCTAAACAGAAAATTACAGGTAAGTTTTGTAAAGCAACATCATGTATGATTTGGTCGTATGCACGTTGTAAAAAAGTAGAATAGATGTTGCAGTAAGGAATTAAACCTTGAGTAGCCATGCCTGCTGCTAAGGTCACAGCATGCTGTTCTGCAATACCAACATCGAAAGCACGATGAGGAATCTCTTCCATCATATATTTTAAGGAACTACCAGTTGGCATTGCTGGTGTAATACCAATAATTTTTTCGTTTTTTAAGGCAAGTTCTACAATAGTTTGCCCAAAAACATCTTGATATTTTGGTGGTTGGCTAGAGCCAGATTTGGCAATTAACTCACCAGTACTAGCATTAAATTTTCCTGGCGCATGGTATTTTACCTGCTGCTCTTCGGCTTGTTTTAGACCTTTGCCTTTAGTGGTTATAACGTGTAAGAACTTTGGTCCTTTTACTGATTTTAATCGTTCTAATTCTGAAATTAATAATTGTAAATTATGCCCATCAATAGGACCAGAGTAATCAAAATTTAAAGCTTCAAAAATATTATCTTGCTTTTCAGTACTTTTTTTAACGTTGGTTAAATATTGTTTTAAAGCACCAACACTTGGATCAATACCAATGGCATTATCATTAAGAATGACTAGTAAATTAGCATCTGTAACTCCTGCATGGTTGAGGCCTTCAAAAGCCATTCCGCTGGCAATTGAAGCATCTCCAATGACAGCAATATGGTGTTTATGTTCTCCTTTTAATTGAGAAGCAATAGCCATACCTAATGCTGCAGAAATTGAGGTTGATGAATGCCCAACTCCAAAGGTGTCATAGTCACTTTCCGTTCGTTTTGGAAACCCACTGATACCGTTTAACTGTCTATTAGTCTCGAATATATCTTTTCTGCCAGTTAATATTTTATGCCCATAAGCTTGGTGTCCAACATCCCAAATCAGTAAATCCTCAGGTGTATTAAATGTATAATGTAAAGCAATCGTCAATTCTATAACTCCCAAACTAGCGCCTAAATGGCCTTCTTTGGTGGCGACGATATTAATAATGAATTCACGTAATTCTTTAGCGAGATGAGGTAAATCTTCTGCCTTAAGTTGACGTAAATCTTTAGGTAGCTTGATATGTTCTAAAAGTGACTTTTGCACTCAACAAAAATACGGGATTTTATTAGTCTTCGATTACAAAAACAATAGGTAAAGTATACTCAACAGAAACATTTTCACCATTATGCCTAGCTGGAATAAATTTTGAGAATAATTTAAAAACGCGTTTAGCTTCATTTTCAAAACTTGGATGAGGTCCTCTTATTTCTAGGTTTTCCAAAACACCATTTTCATTTATTTCAAATTGGCAATAAATGCGTTGCTTTCCTTTTAAGCCTAAATTATCTTGTTCGACTTTAAAATTTTCATTTATAATGTTAGAAATCTCTTTTTGGAAATAAACACTTTCATCGTCTTTAGATAAATTAGCTGGTGTGTTTAAGAATTTTGGCTTTTGATCTACAAAGTTATAAGAGTAAGGTTGTTTATTTAGATGAGGTGTAATTTCTAACGCTCCTTCTACTTCAACAATATCTCCAGTTATTATAAAGCCTTCAATTATTTCCTCGTCCTTAATTTTTGGTTTAACAGGTGGTTTTATTTTAGATTTTATTGAATCAGGTTTAACTTCTATTATTGTACATTTTTTTGAAATGGTATCAACAAATTTTTGATTGGTTTCTACAATTTCAATGTTGCTAATCTTTTGTTTTCTTCCTTTGTTATCAGAGCAGTTTAATAAAGTTGTGCCCATTGCTAAGAGCAAAGCCAAAAGAAATAACCTATGAAAACTCAAAGTCTTTTTAAAGACCGTTTCAGGAATTCTTAAATTAATAGCATTTAGTTGACTCTGTTTAATATGTCCGCATATGCGTTGGTCTTTATTACGATGGATATAATCTTGAATTTCATCAACTTCCATTTTAGTAAAATCCACTACAGTTTTAGAACAAGATTGGCAGAATTTTCCTTTTTCGTTTGGAGTCATTTTAGACCAATCTTCATGACATGGTTTTGGAATTGAGAGTGAGTATTTAGTCTTCATAATTAACAGCTTTGCATAAAAGCATCAAATTTCGCCGTTTATTGTGAAATATGGATTCAATTTTAAATATCCTTTATGATTTCTTATTTTTGATAAAAAGAAAATATACCGTAAGTTCTTGTTTGTTTTTAAGACTTAAGGTTAAACCATCACTTAAAGCTATGATAAAAAATTATTTATGCTTGGTATTACTTTTAATGGTAATACCAACTTCGAGCCTATTCAGTCAAAGTAATTCTCAATCTTCAGAAAACGGGGAACTCATTTTCAATTATCTAAAAGACCATAAATCTAAATATGATTTTAAAGATGGAGATATTGAGCAGTTTATTGTGACTGATGAGTATTATTCTCAGAATACAGATTTAACTCAAGTCTATATTAACCAAACTCATCAAGGTGTAAGAATTTATAATGCAATTTCTAGTGTTGCTGTTAAGGAAGGAAAGGTCTTTTATTATGCTAATAGGTTTCTTAATAATCTGTCTAGTAAAATTAATGCTACAGCACCTTCGTTTTCTCCTGTTTCGGCTATTCAGAAGGCTGTATTTCAATTAGAACTTGGAAGCGCACAAAATATTGAGGAGTTAGAGCATAATGCTAATCGCTATGTATTCTCTGATGTTGCAATTTCAGCTGAAAATATTCAGGTAGAATTGGTTTATGTAGAGAAAGAGGAAGCATTATATTTAGCTTGGGATTTTATTATATATGATAAAGAACATTGGTGGAGTATTAGAATAGATGCTTTAAGTAATGAAATGATTGAGTTTAATGATTTAATTTTAACCTGTACTTTTGATAAAGAACATAACCACGCAGAGCATCCAAGTCAATTAGATTTTAATAATTTAGTGACGACACCTAGTTCATTTTTGGTAGATGGTTCTATTTATAATGTATTCCCACTTCCTTTAGAAAGTCCAAATCATGGTTCGAGAGAAATAGTTACAGAACCTGCAAGTCTTGCAGCATCACCTTTTGGATGGCATGACGATGATGGAATTGCTGGAGCTGATTACACAATTACACGAGGAAATAATGTTTGGGCTAAAGATGATGTAGAAGGAAATAATTCTAGATTTAGTTTCGCACCAGATGGAACGGCAACATTAAACTTTGACTATCCGTTAGACTTTAATTTGTCTCCATTAGATTACCAATCGGCAGCAATTACCAATTTGTTTTACCTAAATAACATGATGCATGATATTTGGTTTCAACATGGTTTTGATGAGAGTTCGGGAAACTTTCAAACTACAAATTATAGTAACTTAGGTGTTGGAAATGATTTTGTTTTTGCTGATGCTCAAGATGGTAGTGGTTTTAATAATGCTAATTTTGGAACACCACCTGATGGATTTAGTCCAAGAATGCAGATGTTTTTATGGTCTCCTCCAGGTGGTGATTCTTCTGAAAGAGTTACCATAGAAAATGGAAGTTTAGCTGGTACTTACAATGGTGTTGGTGCTGCATTTGGAGAACAATTATCTTCAATAACACCAATTACTTCGAGTTTAGTCTTAGCAACGGATTCTGGAACTGATATATATGACGCTTGTCAAACAATTATGAATACACCATTTCTTAATGGTAACATTGCTGTATTAAGACGTGGATCATGTGAGTTTGGGGTGAAAGTATTAGCTGTAGAAAACGCAGGAGCCATTGCTGCAATTGTTGTTAATAATGAACCAGGAGATGCTATTATAATGGGAGCTGGTGCTGTAGGAGATTCAGTAACGATACCATCAATAATGCTTCCTCAAGGTACAGGTGAAGCACTTATTACAGCACTTATTAATGGTGAAGCTATTACTGCTAGTTTATTAGGGCCAGATTTAACAGATTTTATTGATGGCGATTTTGATAATGGAATTATTGCTCACGAATATGGTCATGGTATTTCAAATCGATTAACTGGAGGTCCAGGTGCAGCAGGTTGTCTTTCTAATGCTGACCAAATGGGTGAAGGCTGGTCTGATTGGTTTGGATTAATGGTAACCTTAAAGGCAACAGATCTTCCAGATGATGCAAGAGGTATAGGAACATTTGCTATAAGCCAACCAGTTTCTGGTGGTGGTATACGTCCAGCACCTTACAGCACAAACTTAGTTAGTAATGGATTTACTTACCAAGCTTCTAATACACTTGCTCAACCACATGGTATTGGGTTTGTATGGGCAACTATATTATGGGATTTGACATGGGCATATATTGAGAAATATGGATTTAGTGCTGATATGTATAATGGTAATGGCGGTAATAACAAGATTATGAAATTAGTTATTGATGGTCTTAAGTTGCAACCATGTAGTCCTGGTTTTGTAGATGGTAGAGACGCACTTTTAGCTGCAGATATGGCAACAACAGGAGGTGTGGATCAATGTATAATTTGGGAAATTTTTGCTGCTCGTGGTCTAGGGCTTAATGCTGAACAAGGAAATACCAATCTAAGGAGTGATCAAGTAGAGGATTTTTCTGTGCCTCCTAGTACAGATCCTTCATTGGAAAACTGTTCTGCTCTATTAAGTACTGAAGAATTTTCTAATGATAATTTAACTATATATCCTAATCCTACGAAAACAGAATTATCAATTTCTACAACGAAGAATTTAGGTAATGTAACAATTACTTTAGTAGATATTAATGGTCGCGTTGTTCTTGAAATGAGAAAAGAATTATTCAATGTGATTACTGTAAATACAAATCAATTACAATCTGGATTGTACGTTTTGAATATCAAAGGGGATAATTTTAATTATAACGAAAAGATTATTAAAAACTAGAATGCCATTGCCTATTTATGATTAATCCTTTTGATGACACATACTTTATGCGAAAGGCACTTCAAGAAGCTGAAGTTGCTTATGAAAAAGGGGAAATCCCAGTTGGTGCTGTTATAGTTGTTGAAGATCGTATTATAGCAAGAACACACAATCTTACAGAATTATTAAATGATGTGACTGCACATGCTGAAATGCAAGCAATTACTTCGGCAGCTAACTTTTTAGGCGGAAAATATTTAAGTAATTGTACACTTTATGTAACCTTAGAACCTTGCCAAATGTGTGCTGGTGCTTTGTATTGGAGTCAGATTGCTAAAATAGTTTTCGCTGCTTCAGATGAACAACGTGGATTTAAAGCATTAGGAACTAAATTACACCCTAAGACAAAAGTTGTGAGTGGAATTTTAGCAGATGAAGCTTCAGAATTAATGAAGCGCTTTTTTATTGAGAAGCGTAATTTAAATTAAGTATAAAAAAAAACGCTCAACCGATTGGTTGAGCGTTTGAAACTTGTAAGATATATACTTATAGTACCTGCACATTTGCAGCTACCATTCCTTTTCTTCCTTCTTCTTCTGTGTACTCTACGTTGTCTCCTTCACGTAATTCTAGACCATTAAGGTTTGATACGTGTACAAAGATGTCTTTTCCTGTTTCTTCGTTGGTAATGAATCCAAATCCTTTTGAATCATTAAAAAATTTAACTGTTCCAGTCATTATAATATAAATAAAAATTAAAGTGCAAAGATAGAATATTAATCAATGCTAATGTTAATAAATTGTTTTATTTTAAAATACTGAGAATTAATAGGTTAAAAAAAGTTCGGTATAATTTACATGAACCCTTGTTAACAAGGGGCTTGGCAATGAACGAAGAAATATGTAGAAAAACGATAAAAATGAATTATCGCTTTTGATTTTCGCGCATTTTATCAAGATTTTCTTTTGTAAGCATATAATCTTTAACGTCTTTATCCTTCCATCTGTAATAAGAGAATAATGGAAAAACGACTAAGAATAGACCTACAACACCAAATCCAATTAATTTTTCTGAATAGTCTAAATCTAAACTTAATCCACAAATAATACTTCCTAGAGATACTAGGAAAGCAATTAATGTTATAATTTTTATAGGTTTCATTAAGATGTAAAATTAATTAATTCGCGACGATAAGCGGTCAATAATTTAGATTTAGATACAAAACCGTGATACTTATTATCTTTAATAACGGGCAAATTCCAAGCACCAGAAGTTTGAAATTTTTTCATCACAACTTCCATAGAATCGTCCTTATAATTAATATAATCTGGCGGCTTGTGCATAAAAGTTTCAACCGTTGTCGAATTATATAAAGACTGATCAAACATTACTGTTCTAATATCGTCAAGTAGGATAATACCAACTAAACTTTCGTCAGTATCTGTAACTGGGAATAAATTTCTACTGGATTTTGAAACCCCATTTTTTAGCATATCTCCAAGAGACATTTCTGGATGTAATTGAATGAAATTCTGCTCAATCACTGAATCTAACCTCATTAAGGTCAAAACACTTTTGTCTTTATCTTGAGTAAGTAACGCGCCTTTTTCGAGTAATTCTTTTGTATAAATAGTATGGTCTAAACCATTTTTGTTAATAATAAAAGACATTGATGCGGTGATCATTAGAGGGACAAACAATTCGTAGCCTCCAGTTATTTCGGCAATTAAAAAAATCGCAGTTAAAGGGGCGTGAAGTACACCAGCAATAAGACCTGCCATTCCTATAAGTGTAAAATTTGCTTCGGATACTGAAAAACCTAGTCCACAATTATTAATCACCTTAGCAACAACATTTCCTAAAGCACTTCCCATTACTAAAGTCGGAATTATAATTCCACCAGTTCCACCAGCAGCAAAGGTTGTAGTCATGGCTATAGCTTTGAAAATTGTAATACCAAATAGCAAACCAATGACAATCCATATATTATCTAAATGGGTGTCAAAAGGTGTATTGCCAAGAGCTTCAATATCGTTACCAAGCATTAAATTATTTATGAAGCCAAAGCCTTCACCATAGAGTGGTGGAATAAAAAACAACATCACACCAATAGCTAAACCACCAATTATTAATTTATGTCGTGCGGATTTAAATCGATTAAAAAATGAAGTTATTCCGAAGTATATTTTAGAAAAATAAATAGATGCTATTCCAGTTCCTATTCCTAAGAGGATATAAAATAATGTGTCTTTGATGGCAAATTTATCAGCTACATTAAAATCGAAAAGTACACTATCTCCCAAGAAAAAATATGAAGTTATTACAGAAGAAACGGAAGCAATTAAAAGCGGTAATAATGATGCAAACGTTAAGTCTAAACTAAAGATCTCAATAGCAAAAATCACTGCAGCAATCGGTGATTTAAAGATTGATGCAATTGCACCTGCAGATGCACAGGCTATAAGTAAACTTCGTGTTTTCCTATCAATATGGAGTAGTCTTCCTAAGTTAGAGCTTATAGCTGAAGCCGATAAAATAGCCGGCCCTAACAATCCAACAGAACCACCAAAACCAACAGTTAATGGAGCCGTAATAAGTGGTAGATATATGTTTTTCTTATCTACAAGACCATCTCTTTTCGATAAAGAATATAATAGAGATGGAATAGCGTGTCCGCTAGGTTTTTTTGAGATGTACTTCACAAACAAATACACAAGTAAAATTCCAATAATTGGTAGTATAAAGTAGATGCTGTTTTCAGAAAGTATTATTCCTTTTTCTAGTACAGCCTGTAGAGCAAAAGTGATATTTTTTATAGTTACAGAAACGATTCCTGCTAATAGTCCAATTACCAAGCTTAATAAAAACACAAAGTTCTTTTCAGAGATGTGTTTGTATCTCCAAATGAGTAAGCGTTTAAAAAAGTTGGATTTAGTTGGCATTCTTTAAAGCTAATAAAAAATCCTGCAAGAAGCAGGATTTAATTATTTATGATTTTAAATTGAGTTTTAAACTCAACTCTTTTAGTTGTTCATCATCAATTGGTGCAGGTGCATCAATCATTACGTCTCGACCAGAGTTGTTTTTTGGGAAGGCTATAAAATCTCTAATAGTTTCTTGGCCTCCCAAAATTGCAACCAATCGATCTAAACCAAAAGCCAAACCGCCATGAGGAGGTGCACCATATTCAAAAGCATCCATTAAGAAACCGAACTGTGCTCTTGCTTCTTCTTTAGAGAAGCCTAAATGTTTCAACATAATGGCTTGAGTCGCTTTATCGTGGATTCTAATAGATCCACCACCAATTTCGTTACCATTTAAAACTAAATCGTATGCATTAGCTTTTACGTCGCCTGGTTTAGTATCTAATAATTCTATTTGCCCAGGTTTTGGTGATGTGAATGGATGATGCATCGCATGGTAATGTCCTGTTTCTTCATCTAATTCTAATAGAGGGAAATCAATCACCCAAAGCGGAGCGAATACTTTAGGATCTCTTAAGCCTAAGCGTTCAGCTAGTTCCATACGTAATGCACTTAATTGCGCTCTTACTTTATTCGTATCTCCAGATAAAACACAAACTAAATCGCCAGGTTTTGCTCCAGTAACTTCTGCCCATTTTGCTAAATCTTCTTGATCGTAAAATTTATCTACTGAAGATTTATAGCTTCCATCATCATTACAACGAGAATAAACCATGCCTAAAGCACCAACTTGTGGACGCTTTACCCAATCAATGAGTTTATCAATTTCTTTTCGAGTGTAAGAATTTCCACCTGGTACTGCAATACCAACAACTAATTCGGCATTATTAAAAACATTGAAATCTTTGTGTTGCGCCACAGCGTTAAGCTCACCGAATTCCATACCAAAACGAATATCTGGTTTGTCATTTCCATACAAACGCATGGCATCGTCATATAGCATTCTAGGGAATTTTTCTACTTCAACACTATTCACTTCTTTTAGTAAATGACGCGTTAAACCCTCAAAAACATTTAAAATATCTTCCTGTTCTACAAATGCCATTTCACAATCTATTTGTGTGAATTCTGGTTGTCTATCGGCACGTAAATCCTCATCTCTAAAACACTTTACAATCTGAAAGTATTTATCCATACCACCAACCATAAGCAATTGCTTAAAAGTTTGAGGTGATTGAGGAAGTGCGTAAAACTCACCTTCATTCATGCGAGAAGGCACGACAAAATCACGTGCTCCTTCTGGTGTAGATTTAATTAAATAGGGTGTTTCAACTTCTATGAAACCATCTCCAGATAGATAGTTTCTAACTTCTTGAGTCACTTTTGCTCTAAAGATTAAGCTTTCTTTTACAGGATTACGACGAATATCTAGGTAGCGATACTTCATACGAAGATCATCACCACCATCAGTATTATCTTCGATTGTAAAAGGTGGAACCAAAGAGGCATTTAAAATAGTAAGTTCAGAAACTAAAACTTCTATATCTCCGGTTGGAATGTTTGGATTCTTTGAAGCACGTTCTATCACAGTTCCTTTGACCTGAATTACAAATTCACGTCTTAGCTTTTGCCCTTTCTCCATTAAATCTTTGGACGTGCGTTCTTCGTCAAAATATAATTGAGTAATACCATAACGATCTCTAAGATCTAAGTAAATCATAAACCCTTTATCTCTAATCCCTTGTACCCAACCAGAAAGTGTTACTTCTCTATTGTTATGGTTAGCTCTTAATTCGCCACAATTATGACTTCTATACATAATGAAATTTTAATCGTGCAAATTTAAGGAAGATAAATGATTATAAAAATGAAAAGCCTCAACATTTGTTGAGGCTTTTGTAGCTTTTAATAAAATTTTGCTAATTCTCTAAAATAAGGTTCTCTAAATTAAAAGCTGATTGTTTTCTGTTTTTGTATAGTCTTATATTTCTTGAGGAATGACTTCTAGAGCAGCACTATTTTTAGGTCTTTTAAGCCACATCTTAAATGATGTAATTAAGTAGAATAAAATAGGAACTACAATTAAGGTTAAGAATGTTGCTATAAATAAACCATAAATTACAGTCCATGCCAATGGTCCCCAAAAAATAACGTTATCACCACCAATATAAATGTTAGCATTAAATTCACTGAACAATGTAAAGAAGTTAATGTTTAAACCCGTTGCAAGTGGGATTAACCCTAAAATTGTTGTTATTGCGGTTAGAAGTACAGGTCTTAAACGTGCTTTACCACCTTTAATAATAGCATCGAGTAAATCGTCTTTAGCTAAATAATCGTTACCATCAAGGTCTAGTTCTACTTTTTTCCTGTCTATTAATAATTGTGTGTAATCTAGAAGTACAACACCATTATTTACAACAATTCCTGCTAAGGAAATAATTCCCATCATGGTCATCATAATAACAAAAGCACTTCCAGTAGCTACAATACCTCCAAATACACCAATTAAACTTAGAAATATGGCTAGCATAATAATACCAGGTTTTGATACAGAATTGAATTGAAAAATTAAAATGAAGAAGATTAATCCTAAACCAGTAAAAAAGGCTCCCATTAAAAACAACATTTGCTTTTCTTGTTCTTCAATTTGCCCAGTATAATCTACGCTTACTGTTTTTGGTTGCTCTTTAAAATTTTGCATCTCGTTTTGAACTACAGAAACAACAGCAGCAGCATCAGTAAAACCAGGAGCTAATGCAGAATATAATGTAACAACACGTTTAGTCTTACGATGTTTTATTGCACTAAAACCAGAAGCATTTGTTTGTTTTGCAACGGCTGAAACAGGTATTTCTCGAATCTGCCCACTTGCCATATCTCTAAACGTAATTTTCTGATTAAAAAGCGCGCTTTTGTTATAGCGGTTTTCTTCATTAAAGCGTACATAAATATCGTAATCTTCACCGGCTTCTTTGTAGATTCCTGCTTTGGCACCAAATACAGAATTACGTAACTGTTGACCAACTTGTCCAGCAGAAACACCTAACTCACCAGCTTTTTCTCTATCAACAATAACCTGCATTGAAGGTTTAGAACGATTAACATCTATTTTTAATTCATCTATTCCAGGAATGTTTTTAGAGTTAATATAATCGCGCATTTTTTCAGCAGTATTAATTAACTCAGCATAGTCTTCACCTTTTAATTCGAGGTTAATAGGTGCACCAGCTGGTGGTCCTACAGGATCTTTTTCAACAGAAATAGTTACACCAGGATAAATACCTTTAAGACCTTCCTGGACTTCTCTATAAAGCTGCTTACTGTCTTCACCTTCTCTATATTTAAACTCACGCATCGTTGCAGTAATTTTACCACGATGAGGCATTTCTGCTGCAGAACCACCATCAGTTTGTGGATTACCAGCACCCTCACCGACTTGAGATACAGCACTCTCTGTCATAAAATTATAATCGTCGTTTTTATATGTGCTTTGATTTATGATATTGTAAACGCGTTGCTCAATATCTTTGGTAATAGCATTAGTCTTTTTTATGTCTGTACCTTCAGGATATTCTATATAGACTACAATCTGATTTGGTGTATTATCTGGGAAAAACTCAACCTTTGTTCTTTGACTTCTTACTGAAGCTCCAAATCCAATAAAAGCAATAAATAACAAAATAACAGTGCCAATTGTTATTGCTGCAGGTTTTCTACCTTTTAAAGCACCACGTAATACTTTTTCATAAAAACGTTCCCAACGTGGTAATATCTTATTTTGAAACCCATTAGACCAACTACGTAAAAATAAGCGATAAGCCCAAAGTAAAATTGCTGTAACAATCATAACAGACCCTAAAGCACGATAAGCTCCACCAAAAATTATAATAAGAAGTCCAACACCTACTAATATTGCTGAAATAATTACCATATTCCTTATTGGCATTTCTTTATCCTCAGTCGTCATATATCTAGAAACTAGTACTGAATTAAAAAAGATGGCGACAAATAAAGAAGATCCTAATACTACAGATAATGTAATTGGGAAGTAAATCATAAATTGTCCCATAACACCCGGCCATAAACCTAAAGGAATAAAAGCTGCAACTGTTGTTGCTGTAGAAATTATAATAGGAAATGCAATTTCACCAATTCCTTTTTTTGCTGCTTCCATACGACTCATACCTTCCTGGTCCATGAGACGATACACATTTTCAACAACTACAATGCCATTATCTACAAGCATACCTAATCCCATAATTAATCCGAAAAGAATCATGGTATTCATAGTGTAGCCTAACATATTTAATATCATTAGTGACATAAACATTGACATTGGTATAGCAAACCCAACAAATAAGGCGTTTTTAAACCCAAGGAAGAACATTAAAACTGTAACAACTAGAATAATACCAAAAATGATATTGTTTACTAAATCATCTACTTGACCAATCGTTTTTGCAGATTGATCATTTGATACAGTAACTACTAAATCGGTAGGGAAGTAGTTTTCTTTTGCATCCTCTACAATAATTTTTATTTGGTCTGCAGCGGCAACCATGTTTTTACCGGATCTTTTTTTAACATCTAGCATCACAACTGGTGCGCCAAACTCACGTGCGTAAGTAGTCTGATCTTCATCTTTAAATGTCACTGTAGCTATATCTTTTAGGTAAATAGCATCTCCATTTTCAGATTTTACAACAAAGTTCTCTAGCTCAGAAGGGGAATCTATTTCACCAATAACTCTAATAGTTCTCCTTTGTCCGCTTGTAATTAAATTACCTGCAGACATAGTCATGTTTTCATTACTTATAGCTCCAGTTATATCATTAAAGCTCACTTGAGAAGCCATCATTTTATAGATATCAACTGCGACTTCAACTTCTTTATCTTGAGCACCTCTTATATCCACAGCTTTAATCTCTTGAAGACTTTCTATTTTATCTTCTAGGTATTCCCCATAAAATTTTAGCTTGTCAACTGGGTAATCTCCCGAAATATTAATATTTAGTATAGGAATTTCTTCGGACATACTTAAGTCGAAAATATTTGGTTCTACTTTGGCACCATTAAATGTTGGCCAATCTTCACCTGAAGTTTCAGAATCCACTTCATCTTTTATTTTCTGCTTTGCCGCTTCAACACTAATATTTTCATCAAATTCAACAATTATTATTGAATAATCTTCTTGAGATGTTGAAGTGATTTCTATAACATTACTTACGGTTTTTATTTTATCCTCAATTGGGTCAGTTATAAGTTTTTCAATGTCTTCAGCTGTATTACCAGGATATACAGAACTAATATAAATTTTAGTTTCTTTAATTTCAGGGAAGTTCTCTCTTGGCATACTTAAATATGCTGAAGCTCCTAAAAACAAAATCAAGGCAATGAGTACATACATCGTGGTTTTGTTTTCGATTGCCCAAGATGATAAACCAAATTCTTTGAAGACGTTTTTCTTTTTATTTTCAGTCATGATTAATTGTCTTTAAGATTTTTATTATTCTACAACAAGAATTTTTACTTCTTGTCCATCCTTAACACTTCGAGCACCTTCATCAATAATTTCATTTCCATTTTCTAAACCAGAAAGAACCTCTATATAATTACCTTCAGTTTTACCAGTCTTAATGATTACACGTTTAGCTTTTGCAATGTTATCTGCTTTGTCAGTGATTACATAAATATACTGTTCACCATCAGCATTTTCTGAAATAATACTTTGCGGAATTAAAATAGCTTCTTCATTAGTGTAGTCGTTTATTTTAAGCTTAGCAGTAAGATTAGGTTTTATTGTTCTATCCATATTTGGTACTGCAACTTCTACTTTAAAGGTTCTGTTGGCAGGATTTATAAAATCACCAGCTTGTCTAACTTTTGCATTGATTATTTTGCCTAAAATTGGAAAAATAACTTCAACATTTTTATTTTTCACAACACTTGTAATGTAACGTTCTGGGACATCAGTTTCAATGTACATATTGTTTAAATTTACAATACGCATTAACTGTGATTGACCAGCTCCCACAACACTTCCTTGCTCAGTAATAATATCATCAATTGTACCAGTAAAAGGAGCTCTAACTATGGTTTTTCCAATCTGTTGTTTAATTTGGTTAACGGCTTGCTCTTGTGCTTCAAATGAAGATTTAGCTTGTAAGTATTGCATCTCACTTCCTATCTTTTGGTCCCAAAGACGCGCTTGACGCTCAAAAGTAGTTTTAGCTAAATTTACTTGAATTTCTGCTTGAGCTAATTGCTGACTCATACCACCATCATCAATTTTTGCAAGTGTTTGCCCCTTAACTACGTTCTGGCCTTCTTTTACATAAACACGTGTCAAAACACCTGAATATTCTGGAAATACTACCAAGTTATTTTTTGTACTTACATTACCTTGTAATTCTAAAAAGTGATTAAACACATTTAGCTTAGCAGTAAATGTCGTAATTAAAGGAATTTTCTTAGTTGTATCTAATACAGCAATTCTTTCGTCTAGTTGTTTTAATTGCTCAGCAATCTCTTTCTGTTTGGAAACAACTTCTGCTCTTATTAATCTAATATTTTCCAAGTTATCGGTTTCAATAACGGATTCAACAGATTGTTTTTTATCTCCACAAGAGGTAAATAAAATGGCACTAAGTAGTGTTATATATAAATATTTCATGGTGGTTATTTTTGTATGTTTAATAAATTCTTTAATTCGGCTTTTTTATTGATAACATCAATTATAGCTTGGAGATATTCTTGCTGACTTGAGTACAGCTGGGTTTGAGCTTGTCTTAATTCAAAACTACTAGAAATCCCTTCCTTAAATTTAATAGTGTTTTTACGTTCTATCTTTTCTGCCAATGTTAAGTTTTTTTGTTTGTTAGCATAAGTTTCAATGGCTAGATTGTATTCGTTTTTTACATTTCTATATTCTAATTCTAATTCGTTTTTTTTATTATTAGATTGTTTTTGGCAATATCCCATTCAATTTTTGCTTTTTCTCTTTTGGCTTTACCACCAAATGAGCTAAAAATAGGTAAGGTTAATTTAAATCCGCCAACTGTAGTAAATAACCAATCTTGTTCTTTTTTAAAGTAATTAGAGGCACTATCACTGTAACCTAGATAATTTGAAGTAACAAAAGCATTAAGCTTTGGTAATCTTTCAGACTTTTCTAATTTATATTCAAGTTGTTTGGTTGTGGTCTCATTCTCAGCAATTTTATAATCTATGTTATCTGTTACTGAGTGTTCGCTAACTATAAGATCTAATGAAATATTTTGTACAATTAAATTATCTAATGTATCAGTTAAATTGATAGAATCATTTGGGTCTATACCTAATAATATTTTCACATAACCTTTAGAAATGTCGTAAAGTGTCTCTAAGTTTTTTAGACTTATTTCTAAGCTAGAAAGTGTTAGTTGTAATTGTTCAACGTCTTCTTCTTCAGTAAGACCATTTTCAAAAATTTTAGTCGTCTCATTTAAATTAGACTTTAGAATGCTAATGTTATCTTTTGTTATTTCAATACTCTCTTTAGTTAATAAAGCATTGTTGTATGCATTCACTACTGAATTTTCAATTTGGTTTGTAGTCTTATCTTTAGCGTTTTGAGAAATTTCTAGAAACACTTTATTAGATTGTAGTCCTACGATATATCCACCATCGAACAATAGTTGATTTAATGTAACACTAGGTGTTAAATTATGTTTTGGAAATAAAAACAAGAATGGATCTCCTTCTTGCAGATCATCAGTGTTAAAAGGTGTTTTAATGTTGATTGAATAATCTACAGCCGCATTAATTTGTGGTAAACCTCTTGCGGTTGTTTCCCAAACTTGTTCTTCAGCCGCGAGAATATTTAAATCTGCGATTTTTATGTTTCTGTTATTCTCCAAGGCATAGTCAATAGCTTCTTGGAGTGTAAAACTTCTTTTATCATCCTGTGCAAACACAGAGAAAGTGATTAGAAAGCTTAGTAATAATATGAGCGTTTGTCTCATAAGTTAAGATTGTTTATTTGTTATAAATTGATTTAATATTTTAATACCCTTTTCAGTACAAATACCTCTTAAGTGATATTCTAAATAATTTTCCATTAACATATTCATTGAGAATATTTTTAGAGGAAACAAGTCTGTGTCTTTTATAGCTAGCATAGAATTGAAATAAATACGAGTTATAAACTCAATATTTATGGTATCTCTATATAAACCTTGATTAATTCCTCGACTTAAGTTCTCGTTGACACATTCGTGCATTACTTCAAATTGCTTTTGTTTAAGCGAAGTATATATTTTTGGATAGTATTTTTTAAGTTGATATTGAGGCGAAGATTTCTCACCTTTTAAATGATCCATTACAAAGCGCTTAATATCATAAAGCTCTTCAATTGGATTTTTGTCTAATGCACAAATACAATCAATGCCATGAGATATTAACTCAAATAAATGCATTGTAGTAACTTCAACAAGCTTTGTTTTATTTGGAAAATGAACGTATATGGTTTTTTTAGAAATCCCCATTTCACTGGCAATATCATCCATAGTAACGCTCTTAAATCCAAGATTTAAAAATAGCTCAGTTGACTTAAGAATTATTTTTTCTTTCATAATTTGGCCGCAAATGTAAGTATGGAAACTTTAAAAACAAAAAAAGTTTCCTAAGTTTTAATAATTATTTAACATAAGTAACATTACCTTAAAATATGTTGAAAGCATTATTTTTGTACTATGCGAAACATTGAAGCTTATCAAAAATCTTTTATTAGTTATTTAGAGGATTTTACTGTTGATAAAGAACCAAAGAATCTTTATACTCCCATTAATTATATTCTAAGACTTGGTGGAAAAAGATTGAGACCAGTTTTAACCTTAATGACTGCTGAGGTTTTTGGTGAGGAAGCTGCTGAGGCTATGAATGCAGCATTGTCGGTTGAGGTATTCCATAATTTTTCTTTAGTTCATGATGATATCATGGACGATGCACCTTTGCGACGTGGAAAAGAAACTGTTCATGAAAAATGGGATGTAAATACGGGAATCCTTTCTGGAGATGCGATGCTAATTTTAGCGTATCAACTTTTTGAAAATTATGAGCCAAATACGTTTCAGGCATTGGCAAAATTATTTGGTAAAACGGCTTTAGAAGTTTGCGAGGGACAGCAATATGATGTGGATTTTGAAACACGCAATGATGTAACTATACAAGAGTATTTAAAAATGATTGAGTATAAAACTGCTGTTTTAGTTGGTGCTGCTATGAAAATGGGAGCAATAGTAGCTAAAGCTTCAAGCGAAGATCAAAAGGCTATTTATGATTTTGGTCGTTACTTAGGTGTTGCGTTTCAATTACAAGACGATTATTTGGATGCTTTCGGAAACCCAGAAACTTTCGGAAAACAAGTAGGAGGAGATATTATAGAAAATAAAAAGACGTATTTGTATCTCAAAACCTTAGAACTAGGTTCTGCAAGTGAGCAATCTAGTTTAGTTAATACAATGTCAGATAATTCAATTTCAGATGAAACCAAAGTAAAAATTGTTAAAGATTTATTTAACAATTCTGGAGCCTCAGAAACTACTCAGATAGCTGTGAAACATTATACTACGAAAGCATTTAAGGTTTTAGAAGGCTTGAACGTTTCTGAAGATAAAAAGCAGTTGCTTAGATTGTTTGGAGAACAATTAATGAATAGGCGCGTATAATGGTGTTACCTTCTAATTTTGAAAGTTTAATAGAAGAAGCAAACAATTTAAATTTGTACAAGAAGCTGATAACCCAGCTGAACAAAGATTTTGTATTTTCTAACATCGATTTAGAATTAGATGTGGAAACGCTTCCCACAAGTTTAAAATTAGTCTTACAAGAAACGGTTTATTATCTCATTGAGAATAAATTTTCTGAATATCTCAATTTATTATACCAAGTTGATATTTCAGAGTTAAAAATAAGAACTCTAGATGGTGATGATATCTTCAAATTATCTGAAGATGTTACGTTCTTAATTCTTCAAAGAGAGTGGCAAAAGGTTTGGTACAAGGCTAAGTATTCATAATATTTTTGGTAGTTAAACGAAATTAAAACCAAAATCTAACAAAAGGCATCCAAGCTTGGTTCTGAATACTCTTCTCTTCATCATACAATACATCATATCTAACACCAAAAGTTATGTTACCGCTTCTGTAACCCAAGCCTAAAAATAAAGCAGGATACCAATAGTCATCATCGACATTACTTACAAATTGTTCATCAAAATTTCTGCTAACGTGTAATTGTTCAAATTCAGTGGATACCTGTAAATCTCTGTAAGGATTAAAAAGCCCAATGGCACTGGCACCTAAAACCGTAGATTTAAAAACATCGCGCTGTGAGCTATATTGAAAATTTAGACCTACACCAGCAGATACATAGGTATTAAATCTATAAATTGCGTTTGGAGCTAATGCTCCACTAAAAAAGCCATCACCAAAGTTTAATCCTATTCCACCTCCATATTGTACATTCTTCCAAAAACTATCATCTTTAGTTTTATTATCTTGAGAAAATGAAAATATCATAAAAAAGCAGGTAAAAACTGTAATTCTAATAGTTTTTTTTAAGCCAATTGAGTTAAAATTTGTCATATCTAAAATTGTTCTTTCTTACTTGTTATAAATATAATAAAACCAAAGCTATATTTAGTAAAAGTTGTATTTTTGAATAAATTTTGTTGAAACGACAACGTCTCATAAAAAGTAATGGATAAATATTCCTTTCTCAACGCAGCACATACAGCATATTTTGCTGACTTATACGAACAATACCTAGAAAATCCTGATTCTGTAGAACCAAGTTGGCGTGCCTTTTTCCAAGGTTACGATTTTGGTTCAGAAAGTTATGGAATGGAAGGTGAAATTATTGAAGGTGTATCAACTCAGATACCAGAACAACTTCAAAAAGAATTTCAGGTTTTAAAGCTAATTGATGGTTATAGAATTAGAGGGCATTTATTTACGAAAACAAATCCAGTTAGAGCAAGACGTCAATATGCGCCAACACTAGAAATTGAAAATTTTGGCTTATCTAAAAGTGATTTAAACTCTACATTTTCTGCTGGTGAAATCCTAGGTTTAGGGTCAGCATCATTGCAAAGTATAATCGATCATTTGGAAAATATTTATTGCGATTCTATAGGTGTAGAGTACATGTATATTCGCAAACCCGAAGAAATTCAATGGATTCAGGATAAACTAAATGTCAATGATAATCACACTAAATTTACTTCAGACGAAAAGAAATATATTTTAAAGAAATTAAATCAAGCTGTTGCTTTTGAATCTTTTCTCCACACAAAGTATGTTGGTCAGAAACGTTTTTCTTTAGAAGGGAATGAATCTTTAATTCCTGCAGTTGATGCTATTATAGAAAAAGCAGCGGACGAAGGTGTAAAAGAGTTTGTTATGGGCATGGCTCATAGAGGTCGACTCAGTACATTGACTAATATTTTTGGGAAGTCTGCTAAAGATATTTTTAGCGAATTTGATGGTAAAGATTATGAGGAAAAAGTATTTGATGGTGATGTAAAATATCATTTAGGTTGGACGAGTAATCGTGAAACATATAACAATAAAAAAATCAATCTTAATATAGCTCCGAATCCTTCTCATTTAGAAACAGTCGGCGCGGTTGTTCAAGGAATTACAAGAGCGAAGCAAGATAAAGATGAGATTACAGATCCATCTCAAGTACTTCCAATTGTTGTGCATGGAGATGCTGCTATTGCTGGTCAAGGTTTGGTTTATGAAGTTGTGCAGATGGCTAAATTAGATGGTTATAAAACAAATGGAACTATCCATATTGTAGTTAATAATCAAATAGGATTTACAACGAACTATTTAGATGGCCGCTCAAGTACTTATTGTACAGATGTGGCAAAAGTAACATTATCACCTGTTCTTCATGTTAATTCAGATGATGCTGAAGCTGTTGTGCATGCTGCGCTTTTTGCGCTACATTTTAGAATGAAGTTTAAGCGCGATGTTTTTATAGATTTACTAGGGTATAGAAAGTATGGTCACAATGAAGGTGATGAACCTAAATTTACACAACCTTTATTATACAAAGCGATTGCAAAACATAGTAACCCTAGAGATATTTATGCACAGCGTTTATTAGAAGAAGGTATCATTGAGGAAGGTTATGTAAAACATATTGAATCTAAGTATAAAGAGAAGTTAGAAGAGAATTTAGAAGACTCACGTAAAGAGGATAAAACGGAGATAACAGCTTTTATGCAAGAAGAGTGGAAAGGTCTTACAAGGGTTACAGAAAGTGTAATGATGGAACAAGTGGATACAACCGTATCTAAAACTGTTTTAAAAAATATTACTAAGGTTATTTCTAACCTTCCTTCAGACAAAAAGTTTATTCGTAAAATCCAAAGGTTAATAGAATCACGTCAGACTATGTTTGATGAAAATCGATTAGACTGGGCAATGGGAGAACATTTGGCTTATGGTTCACTTTTAACTGAAGGCTTTAATGTTAGAATTTCTGGACAAGATGTAGAACGTGGTACATTCTCTCATCGACATGCTGTAGTTAAAGTAGAGGATAGCGAAGAAGAAATTATTTTATTGAAGAATGTTACTGAAAAGCAAGATCAATTCAATATATATAATTCATTATTATCAGAATATGGCGTTGTTGGTTTTGATTATGGTTATGCTATGGCAAGCCCTAATACCTTAACTATTTGGGAGGCACAATTTGGTGATTTCAGTAATGGAGCTCAAATTATGATAGACCAATACATATCCTCTGGTGAGGATAAGTGGAAAACTCAGAATGGTTTGGTAATGTTATTGCCACATGGTTATGAAGGTCAAGGAGCAGAGCATTCTTCTGGTCGTATGGAACGTTATTTACAAATGTGTGCTAAGGATAATATGTTTATTGCAGATTGTACGACTCCAGCAAATATGTTTCACCTATTACGTAAACAAATGAAAGCTAATTTTAGAAAGCCTTTAATTGTTTTTACACCTAAGAGTTTGTTACGTCATCCTAAGGTAGTATCATCTGTTGATGAGTTCGCTAAAGGGAGTTTTCAAATGCTTATTGATGATGAAACTGCTAAACCAGATAAAGTAAAAACTCTAGTATTTGTTACAGGTAAGTTCTATTATGATTTACTCGAAGAACAAGAAAATTTAAATAGAGATGATATAGCACTGGTAAGATTAGAGCAACTATTTCCATTACCAGTGGAAGCAATGACAGACGTAATAGAAAAATATAAAAATGTAGAAGATGTTGTTTGGGCACAAGAAGAACCAAGAAATATGGGTGCTTATAGTCATATGTTAATGCATTTTAATGAGTCTCGAAGTTGGAGAGCAGCAACTAGACGACCATATGGTGCACCTGCAGCAGGAAGTTCTGTGCGTTCAAAAATTAGACATAAAGAAGTTATAGATTACGTTTTTGATAAATCCAAAAACAACCAAAGACAAAAAAAATAATACAACTCAAATTAGAGCTTAAATAATGAAGCCTATGATTTTAGAAATGAAAGTACCTTCGCCAGGCGAATCGATTACTGAAGTAGAAATTGCGGAATGGTTAGTAGAAGATGGTGATTATGTAGAAAAAGACCAAGCCATTGCTGAGGTAGATAGTGATAAAGCAACCTTAGAATTACCTGCTGAAGCTAGTGGAACTATAACACTTAAGGCAGAAGAAGGTGATGCGGTTGAAGTTGGGGCTATTGTATGCTTAATTGATACAAGTGCTACCAAACCAGATGGTGGGGAACTAGCAGCTAAAGAAGAAAAGAAGAAAGAAGCGCCTAAAATGGAAGATCCAAAACCAGCAGCGTCAGTATCTAAAACTTATGCAACAGGTACTCCAAGTCCTGCTGCTAAAAAGATTTTAGATGAAAAAGGTATAAGTGCAAGTTCGGTTTCTGGTTCAGGTAAAGATGGTAGAATCACAAAAGATGACGCAGTAAATGCTGTACCATCAATGGGCACACCAACTGGAGGAAGTCGAGGAACGTCTCGAAGTAAAATGTCAATGCTACGTCGTAAAGTTGCTGAGCGTTTAGTAGAAGCAAAAAATACAACAGCGATGTTAACCACATTTAATGAGGTTAATATGACACCAATTTTTGAATTACGTAAAGTACATAAAGAAAACTTTAAGGCAAAGCACGGAGTGAGTCTTGGTTTTATGAGTTTTTTCTCATTAGCAGTGGTAAGAGCATTAAAAATGTATCCAGCAGTTAACTCTATGATCGATGGTAAAGAAATGTTGTCTTACGATTTTGTAGATATTAGTATAGCTGTTTCTGGCCCAAAAGGATTAATGGTTCCAGTTATTAGAAATGCAGAAAATTTATCCTTTAGAGGTATTGAGTCTGAAGTAAAGCGTCTGGCAATTAGAGCTAGAGATGGAAAAATCACAGTAGATGAAATGACAGGTGGAACATTTACCATTTCTAATGGTGGTGTTTTTGGTAGTATGTTGTCTACACCTATTATTAATCCACCTCAAAGTGGAATTTTAGGGATGCATAATATTATACAGCGACCAATAGCAGTGGAAGGGAATGTTGAAATACACCCAATGATGTATGTGGCTTTATCGTATGATCATAGGATTATTGATGGTAAAGAATCTGTAGGTTTCTTAGTGGCTGTAAAAGAAGCATTAGAAAGTCCAGAAGAACTATTGATGGATAATAATGTAATGAAGGCTTTAGAACTTTAGAAGAATAAGATTTTGAAAATCAAAAAAGCGCAATTTGAACAAATTGCGCTTTTTCTACTCCTAACTAATAAGAGTTACTAACTAAAATTAACTAAAGAAATTAACAGCGATGTTCGCCGAAATTACAATTACAGAACTTATAATTAATAAAATTATAAATAGTCTGTCTCTCTTTGCTGTATTATCCTTCATTCTTTCCATCTGTAAATATTTTTATAAAAGCTCTGAATTATAAATTAATTCAGAGCTCTTACGTAATTTAACTTGAGGCATTGATTAATAGCTGATGTAAAATTCCGAATAAATACAATGTAATACTATACGTAGAACTACGTATTTTCCGATTTTTTTAATAAAAAAAGCCTCGAACAAATGTCCGAGGCTCGGTAATCCCCTTAGAACTAATTAATAGCTCGTTATTAACCCTTAATTAATAACATGGTAAATATCTGAAATATATTAATCCAATATATACGTAACATTACGTATTTTTCATATATTAACATTGGTTAAAAAAATCTGAGTTCTCTTTTGCCCAGATTAACAAGCTGTTTTGCTTTCTTTCAAGTTGAAGTTTTTTGATAATATTACTTTTATGCTTTTCAACTGTTCTATGGGAGATTGAAAGTATTTCTGCTATCTCAATGGCTGTTTTATTGTTGACTATCAAACCAACAATTCTAAATTCATGTTGTGTCAATAATTCTAAATGTTTAGGCTTTTTTTTAACCTCAATGAAATTCAATAATTCAGGACTAAAATAAGATTTACCTTGTACAACTGAAGCGATGCAATTCTCTATTTCATCTAAAGCAAATTCCTTTAAAACATAACCATAAATACCTAAAGATTTTGCTTTAATGTAAATCTCTTCATCTTTTTCTAAAGTTATAAGTACAATTTTTGTTGCAATTTTATTTGCTTTGCATTTTTCTGCAATTTCAAGCCCCGTATAAAACGGCATTTTTATATCCAAAATTGCAATGTCTGGTGAATATGCCTTTATTAGTGCTAAGGCTTCTTTACCATTTTTTGCAACAGCAATGACATTAAGATTTTTTTCATCTAAAAAATCTTTTAGTCCTTTTAAAATTAAGGGATGGTCATCCGCAATGATGATGTTTGGGCTCATTTTTGCTATTAATACTACTAAAACCTAAATATACTAAGAATCTTTAGGTAATGAAATTTCTTTTAATCTTAAGTAGAGGTATTTCTTTTCATAATCTATAATAGCTTTCCCTTTTTTTAAAATATCTGCGCCTATAATGCCATCAACAGGATCAGCGTTATGATTAATAAGGCCATTATTTACATGAGAAAGATTAAACAAAATTAAAGCAATACGATTTTTTTTCCATTTCCCAATTTTTAAATGATTAGAATTAGAAATCTTAGTCGTCATATTAGATGCGCCAGCTCCAACAGCCTTTATTTCCGAATCTTTCACTTTTAAATTGAAACGTTCTATAGCCTCAAAGCCTACACAACTACTAGAAGCTCCTGTGTCTAAAATAAAACGCCCTTTTATACCATTAATAGAGGCGCCAATTTCAAAATGATTAGTTTTTGTAAACTTTAGTTTAATCTTTGAGTATCCTTTATTGATTAGGAAGTCCTTTAACGTTTCCATTTTTATTTTTTGTGTAAATATAATAAACGAATAATACGCCAAACAATTACTTTTGTAGGATGATAATTACTGATACACATACACATTTATATAGTGAATTTTTCGATGAGGATAGAGAAGAAATGATTAATCGCGCTATTGATGCCAACGTAAAACGCTTTTTTATTCCTGCTATAGATTCTTCATACACTAACTCTATGTACAAGCTTGAAAAAGATTTCCCGAACAATATATTCTTAATGATGGGATTGCATCCAACACATGTTAAAGAAAATTATAATAACGAGTTAAAACATGTAGAAGAGCAGTTGGATAAAAGAGAATTTTATGCAGTAGGCGAAATAGGTATTGACTTGTATTGGGATAAGTCTACTTTAAATATACAAGTTGAAGCTTTTAGACATCAGATAAATTTAGCGAAGAAATATAAACTACCAATTGTTATTCATTGCCGAGAAGCTTTTGACGAGATTTTTGAGGTTTTAGAACAAGAAAAGTCAGACGACTTGCATGGAATATTTCACTGTTTTACAGGTAATTTTGAACAAGCAAAACAAGCCATATCATATAATATGAAATTGGGAATAGGAGGAGTCGTTACTTTTAAGAATGGTAAAATTGATCAGTTTATCAATCAAATTGATCTAAAGCATATTGTTTTAGAAACAGATTCACCTTATTTAGCACCTAAACCTTATCGTGGAAAACGCAACGAAAGCTTGTATATTAATAAGGTATTAGAGAAATTATCCGAACTTTACAAAATAAGTGAAGAAACAATAGCAGATATTACAACCAAAAATTCAAAAGATATATTCGGAATATAGATGATGCAAAAACCTAATATCTTATTAATTTATACAGGAGGGACTATTGGAATGATTAAAGATGCTGATACAGGTGCCTTAAGAGCATTTGATTTTGACAGTATCTTAATTCGTATTCCCGAACTTCGATTATTAGATTGTAATGTAGAAACGGTTTCTTTTGATGAGCCAATTGATTCTTCGAACATCAATCCAAAATATTGGGTAGATATTGCAAGAATAATCGAATCTAATTATGAGACCTTTGATGGTTTTGTGGTACTTCATGGAAGTGATACAATGAGTTACTCAGCTTCTGCGCTTAGTTTTATGTTAGAAAATTTAAGTAAGCCTGTGATATTTACAGGATCGCAATTGCCAATAGGTGACTTACGTACAGATGCTAAAGAGAATTTAATTACCTCCATACAAATGGCATCATTACAGGAGAATGGATTGCCAGTAGTAAGAGAAGTAGGTTTATATTTTGAATATAAATTGTATCGAGGTAACCGTACCACTAAAATAAATGCAGAACATTTTGAAGCTTTTGAATCTTTAAATTATCCACATTTAGCAGAGTCAGGTGTACACCTTAATATTAATAAGGATTATTTATGGTATTCAAAAACTAAAGAGAGATTAATAGTCCGAACGAAAATGGACACAAATGTTGCTGTTCTAAAATTATTTCCAGGCATTTCAAGACCAATTATAGAAGCAGTTTTGAGAAGCCAATTAATTAAAGGATTGGTTATTGAAACTTATGGTTCTGGTAATGCAACGACAGAACCTTGGTTTATTGATGTGTTGAAAGAAGCTATTATTAAAGGCCTATACATTATTAATGTGACTCAGTGCGCTGGTGGAAGTGTTACAATGGGACAATATGAAACGAGTTCTCAATTGAAATCTATTGGTGTGATCTCGGGTAAAGATATTACAACAGAAGCAGCCATTACTAAACTAATGTATCTTTTAGGTGAAAAGATAAAGCCAGATAACTTCCAATCTTTTTTTGAAACTTCATTAAGAGGCGAAATGTCCTAAAAATAACATTATAAATTTCAGCGTTTAAAGTTTTTTTTGTTATTTGCTCTTCAGTAATTTTTATTAAAATTTACAGAGAGGTGGCCGAGTGGTCGAAGGCGCACGCCTGGAAAGTGTGTATACTCCAAAAGGGTATCGAGGGTTCGAATCCCTTCCTCTCTGCTGATATTTTAGGTAATAGTTACATTATTTTTTTTATCTTTAACACTTTAACTAATAAAATTAAGAATAAGACAATGAAAAGATTATTTTCAATCCTTGCCATAACATGTTTAATGGCTATCGGTACTGTTAACGCTAATGCAACAACATTCGCAACTACAACAGCAACTTTAACAACAAGTGTAACTCAAGCAGATCCGGCTTCTGAAGATTTGAGTTTCCATCAAGAATTAAAAAAGCGTTTTATTGAAGGTGGTCCAGGCTTTATGGGTATTGTACTACTATGTTTAATTCTTGGACTAGCAATTGCTATAGAGAGAATTATCTTTTTAAACCTTTCAACAACAAACTCTAAAAAATTAACACAAAATGTAGAAGACGCATTAGCTTCTGGTGGTATTGAAGCTGCTAAAGAAGTATGTAGAAATACAAAAGGACCAGTTGCTTCTATATTCTACCAAGGTTTAGACAGAGCTGACGAAGATATCGACGCTGCTGAAAAAGCGGTTGTAGCCTATGGTGGTGTACAAATGGGTCAATTAGAAAAGAATGTATCTTGGATATCTTTATTTATCGCATTAGCACCAATGCTTGGTTTCATGGGTACTGTAATTGGTATGATTCAGGCCTTTGATAAAATTGAAGCTGCAGGTGATATGCAACCTTCTTTAGTTGCAGGTGGTATTAAAGTAGCGCTTTTAACTACGGTATTTGGTCTTATCGTAGCGATTATACTTCAAATTTTCTATAATTATATCATTGCTAAAATTGATAGTATTGTAAATGATATGGAAGATGCATCAATTACTTTGATGGATTTATTAGTAAGACACAAAAAATAAAAAAGACCATATAATTATGAATTTACACAAAATATTAAAAATAGTAGCTGCCGTTATTGGTCTTGCTGGTATTATTTTCTTAGTCCGTATTGTGGCTACTGGAGATGACGCTATCAAAACTGGTGAAAAAGCAGGTCTTGTTGACCCAATGGCTTGGGTAGCATACATTATACTAGGACTGACTTTATTATTTGTGGTGGTTTTTGTTTTAAAGAATCTATTCACAAATACCGCAGGTCTAAAAAATACACTTATAGGTGTTGGTGCTTTTGCCGCAGTATTGATTATCGCTTACGTAGTATCTGGAGGCGATACAACAGCATATGAATTACAGGAAGATAATACTTTTGCTTCTGATGGTCAATCTACAATGGTTGGTGCAGGTTTGGTTGCATTCTATATATTATTGGCTGTAGCTGCAGGAGCAATGATCTTTGCTGGAGTTAAAAAAACAATTAGTAAATAAGATAGTATGGCAAAAAGAGCAGCACCCGAAGTAAATGCAGGATCAATGGCTGACATTGCCTTCTTACTACTTATCTTTTTCTTAGTAACAACAACTATAGAGAAAGATAAAGGATTATTAAGAAGTTTGCCTCCAATTGATGACACCGAAGTAGAACCACCAATAATCAAGCAGAAAAACTTGTTTACTGTGCTTATAAATCGTCATAATCAGCTTCTTGTAGAAGAAGAAGAAATGCCATTAAAAGATTTAAGGCAAGCAGCAATAGATTTCTTAGATAATGGTGGTAGTACTAACGCAGCTGGTGAATCTTGTACTTATTGTAAAGGAAAGAAAGATGAATCTTCATCAGATCATCCAGATAAGGCAATCATCTCGATGAAGCATGACAGAGAAACATCTTACGAGCAATATATGGATGTACAAAACGAACTCGTAGCAGCTTATAACTTTCTTAGAGAAAGAGAGGCTAAACGCTTGTTTGGTAGTAAAAAAGAATATCAAGGAGTTGATAAAGTCTTTCAAGCGATGTTAGAACAGAAGGAAAAAAATCAATTTAATAAGGACGAAGAGCTTAATGAGCGTATTGCTACTATTAAGGCTCTTTTCCCTATGAAATTGTCTGAAGCAGAACCTGATAAAAATTAACTAATTATGTCTAAGTTTAATAAAAATAAAGGAAAAAATGAATTGCCGGCAATTTCTACGGCATCTCTTCCAGATATTGTATTTATGTTACTCTTCTTCTTTATGGTAGCAACCGTAATGAGAGACAGTTCTTTAATGGTAGAGAATAGTTTACCAAGTGCAGATCAAGTTGAGAAACTTAAAAAGGATAGAACAGCCTTTATATTTGCAGGTAAGCCAAGTAGTCAATTTACTAAATTTGGTGATGAACCTCGTATTCAATTTAATGATGCTTTTATAGACGTAGATGAAGTGAAACCTTCAGTTATTGCAGCTCAAGCTGAACTCGATGAAGCTTTGCAACCTAAATTTGTTGTTGGTTTAAAAGTAGATAAAGAAGTACATGCTGGTTTAGTATCTGACATTAAGCAAGAACTACGTAAAGCAAACACATTAAAAGTAATGTATATTGCTAATACAAAAACTGAACAATAAGATTTTAAAATCTTAATTTTATAAGTAGCGTCCTGAGAAATCAGGACGTTTTTATTTATAAACATCTAAAGATTTTGTAGATTTATGAATATGAAGATTTATGTATTTCTGTTACTAATATTATCATGTTTCATTGGATTTTCTCAAGGTAACGATACTGATAAAGATGAACTCTATAAGAATTATAGAGAAGATCAGTTTTATGCATCGGTGACCTATAATCTGCTAAACAATAAGCCAGACAATGTTTCTCAGAGTGGTTTTTCGTCTGGATTTCATTTAGGGTTTATTAGAGATATGCCCATTAATGAGAAACGGAATTTTGCTATAGGGTTAGGACTAGGTATTTCTACTAATTCGTATAATCAAAACCTATCCATTTTGAAGGAGAACAATGCTATTAATTATAGTATAATTGATGAGAGTGAGATTAATGTTTCTAAGAATAAGTTTACCACTTATTTAGTAGAAGTCCCATTAGAAATAAGATGGCGAACATCTACTGCAACAGACTATAATTTTTGGCGTATTTATTCAGGTTTTAAAATAGGTTACTTACTTTATAATTCTACCAAGTTTAAGAGCGATGAAGGTGACGAGAAGTTATCTAACCTAGATGACTTTAACGAATTACAGTATGGTTTAACTTTAAGTGCTGGTTATGGTACATGGAATTTTCATGTTTATTATGGATTGAATTCTATATTTGATCGTAGCGCAAAATTAAATAACAATACAATAGATATGAAGTCCTTTAAATTAGGATTGATGTTCTATATTCTATAACCAATAATTTAGAAGTAGTAATTGAGGAAACATACCTGTAAACATACCTATAATGAGTTCTTGATTGGTATGAGCTTTTAAATGCAATCGAGATGTTGCAATAGCACCTAGAATCATCATCATTAATGCAATAGTTCCATTTATATTTATTTGATAGTGAATGCTTAATGTAACAGCAAACATAAAGAAGCCAGAGGCGGCAATCATATGTATACTCGCCTTTACTTTTAATATAGCTAAAATAAAACAGGCAAGTGTAGAGCAAAGAATTCCGACAAAGAAATAATAGAGTTCAATGATTTCATTAGGCGTCAATACTCTAAGTAAAATCAAAACAATAATAACGCAATTTATAAATAAAGGAATAAGTCTCTCCTTGGTACTTTTTAGGTAAATAGAATCTACTTTATTAATCGTTCTCAGCAAAAAGAATAATAGAATTGGAAGAATAATAGTTAAGATAACTATAGAAAATATCTTAGCCTTAATTACTGGCTCCGGAATAAAACGGGGTGTTTTAGAAAAGTAAAACAGGACGCCTAATAAGGGCATTATTAATGGATGAAAAACGAAGGAGATACTTTTGAGAATAAAATCTTTCATCCAATTGATTTCTTAAAGTTCCTTTCTTAAACGTGCAACCGGAATATCTAATTGCTCTCTATATTTAGCTACAGTTCGTCTTGCAATAGGGTAGCCTTTTTCTTTTAATATTTTAGAAAGTGCCTCATCAGTTAAAGGCTTCTTTTTGTTTTCTTCCTCGATAACTGTTTCAAGGATTTTCTTAATTTCTCTAGTAGAAACTTCTTCTCCTTGATCATTAGTCATCGATTCAGAAAAGAATTCTTTTATCAATTTGGTACCATAAGGTGTGTCTACATACTTACTATTTGCAACTCTAGAAATGGTAGAAACATCCATTTCAATTTCATCTGCAATATCCTTTAAAATCATAGGGCGAAGCTTACGCTCATCACCAGACAAGAAGTATTCTTTTTGATAATGCATTATAGAGCTCATGGTTACAAACAATGTTTGCTGACGTTGTCTAACGGCTTCTATGAACCATTTTGCAGCATCTAGTTTTTGTTTTATAAACATAACAGCATCTTTCTGAGCTTTAGACTTTTGCTTAGTGTCCTTATAGCCTTTTAGCATGTTATTATATTCTCGCGAAACATGCAACTCAGGAGCATTTCTTCCATTGAGAGTTAACTCTAATTCCCCTTCAACTATTTTTATGGCAAAATCTGGTACAATATGTTCAACTATTTTATTGTTACCAGCATAAGAGCCACCAGGCTTAGGATTGAGACGCTCAACCTCTTCAATAGCATCTTTGAGTTGTTCTTCATTAATGCTAAATTTTTGCATCAATTTTTTATAATGCTTTTTAGTAAACTGTTCAAAACCTTTATCTATTATAGCAGTAGCCAACTCTACATCTGGGTGTTGTTCTTTTCGATGTAATTGAATGCTTAGACATTCCTGCAAATTTCGCGCTCCAACACCTGCAGGATCTAGTTGATGAACAATCTGTAATACTTTTTCTATCTCCTCCTCAGTGGTAAATACATTCTGAGTAAAAGCTAAATCGTCAGTGATGTCAGATAATGAACGACGTATATAACCGCTTTCATCAACACTACCCACTAAAAAATAGGCGATTTCTCGGTCTTGTTCAGAAAGTCTAAAAGTATTTAGTTGATTAATTAAATGCTGAGTAAAAGAAGTTCCGGCAGCGTAAGGGACACTTTTATCTTCATCGTCTACACTGTAATTATTGGCTTGTGTGCGATATTCAGGAATTTCATCATCACTTAAATATTCATCTATATTTATGTCATCAGCATCAATCGTTTCATTGTCATCGTAGTCGTCTGTAGAGTTGTCAAAATCATCAATATTGTCATCAGAAGCTTCGGATTCTTTACCAGTATCTAAAGCCGGATTTTCTTCCAATTCTTGTTTTAAACGTTGTTCAAAAGCTTGAGTCGGTAGCTGAATCAACTTCATAAGTTGAATTTGCTGAGGCGATAACTTCTGCGATAGTTTAAACTGTAAAAATTGTTTTAATGACATAAATTAAGATTGCATATAAAAGTAATTAAAACTCTGCGTTTTGAGGTGTTCTTGGGTAAGGAATTACATCTCTAATATTCCCCATTCCTGTTGCAAACATCACAAGACGTTCAAACCCTAAACCAAAACCAGAATGTACTGCCGTTCCGTATTTACGTAAATCTAAATACCACCACAATTCTTCCTCAGGTATATCTAAGGCTTTCATTTTTTCTTTTAAAACCTCTAAGCGCTCTTCTCGCTGAGAACCACCTACCATTTCTCCAATACCTGGGAATAAAATATCCATCGCTCTTACCGTTTTCCCATCTTCATTTAATCGCATGTAAAATGCTTTAATATTTGCAGGATAGTCAAATAAAATAACAGGACATTTAAAATGTTTTTCGACTAAGAAACGTTCATGTTCAGATTGTAAATCTGCTCCCCATTCTTCAATAATATAGTTGAATTTCTTTTTCTTGTTAGGTTTACAATTTCTAAGAATGTCAATAGCTTCAGTATAACTAACTCGTTTAAAATTGTTATCTACGACGAATTTAATTTTATCAATTAAATTCATTGGGCTTCTCTCAGCTTGAGGTAAGTGCTTTTCAATATCTTGTAAACGCTTATCTAAGAACTCTAAATCCTCTTTGTTAGTTTCTAAAACATAGCTTAAAACTGATTTCATAAAGTCTTCAGCTAAATCCATATTGCCAGTTAAATCCATAAATGCAACCTCTGGTTCAATCATCCAGAATTCGGCTAAATGACGTGTTGTATTAGAGTTTTCTGCCCTAAATGTTGGTCCAAATGTGTAAACCTTACCCAAAGACATGGCATAGGTTTCTGCTTCAAGCTGACCAGAAACGGTTAGATTAGTTTCTTTTCCAAAGAAATCTTCTTTATAATTAACTGTTCCATCTTCATTTAAAGGTGGATTTTTAGCATCTAAACCAGTCACTCTAAACATTTCACCAGCACCTTCAGCATCACTGCCTGTTACTATTGGTGTATGCATATAATAGAAACCATTTTCGTTAAAATACTTATGAATTGCAAATGATAAAGACGAACGCAAACGCATCACAGCACTAAATGTATTGGTTCTGGTACGTAAGTGAGCATTTTTTCTTAAAAATTCTAACGTATGCTTCTTAGGTTGAATAGGATAAGTTTCTGGATCTGAATCCCCTAAAACTTCTAAACTTTTTACAACAATTTCAACAGATTGTCCTCTTCCTTGGCTTTCCACTAATTCTCCAGTTACATGAATTGCAGCACCTGTAGTAATTCGTTTTAAAAGCGTTTCTTCAAAATTTTCAAAATCTACAACACACTGCATATTATTTATAGTAGAGCCATCATTTAAGGCTATAAAGCGATTTGCTCTAAATGTTCTTACCCATCCTTTTACAGTAACATCTTGTAAGGTTACATCTTGCGAAAGTAATTCTGCTACGGTTTTTGTTGTCATTTTTTAATTATTTTGAAAGCTAAGATAAATTTTCTTGTTGATTTTCTATGTCGTCTTCGGTATCATCTTCCGAAGGAATAATATTTATTGCAGGTTCTCTTAAAACTTCTTTATTCGCAATATTTCGCTCTAGTGATAATAGTAAAGAGGGTAATAACAGTAAATTCGACAGCATTGCGAAAAGTAAAGTTATTGATACCAATCCACCTAAAGCCACAGTGCCACCAAAGCTCGAAATTGTAAATACAGAAAAGCCAAAGAATAACACTATTGATGTGTAAAACATACTTACTCCTGTTTCTCGTAATGCTGCATATACAGATTTTTTAATTCTCCAGTGGTTGGCTTGTAATTCTTGTCTATATTTTGCCAAAAAGTGAATTGTATCATCTACTGATATTCCAAAAGCAATACTAAATACCAATATGGTTGAAGGTTTTATAGGAACACCTAAATAACCCATTAAACCAGCCGTGACTAGCAATGGTAATAAATTGGGAATTAATGACACAATAATCATTCTAAAAGAACGAAATAAATAAGCCATAAATAATGAAATAAGGAAAATGGCTAGAGATAATGAAATGATTAAATTTCTAACTAGATATTTAGTTCCCTTCTGAAATACTAGAGCTTTACCAGTCATAGTTACTTCATAACGTTCTTTAGGAAAAACCTTATTAATCTTATTCTGAAGGTTTTCTTGAATACGTTCCATTTTGTCAGTGCCAATATCTTTCATGAACGTTGTGATACGTGCATATTGCCCTGTGCTATCTACAAAGTTCTTTAATAATTCTACATCTGAAGATGAGTTCTTTGCATAGGATAAAATAAAACTGTTTTCTTGGCTAGTAGGTAGTTGATAATATTTTGGATTACCATTGTAATAAGCTTGTTTACTATACTTAACTAAGCTTACTACAGATATTGGTCTAGATAATTCTGGTGTTTCCTCTATGAGCTCTTCAAGTTGATCAATACGTTTTAAAGTTGCTAATTTCATAACCCCTTTTTTTCGCTTAGTATCAACCATTATTTCTAATGGCATAATACCATTGAATTCATCCTCGAAAAAACGAATATCTTTAAAGAATTGTTTATCTTGTGGCATATCTTCAATAAGACTTCCAGAAATTTTAATCTGGTTTATACCCAACATACTTCCAATAATAAGAATAAGAGCAGTAACATAAATTGTAATTTTTTTATGTCTTACCATACGCTCCATCCAATCCACAAAACCACCAATCCAACGTTTATTTAAATGCTCTAAATGACGTTGTTTAGGGTAAGGTAAAAAGGTATACATAATCGGAATGATTAGTAAACACAAAATGAAGATTGCTAGTATACTTAATGAGGCTACAATACCAAATTCCTTTAATAATTTGCTTTCTGTTAGAATAAATGTCGCAAAACCAGAAGCTGTAGTTACATTAGTCATCAAAGTAGCATTACCAACTTTGGTTATAACACGTTGCAATGATTTTACTTTATTTCCATGAGATTTAACCTCATGCTGGTACTTATTGATAAGAAAAATACAATTGGGTATTCCAATTACAATAATCAGAGGAGGAATTAAAGCTGTAAGTACTGTAATTTCATAACCTAAAAGCCCAAGAATTCCAAACGTCCACATTACACCAGTACAAACTACAATCAGAGAAATAAAGGTAGCCCTAAAAGATCTAAAAAATAAGAAGAAAATTAAAGAGGTCACAAAAAGAGCAGCTCCAATAAAAATTGGAATTTCATCAACAATATTCTGTGCATTTAAAGTTCTGATAAATGGCATTCCGGAAACACGTACCTCTAATTGAGTATCATATGTAAATTCCTCTATTTTTGGCTGAAGAATTTCAAGTATAAAATCTTTTCGGGCTGAAGTATTTACGATTTCTTTTTTAAGATAGATAGCAGTTCTTATAGTTTTCGTTTCAGCATTAAATAAGAAGTTATCATAGAATGGATACTTATTAAATAAGTCATCTTGTAACTTATCAATCTCTTCAACACTGGTGATAGAATCTTTAATAAAAGGTTCTAAATCGAACTGTTCTTTTTTGGTGTTCTTAACTAATTTTTGAAGGTCTTTTATAGATAAAACAGTTTCAACTTCATTATAAGGTTTAAATGATTCGGCAAGTTTATTCCAAGCATTAAGTTGGTTAACGGTGAACAAAGTTGAATCTTTTACTCCTAGAACAATGAGATTACCTTCTTCTCCAAAGACTTCTAAAAACTCATTATAAGTAATATTTACCTCATGTTCATCAGGTAACATATTCGCTTCAGTATAAGTAAAACGCATATGTTTCCATTGCATACTAAAAAACACAGTTGCCAAAATAAGTGCAATTAATATGAAAATTTTATTACGAAGAATAATCCTCGCAATACCTTCCCAAAATCCTGTGGTTAAAAGTTTAAACATGTACTAATTGAAGTAAGCGACAAAGGTAGAAAAAACCTAAGGATTAGCCATTGAATTAACAGTAATATAATGTGTATTAAAGTGAAATATTGAAGGTAAACTTAAAAGCAATATTATCTCCAATTTCTGGCAGGTGATAAGCTCCATATCTGTACGCAAAACTAACTCCAAAACCCAAGAGTAATTTATTAATTTCGAAACCAGATTCAGAATATAGTTTTTCAAGTGTATTAAATTGAATGCCTTGGTGTCTTTCCATGCTTCGCATTGTTCCAACAGCATATCGTGAAATTAATACCAATTGTGGTTTAAACCATTCTGAAATTTTAAAGGGTTTAAAACTGTGTTTCACCTGTAAGGTTGAAAATTTATCACTAAAAAACTCATTAAAATACATGGTTTCAAAACTATTAAGACCAGCGACAGAGAAGCGTTGTAGTATAGTTTCTTTGGTTATGTTATTAGGATAGGCGTGATAAAGATGCGTTAGAGGTGTTTCTCCACCAGCAATACCTGCAACTAAAGTTAGGTTTGTTTTAGATTCATTCTTATGGTTGAATTGGTGTATAGTTCTAAAATCTAATTTCGAGAAATTAAAGTCGCTGCTTAAAATTGATTTAAAACCTTGTGTGAGTTGTAGTGTGAATTTTGGATAACCATTTTTTGTTTCTTCAATAGTACCTTCTTTTATATCAAATCTACTAAAAGGGCTCCATTGTAAACTAACTTTTGCTGTGCTTAAATCGAATGTATTATAAGATCGATTATCTAAAACGAAATTGTATAAATATGTTGGGTTTATTTTACTTGTGGCTAACTGTGTTTCAGTGAGAAGATGACTTGATATGTTATGTTGTAAGCCTACAGATTTGGTTATATGTCTATGGAATAAATCTATATTTAATAGACGTGGTTCGAAAAAAGTAAAGAAGCGTTTATCAGTTAAAAAATTTGAGCTACCTGTTTCTTGCAAATCATCAGTATACGATAAATTAATCCATGTATTAGAAGCTTCATTGACTCTAAAGCCTCCGCCAACACTATATTTATAACGTTTATCTTTAAAACCATAAACCAGATAACCATTTACACGATAACGTTCTGAAAAGCGATTATTAGTTATACCTCCTAAACCTGTTCTAAAACCTTCGAACTGATTGAATTTCATGAGATACCTTAAATCTAAATTAAAGTAATTAAAAGGTAAATAACCGTTACCTATATTTTTTAAGAATTCTGTTTTCTTTATAGAATCTTGAGACACCTTAGAGGAATCTTTCTGACTTATATTAGGTTGCTGTGCAAAGCCATTTGTTGCAAAAATTAGTAGACATACAACAAATAAGCATCTTAGCATTTAAAATTATAATTAGAACCAGAAAAAAAATATAGAATTATCAATTAGAACGTGCTACAAATTATTATAATTCTAATGATATTTAGATTCTGAAATAAATTCAGAATAACAATTTTTTAAGTTAAACAGTCATAATCTCTTTTTCTTTAACGTCTAAAATATTGTCTATTTTCTTAACGTAAGAATCGGTAAGTGATTGTATGTCAATCTCTGCATTTTTTTGCAAATCTTCAGAAACATCCGTGTTTTTGACATCATTATTAGCCTCTTTACGTGCATTTCTAATTCCAATCTTGGCATCTTCAGTTTCCGCTTTAGCTTGCTTTGCTAAATCACGTCTTCGCTCTTCAGTTAATGGAGGGACATTTATAATAATCATTTCACCATTATTCATTGGGTTAAAACCAATATTTGCAACCATGATACCACGTTCAATTTCTTGCAACATTGATTTTTCCCATGGTTGAACAGAAATAGTTCTACCATCTGGTGTATTGACATTTGCAACTTGGCTAAGCGGTGTTTGAGAACCGTAATAATCTACCATTACACTACCTAACATAGATGGACTAGCCTTACCAGCTCTAATATTAACCAATTGTTTTTCAAGGTGCTTTATAGCACCATCCATAGCTTCTTTTGCTGTATCTATTATAAATTTAATGTCTTCGTTCATTGTGTTAACTTTTTTAAGTGTTAGCTATCAAAACTTGCGCCAAAATTTAAACATTTACTACGGTTCCGATATTTTCTCCAGAAACTACCTTAAGCAAGTTTCCTTTTTTGTTCATATCAAAAACAATAATTGGCAATTCATTTTCTTGACTAAGAGTAAAAGCAGTCGTATCCATCACTTTTAGACCTTTAAGTAGAACATCTTTAAAAGAAATACGATCAAACTTTACAGCTGTACTATCTTTTTCTGGATCTGCTGTGTATATACCATCAACACGAGTTCCCTTTAAGATAACATCAGCTTTTATCTCTATAGCTCTTAATACGGCTGCTGAATCTGTAGTGAAGTATGGATTTCCTGTACCTCCTCCAAAAATTACAACGCGACCTTTTCTCAGGTGACTTAATGCTTTTCTTCTAATAAAAGGCTCTGCTACTTCATTGATTTTAATAGCAGTTTGTAAACGTGTTTTAACATCTGCATCTTCTAGAGCATTTTGTAAAGCTAAACCATTTATTACAGTTGCAAGCATTCCCATATGATCTCCTTGCACACGATCCATACCATTCATAGCGCCAGCAACTCCTCTGAAAATATTTCCTCCACCAATAACTATAGCGACTTCAATACCTAGATTAGTAATCTCTTTAATGTCTTTTGCGTACTCGGCTAAACGCTCTGGATCAATACCATATTGACGGCTTCCCATTAAGGCTTCACCAGACAATTTCAGTAATATTCTTTTATATTTCATTATATGATTTGAAAGTTGAACAAAGCTACATAATTATTAGCTTCTGTAAAAGTGAAATAAATCCCAAAAAAAACGCCTCTCAATATTGAGAAGCGTTTAATATATTCACGAAAGGATAATTGATTATCCTACAGTTGCACGTTTAAAACCAGTTACAGCAACATCGCCATAGGATTCTACATACTGAGCAACAGTCTGTTTTTCGTCTTTAATAAACTTCTGATCTAATAAACATTTTTCTTGATCTAAAGTTGTATTATCAGAAATAAAACGTTCCATTTTACCTGGTAAAATTCTATCCCAGATTTGTTCTGGCTTTCCTTCAGCTTTTAATTCTGCTTTCGCAGCTTCTTCAGCAGCAGCTATAACTTCTGGGGTTAATTGTGCCATAGAAATGTATTGTGGTACATTTTTTAAAGTCTTACCTAAACGACCTAATTCTATATTATCTTTTTCAATCACTGCAATTCGAGCTTCAGTTTCTGAGGCAACAAAAGCTGGATCAAAATCTTTGTAAGATAATGTTGTAGCTCCCATGGAAGCAACTTGCATAGCAACATCTTTAACTAGAGTTTCTACATTATCAACTTTAGCAGATAAACCAACTAAAGCAGCGATTTTATTAATATGAACATACTGACCAACATAAGGTGCATCTATCTTTTCAAAAGCAGTGATGTCTAATTTCTCACCGATAACTCCAGTTTGTTCTATTAACTTTTCAACAACAGTCATTCCACCGAAATCAGCAGCTAAAAAATCTTCTTTAGTATTTGTATTTAATGCTATATCAGCTAATTGGTTTGCTAATGCCACGAAGTTTTCGTTTTTACCAACAAAATCAGTTTCGCATCCTAATACTATAGCAACACCAGAAGTATTACCTGCATTAACTTTTGCGATTGCAGCACCTTCAGAAGAATCTCTGTCAGCTCTTTTTTCTGCAACTTTTTGTCCTTTTTTACGTAGAACTTCAATGGCTTTATCAAAATCACCACCAGCTTCAACTAAAGCTTTTTTACAATCCATCATACCAGCACCAGTGGCTTTTCTTAGTTTGTTTACTTCTGCTGCTGTAATTTTCACAGTATTTTCCATAGTTTTTAATTTAAAAAAAGTCGAATAATTAATTTTCTACAAAGAAAAGAACTAAACGACTTTTGAATATTTTCTAAATGTTATTTATTCTTCTTCTTGAGCTGCTACTGGAGTTTTTTCAGCTTTCTTAGCAGCTGGTTTTGCCTCCTTTTTAGCTTCTACTTTTTCTAGAGCTGGTTTCGCTTCAGTTTTTTGAGCTTTACCATCTTTTTCCGCACGTTCAGCTTTTCTTTCGTTTAAACCATCTTCGATTGCAGATGTCACAATAGTTAAAATCTTATCTATTGATTTAGATGCATCATCATTTGCAGGAATTAAATAGTCTACCTGACGTGGGTCAGAATTAGTATCTACCATTGCAAAGATTGGGATGTTTAATTTTTGAGCTTCTTTAATAGCAATATGCTCACGCATGATATCTACAACAAATAAAGCACCTGGTAAACGTGTCATATCAGAAATAGAACCTAAATTCTTTTCTAATTTAGCACGTAAACGATTAACTTGTAAACGCTCTTTTTTAGATAAAGAGTTGAATGTTCCGTCTTTTTTCATTCTATCGATAGAAGCCATTTTTTTAACCGCTTTTCTAATAGTAACGAAGTTAGTTAACATTCCACCTGGCCAACGCTCAGTAATATAAGGTTGGTTTACTGCACCTGCTTTTTCAGCAACGATGTCTTTAGCTTGTTTTTTTGTTGCAACAAATAAAATCTTCTTTCCAGAAGCTGCTATTTTAGCTAGTGCTTCAGAAGTCTCTTGGATTTTTGCTGCTGTTTTGTAAAGGTTGATAATATGGATACCGTTACGCTCCATATAAATGTAAGGGGCCATGTTTGGATTCCACTTACGTGTAAGGTGACCAAAGTGTACACCTGCTTCAAGTAATTCTTTTACTTCTACTTTTTCCATTTTGTAATAGTTTACGTTCTGTTGAATTAGCAATGCTTAAGTGGTTGCTTTCGCTCGCCTTAACCATTTAGATGCTAAACTAAATCTTGACGTTTTACCGTCATAGACAACAATAACTGGTTTTAATTTTGCTGAAAACATATTCAGCGATTTCAATAAAATAAGATAATTCAGAATCTGCAAATGCAGATTCTGAATTAAATGTTGTTTGGATATTAACGTTTCGAGAATTGGAATTTCTTACGCGCTTTCTTCTGTCCGAATTTCTTACGCTCTACCATTCTTGGATCTCTTGTTAATAGACCTTCTGGCTTTAATACTAGTCTGTTTTCAGGATCTAGCTCGCACATTGCACGAGATAAACCTAAACGTATTGCTTCTGCCTGGCCGGTGATACCACCTCCATATACGTTAACAGTAATATCAAAGTTGCCATCATTGTTAGTCAAGGCTAAAGGTTGGTTTACTTTATACTGCAATGTTGCAGTAGTAAAATAATCCGCCATGTCTTTTTTGTTCACCGTGATTTTGCCTTTTCCTTTGGCAACGTACACACGAGCAACAGCCGTCTTTCTACGGCCAATTTTGTGAATTACTTCCATTAGTTAATTTCTTTTAATGTTATTGTTTTAGGCTTCTGAGCTTCGTGAGCATGAGCAGTACCTGCAACAACTGTTAAATTTCTAAAAAGAGTTGCACCTAATTTATTTTTAGGTAACATTCCTTTAACTGACTTTTCTACTAATCTGGTTGGGTCTTTCTCAAACATTTCAGTAGCAGTCAGGCTTCTTTGACCACCTGGATAACCTGTATGACGGATATAACTTTTATCTGTCCACTTATTTCCAGTTAAGTTGATTTTTTCTGCATTAACAACAATAACGTTATCACCGCAATCAACGTGTGGCGTAAAATTAGGTTTGTGCTTACCTCTTAAAAGTATTGCTACTCTTGAAGCTAAGCGACCTAAAGTTTGTCCTTCAGCATCAACTAAAACCCACTCCTTATTCACGGTAGCTTTGTTAGCCGAAACTGTTTTGTAGCTTAATGTATCCACACTAATTTGATTTGTAATTGCACTTTAAAGCGCAATAGATTAAACATTCTTCTCTAAAAAAGAGTTTGCAAATTTACGATAAACTATTGGATTACCAAACCTAGTATGATGTTTTTTTGTGCTGAAAATCAGTATTGTTAGGAATCGCTGTTTTTGTAGAAAATATTAAGGTTAAATGTGATTAAATAGCAAAAAATCCTTAATGGTCTAAAGGAAAATATCTTGAGAGATTTTACAATGTGTTTGTATATGATTAGCTATGGGAATTTGGTTAGAATTTTTCCGATGAAGAGAGAAGTAATTAATCATGTACCTTGTTGTGCATAGTATTTTTATTTTTCTCCTTTTGGAATTGTTCAATTCATCCATTCTTTTATTTGAAGTTCTGGACCTGGAAGCATTGACATTTGTTTAGTATCCATTTCAATTATGCAAAATGCAAGAATATGATAATCCGAATCGTTATATTCTTTCGCTATTTCATCATTTCCAACTTCTGAAACATAACCCAATAATCTTAATATTTTCCCTTCTTTTTCAAATCCACTTTTTACAAGTGAGGCAATCCATATTGCTTTTCCTCCTTCCAGTTTAACTTGGTAGTAAGGTTTATCGTTATGCGCAGTATGTACCTTTGTTACTAGTCCATTAAACGCAACGATTTCTCCATTTCGTTTTTTGATTTTTCTTAAGTCTTTACTGTCAAAATTAGTAGGACAAGGATTTTTAGTTCCTGATTCAGTCGAATTTTCTAAATCAGTTTTAATTAGTTTTCTAATTTTTTCGCATTTTTCATTTAATGTTGGTATGATTCGGTTCTTTACTTTTTCTAAAGCTCCATTTTGGACTAAAATTTTATGTTCATTTGAGTCAACAATGTTAAAGATAAAATTAAATTCCTTGTCATAACATCTGTTGAATTCAGGTTTTATTTCTGAGTATTCTTTTAGTTCGTCACTCATATATTTACAGATTTTATCCGATATTTTTTCAGTAATCGTTTCTATACTTTGAGCAAAACTTGTCAGACTTATTAAAGTTAAAATTAGGGTCGTTATTTTCTTCATTCTAGTGATTTCGAATATTATGCACAACGTGTTTGTGTATGGTTAGTTGTGGTCAATTACGCGATATATATTCCACAATACAATATAGTAAATTGTAAGAAAAGAATCCTGCTCTTAGCTAGCAATAGCAATGAGCTATACAAGTTCTTGTATCCAGTATTTATTTCGCTAATCTATTTGAAATTTTGTAGCATTAAAAGCTGCTTGTAAACCTCTCAAATTAGATTTAGACTTATTTTTTTCAAATAAATCAGTTAAATATTCAGATTGCTTCTTCACATTGTTCTTCTCTTTTTGAAAAATTTGGTATTTCAACAGAATTAAATTTGCCATTATTTCATCAGAAATACTTAACTTGCTTTGCTCTGGATATTCCTTTATTGTTTTTTTAATCTCGGAATCGTTATCTGTTAATTCATCGAAGAGATAAGCATTAGCCAAGTCAGATTTATTCATATTTGAATAATCATTTTCATTGGACATATCTTTTCTGTAAGTCATTTTGTTTCCATTTAGAAAATACCATCTTGTGTAGGAATCATTTTCTATCTTAATTTCTTTTTCAAATTTCTTTTTCTTTACACTCCAATTTGTAAAAGCAATTAAAAGTTCAGTTCCGTCATCTTTCTTTAAAATTGCAAATCGGATTAAGTAATTTCTATTTCCAGATTTTTCAATTTCAATATCTAAGTTGTTTTCTTCTGAAGCATATTTTTTAAGAGCGTTGATAATTGACGAGACATCCTCCGAGTTAGCTTCTGGAAACAGATTTTCTCTTAAAAATAGGTCGATATATAAATAATGAGTTAAATAAAAATCATCCATTTTCAGATAATTTACCTCTGTCAAATGATCTGTTTTTATATTAATTTTTTCCGATTGGGCATATCCAAAATTCGTGAATATTGCTAAAAGTAAAAGTGTGATTATTTTTCTTTGCATTCTGTTAGTTTATACTGTTTGCAACGTTTGGTGTAAGGATAGTTACGAGATTAATCAACTAACTTAATAAAAATGGAACGAACCATAAAGAAATCCGAAGGATTTTCCGAGTAGGCTAGAACCAAGCAATTAATTATACACGTTGTTGGCAATAGTATTTTCATTTTCAATCAAAGAAATGAACATACAAATAAGTCATTTCAGTTTCTTTATTAGTCCACAAATAATATTCACTAAAAGTATGGTCTAAAAAATCATTTTTATAATAAATTCGGTCAACATTTTTATTTGGTAAATCTAACCAACTTGGTGGGCTCGCGTCTTTTTCCAAATCCTCTATTATATTTCCAAATTTCACATTGTTACTTTTGGCAATATTCAGAGGTTGGTCGTGAGCAATAATTTTTTCCAAAACATTTGAGTCATATGTGAACGACATATAATGAACTTGAAAATCAAAATATCCTCGATTTTTAAGCTTAATTTTTTTTACAGATTCAGGTGGTTTAAATCCAAAGTTATCCTCAAAAGATGATTCGAGTTTTTCTCTATTTTGTGATTCATACGCGCAACTGTAACTTGTCAAGATTGTAATTAAAACCAAAAATTTCAGATATTTTCTCAATTTTATAGGGTTCGTTTATATTATTGTCAACCACCTGCTAAACGCAGTTCGGCCTTGAGAACGAAGATACAAAAAGTGGAAGATAATGAGCTCTAGTTTCGCGCGGCCACGCGAGACTAGAGTTTATTCGCCGTCTTGCTTAGTGAATTTTTATTTTTAAAAAAATTGCTGAGTGAGCCACTTTATTGGATCGAGAGTTCGATGGGTCGTACCAAATGCGAAGCATTCATGAATTCAGATTTAAAACAATAGAATTTTTATGTGCTAAATTGCTTTTAGCACTGCCGATGGCTTACGTTTTCCCTCGATGGGCAGTAAAAGCTGTCATTAATAATTATGGGCAAGCCCAATTTGGTTTAGCAGGTAGATGGAATACATGAACCGAAAGGTTGGGAACAACGCAGTTGTGGAACCATTTTGGTCAGCTTTTCGCTGAATGTATTCCATCGGTTTAGTGTATGATTTCGTTGCGTGTTTAAGCACTAAAGTTAGTAAATAATCACAGATAGAAAATTCCAGCGGAATTTTCGTAAGTAGGCTCTAACTAGCAATGAATTATACACATTGTTGTACAACGTTTTTATTTAGTTTTATAATGCAATAGTCCTTTTTCATATAGCATATTCATAAACTCTTTGGAACTACATTTCACTTTGTTTATTGGCATTTCACTTCCAATAGCATAAATAAATGGTCCAGGTCGATTACTCCAACCTTTTCCAAATTCTTTAGGTTCATAACCAGCCCTTAGTCCACGCATTGAAATCCGATTTTCATCAGTTATTTTTTCGACAACCAAATCTACACAAGGATAAATTCTGTTTTCGCTCAAATAAACTTTTTCAGCAATTAATTCAATCACATTGCTTTTTCCAATTGTCTTTAATTTTGTATATCACTGCCATTCAAACTCAAAATCGTCTGGTAATTCCTTTTCCAAATGCAATTCAGCGTAAAGTTTTATTTCAGAAAGAGTCTTTTCTATATGTTTTTTGAATTCGTTACGGGTCATTTCAAATGTTGTACAACGTTTATATGCTCTAAAACAAGTTTTCTTTTTTTACATAGTATTCGCATTCATCATTATCATATCTGTAGATTTTCTCATTAGCAGTTATAGTTATATGTTTTTCTCTTTCAAGAAACTCTTTCGAGTTTTTTGCGTCAGAATCGATTTTTAATGTTTGAGATTCTCGCCACAAATTATCGTGGCCATCAAACCATTTACAGGAAAGTAAAATACCATAGTCGTTGTATACATATTCATAAGCAACAGATCCATCTCTATAATATTCTATGCGTTTTCCATAATAATATGAATAGACATAATCGCCAAATTCATACTCATAGATTTTTCCAATTTCTTTTTGATTTCCATTACTGAACTTTAAATCGATAGTTATAGAATCTGATGGCTTTAAGTTAGAAGTCAAACTTATGAACTTTTCAGAATGTTGAGAATAACATTCTAGGCTCAAAAAAATGATAATTATGTGAAGTATTTTTATATTCATTCAAATGTTGTACAACTAGTTATATGATTACTAAAGTAGTGAATACCCCTTAAATTTTACGGGATATAATTACCTTTAGTTTCTATCTATTCTAAAAATAAAATTCCGTTCAGCAAGGTTAGTACGTTCTAATTCTATATCTAATTGGAGATTGTTTTTAGAAGCGATAGCCTTAATATGATCTATATCACAATCTTGAGATAAAATCATTAGTACTGTTTTATCTTGGCGTAGAGTTAATTGTCGAAATAGGCTTTCAAAATACTCAAAATGTTCTCCACAAAACCAAGCTTGTTCTTTTATGTTTTTTGGTGCTTTTGGGTAATATGGTGGATTAATAATAATAAAATCGAAACTTTGGTTTTGAATAGTATCAAACAAATTAGAATTGATTATTTCTAATTCTAAGTTGTTTTTGATTTTAGCATTTTTTAGAGCTGAAAGTGCAGTTTGATTAATATCTGAAGCTGATACGATGGCTTTTTTTGATGCTGCAAACAACGAAATAATACCAGAACCACAACCCAATTCTAAAAACGTTTTATCTTTTACATCTAATTGCTTTATATAGTCTAATAGTATTTTGGTGCTTAAGGTGTAGTGTGGCGGAAAAACATTTGGCATCACTGATACTTCAATACCTTCATATGCATAAGGCCTTGGTTTTGAAAAATACTTCTGCGTCCCGTATTTTAAAAACGGATGTGTTATTTTTTTTAGTATTCGTCTTATCATTCTTTACATTATTAATGATATGTTATAAAAAGCTTTTAATAGTAGCTTTAATAAATAAAATGTTTGGGCATAAAATTTCAGTTATCTTTTGTGAAACTTACCAGAGCCTTTTCATATATAGTTTGTGCTCTTTCAAGCAATACCTTATCTAGTTTAATTTGCGGGGATTTTGTTGTTTTTATTTTTCGTGAACATATGTGTTCTGAGGGATCGCCAGAATGATGAGTGAATTTTTGAAGATTATATTCCGGTGATAGAGATTGATTTAATTTTAAAAAAGAACTTATACTATTAAGTTGCTTTCCGGGATTTTTTATCAAAGCTTCATAAGTTAAAAAAAAATATTGATCTTCAGAAACAGTGTCTTTTAACTTCATAAGGTAATTTACTTGTTTGCAATACTCATCTACCAATTTTTCTGGGGTTAAGTGGGTTTGGTTGAAACGTTTTGATAGTTGATACATACTTGAAATAGCCTCTTGTGGTCGTCTAATTAAAAAGATGAATTTTAACCTTTTTAATTTCAGAAGATGTTTATCAGGAAAACAATTGGAACCATTAATTTGATTAGTAATATAAGCTTGCTTTGAGAGAAATGCACGCGATTTTCTTCGAACGTCAAAATTGAATGCAACTAAATCATTTTCATCTAAGATTTTATATGAATATTCTCCAAACCCTAATATTTCATTATTTGTGCAAAGTATATGTGTAACTAAGGAACTCCCACTACGAACATGTGCCATTAAAAAAACATAGTGTTGATTTTTGTGAGAAACGAGGTTTTTCCAAAGAAAAAAAAGGAGTTGTTTTATGTTTTTTCTCATCTTCCAAAGATATTATTTATAATTTTAGCTTTTAAAAAGCTATTAAAAGAGAATGAACAAGGTTTTAGTAGATGTAAATTATTTTCACTTTAAGTTAAATAGTGTTTCAAAAATTCTAAAAAAAGCTCAAAGTGCATGGACATATCTTAATTTTTTACCTAACTATATTGAACCTAAAGCTATATACAGAGCAACATTCAATAAAAAAAGCGATAAAGGGCAAATTCGTTTCACTTTTTTCAAAACAATAATATCTTATAAATTATTACCAGCCTTGTTTTTTCATCAAAAAATCAAAAAGTTTAAACCAGATTTTGTGCTCATTCATGGGTTAGGGTATTGTTTTAATGCTGTTTTTTTAAGATATATATTACCAAAAAAAGTAATTATAGTTGTCCAAGCGCATGGATATGCACCTGCTCCTAAAGGTCTCAAAAAACTTATCTATATATGGACTGAAAAATATATTGATGCTTTTCTGTTTACAGGAAAAGAGAATGCTAAAGTATGGGTTGACCAAGGTATATTTAATTCAAAAAAAATATATGAAGTAATGGAAGGAGTAACTACTTTTAGTAATAATCCTAATATATCCAGATTACCAAAATCGTTTCTATGGGTGGGAAGGCTTAATGAAAATAAAGACCCAATTACTGTAGTAAATGCGTTTCGCCAGTTTTTACAAATAGAACCTATGGCTAAGCTAACGATGATATACCATACAGAGGAACTACTACCTTCAATAAAAGAGTTAATGAACAAAGATGAGCAATTAAAAACAGCATTGACTCTTAAAGGAAAAGTAGCGCACCAAGATATTGAACGAATCTATAGATTAAATGAGTTTTTTATTCTTGGTTCTCATGCTGAAGGAAGTGGTTATGCCTTACATGAAGCTATGGCTTGTGGTTGTATACCTATAGTTACGGATATTGCTTCATTCATGTTTATGGTTAATAGAGGGCATTGTGCATTACTCTATAGACCTTCTGATGAAAACTCTTGTATTGAGGCATTAAAAAAAACTCAAGACATTGATATTTGTACTTATCGAAAAAGTGTATTAAATCAAGTAGAAAATAAACTTTCACCTAATGCAATAGCAAACGATATTTTAGCTATGTTTCAGGATCTACTAGAAAAAAAGCAATTATAGATAGTTTTTGCGGTATCAGAGATATTATTCACAAGCACACGTTGTAATATATCGTTATCATATAATGCATCAATAAGAAATTGAACTAGTTCGTCGTCATTTTGACTAAAACAAAATTTTTTTGGTTGTATAGGTGAAACAGCAATTGTGCTTATTACTTTGCATCCTGAATATAATGCTTCATGAATAACAAGAGGGCCAGATTCAAATATTGAAGTATGTAAAAAGACTTTGGTATTGTTCATTGACTTTCTTACCTCTGAATTACTATACATTCCTGTAAGTGTTATATTATCCGCTAATCCTAATTCAATAATTTGTTTTTCTAACTCAATTTTTAATTCACCTTCTCCGTGAATGACTGCTTTAATTTTCGGAAAAAAATGTTTTATCTTATCAATCAACTTGATAAAGCGATTATAATTTTTTATCGGTCCTAAATTGCCTACACCAAGTATATCAATTTTTCGCACAAATGTATTTAAAGGAGGAAAGTCCTTTGTGTTCAGAGATATAGGTGCAATATGTGATGCCTTAAACTTATGTTCTTTTTGTAAAATAGCATTATGTAAATCGCCAGAAGCAATGATATGATTTGGATTAGGTGCGAACCATCGCATAAATCGATTGTTGTACTTTACGTCTTGACCTTGTAACCAGGTAAAATGAGGTAAATTGAAGAAGAATTTAAGCAGTCTTCCTATCAGCATTGCTTCACCATACCAAAAGGATAACACACCATCAAAAGTATTATTTTTATGTAATTTTTTTGCCATAAAAAAAGTTTTGAATAGTAGTTTTATAGTGTTTATTCGTTTCTTGAATCCTCCACCAAGATGATGAACAGTTATATTTTTAAAATGATATTGATCTTTATCAAAGGGGTAGCGCATTGAGACTATTTCTAGATTTACTTCTGGATAGGTTTGACTGAAAAAATCTAAAAACTGTTTAATAAAAGGAACAGTAGTATCGTCTTTTTGATTACGTGCGTATATAGGAGTAATAATCAATAGACGTTTATACTTCATGAAGCTTATTTTTATTACCTAAGTGTAAATGTTGTGTTGAATATTGCTTTAAGGATTCGTTGTGAGTGGCAAGTACAATTGTTAGTCTTTTTGTTTCTACTTCTTTTGCTAGGAATTGCATGACAACCTTGGTTAATTCCTTGTTCAATTGGTTAGTTGTTTCATCCAATAACAGTATTTGCGATTTAGTGTATAATGCTCTTATTAATGCTATACGTTGCTTTTGTCCGCCAGAAATAGATTTACTATCTGCATGAATAACAGTTTCAAGCCCATTAGAGAGTGAATTATACCAATTTGTTAATTGCATTTCTGTTAGAAGATATTCAATGTATTTTTTATCAATATGCTTTGTTTTAAACATGGTTATATTTTCTAATAAAGTTCCATGAAATAAAAAGGGTTGTTGTTCAAGGTAAGCAATGAAAGGATGAAATTCAGGGGTTTGTTGTTTGTGCCCATCAATATTTAAATTACCAGATGTAGGTAATACCATACCTGATAATATACGTAATAAAGTTGTTTTTCCTTTTCCTGAAGCTCCAGTTATTAAGGTAAAACTACCTTGGTTAATGGTTATATTGATATTAGAAAATAAATTTGAATTATTATCATAAGAGAAGCTTACATCATGTAATTTAATACTTTTCTTAAAGTTTTGATTTGCTAATTTATTATGAGTCTTTACCTTTAATTTCTTGTCAAGGATGTCTACTGCATAGCGATTTGCTCTTAAGTCTATTATAGAATTTGATATTTTATTAAAAGAAGGAATGAGCTTCGTTAATGCACTTGCAAAGAAAGCCAGTAATAAGAGGTTATTGTTTTCATTCAATTGCATTAACAAAAGCAATAACGCTATGCCAATTATAATAAAAAATTCAAAGAAACGAATACTAGTCAACTTATGAACCCTTAGTTTTGCTAACTGTTCATTGTAGTGCTTATTTGTTTGATAAAAATGATTAGTAAATACGTGTTCAGCCTGTGCACTTTTAATATCTGTAAAACCATTTAGTAGATTAATCAAATGGTTGATATTTAATTGATATCCGGAAGCTACATCGTTGTTTAATTTCTTTATCTTTTTCCTCTTTATAAAAAGAAATATAAAAGTAATAGTGATTAGACTTATAGAAGCAATAAGAGCTAGTTTGAAATTAATAAATAAACTAACTAAAATAATTCCTAAAAGAATAAATAATTCTGTAATCAATATATATAAGGATGTAAGTAATTGTGTTGCAAAAACAGTAGGTATTTGTTGTAAGTCTCTTAAGAAGGTTCCTTTATTTACAGTAAAATGCTTTTGTGTATCGTTTAAATAATCTTTTACCAATTGCTGTGAAATAGTAACGGCAATAGTATAAATATAAGCAGATTGTTTTTTGATGATGAATGTCTGGATGATGTTTTTTGTGACGTAAAATAAAAATAACAACACAATAGAATAGACTAAAATATTGTCATTGAGGGTGATATAAAGATGTTCTTGTAGAAACTCATTGGCCTTTTCTTTATTCAAGATCGCAAGAATAAACGGCACTAAAGCCCCAATTGATATAAACTCTAGCAATGTGTTTAAGAATGACCATCCTAAAAGAACAGGAAGCTTCTTTTGATAAGTATCAGGAATAATAGCGATTATTTTTTTTAGGAGGTTGATCAAAGAATAGATATTAAGAAGTTAATGTATTCCAAAAAACTTTATAATTTGATTTTAGGTAATTGAATCTCCCTTTTATCAAAAAAGCCATGCCATTTCCTAATAAAGACCATCTAAAATACCATATGTTTTTTGAGCTAAATACAGAAAGGTTCTTTAAACACTGATATAGCGTCTTGGTTCTATAGTAATAAGCTTGTGATGGTTCTAATCTATTTGATGACTCCTTGTAATGTTTATAAGGTATTGTTGTAAGAACATGTATTTGGCATTTGTTTGTATTAATTCGGAGCCCTACATCATAATTATCACCTATACCAAACTGCTCTAAACACTCATCAAAGAGATTCTTTTGTAGCAAATCAGTTTTAATCATTGCTGCTCCTAAACCATAAATAGTGGTTTTAAAAACTGGGATTGTTTGTTGTGTAAGCAATGGCCAGCCCGCTTTTGTAGTAATATTTCCTTTTTTTTGATATAAGCTCAGAATATATTTTTGATAAAAATTCTTTGTTGGCCTGTTATAACTTAAGTCATCCCAAACTGGTAAACCAAAAAAATAATGATAATAAAGTCTAATAAAACTAGTCTTATCTGTAAAAGGTTTCCATTTTTTGTCAGGTTGAAGCTTAAGTTCTTCACCCGTTACTATACGCGTTTCAGGGTTAGAATAGTGGTAAGATACAAGTGTTTTTATATAGTTTTCTGGCAGAACTATATCGTCATCACACAATAAGATATAGCGAGTTACTGCTTTTTTTATTCCTGTATTACGTTGTTTACAAACTGAAGGTTCTGAAATAATAACTTCAATAGGTAATGTAATCTTTTGGATAATATTTTTAATATCGGTTTTATTAATTCCTGCACTAATAATAAGCACTTTTTTAGGTAAAAGAGTTTGTTTTTCAATACTCTGTAAGGTGCGTTTTAATGAATCTAGACGTTTATATGTAGGAATGACCACTGTTACCATTTTAAGAACGCAATAAATTAGTTTTGTAGATTTTCATTAAACCAAGTGCTATAATACTTTTAAGTCGAAGTTTGAATTTTTCTGACAAGTTTTGTGTATTTGAGGCATTAACTTCATTAACTATTCTTCTCACAGCATAAGCGTAAAATTTACGAGGATATGTTCTTGTAAAATCAATCTCTCTATCTGTTGAAGTTTCCCAATTAGGCTGAAATGTTATTTTATCTTCAATCTCATTATATAGTGATGTACCTTTAATTGGGTATGCCACAGTAATTGTAAAATGGGATGGATTAGCGGCTTTTAAATATGTGATTGTTTCGTTGATATCGTTTTCATCTTCCCCAGGATAACCAACCATAATAAAAGTACCTGTTTCCATGCCCAAAGCATTTGTTTTTTGAATAGCCTCTTTTACTACATCCACATCAACACGTCTGTCCATTGCATCGATAATTTTTTGTGAACCACTTTCTGCACCAATCCATATACGATAGCAACCAGCTTCTTTTAATAGTTGTAAAATATCATCGTTTAATCGTTCGGCTCTGGTAATACATTCAAAAGGGATAATAGCATCTTGCTTTATAACTTCTTCATGAAAATTTTTCAGCCATTTATGACTAACTGTAAATACATCATCTACAAACCAAATACTATCAGGATTATATGTGTCTTTTAACATTGATAATTCTTCAGCAACTAATTCTGCAGGTCGTCTTCTATAACTTTGTCCATAAACAGCAGTGCTACACCATTTACAAGTGTAGGGACAACCACGTTGTGTACTTATTGTCATGGAACTCATACCATGATTGGTTTTCCACGTATCTAAGTATTTTTCAACCGGAATTGCTGCTCTGTTAGGCAGTGGTAATTCCGAGAGGTCTTTCATCTTTAGTCTTGGGGGAGTTTTTTTTACACTACCATTTACCAAATATGCAATACCTGTGATTTTACTGTAATCTAGATTATTTACTATAGTATTATAAAGCTCTAAAGTTGTTTGTTCACCTTCACCAATTATTAAAAAATCTGCGCCACAGTTTAAATAATTTTGGCAATTATAGGTTATGTCTGGACCACCTAAAATAAGTTTTGGAAATCCATAGGTAGCATCGCTTTTCAAAATTTTAATCAGTTTAATGACATTTATTTTCGTCATTAAATTGGTGTATATGGCAACCACTTTTGGTTGTTTTTCTTTTATAAATTGAAGTTGTTGGTCTTTAGAATAAAAGGTGGAATCGTATAGGTGATTCTCAACATTGTATTTGTTTAAATACGCAGAAATATATAACAAGCCTAATGGGGCATACGGCTTCATAATAGCTTGCTCTTTAGCATCTTCGTACAAGTAATAAGTATGGGTTAGTACAATGCTCATTAATGATATTTACTTTTTCTGTAATTCAATTAAAAAATGATCTGCATATTTTGCCCAAAACGAACCCGTAATTAAAGCATCAATTTGTTTAAAAACTGATAAAAATGGTCTTTTGGATAAAAATGAATTTTCAAGATATGAAGGAGGAATGGTTAATCCTATCGGTTTAATTTTTTTTATGTTGTAAAATGTATTAGTTAAATTTTTTATTTCTTCAGGATTGTAATACCAAGTTTTAACTGTAAATCCTTCAACATTTGCAATTATACTTTTATTTGTTTGACGCCTTTTGGCATTTTTAAAATCACCTTTTAAGCTAAAATAGAGACGTTCCCAGAGGCATTTTTTAGGCATAATGACGATTGCCATCTTACCATTAGGGTTTAATAATTGAGCTGAAGTTTTAAAAAATGTTTCGAGTTGAGTTGTAGATAAACAATTTAGACCTCCAAAGTTTGAAAAAATGAAATCAAATTTCTCATTAAAAGTAGTTTCACTAATTGTTGTGATATCTAGTATTGAAAATTTAAGATTTTTTGGATACAACTTATTTTTGGCAACAGAAATCATACCTTCAGAAATATCAGTGGCAAAAACATTATGTTGTAATTGAGCAAAATGAATGGCATCTTCTCCTGTGCCGCAATTCAATTCTAAAATTGATAGTTTTTTATCTTGTTTTAAAATAGGGTTTAGGTCCCTATAGACCATTTTGCGTTGTGCTTTACCTATGTTTGAAAAAGTAAAGGTGTTATCATAATTAACGGAAGCTTTGTCAAAATCCTTAGGCATTATGTTCCATGGTTTTAAGTTGAAGCTTATCTATAAATGCAGATGGAATATAATATCCTAATAACAAGAGTGACCTCCATTGATGTCTTGATAATTTTAATGGATTTTTAAAAACTGACTTGATATTCTGAAAGGCCTGACTTTTTCGATATTCCTTATGAACATAGCGTTGTAATTTTCTGTAAAATGTAGAGCTGTAAGTACCTTTAAACAGCATAGCCAAATCGTCAGAGTCTGTCCAGTTAGCTTTTAGCTTTAAGTCATCTTTAACTTTGTCATAAAATTTTGTCCCAGGTAATGGGTAAGAAACAGAAACACCTATGTTATCTGGAACTAATTCTTTAATCATTGCAATAGTTTTAGCAATATCTTCTTTAGTTTCACCTAAATATCCAAATTGGATGAAGAATGCGACTCGAACATCTTTTTCTTTTAACAAACGTGTAGCTTCATAAATTTGTTCTACTGTTGTATCCTTATCCATAGCATCTAAAATGGCTTGTGAGCCGCTTTCTGCACCAACCCATACTTCTTCTAATCCACTTTCAGCCAAAGCATCAATGGTATCTTCTTTTAGCAATAAATCAACACGACTTTGTATGTAATAAGAAATAGGAAGTTTTTCTTTTTTTAGTTCAATATTAAAATTTTGAACCCAGTTAGGCTTTAATCCAAAAATATCATCACACATCCAAAATCTATTGACACCATAAGTTTCTGATAGATATTTAATGTGTTTAGTAATATATTCTGGCGAATGGGAATTATAACGATTTCCATAAATAGGCTTAGCACACCAATTACACTTAAAAGGGCAACCCCTTGTAGTTGCAATATTTAAGGTGAATTCATTTCTACCACTTTCCCAAATGTCTTTATATGCTTTTATATCTATTAAATCCCAAGCAGGTAAAGGGAGTTCATCCAAATCTCTAAGCACATTTCGTTTAGGATTTTTAATAATACCATCTTCGTTTTTAAAAATGAGGCCTTTAATCTGTGATGGATCTGCTTTTTGTTCTAACGCATCTATAAGCTCCTTTAATGTAATTTCTCCCTCTCCTTGTATTACAAAATCTGCACCAGCTGCGATATATTTTTCATAGTGATCCGTAGAATCAGAACTACAAACTATAATATTACAATTTAAAGCTTTTGCAATTTTAATCATTTCAAAAGCAGCTTCACGCATTGTGGTTAAACACATTTTTGTGAGGTAATTAAAACCATCATCATAAAGCACAAATGTTTTTGGTTGATGAGTTACTAAGTACGGTTTTACTTCGACAGGATTGTCTAAAAGATTGGCATCAAAAACACCAACATTGTAATTATTTTCTCTTAAGTAAGATGCAGCATATAAAGTGCCTAAAGGTGGATAGGGAGTTTTATTTCTCCATTGTTTTGGATCGAATTTATAGTAATATGAATGAGAAAAAACAACATCAAGCATTTTCCATAGTTAAGTTAAGATTAAATACTTCGTTTTTTTCATTATAGCGCTTATTTAGAGAACCAATTACACGACTTTGAAAATCTTGGGGATGGTGTTTGGAAACATCGTTAGTTGATTTCATGGCGATTTCAAAATCACTTTTCTTAAGATGTTTAAACTTTGACTTCCACTTTTTGAGTGTTATCTTCTTAAAATAAGGGTCTATTTTTCTACCTATTGCATTATTAAAGATAAACTCTAAAGTTTTGCTCCAGAAAGGTTTTGGAGTAGATCCAGACAGATAAAATTTATTAATATCCTTGTTAGGGTAGATGTCTTTGGCCCAGCGATTACTATCTATAAATTGATTGAATATATTTTTACCATAAACAGGGATTAAAGTCATTAACTCAGTTGCGGTAAATGTGTTTTTTTCAGCAATACCGAAACGATCAGAACTTATAAAATAATTAACGCAGAAATATTTTCTAGAGTTTAATAAAAACAACTTTTTGTAAGTTATTAGTAATGTCCTCGCTAACCATAAGTGATTGGGTTTAGTAATGATAAAAAAGTCGATATCACCATCATTATCATAATAGTTTTTTGATAGAGCACCAGAAATTGAAACAGATTCAATAAAAGGAAATGACATTATAAGCTTAGCCCGATTTAGAGCTTTAGGCATAATATTTTGTGCCATTTTATTTCCTTTTAACCGTCTATCAACAAGCGTTTGATCATTCACATCAGAATAATAATTTCCATGTTTAAATACAATACGCTTTTCAACTAAATTATGTAATTCTAGCTCAATGTCTTCAATAGTTTTTGATGAAGAAAATGAGAATATTTCTTCTTTAGTTAGAGGGTATTTAAAGATAGAAAAGTAGATTATAACTTTTAGAGCATTCATTGATTTGGTAGCAAATTTTTATAAAAATAAGGCATAATTTTATATTAATAGACTTATTTATTACAGAGATTATTATTAATTCTTTATTATAGAACAACTTAGTATTAAAAACTACTGATAATAATCGAATTTATTTTGTTGCTCTATGTAATCTATCATTTATAGATTTACCCAATCCATAATCGGGTAATTTTTCAGCAATGATGATGTCTACATCTTGTTCATCTAATTGGTGCAGTGCATCGTAAAGTTTTGCTGCGGCTTCTTGAAGATTGTTGTTCTCTGATAATACAATTTTGAAGTCTATGTTATCATCATTCATAATATCGTTAAACACCAACAGGCCAATTCGTTTACCGTTATTTTCTCTAAGAGATTTAGCCAAGTTATTAGTTAAAATAGTTTTGGTTTTTGGCGCATAATGACGTTCAAGCATTCCAGGAGCGTCGGGTGCAACGTCCTTTTTGTTTTTTACTTTGACGTTACCAATGACACTTTCAATATCTTCAATGGATGTTGATCCTAAGCGGTAGATAATAGGCTCATCATTTTCAAAACCTATAATTGTAGACTCAATGCCACTTTTACATGCGCCACCATCTAATACCATTTTTATGCTGTCTTTAAAATAAGTTTCAACATGTTGAGCTGTAGTTGGACTTATTCTATTAAAAGGATTAGCACTAGGTGCCGCTAAGGGAAAATCTAAATGATTTAACAGTTCTAAAGTTGTTGGGTGATTAGGAATTCTTATAGCAACAGTATCTTTTCCTGCTGTAATTATATCTGGAATAGTGTTTTTCTTTTTTAAAACCAAAGTAATTGGTCCTGGCCAAAACGCTTCAGCTAAAAGCTTTGCTTTTTCAGGAATAGAATCTACAATTTTTTCTAAATAATCAATAGAAGGAACATGGACAATAAGCGGATTAAAAAACGGGCGTTGTTTGGTTTCAAAAATTGCTTTTATTGCTTTTTCACTATAGATGTTTCCTGCTAGACCATAAACCGTTTCAGTAGGTATAGCAACTAATTCTTCAGTATTTAATAAAGCAACTGCTTTTGATATATCTTTTGAGATAATAGACATTATTAGTCTTCCAATTTCTGCAAAAGTAACTTTCTTTCCTTAGATTTAAATGAAGAATTAGAACTATCTAAAGTTTTAAGATTGGCTATGGCTAAATCAATATTATCTTTTTTAACATAAATAAGGGCGTTATACCATAATGTCTCTGCTTTATACTCAAAATCAGTAGCTAGTAACGATTCCAATTGTTTACCTGCATCATTGATATTGCCTAAATTCATTAAAGACATCGCATAGTAAAATCTGATATTTGGATTATCAATAGACTCTAGAAGAGATTCGAATTCTATGACCGCTTTTTGATAGTTTGCATTCTCATAAGCTAAAAATCCATCATTATTAGCACTACTATTTCTTACTACTGGTTGCTCTACATTAGGGTAGACATCAAAGTAGGTCTCATACATACTCTCTGAGTTTTGGAATAAAAATGTATAACACAAACCAATAACTATTATACTTGCTGCTGCATAGCGTAGCCACGACGATTGCAACCAGCTTTTTGACTCAGTTAAACCAGTGTTATCCAAATTTTTCAGACGCTCTTTAAGCACTTTCTTTTCATTTTCTATAAAAGCAAGGTGTATATTTTCATAATCTTCAAACTCAGCTTTAAAATCAGCATCTGTTTTTAAACGTTTCTTAAGCGATTGCACCTCACTATCTGATAAAGTGTTTTTAAAGTAACCTTGTATTAATTCTTCTCGAGTCATTGTTGTTTGCTATTAACCAATGATTTTAATCGTTTCATACACCTAGATTTATGGCTTTTTACTGTGTTGGCATCTTTATAATGGGTTTGTTCAACAATCTCATTAATGGTTAAGTTTCTATAGTAATAAAGTTTGAGAACTTCTTTACAGCTTTCTGAAATTTGATTGAGCTGTTTGGCAAGCTGCTTCTGGTAAAAATTTAAACTAGGTTCTTCGATGTCTAATTCTTCATAATCTTCAACATCGTTTACAATGCGAAGGTGTTTATTTTTTGATTTTAAATAATTAAATGTCTTATGCTTACCAATTCCAAAAAGATAAGTTTTAACAGTACTTTTTTCTAGATAGATTTTTTTTATAGCAAAATTTTGATACATCGCAATTATGGCATCCTGAAAAATATCTAAAGACGTTTCATAATCAATTTCATAACGTTTTACGTAATTCAAAAATTCACTTCTATAATTTTTGTAAACAATATCTAGTGCAGATTTATCTTCTGCTCTTAATCGTTCTTCAAGATTTTGCTCTTTTAGGTCTTTATTCACTTAGTAGAATTACCTTATTAAAGGTTAACAACTAAAGCAAAGATAATTTTTTTTCAGGTGCTGTTAACCTTTTTCTTTTTGGAAGTACAAAAGGTGTAATCAATTTAAAAATCACAATGAAAACACTTTTAAAATTCTTACTCATTTTACTAATTTTTTTTTCGATTCAAGATTCTGAAGCTCAAATATTTAAGAAATTAAAAGCAAAAGCTGAAAGTGTAATTTCAGGAAAAAAAGATATTGAAGAGGAGCCAATAAAAACCCCAAGTTTTGGTAGTGTTATTATAACACACTCTAATACTTATGACTCAGTAGATATATCTGAAGTTAAAAAAATTAATGTAGAACGTAATAATGATACTTACAATTTTAGTACATCTTGGTGGTCTCATGATGCAGATATACATGATGGGTTTTATCTCACTATTAAAACCGGGGACGATCTAAGACACGATACAAATAAAACTGAAAATGTTAAGCGCACGTTTAAAATTCCTGAAGAAGCAACGCTAAAATTATCTTATGATCCATTATTACCGCATTATAAAAAAGACGAAGACGATTACAAAAGAGCTGTTACTGATGATTATCAAACCTATGATGTTTCTAAAGGTGAAGTAACTATTGATGTACTTTCTGAGGATGCCATTCAGATTTCATTTAACGGTAGAGTGAGTTTACGAAAAGTAACACGTCTTAGTGCCAATTCTGATGAATATTCTGAAACTTTTTATGAAGCTATTGTGAGAGGAGGCATTGATGGAACTTCACCTCAATTTATCAATAATAAAACGGTTAAAAAGGAAAAACAGTCTTCACAAAATGATGCTGACTATACTGTAAATGAAACGGCAATTAGTAGAGCAAAACCAGGTACTTATCAATTCACTTTTGAAACTAAAGTAAAAGTAACAGTTTCAGAACAAAATCGCTCTTACGAGATGTCTTATCTCTTAAACCCTAATGAAGCATATATGGGAATAATGGTTGATATGGGAGCATATTCAGATGAAGAAATTGCTGGTGAATCTATTATAGTTATGGACAAAGGAAACTCACACATTTTTGTTGAAACACAAGGTATGAAAATGCAAATGTCGCAGAATATGATGGGAGGTCAGCAAATGCAAAATCCAACGGACCAAATGGAAAACTATGATTATACTAATCTTAAAAAAACAGGAAAAACGAAAACCATTCTTGGTGCAACATGCTATGAATATACAATGTCAGATAGTGATGTAAAAATGAATCTTTGGGTTGCACCAGATATTAATCTACCAAATTGGTTTATTCAAAATCAAGAGATTCTTAAAGGGCATATTATGGAATATACCGCAGCATCTAAAGAAGGAAATATGACCAGTGAAACTATTGCTATAAATGATAATATCAATAAAACTATTAATCCAAAAGACTATCGAAAGATGTTTTAACCTAAAAATCTCAAATACGTAAATTATGAAAAAAGGCTACTTAATATTAAGTATTTATTTCTTCACTTGTTTGACACTATCAGCACAAGTGGAAAAAATTGAAAATTATACCACTGGTACTAAAATTACATTTTACCCTAATTCCTGTGGTACAGAAATTCCTGAAGCAGAAAATAAAATTACATTTTGTGATGACGCGAATAATTTGGGTGTTGTAGAACAAAGCTATGGTCTAAATTCTGATAGTGTTATAAAGATTGCCCAGAATTATTTTAATAATGATGAGGTTTTTATTACATCTAAAGGATATTCAATTCATAGCGCAGATGGTACATGGCAGAATATACCAGCTTTAGCTATACCAGGAGAAAATTTATCTTTCAATATTACTTCAGAAGATGGTATTGTTACACCAGATGGAAAACTGTTATTTGCCACTTCTAACAGTAATTTAAGTGGTCTTACATATTTAGATCTAAATACATTGAGTTTTGACACAATTAATTATGAACAATCGTTTAGTGAAATACCTCAAGCGAGAAAATTTGCTTACGACCCAGCCACTGGGATCACATATATACTAGCAAGAATAAATAATCAGGTCGGTCTCTTTAGTTTAGAGAACAATATGCTACTTTATTTAGGTGTAATTTCTGGTTTATCTACCAATATTGTGTTTTGGAATGCTTCCGCAGTAGTCAACGGGTTTTTATATGTAGGTGGTGAGGTATTATATAAGATTGACCTGAATGGTGATAATCCTACGGTTATTTATGATAGTAGTAGTCTTCCTGCAGAAAACATTTCTAAAATAACTGCTGATGGTTCTGGGAACTTATGGATAGCTTTTGCACCTTTTAACGGTGGAGGTTTAGCGAGATTTAATCCGACTACAGAAGAATTTGATTTCTTCGAGTTGGAAAACCCAGGAAATGGAAACTATAGTTTTAATGATCTTACTATTGGGCCAGATGGTTTAATTTGGGCTATAGCAGGTTTATATGATGGTGTAATTATTTTAGACCCAAGTGATGTTACCCAACCTGTTTGGACTTTTATACCAGAGGACGATATAGAAGATTTAGGTTTTCCGCTTGTACAAAGTCCAAAGGCAATAGATGCATTTAATGGAAGTATTTATTTTGCTTCAGGTGGTGTAATAGGTTCTAGTACTGAAAAACCTTTTGAGTTTTTAAAACTAACCGATGGTGTTTGGCGTGGCTTTAATGATGAAGCTCCTGGTAATATCTCTGCTAAAATGGCAAAGGTCAATGCTAGTTTTTCTAACAATATGGATGCTTCTGTAGCTGCTGCAAATGGTGGTACCTGGTGGTTAAATGAAACCGATGATATTCTTACTTTTTTAAGTGATGATGATATTTTTGGTGTTACAGAATTTTTTAGTTCAGACCAGATTCTGGTAAGAGATGAAAATGATAGACCCAATGCTACTAGTGGTGGTTTGTATAGATATGATGCACCATTAATACAAAAATTAGATGATGATGCAGATTTAGGTTTCGATCCAGATTGGCTAGCTACATACCAAGATGAACTTTGGTTATTTGATAGGCAGCCTAGTATTTTACATATTTACAAACAGGATAATGAAACTGCTACTTATACTTTAGATAATTATGATTCTAATAACCCTGTGACAGCAGATAGTTTTGGTTATGCAATCTATTCTGAAGTTAATACGAGCACTAATGAAATCATTATAAACAGATTTAATAGGGCTACCGAAACTACAGAAACGCTTTCTTTTGAATATTCTATAAATCCCTTCCCTAATGGTGGTAGTAATGCATTACAGCAAATTACTTTACCCGATGGCAAAATGGCATTTCTCTCACAAACCACAATTTTTTTATTAGAAGAGAGTAATATTACCACTATTGTCTTAGAAGATTTAGGTTTTGCTTCTTTTGAAGTTATACGAGCAGGTGCTGCAGATGATATGGGTAATTTGATATTGATGCTCAACTCTCCAAAACTTGCAAGGATTTTAGACCCATTCGGAAGTCTTAATGCGGAGTCTTATCAACTTGGTCTTACAAGTAGTTTTAGCACTGAAGAAAGCATTCTACCCAAAATAAATTTTGGTTTAACAAACACAGTTACTATTGATGTTAATGGTGATATATGGACACAATCTAATGGGGATTGGTTAAAAATCACTTTATCAAATGCCAATCTTCCTCCTGCAAATTTTGAATCTTTTAGAATTAAAGGACAAGTCTATTTTGATGCTAATAATAATGATGCATTAGATGCCAATGAGTTGTATAAAAATCAAAGATTTGCAATTACTAAAAATGGGAGTACACTCACTAGGTATTCAGTTTCAAAGTCTAATGGCGAATTTGAATTTTTGTATCAAGGTGAAGGAGATTATACAATAATTCTCCTTGGTAGTGATCCCAATATATTTACAGAAACTCCAAATATAAATTTTACTGTTACAGATGTTAATCAAGATACTGATGTAGGTGTTTTGAAGTTGCAAGCAAGATATATTGACGCCTTATTAGTTAAATCAGCTGAGAAATTAGGAGCTTGGGGATTTGTTAGAGATGGGTTTGAAAATACCTTTACAACAGCCATCGGAAATATTTCTTCAGATAAGAATTTTACTAATCTCAATTTTCAATTTCTATATCAGAATAAAGATGAAGATAGTGATAATATTCTTCCGCAAATTAATGATATTAAAGTTTATAGAGTAACCTCAGAAACAGATATACCTGTAATTTATAAAACTATAATTGAACCAAAAAGCAACAACTGGAGCGTAAATGACAGTAATACTAATTATACTGTAAATACTTTAACTACAACACCACAAATAAACACCAATTCTGATACTGTTACCATAGATTTTACAATTGACCAGTTAGATGCAAAGGATATGATTATCATTGAGGTGGCAACTGATTTATTTGCACCAGAACAAAATGGCTCTACTATTGAATACGGATTATCGTTTGTGGGTGCCGATAATTTAGATGAAAATGATGGGTCACTTAATATACCGCTTATTCCTAGGCCTGAGGATAATCCAAATTTAAGATTTCCAGAAGATTTACCTCCATTTTTAGATCCTAATAATCCTGTAACTGATCCTTTTGTACCAGAAGGTCCTGTTTACGCTCCGTTACCTAAGAATACAGAAATAGCTAGTTCTTATGATCCAAATGATAAACTTGTATCACCAGGACTACCGAATATATTAAATGAAATTGATATTGACACCCCTTATTTAACCTATACAATTCGATTTGAAAATGAAGGTAATTTTTCGGCTAAAGACATTTATGTTTTAGATGAACTAGATCCTAATTTAGACGTTAATTCTATTCAGCTTATAGAAGCTAGCCACGAGGTTGTTTTAGATGAATTGTTTATTGATGGAAAAACAACACTTCGTTTTTTCTTTGAGGACATATTTTTAGATTATACGGCAAATGATCCTAATGCAAGTCAAGGTTATGTAAAGTTTGCAGTTAGACCAATAGAAGGTATAGCATTAAACACAATTGTAGAGAATACAGCAGCCATTTATTTTGACCAAAACCCACCAATTATTACAAATACAACACAGCACCAATTTGTAGAATTAGCCTTATCAATCAATGATTTTTCTGATAACGGTATACATGTTAAGGCGTTTCCAAATCCGGTTATAGATGGTTTAGAATTAGTACTTCCAGAAACAGGAAATTATACCGTTGAGGTTTATGACTTAATGGGTAGGATTATTGACACTAAAACTTCTGAAAATAAGCAAACCATGCAATTAGATTTAAGTCATTTAGCAAAGGGTAATTATATACTAAACGTTATCAATTCCGAAAGAACTTCTCAAATTAAAATCATAAAAAAATAAACTCAATTTAAGATGAAAACAACAATAAAATTATCATTACTACTTTCAATAATGCTTGTACTAAATTCATGCTTAGGAGATAAAAAGACAGTTGAAGTCTCTGAAATGAACGATACTAGTTTTGTCAATAAAAACTTTAAAGGCAATCTAATTAACTATAATAAAGATAATAGTGCGTGTGAACAAATGTCTATGAGTGCTTTGGCAAACATTTATAAGGTGTCTCAAGATGAAATCCATCTCATGGATAACAAAAAATCAGACCGTTTTCGCAAGGATATAGAGCCGCAATGTGGGTTTTATATTGAAACCAGTGAAAATGATTATGAGTGGTTGCGTGGTTCTATTGCTTTATTTAGAGAAATAGCTAAAGATGAAATGATGGGCGAAATTGCAGAAACCGCAGGTAGTGGTGAAAACTGGGAAGAGGCTTGGGCTTTAAAAAAATCAATGTCTAAATCCTCAGAATGGATTAGTGATATGGGAATGGCTGCATTATGGAACGAACGACAAAAAGAACTTAAAATTAAGTTCGATGGTTATACGTTAATGGTTTACCCTCCAAAAAATATAACCAATAAAGATGAGATGTCAAAAAATAGAGATTATAAAGAAGTAGCAATTGCAATGGTAAAAGCTGCAGGATATATTAACTAATAAATTATTATGAAAAATATAAAAATTATAGGATTAGCACTAGTATTAGTTATTTTACTAAACTCATGTAATGGCGATCAAAAAACAGTTGTTGGTCAAGACTATGGAGATACCAGTTTTGTCAACGATAGTTTTAAAGGAAATAAAAAGAACTTTTCAGAATTACCTGAAGACTTATGTGAGTTTTTAGACGAGGCTGCAATATTAAAAGGCTATGATAATGCTACATCAGTAAAATTTGATGCAGGAAGTTCATTTATTAATAAAAATTGCCAGTTCAATGTCATTTTTTTTGATGACCTAAGCCAGTATATAAGAGGTTCAATTTTTATTACCGAAAATAAATCTGAAGGAGACGGCTGGAAAGAAAGTTGGGAAATGCGAAAAAAACGATTTAAATCTGCCGAGTATGTACCTAATTTAGGTATGGCAACCATCTGGATTGGTAAACAAAAAAAGCTCGAAATTAAAATGAAAGGCTACGATGTAATGATTACTGTGCCTCCAAAAATGAAAGCAAAAAATAAAATCGATAATGAAGCAGATGTTAAGAATGTTGCTATTAGCATTGCAAAAAACACTAATTTATTCTAAATAAAACCAGATGAGAAATTCTAAAGTCACATTCTTTGCAATAGTATTATTTAGTACTTTAATGATGCTGAGTGCTCAACAAAACGTAACCTACAACGGAAAAACCTTTAAGCCAGCAGAAGTTATAGAAACTCAGATTGGTAATAGTGGCGAAACTCTAAGTTTTACTATTTCAGAAATTGACATGAGTCCTAATGGGGATTGGGCAAAAAAAATTAGCGAATTACAGCGACAGGGCAAAACCTATAACCCTAAAGATGCACCAAGGCCATTGTATTTATCGCTTTCTGTAGATTTCAAAAGAAGATTTAAATTTCCTATAGCAGAAGAAGATAGTGTATCTATTAATGTTTCATATGTAAAAGAAAGTATGCTAGAAAATGAATTTAATGAAGAAGAGGTAAACAAAATGAATTCAGCGGTATCTAAAACAGATATTAGTGGTCTAAAGTCCGATAAGAAATCAGTTGAAGAAGAGGTTAAAAAAATATCTAAATTAATGCAAGAAGGCAAATTGTCTCCGGATGAAGCCATGAAAAAGATTGAAGCCTTAACTCAACCAATGCTAAATACATTGGAGAATAGTGTTATTATGAATCAAGAAACTGAGGAATTTAAAGAGAATAGATCTACCTATAATATATTATTTGGGGATTCAGCAGGTAATACTGAGAGTATACCTTATAAAGGTACTTTGCATATTATTGAATTTAATTCAAAACGATTACGAGCCTACTTTAAAGGAACTCATTTTGTTGAATGTACAGACGTAGCAAGAGCTAATGATAAATCAAAACCCTGCGAAAAAGTAGAGACAGGTTTATTTCCAAATCATAAAGTTTTTAGAGTAGAAGATATTAGCATAACCATTGATACAAATTTTAAAACGTTTTATGATAATAGATAATTTTAAATTTATATTGATTTATTAGTTTATCTTTAAATACTTAACCAATTTAAAACCATCTTTAATTGCTATTTAATTGTAAGCTTAACCACGCATTTATATGTATTGTTAGTAATATCATATTAATATCCGCACAAAGTGTCAGTTCTCAACAAAAGGACTCCATTAATTCGCCAATAGTAAAGAAAGCTGAAAAACTCTGGAATCAGAAAAAGTATGATGATTTACTTAAACTTTGCAAAAATGAACTTCCAAATATCATTGAATCAAAAGTTCAAGACAGTTCAAAAATTGCATTACTTTATAATTATCAATATGAAGCACAAACCAATTCAGGTTTCTTATTTGAAAGTTTAAAAAGTATTGAGTCTGGTATCAAGTTTTGTACAAATTCACAAGAAGATATAGAATTAAAAGGCGTTCTATATTATAGAAAAGCATATGTAGAAGATGGGTTAAAATTCTTTAGAAGGAGTTTTAAGAGCATGCAAAATTCAGTAAGAGAACTAGAAAAGTTAGAAAATATAAATGGTGATTTTAGTGTTGGAGCATATAATTATTTATCGCAAAGTGCAGCAGATAATGGTGATTTAGAAGAAGCACAGCGCTACATTAGACTTGCAGAACGAATTTACTACGCCAACAAAGATGCTATACATGAGTCACGTGCAGATGCAGATGGTATTTACGATAGATACGAGGTTATGTTTCCTTATAAAAAGCTATATGCATTCTCTAAACTAGCAGACAGTTTAACAGTAATCGGTTACATGAATGAACTTGAAGAGTTACATTCAAAAACAACATTTAATATTAAGTATGAGAGTATATATTACACAGCATCATTAAACCTTATTGGTGATTGGTATGCTACAAGAAAACACGAGAATGAATTAACAAAAGTTGATACTGATAAAGCACTTTTCTACATAAACAAGTCACTTTATTATGCGGAAGACAAAGGGTATGCTGGTAATGAATTACAATTTAAATACAATAAGTGTAAAGTTTTAGCATTGGCAAATCGATTAAATGAAGCAAAAGTTTTAATTAATAAATTACTACTTAAAATGTCTGAACGAGATGGTCGTAGACCTTTCTTTTTGGCGCAAAAAGGCCTCATAGAGGCCAAGATGAAGCAAAAAAATAGTGCACTCAATACGTTTTATAACGCGATTAAGTCCACGCATACAGGGGATTCAGCTTTAGCTAAAGATTATAGCAATTTTAAGCCTAATCAATCTTTTAATAGAACCAAGCTTTTTCTTCGTATTGCAGAGAAACTCAATAACTATTTTGGTAGTGATAAAGAAGTGAAATATAAAATTTCACAGTTATATTATATGGCATTTATTCAGTTTGAGAATAGTTATGATCGTTCAAAATTTAATAAAAAAGATAATGAATTATTGAAAGAGATCATTCAAGGTATTTTAAGGATGAAAGCTCAAGGTTATGGGCTCAATAATTTTAATGAGCAAGAACTTATTAATCGTTCAGAAATTATAAAGAATCAATTAAGTTGGAAACGATTTAACCAAAACAGACATGCTAATAGTTTGCAGCAATTAGACTCATTACAGCAGCGTAAATTGAATCTAAGAACAGCTATGGCTTACGCAAAATCTGAAAATAATATTTCCAGCCAAGATTCTTTAAATACATTGATAGAAAATACAGATGTTTATTCTGAAAAGATATACCCAAATCTAAATTTATTTACAAAGAAAAAATTTGATCTAACCGAATTACAAGCGCAACTAAACCCTAATGATGTAGTTTTAAAATATATAGTTTTAAAAGATGAAATTGCAATTTTTAAAATTAGTAAAACAGATTTTGATGTCGTTTTGAAACCCTTTGGTGAACTTGAAAAGAATTTAATAACTACAGTTATTAATCAGGTAAAACAAAAACAGTATGACGATAGTGTTTCAAAAAAATTAGCAACAATTTTAATTCCAGATTTGAGTTCAAGTATTGAGCACCTTATAGTAAATCCAGATGGTCTCTTAAGACGTCTTCCATTTGAAATTTTAAAGCAGGATAATACATTTCTAATTAATAATTACCGTGTAAGTTACACCTCAAGTTTAGGTTTTATTCATCCTGAATTGCCTGAAACTAATATAGAAGAAGTTTTAGCTATATATGTACCAGATTATGGAGGGAAGGCCATCGCTTCAGCAACAAGAAGTGCACCAATGGCATTAATTGGGGCTCAAAATGAAGCAGAAGCTATTTCAACTGTATTTCCTTCTACAATTTACAAAGCATCATCAACAGGTAAAAAAGAATTTTTAGAAACAGCCAAAGATGCCAGATTACTTCATATGGCCATGCATGCAGAGGTTAATAATGAAGAGCCAGGATTAAGTCAATTATTATTTAATATCAGTAAAAGCGATAAAAGCAACTTATATCTTGAGGAAATATATGGTTTAAGCCTCAATGCAGATTTAGCAGTCTTAAGCGCATGTAATACTGGTGTAGGAAAAGAAAATGAAGATGTTAAGATAGAATCTTTTCAACGTGCCTTTACCTTTGCAGGTGTGCCAGCAACTGTTGCTAGTCTATGGGAAGTGCCAGATCTTCCAACTAAAGAAATAATGGTTTTTTTCTATGAGAATTTAGAAAAAGGTCAAACTAAATCACTAGCACTTAAAAATGCAAAACTTGCTTATATAGATGCCAATCGAAACACAAAATTAGCGGAGCCTTATTATTGGGCAGGTTTTGTACTTTATGGCGTTAATGATCCCATTACAGAACCAAATTATTCCTTTATTTGGCTTTCAATAGGTGTCGCAGTATTACTATATGCGTTTTGGTTTTGGAGGCGAAGTAGAATCCGAGCAAAAACGACAATTTATAGTTAATGCGCCTCCAGCCAATTGTCACCAATATCGAGTTCAACATCTAAGGGCACATCCATTGTAAATGCCTGTTCCATTTCTGTTTTTATCATGGTTTTCATTGCTTCGAGTTCTGGTTTGTAGACATCAAAGACCAATTCATCATGCACTTGCAGTAGCATTTTTGTTTTATAATTTCCGAGGGTTAACTTATTATAAATATTAATCATCGCAATTTTAATAATATCTGCGGCGCTTCCTTGAATAGGCGCATTGACCGCATTGCGTTCGGCACCACTTCGCACCATGGCATTACGAGAATCAATATCCTTTAAATAACGACGACGGCCCAATACCGTTTGTACATAACCGTGATCTCTTGCAAAATCAACTTGAGTGCTCATATAGGCTTTTAACTTTGGGTAAGTCTCATAGTAGGTGTCAATCAAATCTTTAGCTTCACCACGAGATAAATCGGTTTGGTTACTAAGGCCAAAGGCAGATACGCCATAAATAATACCAAAGTTGACCGTTTTGGCATGGCTACGTTGCGCTCTAGTGACCTCCGAAATAGGCACGTCAAATACCTTTGAAGCCGTTGAGGCATGAATATCTTCCCCGTTTTTAAAAGCCTGAATCATGGTTTCTTCTTTACTTAAAGCGGCGATAATACGCAGTTCTATTTGCGAATAATCTGCAGCGAGTAAGGTGTACTCATCATTGCGTGGTACAAATGCTTTCCGCACTTGACGGCCTCGTTCTGTGCGAATAGGAATATTCTGTAAGTTTGGGTTATTACTGCTTAAGCGGCCTGTTGCTGCAACGGTTTGCATATAATCGGTATGCACACGACCTGTACTTTCTTCAACCTGTAATGGTAAGGCATCAACATAGGTGCTTTTTAGTTTTGCCAAGCCTCTGTAGTCTAAAACTTGTTTAATAATCTCATGGTCTTTAGCGAGGTAGGATAAAATATCCTCTCCTGTTTTATATTGTCCGGTTTTGGTTTTTTTAGGTTTGTCGACTAATTTTAGTTTTTCAAATAAAATGAGGCCTAGTTGTTTTGGGGAGGCGATATTGAATGCTTCACCAGCAGCCTCATAAATATTTTTTTCAAGTTTAGCGATATCATTAGTTAAATCTTTGGATAAAGAATTTAAAAAGGCTTTATCTAAGTTGACACCTTCTAATTCCATAGCGGCTAGCACACGAAGCAGAGGCAATTCAATATCATCAAATAATTTTTGTGTGTTCGCTTCACCTAATTCTTTTTCAAAATGTTCCTTCAATTGAAGTGTAATATCAGCGTCCTCAACAGCATATTCGGTTTGTTTTTCTAAAGGGACATCTCGCATGGAGCGTTGATTTTTTCCTTTTTTACCAATCAATTCTGTAATTGATATAGGTGTATAATTCAAATATGTTTCTGCAAGCACATCCATATTATGACGCATATCAGGATTAATGAGGTAGTGCGCTAGCATGGTATCAAACAATTTGCCTTTTACTTCAATATTATATTTAGCTAATACCTTAATATCGTATTTCAGGTTCTGTCCAATTTTTTCGATGTTTTCATTTTCAAAAAAGGTACGTAGTTCTTCAATTAAATTTTGAGCCTCGTTTTTGTCTTCAGGAAAAGGCACATAAAAACCTTTACCAACTTCCCATGAAAATGCGATACCTACTAACTCGGCAGTCAGTGGATTTAAACCTGTCGTTTCCGTATCAAAACACACAGCCGTTTGGCTCATTAAATTCTTAACAAACAATTTGGTTGCCATACCAGGAGCAATACTCTGATAGAAATGCGAATTGGTTTCGATTGTTTTTCTCGAAGATACTGAAGGTGTTTCAGTATCTCCAGTAGATGGTTCTGCACCACCAAATAATGAAAATTGACCTGCTCCTGCAGATTGTTCTTCTTTTGGCGTGGTTTTAGGTGCTTCTTTTTTATCTGCTGATGGAGTTGCAGTTGCAGTTACAGAAGCTGCATTTGCAGAAAAGGTTTTATTGAAATTATCAATAAGACGTCTAAACTCTAATTGTTGAAAAATTTCAGTGACTTTAGGCACATCTGGCTTTGACATTTCAAAATCCTTAGCATCGAAGTCCACAGGAACATCGAGCATAATGGTTGCTAGTTTCTTAGATAGTAATCCAAGTTCTCCATTAGCTTCAACTTTCTCTTTCATTTTGCCTTTAAGCTCGTGTGTATTGGCCAATAAACCTTCCATACTTCCGTAAGCCGCCAAAAACTTTTTTGCTGTTTTTGGTCCAACTCCAGGCAATCCAGGAATATTATCTGAGGCATCACCCATCATTCCTAAATAATCTATGACTTGTAAAGGATCTGTAACTTCAAACTTTTTCTGTACTTCTGGAATTCCCCAAGTTTCGTAACCACCTCCAAACATTGGTCGGTACATAAAGATATTCTCAGAAACGAGCTGTGCAAAATCCTTATCTGGAGTGACCATAAAGGTTTGGTAACCTTCTTTTTCTGCCTTTTTAGCAAGTGTACCAATAACATCATCGGCTTCATAACCTTCTTTAACCATGATTGGAATGTGCATGGCTTTTAAAATCTCATAGATATAAGGCACTGCTGTTTTTATACCTTCTGGAGTTTCGTCTCTGTTGGCTTTGTACTCTTGGTACATTTCTACACGGTCTGCACTTCCTCCTTTATCAAAACAAACCGCTAAATGATCTGGTCGTTCACGTTTAATCACATCTAATAACGAGTTCATAAAACCCATAATGGCTGAGGTATCTTCACCTTTTGAGTTAATTCTTGGGTTTTTTATAAAAGCGTAATACCCACGAAAAATAAGTGCGTAAGCATCAACAAGGAAAAGTCTTTTTTGGTCTGGCATGACATATAATTTTGTAGTCTATAAAACTACAAAACTTAAGCCTTGAAATGAAACAATGATTTACTAATTAATGAACAAAAAGAAGCCGGTCCCTACACCGACTTCCTTGCTCAAAAAATATAATTGAAGACAATCAATTATGTTACAAATGTGATGCCATGTCTACCACATATTTCAGCTACCTTTTTAAAATCAGGTGGCCCTTGTGGGAGTTCATGTAGTTCGTTAAACATATGTTCTATTCCTGCAGGAAATGCACTGGTCATCATTTGTGCCTTTTCAGTGCCAATTACTTTCCAAGCATGTGGTATGTTTTTAGGAGCAAAGGCCATATCACCAGATTTTAGGACTGTGGTTTTGCCATCTACCATTATTTCAACTTGTCCTTTAATTACTCTGAAGATCTCATCCTCTTTAGTATGAATATGAGGAGGTATACCAACACCTGGTTCTACATTATCTACCCACTCAACAATTTGATTATTGGTGTCACTACCCACTAGTTTATGGGTTTGTATGTCACCTATAACATTGAGTAGTTTACCTTCATTATTTTTAACGATTTTAGATTTTAAATCGCTAAATAATTTAGGTAGTGCAGAAGCAAAAGAATTTTGTGTCATAAGGGTTAAAAATCCTAATCCACTTACAGATTTAATAAAATGTTGTCGTTTCATGTTTATATGATTTTATAATTGTTCTATTTCGAAAAAAGTGTCTCTGGTATCAGATTCTATTGTTGCACCTACAGACGGTCTCACAAAACTAACGTCTATAGTATCTCCAGCTGTTAATGATAATATTGAGGTCACTTGTCTTACTACCGCCCCATTTCCATGATGATTGAATTCTGAACGTCTTTGTTGAAAATTATTTATTCTAATTCTAATAGCAAAATTTCCTGTATCAGTAGATGATGACATTGTAATTTGTCCAGTAACTCTGTACTTACCAGTAGTTGGTACAACATAATTATCATTTATTAAATTAAAATGATTGCCAACATCAAAATCTCTCGTATCAAAATTCACTTTAGTAGTACCACTTCCAGTTTCTGTTTGATCGTTATTCATGGTGATACGAGCCATTACTTTAGTTGGGTTAAGACTAGATAAGTCAACCGTTTGAGCAGCTTGACCATCATCTTCTACTTCAAGTGTTAATTCATTCGTTGACGTATTAAAACTAAAGTTGTCTATTTGTTGGTCGTCTGTATTGATTGAGGATAAATCAACAGTTGCAATCCCAACACCATCATCTTCAAGTGAAATGCCTAAAACAGTTCCAGATAAACCAATAGTGTCAATTTGTTGATCGTCTGTATTGATAGTATTAAGATTTATAGAATTACCATTTTCGATACTGAGATTCGTTCCTAATAATGTCAGGTTTTGGTCGTCTGTACCTATGCCATCTTGTAAGGTTGATAAATCAACAGTTTGCGCTGTTTGACCATCGTCTTCCATTTCAAGACTAAGAATGTTGGTGGTAGTATTAAAGTTAAAGTTATCTATTTGTTGATTATCTGTATTTATAGTTGCATCTTGAAATGTAACATTACCTGTGCCATCAGTAGTCATAACTTGCCCATTTGTGCCATCAGATCCAGGCATAAAATATCTATTAGTAAAACCATGGCCGAACTCAACTCTGCCGGCAAAATATCCAGCATATCCAGTCGGGTTTTGTACATCAGAATAAATTCCATAGTGCTGGCCTAATGATGAAGCTGGGATTTCTATTTCAAGACCGTACTTATATGCAGATCCGCTACCTTCAATTTTTGATTTAAATCCATGTATAGAGGCAGCGCTGCCACCATCATAGACGATATCGTGATTATAACCTACACTTCTAATTATGAAGTTGGAAGTAGTTAAATCTGTGAATTCAAAAGACACACCTTTACCGTCAATTAATGCAGTATTATTTATTAAAACACCAACATCCAAACCAGGTGCACCTCCTATAGATCTATTTATTTCAACATTCATCTCCGTGAGTGCATTTGAGGTTTTAATTGCTGCCCTATTATTTAGGCTATTAGTAGAAGTATTGTCAACGAATATTGTAGCGTCAGTATTTAGAGAATTACTTACAAAAGTTGATCCATAAGGTATAGAAGCACTAGTTTCTACTTTTAGACCATAATCCCCCAATATTTCAATATCACCATTATCAGCTGTTATGATCCTACCCGCACCTGCACCACCTTCATCATAAGCTTGATCTAAAGTGTTTTGTGTGTCTCCATCTCCTGTAATGTCCTGAAAATTTAGATTACCTGCACCATCTGTAGTCAATATTTGACCATTTGTGCCATCTGTGGTTGGAAATGCATAGCCTGTAATTGTTGGATTACCTATTTGAAATTCGCTATTAGTACGTAATATATTTCCTGTAATAGTATTATCTGTACCAAAATCGCCATATATTAAAGCACTATTTTCGTCTGCGTCTGTATTTTCAATAAATAATTTATTACTTATTGTTACTTCATTAAAACCAGCATTAGCTCCTAAAAACAAATTTCCTGATCCAGTAGCTAAATAACCAGCATAGGATCCTAAAGCAGTATTATTACTACCAGTAGAATTACCAATTAAAGCGTTTCTACCAATAGCTGTATTTTGAGATCCTGATGTGTTACCTGAAGCACTTAAATAGCCTATTGCTGTATTAGAGTTTGAGGTATTATTTCTTAAACTTCCCCAACCTATAGCAACATTAAGTATTCCAGTTGTATTTGCTGATAAAGCGTCGTATCCAATTCCAACATTTTGATTACTACTACTATCATCTGCAGCACCAGAATTAACCCCTAAGAAAATTGAAGAACCATCATCACTTCCATCGTTATCACTTTTACCATCAATTAAGTCATTAATACGTTCTACTCCAGAAGTCAAGGTTTCAAAAGTAACATTTCCTGTTCCATCAGTTGTCATAACCTGCCCAGCTGTCCCATCTATTGAAGGCATTAAGTATCGATTGGCAGAAGTATTTCCTAGAGATGTTCTTCCTAATAAATAAGCAGCATAGCCTGAACTCTTTTGCACATCTGAATATAACCCATAGTGTGTTCCTGAAAGTGATGAAGGTATACTAACATTAAAACCATATTTATTACCAGTGTTGGTTACGGTAGATAAAAAACTAACATTAGTACCATATAATCGTCCATTTCCACTTGCAGAATAAAAACGTCCCGAAAATAAATTTGTAAATGAATTTAGGGATCCAATGGCCTGAGCGAAAAAATTAGAGCTTTCAGCTTGAATGTTTCCAGAAAGGAATGATTGATAACCAAAATAGTTATCTGAAGTTTGAGCATCCAAGGTGATATAAGATCCACTAAATTGTCCATTTAATGAAACTGTGTTTAAACTTCTAGAAATCGAAAAAGCGCTAGAGTTATTTGAATTCCAATCATGAATACTCAACGATGAAGTAGCAGCTGAATTTTGTCCTATTTTTAATTTACCTAATGTATATATATCATCCGTTATGGCATCAGGATTTGAAGTTGTACCAATTTCGTAAAAATCAATATCAGCATCAGAGCCTTGAACTGAAACCCATGATATTGTATTATTATCCCAATAGTAAAGCCCTTTTATTGGCGTACCATTTCCGGTAACAAATACCATCATTCCATCTTGATCTGCTATGGGATTAGTCGCTGGGAAATTGTCTATTCTCGGTATTAATATACCATCTGTATTTGCTGGAGTAGCTACATTAGATGAACTAACATCTAAACTTGCCTTTGGATCTGTATTGCCCACACCAACTTGCGAAAAACTGTAAAAAGACACGATATAAAACAGGCAGGTTAGTCGTATAATTTTCATAATTGTAGGGAATTTCATTGTTAGGTGAACTATAAAATCAACTAACAATGGTTTATAATTAATAGCATTACAAACCTATTTCTAAACCCTAAAAACGGTCTAGATTATTTGTTCAAAAGCAAGGAGTATTTTGTCAAAGTGAAGAAAATGACAATCATTATTTTTTTAAAACAATAATATAATATTGAATTTCAGTTATTTACGAAATTCGGTTGGGCTTTGTTTAAATTCCTCTTTAAAGGATTTACTAAACCAGTTGGGATCATTAAACCCTGTACTGTATGCTATTTCTGAAATAGATAATTCTGAAGATTTTAATAATTCTTTTCCTTTTTCTAATCTAACTCTTCTAATAAATACAGCAGTACTTGTATTAGAAATAGCCTTGAGTTTTCGGTAGAGTTGTGAATCGCTCATTGTTAGAGATATTGCTAATTCAGTAGCACCAAAATTAGAGTTATCAATATTTTGGTGAACAGCATCAATAACCGAATTTAAAAAGATGAGTTTCTTATCTGTTGGTTTTGGCTGTTCTTCTTTTTGCTCAACAATCTTATTTACTGAATAATGTTCTTGTAGTTGTTTTCTTTTAGTAATTAACATTTGCATGCGTAAGCGTAATTCTTCTTTCTGAAAGGGTTTGGTTAAATAAGCATCTGCACCACTTGTTATGCCCTGAAGTTTATCTTCTTGCATTGCCTTAGAGGTGAGCATTATAATTGGAATGTGGTTGGTGTTAGCATTAGCCTGTAATTTCTCTGTAAACTCATAACCATCCATTACAGGCATCATTACATCAGTAATTACAATATCTGGAATACTTTGTTTAGCACATTCTAAGCCAACTTTACCGTCTTTTGCAAAACTGACTTTATAATCTGGTTTAAGGCAAGACGCAATATAATGTGCCATATCAGTATTATCCTCTACTATGAGCACACTGTTAGAATCTTCGTCTACAATAACATCATTTAATTGTGGTACAACAGTGCCAATAGTTATTTGCTGTTCTATTTGGTCAACATCTTTTGTTACTGCTTTGTTGGTTATTGGTAATGTGATATTAAATGTAGTGCCTTTATCTATTTTAGATGTAACAGTAATTTTACCATTGAATAGTTCTACTAATTCTTTGGTTAATGCTAAGCCAATTCCTGTGCCTTGAGATACTTTATGCTCAGTATTTTCAACCTGATAGAATCTGTCAAAAATAAAATGGAGTTCGTCTTCAGCAATACCATAACCTTGGTCGGTGACTTCAATTTGAAGTAGAGGAGAATTTAGTTTATGAAGACTGATGTTTAATTCAGAATCTTCAGGTGAAAACTTTATAGCATTAGAAATAAGATTGGTTAAAATCTGCCGGATTTTTTCGGCATCGAAATCCATTATAATTTCATTAGGCTCTGCTTTAAACTTAAGTTCAATCTTTTTATCTGACGCTATGCTTTTAAAACTATCTACAATATGAGATGTAAATACGACAATATCATTATGAATAAAATTAAGGTTAAGCTGTCCTTTTTCAAGCTTAGCTAAGTCTAGCATTTGATTTACCAAATCGAGTAAACTATTGCTATTCTGTTCAATGGTCTCTATAGATGTTTCAACATCATCTTTTTCTGAAAACTGTTCTTTTAAATTATCTAAATAACCTAGAATTATGGTTAACGGCGTTCTAAACTCATGCGTTATGTTAGTGATGAAGCGCGATTTTAAATCGTCTAAATCTTTTAGGCGTTTGGATTCTTGACCTGCGATTTGTCGTTGTAAACTTATTCTATAGAATGCATAGATAATACCTAAGAATAATAACAAATATGATACGTATGCTAAATTACTTTTATACCAAGGTGGAAGGACCTTAATTTGTAGTTGTAAAGGTTGAGTATCCCACAAGTCATTTCTAGATCGTCCTTGTATCATTAATGTGTGTTTACCTTTTGGTAGATCCAATAAAGGTATTTCTCTAGTACCTGAAAGACTGTTCCAATCTGTATTATTTAAGGAGTATTCAAATTGGTTATTCTTAGTAGGTCTTAAATCTAAATCAGAAAAGGAAATGTAGCATGGGAAATCTGTATGATTCAGAGTTAGTTCACTGGTTTCTGTGATGCTCTTAGAAATTATTTGATCATGAGTTATAGGAGTTATAATCTCATCCTTAATTCTTAATGAAGTAAAAGTCAAGTTACCAGGTTGATCAAGTTTAGGCACTTCGTTTGGGTCAAAAATATTAAACCCACTAATACCACCTACATATATTTCATTCGTTAAGTCATTATACATATATGCTCCTAAATTAAATTCTGAGCTTTGAATACCGTCCTCTTGATCGTAGTTGGTGAATACTTCAGTGGTTTTATTAAATCTAAAGAGCCCACCATTTGTAGTTAGCCAGAGATCGTTATTAATATCTTCTGTTATGCTGTAAACAAAGGTGTTTGATAATCCATCTTCTTTTGTATACCGTCTAAACGTTTCAGTACTGGTATCAAACTTGTTGAAGCCATCTTGTGTAGCGACCCATAATGCGCCTTGTTTATCGTGCCATGTATGGAGTGTTGTATTACTGCTTAATGTTGAGGTATCTTTGTTATCACTATAGAAATTGGTAAATTTTGGACTCTCATAGTTATTCCCTTCAAACTGTAATTTATTAAGACCCTCTTCAGATGTAATCCAATAATTTAGATCACTGTCTTGCGACATATTATAGTTAAAATTTGAACTTATAGAATTACCATTATCATTTACCTTATAATTTTTGAAACTGAATTTACCAGATTTTACATCACCAATAAATCTATTAATTCCACCACCATAAGTCATTACCCAAACTGTACCCTTGTGATCAATATGTACACCTCTTGTGGCATCTGAACTTAAAGAGCTTGGATCTCTAATATCATGAAAAAAGCTCTTCACTTTTGGTGTTCGTGGATTAAAATTGTTAAGATCAATTACCGACGCTCCTTTGATAGTGCCAACCCATAAAAAGTTATTGTGATCTATTGCCATTGCTCTAATGACATTAAAAGCTAGTGCATTCTCTGTATTTTCTTTGGTTATTGCAGTGACTTTTCCATTTGAATCTATACAATTGATACCTTTTCTTGTACCCACAAAAACATAATCTTCATTTTTGGCAAACGATAGGATAAATGCATTATTTAAAACAATTTCTGAATTTGTATTAATCTTCTTAAAGACAGGTTCTGCTAGTGCAACAACATCTAGGTTATTAGTCCCAATCCAAAGTAATTCGCCATCTGTAAAAGTATCGTAAACACGATTTGAAGTAATGGAATTTTCATGATCTTGTTCTCCAAAATAGGCAGTTACATGGTCAAATTCATTTAAGTTAGTATTAAATTTGGATGCAATAAAAAGACCATCAAAAGTTCCAATGTAATAGGATTGGTTGTAATAATCGATGGATGATACATTCAACTTTTCAACTTTCCCCATTTGTATTTTTAACAGGTGCTTATCTTTTAAATTATAAGTCCAAAGTCCGATGGTTGTTCCTATCCAAATATTCTCATTATTAGCATAAAGGGTGTTAATTCCTCCAATAGATTGATTGAGCTTTATCTCATTGAATGCTATTTTCTCATTTTCAATATTATTTGAAACAAAAAGCCGGCCTTCTTCAGTTCCAATAAAGAGTTTGTTATTCGTTATGAAAGTTGTATTGAATTGAAATTTCTTCCCATTAATTTCAGTAATTCTTTTAACATTATAATTGGTTTGTTCAGTATCAAAGATATAGATGCCCTCATTTAATATTGTAGCTACTACAATACCATTTGAAGCTCTAGATAAACTACTACAATTACCTTTTTTAATAGGGTTTGGTTTAAAAGTATTGGTGCTAGTTTCATAAATGCTTATGCCATTATCATTAGTTCCAATCCAGATGTTACCCTTCTTATCTTCAACAAGTGAATTAATAAAATTCCCTGAAATACTTAAGCTATCTTTTTTCTCATTTTTATAAACCGTGAAAGAAGTACCATCAAAACGGTTTAACCCATCTTGTGTTCCAAGCCATAGAAAACCTTTAGAATCTTTTAAAATAGTTCGGATTGTTTCTTGGGATAAGCCCTCATCTAATCCATAATGAAAAAAGGTGAAATTTTGAGCTTCTACAAATGCAAGTCTTAAAACTATAACTAATATTAAAAGAAAATAGTTACGCTTCATTCAATTTTTTGATGGTTAGTTTTATTAAAAATACAATAAAATTCTTTTTCGTGAAAAAGATGATATTACACTTACGACATGATTTTTTTAATAGTTATAACTACTTTTCAATAAAAATTCAAAAACGTATTTTTGGATTTCAAAAATTAATAATAATGAGCATATTTTCAATTGCGATACATGGTGGCGCAGGAACCCTCGTAAAAGGCCTTATGACAAAAGAATTAGAAGCTCAATATAGAGACGCTTTAAAAGTTGCAAGAGAAGCAGGTTATAATGTGTTAAAAGATGGTGGTTCAGCGATAGATGCTGTTGAAACTTCAGTTAGATTTTTAGAGGATTCCCCTTTGTTTAATGCAGGTAAAGGCTCGGTTTTTACGGCTGAAGGCACGCATGAAATGGATGCAGCTATCATGGAAGGAGAAAACCTAGAAGCAGGAGCGGTTTCTTTAATTACAGGGATTAAAAACCCTATAGCTTTAGCTAGAGATGTGATGGATAAAAGTTACCATGTGTTTTTAGCAGGTGAGGGTGCTATGAAGTTTGCAGAAGATCAAGGGTATGAAGTTGAATCTCCTAATTATTTTTATGATGAAATACGATATAAACAATGGCAAGGGATAAAAGATAGTGACAATTTTCAGTTAGATCACAGTGTAAAAAAAGATGGGAAATTTGGAACGGTTGGTGCTGTTGCTTGTGATCAAAACGGCAATATTGCTGCTGCAACATCTACTGGAGGTATGACCAATAAAAAATGGGGCAGAGTAGGAGATTCACCTATGATTGGTGCAGGTAATTATGCCAATAATAAAACGTGTGCAGTAAGTTGTACAGGAAGCGGAGAATTTTTTATAAGAGGTGTCGTAGCTTATGATGTATCTTGTTTAATGGAATTTAGAGACTTGTCTTTAGAAGATGCAGCAGACGAAGTTATCAATAAACGCATCCTAGAAATAAAAGGCGATGGTGGTTTAATTGCTGTTGATGCTAAAGGTAATATTGCAATGCCTTTTAATACAGAGGGTATGTATCGTGCTTGTAAATCTTCAAACGGAAGAGAAGAAATTTCAATTTATAAATAGTGGAGGTTAAGTATTTAGGAGATACAGATTTTGATGTTATCATGGAATGTTTTCTTTCTGCATTCGAAAACTACTTCGTTAAAATGCCAATAGACCATGATTTTTATAGAGAACGTTGGGAAGCCGCTGGTGTACAATACAATTTATCTTATGGTATGTTTGATGGTGACAAATTAGTTGGATTTATAATCAATGCAATAGATAATAGACCAGGCTATTTAACAGCTTATAATTCTGGTACAGGAGTGATTCCTAAATATAGAGGACAACGCATCGTAAAGTCTATTTACGATTATGCCATACCAGAATTACTTAAAAACGGAATCACTAAATGTCAGCTTGAAGTTATTACTGAAAATGAAAAGGCCATTAAATCTTATGAAGGTATTGGGTTTAAAAAATGTAAACATTACAAATGTTTTAAAGGAGAGATTACTCTTAACTTACAATCTGATTTTGATTTAAAGAAAGTTTCATACAATGATATGAATTGGGAAGTATTGCCAAATCAAAATTTATATTCTTGGGATAATCAAAAAGAGAGTTTAGCGAAAGCGAATTTTGAGTATTACCAAGTAGGTGTAGAGGGTAAAATACAATCGTATTTTATAATGAATTCTGAAACTGGCTATATTGCTCAACTCGAAGTTTTTAAAGACTCACCTTTACAGTGGTTAAGTCTATTTTCAGCAATACAATCCATAAATAAGGACGTTAGAATTAATAATATTGACGACAGTTTAACCAGTAAAATTAATACTGTAACATCTGCTGGTTTAAAAAACACAGTTAATCAATATGAAATGGAATTATATCTTAAATAAAAGGTTCTTCAATAGGTAATACTTCAACCTTTTTCTTTTTAATATTAAAGAGATCACCATTAGACAAGATGTGCGTTCTTAAGTTGGTTAAAGACATAGGTGTACCTTCTTTCAAAATATTGTGGTTATTATGTTTAATCTTTCTGCCATCAAAAACGATGACCATCCCAGAGCCAATAACTTCGAAACTATTATTTTTTATAATCAAGCCTGTATCTTCAGCTAATCCTAATCCAATAAGTTTTGGAAATTGCGCAATAGCTTCAGAGATACGTCCAAAACGCCCACGTTTAATAAAGTGTGTATCTATAATTAACTCAGGAATTAAACTTAGTCCTTTATACATTTTTACAGCACCTTTAATAAACGACTCAGATGCGCTTCCACCAGCAATCATTTCATTAGCCATTGCCATGGCACCAGCACTTGTACCAGCAATTACAAAGCCTTTTTCATTTTTATAGCGCTCAACTAAAATGTTGTGAATTGTTGTACCTCCTATTTTATTAGCGATTTTAGACTGGTCACCACCTGAGAACATAACACAATCAGCATTTTTAATAAGATGAATAGCGCGCTCAGTTTCAGAATCTTCCTTAGAACGAATATCTAAGACCTCAATATTTTTGCAACCGAGTGTAGAAAAAGCCGTTAGATAGTTTTCACCAACTTCAACAGGAATACTAGATGCTGTAGGTATCACAACAATATTTGCATCAATACCACCAGCTTCTCTTACCACATGAAATAAAATACCTTCATCAATAAATTCAAGAGTATACAATTCATCTGCTTCAATACCCTTGTCTTCATTACCGCCAATTGGGATTAAAGTTCCCTTTATCTTCTGCATAAATTAAGTCTAAAATATTGCGCAAAAATACGTCAAATTTTCAATTGAAAAGTGCTATATTTATAATCTTTCTCTATCAAAAACTAACTATTATTAAAAAATCAGCCATATGGATATAAGAAGTATTAATGCAATGCGAGGACCAAATTATTGGTCTGTAAGAAGACATAAGTTAATCGTCATGGTTTTAGATCTTCAAGAGATGGAAGAGTTTCCTTCTAATAAAATTGATGGATTTCCAGAACGTTTAAAAGCCATGTTTCCGAGTATGTATTCTCATCGTTGTTCTGAAGGTTGTGAAGGTGGATTTTTTATGCGTGTTGATGATGGAACATGGATGGGTCATGTTATAGAACATATTGCTCTAGAGATTCAGACACTTGCAGGTATGGATACAGGCTTTGGTAGAACGCGAGGTTTTGGTGAAGAAGGGGTGTACAATGTAGTGTTTTCGTATATGGAAGAATCTGTTGGGCGTTTTGCAGCAAAGTCGGCAGTACGTATTTGTGAAGCTTTAATAGCAGGTGAAGATTATGACTTAGAAGAAGATATACAAGAGATGAGAGAGCTTCGAGAAGCAGATCGTCTTGGGCCAAGCACAGGTTCTATTGTTGCAGAGGCAGAAGCGCGAGGAATTCCTTGGATTAGATTAAACAAATATTCACTTTGTCAATTAGGTTATGGAGCAAATCAGAAGCGCATTCAAGCTACTGTAACGAGCGAAACCAGCAGTATAGGTGTTGAATTGGCTTGTGATAAAGAGGATACAAAGTATTTATTAGAGCAAGCTGAGGTGGAAGTACCACGTGGTGATATTATTCGTCACGAACGTAGTTTAAAAGAAGCCTGTCGTTATGTTGGTTTTCCGCTGGTAATAAAACCAATTGATGGTAATCATGGACGTGGAATTACAGTAGATATACAAAACTATGATGATGCTTTAGTTGCTTTTCATCATGCAAAGGAAAGTTCGCGAAGTGGAGCTATTATAGTAGAAAAATTTATAGTTGGTGAAGATTATAGATTGTTAGTTATTAATAATCAATTAGTAGCAGGAGCCATTAGAACTCCAGCACACGTTATTGGAGATGGTAAGTCAACTGTGCAAGAACTGATAGATGAAGTTAATAGTGATCCACGTCGTGGATTTGGACATGAAAATGTTTTAACTAAGATTACGACTAATGAGCTCACACAAAAATTAATAAAAGATGCTGGATATACTTTAGAATCTGTTATTATTGAAGGTGAAAGACTGATTTTAAAAGATACAGCAAATTTAAGTACAGGAGGAACTGCTGAAGATATTACAGATATTATACATCCTGCAAATGTGAGTATGGCAGAACGCATTTCTAAAATTATAGATTTAGATATCTGTGGAATAGACATTATGACGACAGATATTTCAAAACCATTATCTGAAACTCGTGGAGCTGTTTTAGAAGTTAATGCTGGTCCAGGGTTTAGAATGCACTTAGCACCAACATCTGGATTACCAAGAAACGTTGCTGCTCCAGTAATTGATAAATTATTTCCAATAAAAGGAGACACTGGGAGAATTCCTATTATAGCAACTTCTGGAACCAATGGAAAAACAACAACAACTAGGTTGATTGCTCACATTGCTAAAATGAAAGGCTATCGAGTTGGTTATACTACTAGTGATGGTGTATATATTCAAAACAGGCTCTTAATGACAGGAGATTGTACGGGTCCTGCAAGTTCAGAATTTGTGCTTAAAGACCCTACAGTAAACTTTGCCGTTTTAGAATGTGCAAGAGGTGGGCTATTGCGAGCAGGATTAGGTTTTAAAAAATGTGATGTTGCTGTTGTTACTAATGTAGCTGCTGATCATTTAGGACTAAAAGGGATTCATACAATAGAGCAATTGGCTAAGGTTAAAGCAGTGGTTCCAGAAACTGTATTACCAGATGGCTATGCTATTTTAAATGCTGATGATGATTTGGTATATGATATGCGACGCAATTTAGATTGTAATGTAGCTTTATTTTCTATGGATGAGAATAATCCTAGAATTAAAGCTCTACAGCGCTTAAATGGTATTACAGCAGTTTATGAGAATGGCTTTGTTACAATTTGTAGAGGTGAATGGAAAATGCGCTTAATGAAAGTAGAAAATATTCCTTTGACTTATGGTGGAAAGGCAAAGTTTATGATTCAGAATGTATTGGCTGCGGTTCTTGCTGCTCATGTTCAAGGCATTAGTATTGAAGATATGAAGGCAGGTTTAGAGACTTTTATTCCATCAGCTTCTCAAACACCAGGACGATTAAATTTATTTGAATTCAATGACTTTTCTATTCTATTAGATTATGCACATAATGCTGCTGGAATGAGAGCTTTACAAAAATTCATTGACGAATTAGATGCGACTGTAAAAGTTGGTATTATAGCAGGTATTGGCGATAGACGTGTTGAAGACAATAATGAAATGGGTAGCATAGCTGCAGAGATGTTTGATGAAATTATAATAAGACAAGACAAACGTTTACGTGGAAAAACAGAAGAAGAACTCATTAAAATGCTTAATGACGGTATAAAGTCCAAAGACCCTAACAAGAAAACTACAATTATACCATCTGAAAATGAAGCTATAAAGTATGCAGTTAAAAATGCGGTTAAAGGCTCGTTAATCATATTATGCAGTGATGTTGTACCAGATGCTTTAGATTTAGTAAAAGAATTAAAAGAGAAAGAATCTCGAGGAGAATTGAATCTAGTAGATTAAGATAAGGCACAAAAAAGAGCCGAAACATTTGTTCCGGCTCTTTTTAAATGATTAATAGCACATTAATATTTTATGATTAGCAAAGCTTCTTAGTTTTTACTTTAATCTGTAAACTCTTTCTATAAGCCTTGATACTGATAATTTCGTTACTCTTCTTACGGTTGATTTTTAAAACTTTAGCTTTAGTTTTTGCAGAAATACTTACTTTCTTAATTTCTGGCTTAACCGATTCTTCAGTTTCAACAAGTTCAGTTTCATTCTTAACTACAACATCTTGTTGAGCGAAACCTGCTAGAGACATTGTTAAAAATAATATGATTACTAAACCTTTTTTCATAATTGTTGGAAGCTATATTTGTTTTAACTTCGAAACAAAGAAACGTTAGATATTTAGTTTGAGTGAAAATTTTGGACGAAACAAGGCGATAAATAGACAACTGACATCTGTAAGTTAAAAACATCGATGAAATACATAAAATGAGCTCGTAGCCCTTTAAAAACCTTTTTTTTTCAGGTAAAAAAGCATAAGATTTAGACCAAATGTAGCCGTTTGTCAATAACATCGATAAAATGCACAATATTGTTATAATTTTAGAATATGATACATAGTGAAATGACAGATTATAGAGATAACCCTTATTTCAATTTGTTTTCTAAGCAGAAAGCGAATCAATATACTATAGGTAAAAGCACATATAATCAAAGGATTAAAAAGCTAAATGTACTTCAAAGAGCTGTAGAAGTAACCTATAGAGAACATATAAAAGAAGCTCTACAAAAGGATTTAAGTAAACCAGTTGTTGAAACAGAACTTTCTGAAATCTATCAGATTGTAGGTGATATTAAGTTTACGAAAACTTATTTACATCAGTGGATGCGTAAACAAAAAGTAAAAACACCACTATCAATGTTAGGTGCTAGTTCTTACTATTTATATGAATCTAAAGGAGTCTGCTTAATCATTTCGCCATGGAACTTTCCTTTTAACCTTACATTCGGACCTTTAGTATCCGCAATTGCTGCTGGTAATACAGTTATTATTAAACCGTCAGAGATGACACCACATTCATCAGCATTGATGGCTAAGATAATTGCAGATGTATTTAAAGAAGATGAGGTCGCATTAGTTGAAGGTGAAGTTGAAGCTTCTACACAATTATTAAAATTACCTTTTAATCATATCTTTTTTACAGGCTCACCAAATGTTGGTAAAATTATTATGTCTGCTGCTACTAAGCATTTAACATCTGTGACTTTAGAGCTTGGAGGTAAATCTCCAACTATTATTGATAAGACAGCAAACATAGATATGGCAGCAAAAAAGATTGTCTGGGGAAAATACCTCAATGCAGGACAAATATGCGTAGCACCAGATTATGTTCTCATAGATGAGAGTATTGAAACAGATTTTATTAATGCTTGCAAAAAATGGATAAAAAAATTCTACTCAGAACAACCAGAGAATTCAAGGTCTTTTGCCAGAATTGTTACAGACAAACATTTTAATCGTTTAAAATCTCATATAGAAAATGCTAAAAGCCTTAATGCTAAATTTGAAGTTGGAGGTGAGTTAGATGCAGAGTCAAAGTATATAGCGCCAACTTTAGTATCTCATTTAAAAGAAGATGCAACATTATTACAAGATGAAATTTTTGGACCTATTTTACCAATAGTTACCTATAAAAATTTGAATGAAGCCATAAGTTACATTAATGCTAAAGAAAGACCTTTAGCATTGTATATTTATAGTAAAAGCAAATCTAATATTAAAAAAGTAATAGCGCATACTAGAGCTGGTGGCACTTGTATTAATAATAATGTCATTCATTATGCTAACCATAACTTACCATTTGGGGGTACTAATAATAGTGGTATTGGCAAGAGTCATGGTTTTTTTGGTTTTGAAGCGTTTAGTAATAAACGTGCTATAGTAAAACAACATACCTTTGGAATTAGTGAGTATTTGTTTCCACCTTATGAAAGTGTAAAGGAGAAGTTAGCAAGATTAACCGTAAAGTGGTTTTAAAAATAAAAAAGCCGCTCCCTACAGCGACTTTTCTATTAAAGAATAATTGAATACAAGTATTATTATTTAGTTATCAATTACTCTTTTTTCTTTAGTGTTATTTTCTAATGTAAGTAAACGTGCTTTTAATTGTTCTAATTTATTGAGCTTAACTTTTAGAATAGCATTTTCTTCTTTTAGTATATTCACTTCTTGTTTAAGCTTTTTTATTGCTTTTATAGCAGTTACACCAAAACCAGAGTAGTTCATGTGATATACATCACTTTCTGTGATATAAGTCACTAACTCAGGATAGATTTGCTCAACGTCTTGTGCTATTAAACCTAAGCTATGTTTATCATCAGTTTGCGTTTTGTAGAGATAACTTAAGGTTTCTAAATTCATAAAATTTTTCCATGAAAAAGGTAACGGCTTAAAGTCTTTTTTTAAGCGTCTATCTGAGGTTGCTGAATATACACCAGTAACGTTATTAAAATTACCACGAGGTGCGGCTCCTCCAGATGTACTATATATGAATAAATTACCAGTGGCATTGCTGGAAAACATGCGCCACCAATTATTATTGGCACCTTGGTTTTGTATTTTTAAACCAGCCGATGCAGCAGTATCATCGTGATATAGATGAAGATCAGTATCAGGATTACCACCTATACCAACTCTCCCTAATGTGTATATATTGTTATTGATATCATTTGATGGTGTTGTTGTGGATGTTTCATACCAATCTGCGTCGTTAGAATTTAAAGATGATAAATCTACCACTTCAGATGTGCCACCTTCTATCGCAATAGTTAGATTTGTACCAGATAAACCAGAGCCTTGTATGTTTTGGTTGTCGTTATCGTTGGGAATAGCTCCAATTAATGTTCCAGCTGCATTAACACCTGTTACAAATTGTCCAGCAGGAAGCGATTGGTTGCTTAAAGTAAAATCGGTACCATCATAGGTTGTGTTTGTGTCTGTAAATAGTGTAGACGCATTTACAAAACTTACGTTATCTGCCCCATCTGTAGCCATGATTTGGTTGGCTGTACCATCTGTTAATGGCATATTGTATGCATCGTTTATGTTCATGAGGCCGCTTTTAAATATAGTTAAAGCGTTACTTCGATTAGAATCATCACTACCATTACCTATGCTAAATACTCTATCAGTAGCGTTATTCATTACTGTATAATTATTATTGTAATAACCGATACTAGTTTCAGCATATGAAGGCGCTACTGTGCCTTCTCCTAAAGCCGTTGAATAATCACCTGTAGCATCTGTAAAATATCCAGTTGCAAAAGAATTAGAGCCTGATGCTACAATCCCTGTTCCTATTGCAGTGGAATTAGAACCTATAGCGTTTGCACTAAAACCTATGGCTGCTGCATAAGTTCCAGTAGCTTGAGAGTAAAATCCTATTGCTGTAGAATAATCCCCAGAGGCTGTAGTACTTGATCACATTGCTACAGAATAGTCTCCAATATTACCATCATCCCATTCATTATTATCGATTTGACCTGCTCTAAATGCTGCTTTTTTAGGGTTAAAGAACATTCGTGTTCCAGCTCCAGAAATTAATACATCATCTCCAGTGCTAAAGGTTCCTGTTACTAATAGACCATCTTCACCAGCAATAGTTAGTGTGCCATCTGTGGCGTTAATAGTTCTTCCAATTCCCGATCCACCTTCGTCATAAGCTTCATCTAAAGTATTTTTACCGCCAGTTCCAATAGCAACCCAAATAGTACCATTATAGAAATAAAATCCAGGGGTATTATCGGTTTGATAGATTAAAAGATCTGTTGCAGGTGAGGTAATGTTATCTTTATCTGTTTGTGCCATACGAGGTACAAGTATTCCGCCTTCAATGGAGGTGATATCTAAAACAGAACTAGCATCGGGTGATGTAGTTCCTATACTAACTTGTGCCCATAAACTTTGCCCTAATAAAAATAAGATAATGATGAATATGCCCTATACATAGTTTTTTATGGCATTTTTACTATGATGATTTTTGTTGTTGTAAGGGTTTGAGGTATCCATGATTTTGTGTAAAAATTAATAGCAAAATCAAAGTATTTATAACTTATGTATTGGGTTATTATTTTTAGTGAATGGATAGGTTTTTTTAGTGAATAAAAAAGAAAATATTTATAAATATTGTAATTTATGTTGCACGAGATCTTTATTTGAGTTGCTTATTGGAATCGCTATTTTTTTAATAAAATGTGTATTTCTTCTTATGGAGTCTATTTGTTTTAGATTTACCCAATACGAGCGATGGGTTTGTATAAAGATGTCTTTTCTAATTGCTCAGACATGTGTTTTAGAGTATGTGGTACTAAATGCCATTTGGTAGTTGTATAGACATAGCAATAATTATCGAAGGCCTTTAAATACAATATGCTATCTTGGTCTATCTTATAGGTTCTACCTTCAGATTTTAAAGTAAAATATTTTATATTTTGGGCATTGTAATTGTGCCAAGCTAATTCTAAATTACTCCTTAAGCCTTCTTCAGTAAAAGGCTTGGTTATATAACCCAATGGATTAGTTAGTTTTACACGATTAATAGTTTTTGTGTCTGTTTGCGATGTTAAAAATAAATAAGGTAATTTCTGCTTATCTAACTCTAAAGCTAAATCAATACCGTCTTTAGAACCTTGTTGCTTAATATCTATAACAATTACATCTGGTTTTAAGATATTGATATCCCTTAAAGCTGAAGTATAATCTTCAGCATCCCCTTTTACAGTATAGCCTTGCTTTATTAAAGCAGTTTCTATAGTAGATGCAATTAAAAACTCATCTTCTACAATATATATACTTGGCTTTTTCAAACGTATCTAGGGTAGAATATTAAATTTAGAAATACTTAAGATAACTTGGGTGCCTTCCTTTAGTTTAGAATTATAATTTAAGGACGCCTTAAGTTGTTTAGACAAACCTTTCATTAAGCTAATACCAAAAGAACTTTGTTTTATATCGCCTTCAAAACCTTTACCATTATCAATGACTTTGAGTACTAATTTGTCATCCGCTTTAGAAAAATTGACATCTATTGTATTGTCTTTTTTAAGACCAGTAAAAGCATGTTTCATTGTATTGATAATTAATTCGTTTAAAATTAAACCCAAAGGCGTTATGGTTTCAATATCCAAAACAATAGGTTCTATATTAAGATTATAGCTTATGGGTTGACCTTGTGATCCATGACTCTCAAAAATATCTTTGACCAAATCGCTAATGTTTTCTTTAGAGTTTATACCAATTAAGTCATATTCTTTGTACAATTTTTGATGCACTAATACCATAGATCTTACACGGTTTTCGGTTTCTTTTATAGCTAATTTTGCATTTTTATCCGTCATATTCTCAGATTGTAAGTATAATAAGCTGGATACAATTTGAAAACTGTTTTTCACACGATGATGTACTTCTTTTAATAAAACGTTTTTTTCGTCGATGGTGCGTTCTAAGATCGCATTTTGGTTATTTAATTTTTTGTTTTTTTCTTTATTTTTACAGAAAAAATAGGCGATTAAGCCAACCAAAAGAAGACCCAAGCCAGCTATGATTAAGAACAAGTTTTTCTTTTGCTTTTCTTTTTCTTTTTCGAGTGTTAGGAGTTCTAATTGTGCTTCTTTTTTTTCGGTTTCATACTTTACCTTAGAACCTGCAATTTTTGTAAGCATTTGTTCGGTTCTGAGAGAATCAATGAGTTTTTTTTGTGTTTCAAAAACATCGTAAGCACTTTTGTAATCTTTATTTAAATAATGTGCTTTTTTTAGTAATGAATAATTTAATAATTTACCAATTGTAGGTAGTTGTTTATCGGATCCTAAAAGTTTTTCTAAATAAAAGATAGCGTCATCATATTTACCTGTTTTAATCAATCCATCAGAAAGTATATTAATGAGGTAACGCTGATTAATGGTTATTGTAAAGTCTTGAGGGGATAAGTTGACTATTTTTTTAAGCTCTTGTGCTTGTTCTTCAGTATTTTCGAAATTTAAAAAACTAGAAATGGATACATGTTTTTCAGGATTACTAAACCCATCTCTCCTTAAATAATGTTTTTTGAGCTTCTGTGCATAATAGGCATGCTTACCATAATTTTTTGTATGCTTAAAATGATTAGTGACATAGGCTAGTACAAACCCATTTTGCTTATCGTCTGGATAATCTTCTCAGCTTTCAACAGCTTTTTCATATAAGAAATCTCGTTGTTCAAAATTGCCAAGAAGTGTTTCAATATCAACTTTTCTCAAGTAAACGGTATTTAACTTATTACCTAATATGTCTTTATTTTTTAGTACAATTTTTTCGGCCTCATTAACATAAAAAAGTGCCGAATCTGCTGATTTAATTGATGAAAATCCATAAGATTTTATTTGAGTGTATTCGAATATAATTTTAGGATAATTATATCTTTTTGCAAGTTTTAAGCCTATGCTATTAATTTTTAGGCCTTCTTTAAACCTACTAGTTCTATAGAGATAACTTACATATTTGTTATAAAATGATAACGTGATTTTTGGCTTTCCACTAGAAATCGAATCTAAGTATTGGTATAGTTGAAGCGCATTGTCTTGCCTACCAATTTTATCTCCAAGTTTTAAAAATTCTTTTTCAAATTCACCATTATTGTTGTTTTGGTAATTGTTAACCAAACTATCTATATAATGTCTGTTTACCTCTTGAGAATAAGCAATATTTGAAAAAAACAAAATAATAAGAAGATATCTCAAAAGCTTAATATTTGATTAGCACACATCACTAAAGTAATGATTTACATATTATAACTACTATTTAAAAAAGAAAAAAGCCGCTCCCTACAGCGACTTTTTATCTTTATGTTATAATCTAATTATGACTAGATTAATAGCAATGTAAAGTTAAGTTTATGAGATGTTATAATCTATTTTATTTAGTGAATGGCTTTATTTATTTAGTGAACAGAAGATAGATGGCAATATGTGATTACGATAAAAACAAAAAAGCCGCTCCCTACAACGGCCTTTTTCTTAAAACACAATTGTTTTTAAAAAAAGCAATTACCTCTATACTAATTTAATTATAACTTATTTGTTTTTGCATAAGTATCATTGGTATTTATTGCACTTTTACTATTAGTGTTATTTTATAAAGTAAGTAAACGTGCTTCTAGGTTATATTTTTAACATTTTATAGCCTTTAGGCTAATAATAGTATTTATCGGTTTCAAAACATAAACTGTCCCGGCAATTTTCTAATATATAGAATTTGGTAATTGCTTTGTCCACTATAGAGTAAGACTCTTTGTAATAACACATTTAAGCATTATTAGGAATCTACTTTAAACTTTTTAAAAATATTCATCAAGGGTGTTAAGAGCTTTAATTAGAGGTTAATTCCTTAAAGTTCACGAATTTTCTGTTTTATTAAAATAATCAGATTGAATTTGCGCATTGACTCCATCTTCAAATTTAGTCATGCTAAACCATTGATGTACAGAGTAACTTCCAGTTTCCCCTTTTTTATTTACAGCAATATAACCGACTTGAAAATCTTTGTAATTACTGTTAGGTTTATTAACAATTCTGCCAATAGCTTCTTCACAAGCGTCTTGTGGTGATTTGCCTTGACGCATCAATTCTACGACTAAAAAACTACCAACAGTCTTTACCACCTCTTCTCCTAAACCTGTAGCTACTGCAGCACCTACCTCATTATCTACAAATAAACCTGAACCAATGATTGGTGAATCTCCAACACGCCCTCCCATTTTATAAGCTAATCCACTTGTGGTACATGCGCCTGAAATATCACCATTTTTATCTATGGCAAGCATACCAATAGTGTCGTGATTTTCTATATTGATAATAGGTTTGTATTTGGCTTCAACTTTCCATTTTTCCCATGCTTCTTTTGAAGCTTCTGTTAATAAATCTTCAGCCTCAAAACCTTGTGAGATGGCATATTGTTTTGCTCCTTCTCCTGCGAGCATCACGTGTGGCGTTTCTTCCATAACTTTTCGTGCTACAGAAACGGCGTGCGTTATATCTTGTAAATAAACGACAGCTCCACAGTTCCCATGCTTATCCATAATACAAGCATCTAAAGTGACGTTACCATCTCTATCTGGTAATCCACCTTTTCCAACAGATTGCCCTTTTTCATTTGCTTCTTCAACCATGCAACCTTGTTCTACTGCATCTAATGCATTTCCGCCAGCTTGTAAAACCTCCATAGCTTTTGCAGTGGCTTCTTTTACATGCCAAGTTGCAATAACTAGTGGTAATGTTGCTTTAGAATCATCATTAGAAATTACCGCAGTAGATTCTGTTTCTTTAGTAGCGTTTTCATTACATCCTACTAATGCACTACCTAACAATAATCCTGCTCCTGTTAATGCCGTATTTTTTATAAATTTTCTACGATTCATTACTTTTTAATTTTAATATTCTACTTCTTGTTTATCTAAGACTGTTTTAGTTCTGAAGGCATAAAACAATAAATAAGCAAAACAAGCTACAGCTATCCAATATGAAGATTGGATGTTAAATACATCAGCTAACTTTCCTTGTACAGGCGGAATTATTGCTCCACCTAAAATCATCATAATTAAAAATGCTGATCCTTGAGATGTATATTTTCCGAGTCCAGCGATACTTAAAGTAAAAATACATGGCCACATAATTGAGCAGAATAGTCCACCTGATAAAAACGCAAATAATGCGACATTTCCTGAGGCGAATAATCCAATGAGCATTCCAATGATTCCTAATAAACTAAAAACCTTAAGCGTTTTAACAGGTTTATCTTTTGCTAAGAAAAATCCACCAATCTGAACGGCAATACAAACCGCAAAGAATAAAATTTCACTTTTTGTAAATGTTATTTCAAACGTATTTACCACTGAGTTTACAAATATTATCACTGCAAATGCTATATAGGGTACAATAATTAGTAGCGCCTTTTTTAATCCTTTACTAGGATTAAAAACAGTGATGGCACCAACCCAACGACCAATCATTAAACCTCCCCAATACAATGAAATATATTTCCCGATTTCAGAATCGTTTAGAATCGTAAGTCCTAAAGCATTTAAATTAGTATCTCCTTCGGCTTGTTTTAAAAGTTCACCTAAATTACTTCCAATGGTAACTTCAACACCTACATACATAAATATAGCAAGCATGCCTAAAACCAATTGCGGATACTTCATAGCTCCCCAACCTTCTGGTTTTTTTGAAGCACTTGTGTAAGCAAAACTTACAGCAATAATTACAGCAATTAATGCAATAAATAAGAGCAATAATCTAGTATTTTCTAATTCTTCTGTTGTTTCAGTTAATCCAATGTATGAGCTAATTACATAACCAATACAACCAAAAACTATTATTGATAATATAATCAATAAATTACGTGCTTTGTTTGCAGGCTCAAAGGGTTTTTCCGATTTCAGAGCTGGTAATTTCTTTGAAAAATTAAATAAAGCAGCAGCTGCTAAAAATAAAACGCCAACACCTAAGTAAAGTCCTTGGACAGTGACTAGAGTAATTTCATTATTGGTAATCATCTGAGATAACTCATCAGTACTCCAGGTGGCTGAACCAAATATCACTAAACTCACTACAATTGGCCCTATAGTTGTACCAAATGAATTTATACCACCTGTTAAGTTAAGTCGATGTGAACCTGTTTTAGGATCACCAATAGCAATTGTGAATGGGTTTGCGGCAGTTTGCTGTAATGAAAACCCTAAGCCAACTATAAAGAGCGCCATTAATACAAAGTAGAAAACTCCGGTCTGACCTTGTTCTGCTCCTGCTGTTGCAGGATACATCACAAAAGCACCAACAGCGGATAATAAAAGTCCGTAAACAATACCATTTTTATATCCCCAATTATTGAGGATATCCTTTTTAATCGAACCAGATAAAATGAATAAAAGTAAGGCACCAATATAATAAGCACCATAAAAGGCAAAATCTACAAGTTGCGATTGAAATTGGTCAATATTAAAATACGTTTTACAAAAAGGGATAAAGACGCCATTAGACGCTGCTATAAATCCCCAGAAAAAGAACACTGTACAAAGCGTAGCTAGTGCAGATTTGTTGTTTTGATTACTCATTTAATAGTGTTGTTAGTTAGTTTTTATTTTATCGAAATCTCATCTACAAAGATCCAGCTTTTGCCATCCATCGGATAACCAACATGCCATTCTGGTAAATTACCAAGTTTTTTTGCTATAACTTTTACGTATCTGTAATTGGATTTTGGCACATTCATTTCAACGGTTTCAATGGCTATGTTATAATTTTTAGATTTAGTTTCTAAAGTTTTCTTTCCAATCGATTCGAAGTTTCTTCCATCTTTAGACACTAAATATTCTACTTCTGTAGGATGAAAAATCCAAGCTCCTTGATCTCTTAAGAAATTTGTTGAGACAGATGCAATACTTTTTTCTGAACCTAAATCAACAATGGCAACCAAATCTATATTATTATAACCTTGCCAACTACCAGTTCTGTAATTTTTGGTACTTCTTATGCCATCAATTAGAGCATCGTTTCCACCAGCACTGTATTGATTTGCGAATTTACTCTCTAATTTTATGCTGAGATTTGGATCTATTTTGTAAAATGGGGTTGATAATAAAGGGCTTTTTAAGTCTCCTTTTTCTGAATATAGTTTAACCTGAGTATCTTCAGTTATTGTAAATGGTTTTTCATATAATTTAAAATATCCCTTATCTAAAGCGTAGAAAATTTTAGCGTCTGCTTCAGAGGAATTTAAAACAACTTCAGTTGAACCTCTAAAGGTTATATCACCTTTCTCAATATAAGGAGACGGTAAAATGATATGATCTGTAATTTCTGTTTTTGGTTCGTTTCCATTTCTGCTTCCCCAAATTGCAGGATTATCAGTCATATTAAATTCTAAGGTTCCACCATTAATAATATCTTCATGTTTTAGATATGTGACATCTAAATCTTTTCCATTAAGTTTTACGTTTTCAATATAAATATTGGTGTCGCTCAAATTATTAGCAACAATGTTGAATTGTTCGCCATTTTCAAGATTAATCGTCGTTTTATTAAAAAGTGGTGTTCCAATAATGTAATTATTGCTTCCTGGAGTCACAGAATAAAAGCCCATAGAACTCAGCACATACCATGCACTCATTTGCCCACAATCTTCGTTACCTGAAACTCCATCAGGATCATTTTTATAGAGTTCAGTTAAAATCTGATATACTTTTTCTTGAGTTTTATGAGGCTTGTTAACGAAGTTGTAAAGATAAGCCATATGATGACTGGGCTCATTACCATGAGCATATTGGCCAATTAAACCTGTAATATCTGATTGATTACGGCCGGAGGTTTCGGTTTTTGCGCTAAATAACTCATCGAGTTGGGTTTCTAATTTATCTTTCCCGCCAAGTAGGTCTATAAAACCTGAAACATCTTGTGGGACATAAAAACTGTATTGCCAAGAATTGGCTTCAGTATAATTAAAATTCACTTCATAAGGATCAAAAGGTGCAAACCAAGTATTTCTAAAACGACCTCTCATAAATTGACTTTCAGGATCAAATACATTTTTATAGTACTGTGAACGCTTAATGTACGTTTCGTAATCTTCAGTTTTACCCATGTCTTTTGCCATTTGTGCAATAGTCCAATCATCATAGGCATATTCTAAAGTTTTAGAAACAGATTCACTTTCTTCATCTACAGGAATAAAGCCATATTTTTTATAAGCTTCCAGTCCAAATTTGTCTCTCGTTGCAGAATGTTTCATGGCCTTAAATGCCTTTTCTGTATCGTAATTTGTAATTCCTTTTAAATATGCATCAGCTATGACAGGTATCGCATGATAACCAATCATACAGTCTGTATAGTTTCCTGCTAAATCCCACATTGGCATAATGCCACCTTCATCATATTTTGCTAAAAATGTATTTATAAAATCGTTTGTTTTTTCTTGTTCAATGATGGTATAAAGTGGATGTGCAGCTCTATACGTGTCCCAAAGTGAAAAGACCGTGTAGTAATCGAAATCTGCATGATGAATTTGTAAGTCCATACCTCTGTAACGACCATCTACATCTTGATAACGGTTTGGTGCAATCATCGTATGATAAAGAGCTGTATAAAAATTAGTCATTTTGTCTAAGTCTTTACTTTTAATAACAATTTTTTCTAGTTGTTCTTCCCAATACTTTTGCCCTATTTTTTTAACGGTATTAAAATCTTTATTTCCTATTTCTCCTTCTAGATTTTTACGAGCACCATCTATATCTACAGCAGATATTCCTACTTTAATAATTATAGGTTCGTTATTGGGATTAATAAATTTTAAGGACGATCGTCTTGCTTCTGGCATTCCGGTTTTTGGTGGTGACTGTAATACATCGTTAAACGGATGCGAGGTTTTTATCGCAAAGAATATACGTTGGTCTTTTGCCCAAGCTTCAGAATGACGATAGCCAACTATTTCAGTGTCAGAAATTTTATCAATCTTAGCACCTAAGACTTTATCACGATGCACCAAATCTAAAATTACAAATTGATTTTCAGAAGATGGAAATTGATATTTATGGATCCCGCTGCGTGTAGAAACGGTTAATTCTACATCAATATTTGTAGAATCTAAGTGTACTTTATAATAACCAGGTTCTGCAGTTTCATTATCATGAGAAAAATGGGCGCGATACCCTTTTTTGCCATCAGCACCATTATTAAAATTGTGGGTATTAGTTGGCATTAAAAGCACATCTCCATAATCGCTAATACCTGTACCACTGAGATGTGTATGCGAAAAACCATAAATATATTCGTCACTATAATGATAACCAGAACAACCATCCCAACCTTCTAACCGTGTATCTGGTGAGAGTTGCATCATGCCATAAGGTAGTGTTGCACCAGGATAGGTGTGACCATGACCACCAGTGCCAATAAAAGTGTTTACATAATTTATTAGTGGTTGGTCTTTTTGAGCTTCTTTAATTAGAGGTGAATCTTGACAATTAAAAAGTAGAAGAATTAAAATTAAAACGAAGATTAGTTTAAAGTCCATCAAAAAGATTGATAATTTTTATGCATCTAATATACTAAAAATGCATTTCAAGTTCAGAATTTACGTAAGACTGTAAAGTGATTAATTTCCTCGTCTTTATTAAACGATGATTAGTCGCTTTAAATCCGTCATTGAGCGAGTTTTGCCTTATCATTTATAATAAATTAACGTTTTTTGTGATAACATCAAATTTAACTGAACCATGAAAAATTTTTTTTAATTTTTTTTATATCAATCTTTAGTCTTTGCGCATGTATACCAGAATCAGATATCATCGAAGAAGCTCAGTCTGAGCAACCAAGCTATGATTTAACTGAATTAGAGATACCTAACGATTTTAATTACAAAACAACCGAGGAGATTGAGATTGAGATACAAGTTAGGTCTATTGAAAATCAAGCATTACCAGGGGTAAAAGTAAGTTTCTTTACAGATAATCCTGACTTTGGTGGTGTATATTTAGCATCAGCATTAACTGATATGTTTGGAAAAGTAGATACAAAGATTCAAATTCCAACATATTTAGAGGAGGTTTTCGTACAGGTTCATAGTGTTGGTTTTGCCAATCAGAAAATGATAAATGTGGCACCACATATAAACGCGGAATTTGGTGGTGTACCATCTGGGAGATCTATTAATAATAGTAAGCGAATGAATTTCGATCCAATTCCTATTTCCGATAATTATTATTATATGGGCAGTTTTAATGAGGGGCATTGGAAGGGTTTGCCTCATTATCTTGAGGATGAGGGTGACGACTTAAGTCAAGAATTCCTCAATAGTGTAAGTGCCTCACTTCCTGATAGAAGAGTGCCTTGGTATAATCCAGAATATTTAACCACAGGTAATGAACTTGATATTGAGGTAATAGAACAGAGTGAAGTGTGGGTAACTTTTGTTAGTGAGGGTGCAGGCTATCGTAATGCATTAGGATACTACGTCTTTGAAACCAATAATCCTCCTGCCAACCTTAGTGAAATAGATTCAATTTTCGTTGTGTTACCAAATGCATCGTTGGTAAATTCATATGGGGAACTTAATGCAGGGGACAAAATAAAATTAGGGGATTTTAATCCTGGACAGACCATTTCATGGGTACTCTTTCAAAATGCATGGACAGGAACAGGAGTAGATGTTAATGCGACAAAGTTTTTCTCAAGGATTGATTTCAATACGGTAGAAAGCGATCCAAATAAGCGTCAACATACTGTACAATTAGCGGATTTTGGTAATCAAATACTATTGAATGGTTTTGAGGATCAAACACGTTCAATTGGAAGTGATGATGATTTTAATGATTTAATTTTTTATGTTTCAGCGAATCCATGGGAGGGGATAAATACAGGGGATATTCCAATAACAACTCCTGTTACAGATAGCGATGGTGATGGTATTACAGATGAGAATGATGATTTTCCTGATGATCCCTTAAGAGCACTTCGAAACACATATTCGGGTTCTTTGGCCTTTGAAGATCTTTGGCCTGCTGAAGGCGACTATGATTTTAATGATATGGTAATTGATTATGAAATAGATCATATTTTAAACGGTAATAATCTTTTGGTAGATATAGAGGCTGAGTGGACTATAAAAGCGCTATTTGCAAGTTTTGATAATGGTTTTGGGATACAATTAAATAATCTTGCATCTAATGATGTAAATAGCGTCAGTGGTGTGTATATAAATAATGGATTAATTTCTCAAAACGGGAATGGTACTGAAGCCAATCAGGAAAATGCAACTGTTATTATTTTTGATAGCGCCTTTGATGCGGTTCAGAATTCAGGTAGTCTTTTCCCTCACACATCACCAACAACAATCATAAGCACTACGATTAATTTTGATCATCCAGTTTCTCAGAGTATAACTGGATATCCGCCGTATAATCCATTTATTTTTGTTAATGGTAACCGAAGTAAGGAGGTGCATTTACCAGGTCGAGTGCCAACGGATCTTGCAGACTTAAGTTTTTTTGGAACATCTTCAGATGCAAGTAATTTTGATAATGGGTATTATTATAAGACTTCGAACGGATTACCCTGGGCAATTAATATCCCAGAATCATTTGATTTTCCTAATGCCGGTATTCCAATCAGTGATGCTTATTATAATTTTGCATTATGGGCTATAAGTGGGGGAAATACCAATGAAGATTGGTACCGTAATCTGCCTGGAAATAGAGATCAAAATAAAATCTATTAATACAAGATATTTTTTAGTTTACGAGTAACGAATTTGTATTGATTTCATGCGATGACTACGATATTATATGGGTCTATTAATGATATCTTATTACAGATTCAAAGACTTTAACTTTTTGATTGTTGTTGGTGTTGTTGATCTAAGTCCAAATGATAAAGGTTATTCTGTCCTCAACAAAACTTTTATATACATGTTGCAAAAAGATTACTAATTTTAATGCATCTAAAATTATAAAATGCATTTCAAGAAAATACTGCTACTCTTTCTTTTTGCCTCAGTTTTATTTGGGTGTTTGGAAATGCGTATGCCAAATAACACTTCTCAAATTATTCCAATTCCAATCGACCAAGAAATTACGAACAATCAATTTATTTTGGATAGTTTTGTAGGAATTAATGCTTCGGAAGAATTTCAGGTATCATCTTCGTTTTTGAAAAATTTCATTGAAAATGGAAGCTCAATTGAAATTCAAAATTCTAATGAAATTGAGTTTATTCAAGTCGCAACATTAAAGCCAGAAGCATATGAGCTCAATATCCAATCAGAAAAAATAAGTATAAGAGCGTCGAGTGACGTAGGAGCATTTTATGCAGTACAATCCCTGCGACAGTTATTGCCAGTTGGTTTTGAGGATGGAACTTACGCGGATTCAGAAGTTGCCATACAATGCCTAACCATTAAGGATCAACCAGAATTCTCATACCGAGGTATGCATCTCGATGTCGGAAGACATATGTTTTCTGTGGACTTTATAAAAATATATATCGATGCCTTGGCCATGTTAAAGATGAACACGTTTCATTGGCACCTAACGGAAGATCAAGGATGGCGTATCGAAATAAAGAAATACCCAAAACTTCAAGAAGTGGCCGCTTATAGAGATGAGACCTTAGTCGGTCATTATAGCGATCAACCACATCAGTTTGATGGTAAAAAATATGGTGGTTACTATACCCAAGAAGAGGTTAGAGATATTGTTGCCTATGCTGAAAAACGTTTTGTGACTATAATTCCAGAGATTGAAATGCCTGGTCATAGTCAGGCTGCAGTAGCAGCTTATCCAGAATTGGGATGTACCGGAGAGCCTGTACAAGTAGCCAAAAAATGGGGAGTCTTTGAAGAGATTTATTGTCCTAATGAGTTTACATTTCAGTTTTTAGAAGAAGTATTAGATGAGGTTATGGACTTATTTCCTAGTAAGTATATCCATATTGGTGGAGATGAGGCGCCAAAAGCCAGATGGAAAAACAGTGAATTTTGTCAAGATTTTATCAAAAAAAATAACCTTAGAGATGAACATGGTTTACAGAGTTATTTTATTCAGCGCATGGAAAAATATCTTAATTCTAAAGGCAGACAAATTATTGGCTGGGACGAAATTTTAGAAGGTGGCTTAGCACCAAATGCTACAGTGATGGCTTGGAGAGGTTTAGAAGGTGCTGTTGAAGCTGCCAAAGCAGGACACAACGTTATTATTACACCAACATCACATTGTTATTTTAATTATTATCAGTCAGATAATGACGATGAACCGTTAGCTATAGGTGGCTTTTTACCTTTAGAAAAAGTGTATAGCTTTAATCCCATACCAGAAGAATTAACTGAAGAGGAAGCTAAACATGTTTTAGGAGCTCAAGGTAATATATGGACAGAATACATGCCGAATTCTGATAAAGTTGAGTATATGATGTTTCCGAGGGTTCTAGCTTTAAGTGAAGTCGTATGGTCAGTTCCAGAAACAAGAAATTATAAGGATTTTGTGTCTAGAGTTGAAAACTTTTATAAGCGATTAGAGGCGTTAGGTATGAATTATGCGAATCATTTGTACGAAATTGAAGGTGAATTAATTTCTAATGGAAAGGGAGTGGCTTACCAAATGCAAAAGTCAACGGAAGGAAAAACAATCCGATATACATTAGATGGTCTAGAACCAACTATAAATTCTAAGGTTTATAAGAATCTCCTACCTATTACAAAAAGTGTGAATTTAAAAGCGGCTGTTTTTGATGCAGAGGAAAAATTAGGAACAACCTTTTCTCAAGATATTAATTTACATAAAGCGGTTGGTGCTAAAATCACAATTAATAAAGAATCACATAAAGCCTACTCTGGTAGCGGAGCAGCAGGTTTAATAAATGGTATTAACGGAAGCGACTCTCGTTATGGAGATAAAGAATGGCTAGGATTTTGGGGAGAAGATATTTGGATAGAAATTGAATTCGATAAGCCTACTGATGTAAACAATATTTCAACTCGATTCTATAATGGAAATGGACAATGGATTTATGCTCCCAAAAGTATTGCCGCAACATATTACTTTAGAGATAAGGCTCCAACAGTTTATAAACAAATTGAACCAACAGGATTATTGGCAAATGTTAATTTGAATCTAGATATCGATGAAGAAATTATGGATGTTACTAAAATTCATATCAGAGTTGAAAACTATGGAACAATACCAGAAGGCAAACAAGGTGCTGGCAATAAAGCTTGGACATTTATTGATGAGATAGTTGTCAATTGATTTGTTATTCCTGAGCAGGCAGGAATCCACTTTGAAATAATAAGTATTAATTAATGAGATTCCCTTTATCACGGTAAATACTATGAAACTAGAAATCTGCGTCAACTCATATCAATCCGCAAAAAATGCCTGCGACGCAGGAGCACATCGCATAGAATTATGTCAAGAATTGTCTGTTGGAGGCATTACGCCATCATATGGTTTATTAAAACAGGTGATTAAAAATTTAGATATTCCTGTTTTTATTTTAATTAGACCTAGAGGTGGAAGTTTTGTGTATTCAGAGGACGACTTCGAAATTATGAAAAGAGACATTCAACTCTGTAAGGATTTGGGATGTCAAGGTATTGTTTCAGGCATTTTAAATGCAGATAAGACCATTGATATTGATAGAACAAAGCAACTAATAACTCTTTCTAGGCCATTACAATTTACATTCCATCGTGCGTTTGATGAAGTTAAAAACCCGAAACAAGCATTAGAACAACTGATTGAATTGGGAGTAGAACGTGTGTTATCTTCAGGGCAAGAAGTTTCAGCAGAAGAAGGACTTAACTTATTAAAAGAACTCAATAAAATTTCGAATGGAAGAATTACAATTTTGGTAGGAGGAGGAGTAAACTCAAATAATGCAAATAAGTTTAAAACTAATGGACTAGAAGAAATTCATGCTTCAGCTTCAACTCATTTAGAAGGGGATAATTCAGTATTCTCAAGACCAATAACCTATTCCGATCCTCAAAAAATAAAAGCCATTTTAAATGCGATATCAATATAATTCTGTCATTTCGAGCGTAGTCGAGAAATCTTGGCTAACTCTTATTCTATTGTGTTTTTGTTGTCAACCAAAACATGACGTTCCAGTAACTATGGAATTAGATAGTAATTGGCAATTCAAAAAAGTTAAAGATTCTATATGGCAATCAGCAACGGTTCCTGGTAATGTATTTTCAGATTTGTTAGATCATCAATTAATTGAGGACCCATTTATAGGTGACAATGAAAAAGACGTACAATGGGTTTCAGAAACCGATTGGGAGTACAAAACCACATTTACTATTGATAAAAAAACGCTCCAAAAAAAACAGATAGAACTCAATTTTGAAGGTTTAGACACCTATGCTTCTGTTTATTTAAATGATAGTATAATTTTAAAAGCAAATAATGCCTTTAGAGCATGGAATGTTGCTGTAAAACCACTTTTAAAACTTTCTAATGAATTACGAATAGTTTTTGAATCTACCTCAAAACAAGAAAAAATAGAAAAAGAAAAGTTGCCTTATGAATTGCCAGAAGGAGAACGCATTTTTACCAGAAAAGCGCAATTTCAATATGGTTGGGATTGGGGACCAAAATTAAATACTTGCGGGATTTGGAAACCAATAAAATTTACAGCTTGGAATAATTATAAAGTTGATGATATACATATTAAGAATAAATTTATTAATGATTCTGTTTGCTCAATACTCTTAGATTTAAAAAAAATCTCAACGGTTGAATTAGACAAAAAATTACGTTATGAAATCTATGTTAATGATGTTTTGACTAAAACATCTCATGAAATCTACAAAGGCTATACATGGATTACTAAAGTTCAAATAAAAAATCCAAAACGCTGGTGGTCGCACAATTTGGGTGAACCATATCTCTATGATATAAAAGTTATCGTTAAGGATAATGATAAAATTCTCGATAGTATTTCAGTTAAGCATGGCATAAGAACCATAGAGTTAGTAACTGAAAAAGATGGTGTGGGAGAATCCTTTTATTTCAAAGTTAACGACGTACCAGTTTATTCTAAAGGGGCAAATTACATTCCGCAAAATAGCTTTCAGAATAAAGTAACAGATAAACACTATGACAAACTATTAAATGATGTTGTTGATGCTAATATGAATATGCTTAGAGTTTGGGGTGGGGGCATTTACGAAAATGATGTGTTTTATGATCTATGTGATAAAAAAGGCATCTTAGTTTGGCAAGATTTTATGTTTGCTTGCGCTATGTATCCTGGTGATAATGACTTTTTAGAGAATGTAAAACAAGAAGCTGTTACTAATGTAAAACGACTTAGAAACCATGCGTCAATTGCTTTATGGTGCGGTAATAACGAAAACTCAGAAGGTTGGCATCGTTGGGGCTGGCAAGCTGATAGAAACGAAGAAGAAAAAGCTGAGATTTGGAGCAATTACCTAAAAGTATTTGATTCTATTTTACCAATTACTGTTACCCAATTAACAGATACAGATTATTGGGAATCATCTCCAAAATACGGAAGAGGTAATCCAAAATATAAAACAGAAGGTGATGCACACGATTGGTGGATTTGGCACGATGTCTACCCGTTTGAACATCTTGAAGAAAACATACCACGTTTTATGAGTGAGTTTGGCTTTCAGTCTTTTCCGAGTTATGAAACTATTAGGTTTATCAATCAAAGTGATTCGATTGAATTAGCTTCAGATAGTTTTAAGAACCATCAAAAACATTCTAGAGGATTTCAAATTATCGAAGATTATATGAAGCGCGATTTTCCTGTTCCAGAAACTCCAGAAGATTATGTTTACATGAGTCAACTTTTACAAGCTTACGGTATTACAAAAGGTATTGAAGCACAAAGAAGGGCTAAACCATACAACATGGGTACATTATATTGGCAACTCAACGATTGTTGGCCAGCAGTATCTTGGTCTAGTATTGACTATTTAGGAAACTGGAAAGCATTGCATTATAAAGCCAAAAATAGTTTTGAGAATGTGTTAATTTCAAATGAGTATTATCGAGGACAAGGAGTTTTGAATACTACAGTAATTAATGATGGGTTGATTACAATTAAAGATACTTTGAAGTTAAGAATTGTAGATTTTGATGGAAATGAATCTTACAAATTAGACAAAGTGATTACCGTGAGTAATAACTCTAATTATAATATAAACTTAAAGCTATATGAACATGATATTGCGAATAGTCGAAATAGAATGGTTATTACAAAATTTGGTGCTAGCGTCAACTATTTTTATTTTGATAAACCTAAATATCTTTATTTAAAGCAACAACCAATCGAAAGAGAAATTGTAAAAACAGCTGAAGGATTTGACATCAAATTATTCAGTAGTACATTTCAAAAAGATGTGTTCTTATTTATAAACCATAAGGGTCATTTTTCAGATAACTTCTTCGATTTATTACCAAATGAGTCTAAAACAATTCAATTTAAATCAGAGATGAATAAACTAGAGAATTTGCAAATAAAGAGCTTTAACAATTTCATAAGATAAGCTGCAGAGCATATTAGTATCTTTGCGAATTAAATTATATATATGATCCGTTGGTTAATCTTTATTGTAATTATTGGAATAGCTGATTTTTACGCTTTTCAAACTTTAAGAACCTTGACCAAAATCAACTGGTTTTATATTATATACTGGATTATAACTATCATTATTATAGGTAATTTTATTTATCAGTTTTATGGTTTTAGTAGAAGTGATGGCTTTTCTCATGCAAATGCTTACGCAATAGGATTTTTAATAGCAATGGTTGTACCTAAACTTATTTTGGTATTAGCTATGTTAGGTGAAGATATTTTTAGAGTGCCTCAGGCCATATATAGCTATTTTACTCAAAACAGTAATGTTCAAGTAGATCATTTTCCCGCACGTAGAAAATTTGTGAGCCAGATTGCTTTAAGCTTGGCCGCATTACCATTGGCCTCAATATTATATGGTATATATAGAGGAAAATATAATTTTAAAGTTTTAAACTACACCTTACATTTTGAAGACCTACCTGATGCTTTCGATGGTTATAAACTAACTCAAATCAGTGATATCCACTCAGGAAGTTTTGATAATATTGATAAGGTTGAATATGCGATTGATTTAATTAACGATCAACAATCTGACATTATCCTCTTTACTGGTGATATGGTAAATAATAAGGCCACAGAAATGGAACCTTATATCGATATATTTAAAAAGCTGAAAGCTAAAGATGGTATGTATTCTGTATTAGGAAATCATGATTACGGTGATTATGTGAAATGGGATTCTGAAGCTGACAAAAAACAAAACTTAGAGAATTTAAAAACTCTTCAAAAAGATATAGGTTTCGATCTATTATTAAATGAAAATCGATTTATAGAAAAAAAAGGTGAACGTATTGCTTTAGTTGGTGTAGAGAATTGGGGAATAGGGGGTTTTAAACAGGCTGGTGATTTAAAAAAGGCCTCTGAACAGTTAGATAAAGACGATTTTAAAATACTAATGAGTCATGATCCAAGTCATTGGGATGCTGAGGTTGTTAATAGTGATTATCATTATCATTTAACATTGAGTGGCCATACGCATGGTATGCAATTTGGTATTGAGATACCAGGTTGGTTTAAATGGAGTCCTGTAAAATGGCGTTATAAGCATTGGGCTGGTATATATAAAGCGTTAGATCAATACATAAATGTAAATAGAGGATTTGGTTATTTAGCATTTCCTGGGCGTGTAGGTATATGGCCTGAGATTACAGTAATAGAACTCAAAAAAGGGAAGAAATAAGCTTAATTACTTAGAATTGCTTATTTTTATATAGCTCATTAAGAACTTACTAGAGTTTACTATTAAAATTTTATGTAGGTTTGTATATATCGGGTTTGACTTAAAACTATCACGCATGTCAAAATTTGGGGAATTAATAGATATAGATATTCCTGTTCTATTAGACTTCTATACAGATTGGAATGATCCTTCTGTTGCAATGCATCCTGTTCTTAGAGATGTTGCGGCTGCACTTGGTGATAAAGCCAAAGTGATAAAGATAGATGTAGATAAAAACAAGGAACTTGCCGAAGCACTGCGAGTTAAAGGCCTACCTACTTTAATCATCTACAAAAATGGCGAAATGAAATGGCGTCATAGTGGTGAACAAGATGCGGATACATTAATTGAAATTATCCAAGAATATTTTTAAATTATAAAGCTTTAAAAACATAACCCTGTTCGCTATAATAATGTAATATTTTTGGTAGTACATATTTTAAGTTTCTTGAGGCTTTTAGGCTATCATGAAAGACAATAATACTACCTTCCTTTGCAGCTGTAACAACATTATTATAACAAGTATCTTCATTTACAGAACTGTCCCAATCATAAGATAAAGTATCCCATAAAATAATGCGATAACCTCGTTCTAGCAGTTTTTTACTCTGTTTGTTTTTAAACTTGCCATATGGAGGTCTAAATAGAGGAATAGAATTAGCAGCTTCAAATTTCTGAATTACTTTTTCAGCCTTTAAAACATCTTTGTAGTAAATTTTAGTTTTATGTTTCCAACCCTTGAGGTGATTGTAAGTATGATTGCCAATGGAATGACCATCAGAAATTATATTTAGAAAAACTTCAGAGTGCTTTTCAATATTATTACCAATACAAAAGAATGTAGCTTTAGCATTGAATTTTTTTAAGCTTTGAAGCACCCATTCAGTAATTTCGGGTGTTGGTCCATCATCAAAAGTAAGATAGAGTTCTTTTTTATCCGTATGGATATTCCAGACAAAATTCGGAAATATTGTTTTTACAAATTCTGGGGTTTTTGCCGGAATTATCTGCATACAATTTTACTCTTCTGGTGTTATGTTTTTAATAGTATCATTAATTGTAGTTTTTAGGTCAATATTCTCAGATACTTCAGGTAGCTCATCTTCACTGTATCGATTCATTAATTCATCAAAAAGCCCTAAATAACTATTAAACTTCTTAGTCTCTTCTAAAGCAAAATCTTTATCATTATAGATTACTAAAATATCGATCAAAGCTCTGTAACGCTGAATATCTAAATAAATATCTTCACCAACTTTGCGCTCTTGATTCTTTAGAGAGAGATTACAGTAATACATTAAATTTTCTTGATATTTCTTAGCCACATCTTTATAAAGCGCTCTTCCTTTTTCAACGTTTCCTATTTCATAATAGGCACTTACATAAGGCTCAAGTAAGGAGTAAAACCCAAATTTATCAACTGGCATTTTTGCCATAGCGATATCAGCAATTTCTTCTGCCTTATCTAACTTATCTTCATTTATAAGTTGTTCTATTAAACGTGCTAAATTACCTCGATATGTAATTCCGTTTCTTCTAGTTTCAATATCATGATAGATATTTTCTCCACTTCCTCCCCATTCCCAAGATCTCACCATGTCATACATTAAATCTGGATCTACGCGCCCCATGTCATAAGGATTTGCTCTGTCGACAGGTGTTTTAATTGGGACTAATTTGTAACACATACCATCTAATTGTAAGTAGTCTTTTAACCAAACATAGTCATCAGCACCAAAGGCTCCACCAGTAAAATAAATTGGTCGCTCCCAATTATTATTAGCTATAATATCGAGCATTAATAGTCGATTCTTATAAATATAACTACCTTCTATTTGAGCGTACAAATTATCTTCTATTTTATCAGCATCTTTTGGTTTAACAATACCATTTTTAAGAACTACATCTTTATTAACAGGGATACTAATAGAACGTGTAGGAAAATAATTAGAGTTTAACAAATGACTAGGATATTGTCTTGGATCTTCGCCTTGCTTTTCAACAACATATCTAAATTTAGTACTTGGTTTTTCACTAGCAACAAAGTCCATAAAGTTATTAATAGGTATAGTATCATTTGTTATTTCTCTTCTAATAAGAACATCTCTATTACCACCACGATATTGTTTATGCGTTAATTGTGAAGGAATTGGGTCACTTTCGTAAGCTTTACGTTTCATTTGGTCTATATACCAATCGGTTTGAAATAAACTCGTATTTACTACACGAACATCAGTACGAACTCCTTCTATTTCTTGCAAGTACCATAATGGAAAAGAATCATTGTCTCCAATGGTAAATAGGATTGAATTTGGCGCACAAGATTCTAAATATTTTCGAGCCATAGCATTAGCAGTGTACTTACCCGAACGATCATGATCGTCCCAGTTATTTGCTGCTAAAATTCCTGGAACAATAATTAGGCACGTAAAAGTTATCGCAGGTGCTAAAAATTTAGACTTTACACTAGATTTCAAAAGATCATAAATGGCATAAACACCAAAGCCTATCCAGATAGCAAATACATAAAAAGAACCTACAACAGAATAGTCACGTTCTCTAGGTTCAAAAGGTCTAATATTTGTGTAGAATTGAATAGCTAAACCAGTTAACAAGAAAAATACCAGTAATACCCAAAAGCGTTTCATATCAGAATAAATTAAGAAAGAGAACCCAATTAGTCCAAGTAATAATGGTAAAAAATAATATGTGTTTCTTGCTTTATTCTCAACGACTTCAGTAGGTAGATTATCTTGAGACAAGCCAAGGTGAATTTCATCTATAGCTTTTATTCCAGAAATCCAATTTCCATTAAAGTCATCATATTTTCCCTGAATATCGTTTTGTCTTCCTGTGAAGTTCCACATAAAGTAACGCCAATACATATATCCAAACTGGTATTGAAACATATAAGCTAAATTATCAATAAATGATGGCTGTTCTACAATTAAATCTTGTTGTCCATAACGTCTTAAAAATTGATCGTAGTCTTCATAGTCTACTTCTCCATTAGCAATACGCATTCTAAAATCATTTATGATTTCATCTAATTGCCTTTTTCTACTTAAAGCATATTTTCCTGCATCTTCTTCAGGATAACCTGCATCGATTGCTTCATTATATGCACGCCTTTGTAAATTTGGATCTAGTTTAAAGTCAATTAATCCAGTAAACATCATGTAGTTTTCAGCATGCTCACTACTCCACATTCTTGGCAGAATTGAAGCATGCTCATGATTGTAGTTTTGCTTAGATTGTTCCCAATCGTTTATAATAATATACTTGCCTAGCTCGTCATCTCGTTCGTAGTCCTTTTTTTCGTCAACAAAGGGTTCGTCTTTATCAGCTCCAGAATAAATTTCTGTAAACTGAGGCCCATAGAATAAGTGTGTTTCAGGATATTGCTCTAGATTATAGTATGCTAAAAGCTCTCTTGCATCAGAAGGGTCATTTTCATTTATTATAACTTGAGCATTTGCACGAATAGGAAGCATCATCCATGATGAAAAACCAATAAAAATAAACATAAGGCAAAGCACTAAAGTGTTTGCATGCAGCATGCCTTTCTTTCGGGTGTAATTTAGTCCAAAGTAGAATAAACCAATCACTAGTAAAGCAGTAATAATAGTTCCAGAATTAAAAGGAAGCCCTATGGAATTCACAAAAAATACTTCTAAATAACCAAAGAGTTTTAATGTAGAAGGCAATAACAGTTTAAATATAAAAAGTAATATAGCTGCAGAAACGATATTAGCTATTATAAAATTTTTGACTGTAATAGTTTTATAATTTTTAAAGTAATAGATTAATCCGATTGCTGGAATAGTCAATAAGCCCATAAAGTGAACACCAAAAGATAACCCAATTACAAAAGCAATAAGAATAAGCCAACGATTACCTCGAGGTTTATGCATGTCTTGTTCCCAACGTAAAGCGAGATAAAACATCACAGCCATAATTAATGTTGCCATGGCGTATACCTCTGTTTCAACTGCATTAAACCAAAAAGAGTCAGTAAATGTAAAAGCTAAACTACCAACTAGAGCACTACCTAAAATAGCTATTCCTTTACTTGAGCTAGAATCTTTATCGTACTTCACCAACTTAACAAGAAGGATACTAATGGTTAAAAACATAAATAAAATAGTGAAGGCACTAGATACTGCGCTCATCATGTTTAGTAACATTCCAATTTGGGAAGGTTCTAAAGCAAACATTGAGAAAAATGCACCTAACATTTGAAACAAAGGAGCTCCAGGAGGGTGTCCAACTTGTAATTTAGATGAGGTTAAAATATATTCTCCAGCATCCCAAAAACTAACAGTTGGTTCTATGGTAAATCCATAAACTGCAAATGCTACAGCAAAAGCAAACCATGCTAAAATATTATTCCACTTTTTGAAGTTAAAATCTGTCATGAAAACCTTAGGTATTGATGCTGGCGAATTTACTAATAATTACAATACAGCAGACATTTTTAAGTTAACGTTAAGTAATTTCAATTATTTTCTTAGATTTTTTTTGTCCAAGTGAAACTTTGTTTTAAATTTGCACCCTCATTTTAAGAGATTGGCCCATGGTGTAACTGGCTAACACATCGGTTTTTGGTACCGAAGAGTCTAGGTTCGAAACCTAGTGGGCCAACAAAAAATCCTAATCATAACTGATTAGGATTTTTTTATTTTAGTAATTTTATTGATTATATTTTGAAAGTAATTACTGGTCGCTTAGCATGGTTAACTAAATCTTCACTAATACTACTATTAAAAAAGTGAGCGATACCTTGTCGTCCATGTGTGCTAATACCAATAAGATCAGCATCAATATCTTTTGAAAAATTAAGTACACCTTGTTCCACAGTAGTGTCGTTATGTATTGTAATAGTGTAATTTTCGAACGTTTGTCCTGAAATAAAATCATTGATACGTTTTTTTGCATCGTAGGATGTGATAAAATTATTTGCAGTATTTACCATTAAGAGATGAATTTTTGCTCCAACGGCATTTGCAAATTTTACGGCTTGTTTATAGGTTTCTTTATTATCATTTTTAAAATCTGATGCGAAAACAAAATCCGAAATATCAAATGACTTATGCTCATTTTTAATGACTAAAACAGGGATATCGGATGTACGAACCACTTTTTCGGCATTAGAACCAACAAACATTTCTTTTAAACCAGAAGCTCCATGAGAACCCATTACTATGAGGTCAATTCCGAATTCTTTACAGGAATCTTTAATTTCGTTAAATGTAATATCAGCCTTTACGGTTTCATGTACAGTTAGTCCTTCTAAGAAATCACTTTCTAAAAGATCTTCAAATTTTCGGTGAGCTAATTTCATAAAGAATAGAGCTTCGGGTATATCACTTTGTACAGCTCCAGGATCTATTTGTTGCATTGGTATTTCCATCATGTGCAAGAGATAAATTTCTGCATCATGCTTTTTTGCTAACATAGCAGCTACCCTTAAGGCGTTTTCTGCTTGCTCTGAAAAATCGGTAGGGACTAATATTTTATTCATTGGTTTAGATATTTGTTAGTTACATAAATTTATGAAAATAAATCCATAATATGAAACTTTGAAAAATCAATAAAAATACCCTATATTTGCACCGTTGTTTACTAAAAATAAATACGCGAGAGGACGAAAAGTCCTCTCTTTTTATATCAAAAAATGTTCAAGAAAACCGTAGAAGACTTATTACAAACTGCCTTAGACGAAAGACAAGATTTGTTTTTAATAGATTTTAACTTGTCTGGAGATAATGCGATTAAGATTGTAATAGATGGTGATAGCGGAGTATTGGTAGAGGATTGCATGTTTATTAGCAGAGCGATAGAGCACAACATAGATAGAGACGAACATGATTTTTCTCTAGAGGTTTTATCATCTGGTGCAACAACCCCATTAACATTACCAAGACAATATAAAAAACATATTGGAAGACATTTAGAAGTAAAAACTCTGGACAGTCAAAACTTAGAAGGAGAGCTAACAAATGTCAACGATGAAGGGGTGGTTTTAAAGTGGAAAGCTAGAGAGCCAAAACCTGTTGGAAAAGGAAAAGTAACAGTAACCAAAGAGGCCAATGTTACATTTAATAATATTAAAGAAGCAAAAGTTAAAATAAAATTTTAATTCATATCAATTATGGAAAATGTAGCGTTAATTGAATCATTTTCAGAATTTAAAGACGACAAATTAATAGATAGAGTTACGCTGATGGCGATTCTTGAAGATGTATTACGTAATGCATTAAAAAAGAAATATGGTGATGATGATAACTTTGATATCATTATTAATCCAGATAAAGGAGATTTAGAAATTTGGAGAAACCGTATTGTTGTTGCTAATGGAGAGGTTGAAGAACCAAATCAAGAAATTGAATTATCTGAAGCACAAAAAATAGAACCAGATTTTGAAGTTGGAGAAGATGTTGCTGAAGAAGTAAAATTAATTGACTTAGGAAGACGTTCAATTTTAGCATTAAGACAAAACTTAATTTCTAAGATTCACGAACACGATAATACAAACATATACAAGCATTTTAAAGAATTAGAAGGCGAAATATATACAGCAGAAGTTCACCATATACGCCATAGAGCAATTATATTGCTAGATGATGATGGTAATGAAATTATACTCCCAAAGGACAAACAAATTCCTTCAGATTTCTTTAGAAAAGGAGAAAATGTAAGAGGAATTATTGAGAGTGTAGAATTAAAAGGAAGTAAGCCAGCAATTATAATGTCTAGAACAAGTCCTACGTTCCTAGAGAAATTATTTGAGCAAGAAATACCAGAAGTTTTTGATGGTTTAATTACTGTGAAGAAAGTAGTACGTATTCCTGGAGAGAAGGCAAAAGTGGCGGTTGATTCTTATGATGATAGAATCGATCCTGTAGGAGCTTGTGTTGGTATGAAAGGTTCAAGAATTCATGGTATTGTGCGTGAATTAGGAAATGAAAATATTGATGTAATTAATTACACAAATAACATACAATTATTTGTAACAAGAGCATTAAGCCCAGCAAGAGTAACCTCGTTAAAATTAGACGAAGAAACAATGCGTGCTGAGGTTTTGTTGAAACCAGAAGAAGTTTCTAAAGCTATTGGTAGAGGTGGTCATAATATTCGTTTGGCTGGTCAACTGACAGGTTATGAGATTGATGTGTTTAGAGAAGGTGCAGAAGAAGATGTAGAATTAAAAGAATTCTCTGATGAAATTGAAGGATGGATTATTTCTGAATTTAGCAAAGCTGGTTTAGATACTGCTAAAAGTATTCTAGAGCAAGATGTTGCGGATTTAGTAAAACGTACAGATTTAGAAGAAGAGACAATAGAAGAAGTTATTAGAATTCTTAAAGAAGAATTTGAAGAATAAATATCACTTCAAATTTTTAAAATGTTATCAAGACGTTTTGAAGTTGAATAGGTATCACATATATTTAAGTTATATTACAGGCATTTATGGCTCAGACAAGATTAAATAAGGTATTAAGGGAGTTAAACATCTCTATTGATCGTGCTGTGGATTTTTTAGAATCCAAAGGCATAGAGATTGAGAAAAGTCCAAATACCAAAATTTCGCAAGAGGTTTATGACACGCTTTCTGATGAATTTCAGACAGATGCAACTAAGCGTGAAAAGGCTCAAGAAGTTAGTGAAGCTAAACTCAAAGAAAAAGAGGAGCTTCGCGAAAAGCGCGAACGCGAAATTGAGGAAAAGCAAAAGCAAGAAGAAGTTGTTAAAGAAGCTAAGGAAGCTGTAGTTAAAGCAAAAGCTGATTTAAGTGGGCCAAAACAAGTTGGTAAAATAGACTTAGATAAGAAGCCTAAAGCTGTTAAAAAAGAAGAGCCTAAAGTTGCAGAGGCTAAAGAAAAGCCAAAGGCTAAAGTCGAAGATTCTAAGAAAACGGAACCAAAATCAAAAGCTGAAACTAAGAAAACTGAAAAAGTTGAAGCAAAAAAAGAAACTAAAAAAGAAGAAACTACCGAGGTTTCAGAAGAACCAGTAGAAGAAACTTTAAAAACACAATATAAAAAGCTTTCAGGTCCTAAAGCAACTGGTAAGAAAATTGACCTTACGCAGTTTAATAAACCAAAAAAGAAGAAAGAAGAAAAGAAACCAGCGGCAGCTTCAGGGGATGCTAATAAACGTAAAAGACGTCGTATTAGTAAAGGTGGAAATACACCTGGTGGAAAACCAAACTTTGATAATAGAAGAGGTGGTCAAAAAGGAAGAGGTGGAAATTCTAGACCAAAAGTGGTTAAGGAAGAACCTAGTGAAGAAGATGTTAAAAAGCAAATTAGAGAAACACTTGAAAAATTACAAGGTAAATCTAATAAAGGTAAAGGAGCTAAATACAGAAGAGACAAAAGAGATCAACATAGAGAACAAACAGAGATTGATCAAGAAATTGCAGCAGCTGAAAGTAAAACTATAAAAGTTACTGAATTTGTAACGGTTAGTGAAATAGCTACGATGATGACGGTTGGTGTAACTGAAGTTATTTCAGCGTGTATGTCTTTAGGTATGATGGTAACCATGAACCAAAGACTAGATGCAGAAACATTAACTATAGTTGCTGAAGAGTTTGGCTATGGAGTAGAGTTTGTTACTGCAGATATTGAAGAATCTATTGAAGAATATATTGACGATCCTAAAGATTTATTACCACGTGCACCTATTGTCACTGTAATGGGTCACGTCGATCACGGTAAAACATCTTTATTAGATTACATACGTGAGGAAAATGTAATTGCTGGTGAATCTGGTGGAATTACACAACATATTGGTGCTTATGGTGTTGAATTAGAAGATGGCCAAAAAATAGCGTTCTTAGATACACCTGGTCACGAAGCCTTTACAGCGATGCGTGCTCGTGGTGCTCAAGTTACTGATATTGCAATTATTGTTGTTGCAGCAGATGATGCGATTATGCCACAAACTAAAGAAGCAATTTCTCATGCTCAAGCGGCTGGTGTTCCAATAGTTTTTGCGATTAATAAAATTGATAAACCAGATGCTAATCCTGAAAAAGTTAAGGAGCAATTAGCAGCAATGAATCTTCTAGTAGAAGATTGGGGTGGAAAAATTCAGTCTCATGATATCTCTGCTAAAATGGGAACTGGAATAAAAGAGTTACTAGAGAAAGTATTACTTGAAGCTGAACTTTTAGAGTTAAAAGCTAATCCTAATAAACCAGCAATTGGTACAGTTGTAGAAGCGTATTTAGATAAAGGTAGAGGATATGTATCAACTATACTTGTACAGGCAGGTACACTACGTATTGGAGATTACGTTTTAGCAGGAAAAAATAGTGGTAAAGTTAAAGCAATGCAAGATGAACGTGGTAATGATGTTGCTGAAGCAGGTCCTGCAACTCCAGTATCTATACTTGGTTTAGATGGTGCGCCGCAAGCGGGTGATAAATTCAATGTTTTTGAAGACGAGCGTGAAGCAAAACAAATTGCTACAAAGCGTACACAATTACAACGTGAGCAATCTGTTAGAACACAGCGTCATATTACACTTGATGAAATCGGAAGACGTATTGCACTTGGTGATTTCCAAGAGTTAAATATTATCCTTAAAGGTGATGTGGATGGCTCTGTTGAAGCTTTAACAGATTCATTCCAGAAATTATCTACAGAAGAAATACAAGTTAATATTATTCATAAAGGTGTTGGTGCTATTACTGAAAGTGACGTGTTATTAGCAACAGCTTCTGACGCAATCATTGTAGGATTTAATGTACGACCTGTTGGAAATGCAAGAATGATTGCTGATAAAGAAGAAATAGATATCAGAACATATTCTATTATTTATGCGGCCATTAATGATCTTAAAGATGCTATGGAAGGTATGTTATCTCCAGAGGTTAAAGAGGAAGTTACTGGTACTGCTGAAATTAGAGAAATATTTAAAGTTTCTAAAATTGGAAATATTGCTGGTTGTATGGTAATGAATGGTAAAATCTTAAGAAATGCTGGAATACGTATTATTAGAGATGGAGTCGTTGTTCATACAGGTGAGCTTGCTGCTTTAAAACGCTTTAAAGATGATGTTAAAGAGGTAGCGAAAGGTTACGATTGTGGTATGCAGATTAAAGGATTCAACGATATTATTATCGGAGATGTTGTAGAATCGTTCCAAGAAGTAGAAGTAAAGAAAAAGTTGAAGTAATATCAATTATATAAATAAAAAAGCGACCAATCGGTCGCTTTTTTTGTTAGATTTAAAACCATTTTTAGAACTGTTACAATGAGATACCTCTATTACAAAGCAACTAAAAAATATGGTGAAGGTTTATTGGATCGACGCTCATGCTTAATGATTTTATTGGCTGAGGCAAAGTTGAGCAATAGGGTAGCTGTTGTTCCGAAATTTCAATTGGGTTCTCAACATAATAATGGTAAACCTTTAGAAAGTTATTTAATCGACGAATATATTAGTTTAGAAAAAATAGATGTGGACTATATTCTAGAAGAAGATTTTTTAGATATAGAAAAGACTATAGATTCCAAAAATGTTTTAATTATTCAAGACCAACCTTTTGATTATAGTACTTCTGAGACTTTAGTAGTCAGAAGCTTAAAAACAGATAATTTCTGGAGTTTAAAAAAGACCTATGATGCATTCAGTCTAGCTAAATTATATCATGGAGTTGGAGTCAAATTTGTGATTCCATTAGTCTCAGCTCCAAACCATATTAAAACTATTGGAGATCAAATATTGGATAGTTTAGAAAGACCAGTTGTTGGAGTGCATTTAAGACGTGGTGATCGTCTAAATAAAAAATTAAATGATAGCATGAATGAAGAAACCATGCTAAGAAAATTGAGCCGTTTTGACTATAACTCTGTGTTTTATTGTACTAATGATAGAAATTATAAAATCAATGATGCTAGGTTTCATTCGAGTAATAAATTTAAGACTTTACTAGGCGACATAAAAGACAACTATCTACTCTTTGCTATTGAAATGTATATTGTTGATAATTGTGATTTTTCAGTAAGAACTTTTAATGATTCCTCACCGTTTTTCAATATTGAAAATCAAGACAATAAAAACTACTCCATTTGCAATTATAGTATGCATGGATCTAATAATAGTTTTTCTAAAATCCCAAAAGAATTAGTTACTTGTAATTATGAAGATTATAATAAAGATAAGAGGAAATCTTTCGTAAAAGCAAGACCTTTTTTTCCTCGTTTAATTAATGCAGTAATAAGAAAAATAAAACGTTAAAAATAAAATTATTTTTTATCTGACTTGGGCTGAAAAATAATAGCATTCATGTATTTTTCCTTAATTTTTGCCCAAGCACGATCAGCCTCTAAACGTGTGGCAAAATTACCAACCCAAACCTTATAATTTGGTGTGTTCCAAATGATTTCAACAGGCCATTGCTCATATGAATTTAAGAAGTTAGCTTTCTCGCGCTGTGCTTTGTCAGGATCAACGCTTTGATATACTTGGATTCTATATACCTTAGTGGTTTTAATGTCCTTCTTATATTCCAGTAATTTATCAATATCACTATCTTGATTAACAGTAACTTCTCCTTCTTGAGAAAATGTCATGTTAGAAAACATTAACAGCAAAATAATGAGGCCTAAATATTTGGTTTTAAATGTCATCCTTTTCGTATTTAAATGCAAAGATATTATATTCAACGTAAATGGTCTAAATTTGTTATTTAGAATTGGTATAAATTAGTTATTAACACTTCTCTAAGATTTCTAAAATCGACTTTATATCTTACTTTTGCATGAGTTTTTATAAACATGTTTTTTCTCTATTAAATGAAAAAATCGTACCAAAGTTTAGAAGATAATTCAACTAACAATATGAAACAGGTGATCTACCGTAATTTAACCTCAAAGATTCTTCATCTAGGTTTTATTTTATTACTTACGTTTTCAACCTCACTTACAGCCCAAGAAGGCGACCCAGTAAAAGGAAAAGCTTTATTTAATGCAAATTGTGCTGCTTGTCATAAATTAGACAAGCCAATGACTGGTCCTGCTCTACGTAATGTGGAAGCAAGATTGGCGGAAGATGAAGGTTTAGATAGGGCTTGGCTTAATGCGTGGATTCGTAATAGCGCTGCAGTCATTAAATCTGGGGATGCTTATGCAAATAAAATATACAAAGAATACAAGGGTGTCGCTATGACACCTTACCCTGGTTTTACAGATCAGGATATCTCAGATATTTTGGCTTATACTGCAACAACTCCACCTCCTCCGCCACCTCCTACTGAGATCACGGCAAATGGTAACGGTAAAGGTTCAGGTGTTTCAAACAACTTAATTCTTGGGGCATTAGCAGTTTTATTTGGCTTATTAGCCTTAGCATTAATCTTAGTAAAGCGTACCTTAAATCGTTTTGCAGATGCTAAAGGAATTGAAGTTGCTTCTAAAGAAAAAGGCACACCTATTTGGAAAGCTTTTGTTCAAAATCAATTTTTAGTATTAGTAACAGCAATATTCTTCTTGTTAGCAAGTGGGTATTTTGTTTACGGTTATTTTATGCAAGTGGGTATTGATCAAGGCTACGAACCAGTGCAGCCAATACACTATTCGCATAGAATACATGCTGGTGATAATGCTATCGATTGTAAATACTGTCACTCTTCAGCAAGAGTAAGTAAGCATTCAGGTATACCGTCATTAAATGTATGTATGAACTGTCATAAATCAATTTCAAATGTAGCTCCAGAAACACTTGCGGAAGGTAAAACATATGGTGTAGATTATGATGCTGAGATTCAGAAATTATACGAAGCAGTAGGATGGGATGGAACAGGTTATACGGGAGATTCTCAACCTGTAAAATGGGTGCGCATTCATAACTTGCCAGATTTTGTTTATTTCAACCACTCACAACACGTTATGGTTGGAGGTGTTGAATGTCAAACCTGTCATGGACCAGTTGAGGAAATGGAAGTGATGTACCAGTATTCGCCATTAACAATGGGTTGGTGTATCAACTGTCACAGAGAAACAAATGTAAAAGTTAAAGACAACGATTACTATACAAAGATTCACGAAGAGTTATCTAAAAAGTATGGAGTTGATCAGTTAACTGTGGCACAGATGGGCGGATTAGAATGTGGTAAGTGTCATTATTAAATTAAATAAGAAGTAATTCATAATTATATGTCATCAAACAAGAAATACTGGAAAAGTGTTGAAGAACTAAACGAAAATAGTTCTATTGTTGAGGCGCTACAACAAAACGAATTTGTGGAAGAAATTCCAACAGATGAGTTTTTGGGTGATAAAGAAACTTTAGAGTCGTCATCTACATCGCGTCGTGATTTCTTAAAATACGTCGGTTTTAGTACAGCTGCTGCATCTTTAGCAGCATGTGAAGGACCAGTAATTAAGTCTATCCCTTATGTAAATCAACCTACGGAAATTATTCCAGGTGTTGCTAACTATTATGCAACAACGATTGCAGATGGATATGATTTTGCTAGTGTTTTAGTAAAGACAAGAGAAGGAAGACCTATTAAAATTGAAAATAATACTGATGCAGCTACTAATGGTGTTGCAAACGCAAGAGTTAATGCGTCGGTTTTAGGATTGTATGACAACCTAAGAGTGAAGAGACCTATGAAGGGTGAGGATGCAATCTCATGGGAAACCTTTATCTCTGAAACTTCTTCAGCATTAAATGGTCTTAGCGATGACAAATCAATAGTGTTTTTAACACAGACATTTCCAAGTCCATCTACAAATAAATTAATTGCAGATTTTAAAGTTAAGTATGGTAATGTAAATCATGTTGTCTATGATGCTGTGTCTGAATCTGCAACATTAGATGCATACGAAGCTAAGTATGGTACAAGAGGAATGGCTAATTACGATTTCTCGAAAGCAAAAACTATTGTTTCTGTTGGAGCTGATTTCTTAGGAGATTGGCAAGGTGGAGGTTTTGATTCGGGTTATGCTACTAAGCGTATTCCAGATCATGGGAAAATGTCTAGACATATTCAGTTTGAATCTAATATGTCGTTATCTGGCGCAAATGCAGATAAGCGTGTACCATTAACTCCAACTCAGCAAAAATTAGCTCTAGTTAAATTATACAGTGAAATTACCGGCAATTCTGCTAGTGGTGCTAAACTTCCGGAAGGATTAGATGCAGCAGTTAAAGCAGCAGCTAAAGAAATTAGTTTGGCAGGAAGTAATGCAGTTGTCGTTACAGGTATTCAAGATGTAAATGCGCAAACGATAGTTTTAGAAATTAATGCATACTTAAATAGTAAAGCATTTGACCCTAAAACAACAATAAAAACAAGACAAGGAAGCGATAAATCAGTAATACAATTAGTTGCTGATATGAAAGCGGGTAAAGTTGGTGCCATCATTATGAATGGTGTAAATCCAATGTATACATTACCTAATGTATCAGATTTTGCTGAAGGTCTTGCAAAAACAGATTTGTCAGTAGCGTTCTCAATGAAACATGATGAGACGTCAACGAATTGCCAATATATCGCAGCAGTGCCTCATTATTTAGAATCTTGGGGAGATGTTGAGTTAAAGTCAGGTCATTATTCAATGATGCAACCAACCATTCGTCAATTTTTTGATACTAAACAGTTTCAAGAGGTATTAATGGCATGGAATGGTGCTACGGGTTCATACAGAGATTTCTTAAAGTCTTACTGGACTAGCAATATCTTAAATGGTACGTCATTTAATAAAGCAGTACAAGATGGTATTTTTGTTTCTGGCTCAGCAGGAAATGGTGGAGCAGGTGCTTCAACGAGTGAAACCACAACCACAGAATTAAAAGATAAAAAAGATAGAACTTTTGTAGGAGGCATTATTCACGATGTTGCTGTAGGAGTTGGTATTAAAGATGAAGATAAAGACGAGTACGTAACAAACACAACATCAACTACAGTCGGTGGTAGTGCAGGCGGTTCGGTTTCAGCTTTGTCGGGTGGAAATGCAGCTAGAGCTTTAGCAACTTCTGCTAAAGGAGGTGCTATGGAATTGTCGCTCTATACTAAAACTGGTTTAGGTGATGGTAAACAAGCTAACAATCCATGGTTACAAGAATTTCCAGATCCTATAACAAGAACATCTTGGGATAACTACGTTACTGTATCAAAAGCTGATGCTGATGAAATGAGCTTAGTGAACGAGAATGTTGCTAATGGTGGATTAAATGGTAGTTATGTAGATGTTACAGTAAATGGTGTAACGGTTCCTAATGTACCAGTGATTATTCAACCAGGACAAGCTAAAGGTTCTGTTGGTATGGCATTTGGTTATGGTAGAAAAGATGGATTAAAAGCTGAAATGCAGACGGGTGTTAATGCTTATCCATTATACCAAAACTTTAATACAGCACAAGATGTTTCTCTAAGTAAAGTTGGTGGTTCACATGAGTTTGCTTGTGTACAATTACATAATACGTTAATGGGTCGTGGAGACATCATTAAAGAGACAAGCTTAGAAATATTTAATACAAAAGATAAAGAATACTGGAATGCAATTCCTAAAGTATCGCTTAATCATATAGAAACTCCTGTAACATCTCCAGATGTAGATTTATGGGACTCATTTGATCGTTCAGTTGGTCATCACTTTAATTTATCAATCGACTTAAACGCTTGTACAGGATGTGGAGCATGTGTTATTGCATGTCACGCTGAAAACAATGTTCCTGTAGTTGGGAAAACTGAAATGAGACGTAGTAGAGATATGCATTGGTTGCGTATTGATAGATACTATTCTTCAGAAGATTCATTTGAAGGTGATAATGAAAAGAAAGATAATATTTCAGGTTTAGGTAGTTCATTAAGTGAGTTTGGTGAGATGGAAGATCCTGCTGATAATCCTCAGGTTGCTTTTCAGCCAGTTATGTGTCAGCATTGTAACCATGCTCCTTGTGAAACAGTTTGTCCTGTTGCAGCAACAGCTCATGGTCGTCAAGGTCAAAACCATATGGCATATAACCGTTGTGTAGGTACACGTTACTGTGCTAACAACTGTCCTTATAAAGTGCGTCGTTTTAACTGGTTCTTATACAACAAGAATGATGAGTTTGATTACTACATGAATGATGATTTAGGACGTATGGTATTAAATCCAGATGTTGTTGTACGTTCTCGTGGTGTGATGGAAAAATGTTCTATGTGTATTCAAAAAACACAAAAAACAATTCTAGATGCTAAGCGCGATGGTAGAGAGGTTAAAGATGGTGAATTCCAAACAGCTTGTTCTGCAGCATGTGGAAACGGAGCAATGGTATTCGGTGATGTAAATGATAAGCATAGTAAGATTGCAGAATTAAAAGAAGATGATCGTATGTATCACTTGTTAGAAAGCGTTGGAACAAAACCAAACGTGATTTATCAAACAAAAGTGAGAAACACATCAAAAGCATAATAAATTAAAGAAACAAGTATATAATTATGGCGTCTCATTACGAAGCACCTATTAGAAGACCTTTAGTAACAGGAGAAAAATCGTATCACGATGTTACTGTTGATGTAGCTAGACCTGTAGAAGGTAAGGCCAACAGAGCATGGTGGATTGTTTTCAGCATTGCATTGGTAGCATTCCTTTGGGGAATAGGTTGTATTATTTATACCATTTCAACTGGTATTGGAGTTTGGGGTCTTAATAAGACTGTAAACTGGGCTTGGGATATTACTAACTTCGTTTGGTGGGTTGGTATTGGTCACGCAGGAACACTGATTTCTGCAGTACTTTTACTTTTCCGACAAAAATGGAGAATGGCAATTAACCGTTCAGCAGAAGCTATGACAATTTTCTCAGTAGTACAAGCTGGTTTATTCCCAATTATTCATATGGGTCGTCCTTGGTTAGCGTATTGGGTATTACCAATTCCAAATCAATTTGGGTCCTTATGGGTTAACTTTAACTCACCACTGCTTTGGGATGTATTTGCGATTTCTACATATTTATCAGTTTCATTAGTATTCTGGTGGACAGGTTTATTACCAGATTTCGCTATGATTAGAGATAGAGCTGTAAGACCATTTCAAAAGAAAATATATTCTTTATTAAGTTTTGGTTGGTCAGGAAGAGCAAAAGACTGGCAACGTTTCGAAGAAGTATCATTGGTACTTGCTGGTTTAGCAACACCTTTAGTACTTTCTGTACACACAATTGTATCGTTTGATTTCGCCACATCCGTTATTCCAGGTTGGCACACCACGATTTTCCCACCTTACTTCGTTGCAGGTGCGATTTTCTCGGGATTTGCTATGGTAAATACACTTCTTATTATCATGAGAAAAGTGTGTAACCTTGAAGACTATATTACTGTTCAACATATAGAATTAATGAATATTGTCATAATGCTTACAGGTTCTATTGTAGGTGTGGCATATATCACAGAGTTATTTATAGCTTGGTATTCAGGTGTTGAGTACGAACAATATGCATTTTTAAACAGAGCAACAGGACCATACTGGTGGGCTTATTGGTCAATGATGTGTTGTAACGTATTCTCTCCTCAGTTTATGTGGTTTAAGAAATTAAGAACAAGTATTATGTTCTCATTCTTTATCTCTATTGTTGTGAATATTGGTATGTGGTTTGAACGTTTTGTAATTATTGTAACCTCATTACATAGAGATTATTTACCATCATCTTGGTCTATGTTCTCTCCAACGTTTGTTGATATTGGAATCTTTATCGGAACAATAGGTTTCTTCTTTGTATTATTTTTATTGTACTCACGTACATTCCCAGTAATTGCACAAGCAGAGGTAAAAACCATTTTAAAATCATCTGGTGAGCGTTACAAAAACATCAGAGAGCGTGGTGATAGCTTAGTAGGTACGGGTGCTGATGCAAGAACTTCTAATTTAGTTGTGAGTAACGCATCTCCAAAGAAAATTGAAGCATCAACAACTGAAGATAATTCAGAAAAAGTAAATAGTCTTTTAGGAAGTATAGGAACATTTGATGCCTCTACAGAGACTGCTGATGATTTAAAGAAAATCAGTGGTGTTGGACCTAAAATGGAAGACGTACTTAATAGTATTGGTATTTATACCTTCCTTCAGGTAAGTAAGATGACTAAAAAAGAATACGACTTGTTAGATTCAATTACAGGTTCTTTCCCAGGAAGAGCAGAACGTGATGATTGGTCAGGGCAAGCTAAAAATTTATTAAACAACTAATATAGTCTATGGAAGCTTCGAAAGTAATTCATGCTATTTATACAGATGATGATGTATTAATGTCAGCCGTTAAAAAGGTGAAGGCAGAAAAGCATCATATTGAAGAGATATATACACCTTTTCCGGTTCACGGACTAGATAAGGCAATGGGATTAGCACCAACACGTATTGCAATTACTGCATTTATGTACGGTTGTGTTGGTTTAACAGTTGCAATTGTAATGATGAATTTTATAATGATTAAAGATTGGCCACAAGATATTGGTGGTAAACCAAGCTTTAGTTATTTAGAGAATATGCCAGCTTTTGTACCAATTATGTTTGAGCTTACTGTATTTTTTGCAGCGCACTTAATGGTAATTACGTTTTATTTAAGAAGTAGAATGTGGCCATTTAAAAATGCTGAGAATCCAGATCCAAGAACAACAGATGATCATTTCTTAATGGAAATTGCTATACACGATAATGAAGATTCATTAGCGGCATTATTGCAAGAGACAGGAGCTGTTGAGATAAATATTGTAGATAAAGATGAAGATGCACATTAATATGAAAATAGCATTAAAATATATCGTAGTGTTAGTACTATTGGTAAGTATTACGTCTTGCCAGAAGAATTCTAGACCAAACTATCAGTATATGCCTAATATGTACGAACCGATCGGCTATGAAGCGTATCAAGAATCCGATGCCTTTCCTGGTGGAGTAGAAGCTCAATTACCTGCTGAAGGTTCAATTCCAAGAGGTGATTTTATGCCTTATGAAATTGATAACACTAATGAAGGTTATGATTTGGCTAAAGGCACTTTAAAAAGTCCATTAAAAGCTAATGAAGTTGATTATGAAGAAGGAAAAGTATTATATGATATATATTGTGGTATATGTCATGGGAATAAAGGTAATGGTCAAGGTAAATTAGTTCAACGCGAAAAAATATTAGGTGTGCCTAGTTATGATGATGCTGGTAGGGCAATTACAACAGGTAGTATTTACCATGTCATTTATTATGGTAAAAATACTATGGGTTCTTATGCTAACCAATTAAATGAGACTGAACGTTGGCAAGTTGTTGCTTATGTTGAAAAACTAAAAGCAGATTTAGAAAAATAAGGTTTAGATAAAGATTATATAAATGGAATATAAAATTTCAAATCGATTAAAAATAAGCGCTATAGTTTTAATGATCTTAGGATTATTAGGCGTTGGCTACGGCTTTATGGATTCACATCACTATGAAACTGTTGAGGACGTAAAAGAACTATTGGCTAGCGAATCTCACCATGGTGGGCATGCAACTGAAGGACATGGAGAAGCACATGCAGAAGAAGCACAAGGAGATTCTGATAACGAATCCGCAGCACATGCAATAGACGCTTACGCGGATGAAGCTCATGGAGCTGAAGCTTCAGGACACGAAATGAGTCATGAAGAGCATGTATTACATCAAATACACAATAGACCATGGTCTGCATTATATGTTGCAGCATTCTTTTTCTTTATGATCGCTTTAGGTGTGTTAGCATTTTATGCGATTCAATATGCAGCACAAGCAGGTTGGTCACCAGTACTTTTTAGAGTCATGGAAGGGATTACATCTTATGTATTACCAGGTGGTATCATTGTATTACTAATAGCATTTTTTGCGGATAGTCATATATTTATTTGGATGGATTCTGATGTTGTTGCTCATGATGAACTTATTCAAGGGAAGTCTGGTTGGTTAAACAAAACAGGATTTATGATCAGAGGTCTTATTTTCTTAGGAGGTTGGTCTTTATACCGTCATTTTTCTAGAAAATTCTCTGTTGCTCAAGATAATGCAGATGATAATAGAAATTTTAAAAAGAACTTTAGAATTTCAGCAGCATTCCTTGTATTTTACATTTATACAGAATCAATGATGTCTTGGGATTGGATAATGAGTGTAGACCCTCACTGGTTTAGTACACTATTTGGATGGTATGTTTTTGCAAGTATGTTTGTAAGTGGTATCACAGTAATAGCTATTGTCACTATTTATTTAAAGTCTAAAGGTTTATTAGAATTTGTAAATGATAGTCATATTCATGATTTGGCGAAGTTTATGTTTGGTATTAGTATTTTCTGGACGTATTTATGGTTCTCACAATTCATGTTAATATGGTATTCTAACATTCCAGAAGAGGTTACTTATTTTATAACCCGTATAGAGGATTATAAATTACCATTCTTTGGTATGGTAGCAATGAACTTTATTTTCCCATTATTACTATTAATGAATAGCGATTACAAACGAATTAATTGGTTTGTGATTATGGCTGGTATTGTAATACTATGTGGTCACTATGTAGATATCTTTAATATGATTATGCCTGCAACTGTTGGTGACAGATGGTTTATTGGAATTCCAGAAATTGGTTCAATATTATTATTTGGTGGAATTTTTATGTTGATCGTGTTTTGGTCACTTGGTAAACATCCGCTACTTGCAAAAGGAAACCCATTCATTAAGGAAAGTGAACATTTCCATTATTAATTATAAATAAGAACAGAAACGATAATGACTGCTTTATTAACGATTATAATTTTACTCTTTGTAGCTGTTGCCTTATGGCAGATGGTAAAGATTTTTGATTTAGCTCAGGTTGGTGCATCAAATACGCAAGTTGCTGATGATAATGACAACAGGTTAAATGGTTATTTAATGATGGGATTCTTGGTATTCATTTATGCCATAACTATTGCTAGTTTTTGGTATTTAGGTGATTTGCCATTAGTGTCTAATGCGGCATCTGAACATGGTCCAGAATTAGATACTCTTATGGTTATTTCCATGATAATCATATTTATAGTTCAGACTGTGACCCAATTTTTATTGCATTATTTTGCCTTTAAATATAAAGGTGAGAAAGGTAGAAAAGCCTTGTTTTATGCAGATAACAATACGTTAGAATTTATTTGGACTATTATTCCTGTAATTGTTTTAGCTGGTTTAATTATCTGGGGACTATTTACTTGGAATGACATTATGAATGTAGACCAAGATGATGATCCAATGGTCATTGAGTTATATGCACAACAATTTAATTGGAAAGCCAGATATGGTGGTGGTGATAATGTATTAGGTAAAGCTAATGTAAGATTAATAGATCTAGATAAGAATAATATTTTGGGGGTTTCGGAAGATGACCCAAATGCAAAAGATGATGTAATTGTAACAGAGTTACATTTACCTGTAGGTAGACCAATCTTATTCAAAATGAGATCTCAAGATGTATTGCACTCAGCCTATATGCCTCACTTTAGAGCACAGATGAATTGTGTACCTGGAATGGTTACACAATTTGGTTTTACACCGACAATTACAACAGAAGAAATGCGTCAGAATCCTGATATAATTGATAAAGTTCAGAATATTAATTCAATCAGAATTGAAAAGAGTAAGGAATTAACAGCCAAAGGAGAAGAAGGCTTAGAACCTTACACATTTGACTACCTATTATTATGTAATAAAATTTGCGGAAAGTCACACTATAATATGCAAATGAAGATTATTGTAGAGACGCAAGAAGAATTTGATACTTGGATAGCGGAGCAAAAAAACTTTGCTAACTCATTAAACTAAAATTAGAAATCTAAGAAAATAGATAAAGAGATTATGTCAGCAACAGTAGATACACACGATCACGACGATCACGACGTACATCATCATAAAGAAACTTTTATAACTAAATATATATTTAGTCAAGATCACAAAATGATTGCAAAGCAGTATTTAATTACTGGTGTAATTATTATGGGTATTCTTGGGATTTTAATGTCTCTAATGATGCGTATGCAAATTGCTTGGCCAGAAGAGCCAAATGTTATTTTTGAAGTACTATTAGGTAAGTGGGCACCAGATGGTGTTATGGATGCTGATATTTATTTGGCATTAGTGACTATACATGGTACGTTGATGGTATTTTTTGTTCTTACTGCTGGACTTAGTGGTACCTTTAGTAACCTGTTAATTCCTTTACAGATTGGTGCGCGTGATATGGCATCAGGATTTCTTAATATGATTTCTTATTGGTTGTTCTTCTTATCATGTGTTATAATGATACTCTCATTTTTTGTTGAGTTTGGACCTGCTGCTGCTGGTTGGACAATTTATCCGCCTTTATCGGCATTACCATTGGCTCAAGGAGGTTCAGGTATGGGTATGACTTTATGGTTAGTATCTATGGCAATATTTATTGCGTCATCTTTATTAGGTTCATTGAATTATGTAGTTACAGTTATTAATTTACGTACAAAAGGTATGTCAATGACAAGGTTACCTTTAACAATTTGGGCATTCTTTGTAACTGCGGTAATTGGTATAATCTCATTCCCAGTGTTATTATCGGCTGCATTGTTATTAATAATGGATAGAAGTTTTGGAACATCTTTCTTTTTATCGGATATATTTATTCAAGGTGAAGTATTGCATTATCAAGGAGGTTCACCAGTATTATTTGAGCACTTGTTTTGGTTTTTAGGCCATCCAGAAGTTTATATCGTATTATTGCCAGCTCTAGGAATTACTTCTGAAATTATTGCGACTAACTCACGTAAGCCTATCTTTGGATATCGTGCTATGGTTGCTTCTATTTTAGCAATTGCTTTCTTATCTACAATTGTTTGGGGACACCATATGTTTATATCTGGTATGAATCCATTCTTAGGTTCAGTGTTTACATTTACGACTCTATTGATAGCAATCCCTTCGGCAGTAAAAGCCTTTAATTATATTACCACACTCTGGAAAGGTAATTTGCAGTTGAACCCGGCTATGCTGTTTTCAATTGGATTAGTTTCTACTTTTATAACAGGAGGATTAACGGGTATTATTCTTGGTGATAGTGCATTAGATATTAATGTGCATGATACATATTTTGTAGTTGCGCACTTTCACTTGGTTATGGGTATTTCTGCATTATATGGTGTATTTGCTGGTATTTACCATTGGTTCCCAAGAATGTATGGTCGAATGATGAATAAGAATTTAGGGTATCTGCACTTTTGGGTTACAGCTATCGCTGCATACGGTGTGTTTTTCCCAATGCATTTTATAGGCATGGCGGGTTTACCACGACGTTATTATACTAACTCTAATTTCCCATTATTTGATGATACTGCGAATGCTAATGTTGTGATTACAATGTTTGCTTTACTTGGAGGTCTTGTACAGTTAGTTTTCCTATACAACTTTATAAGTAGTATTTTCTATGGAAAGAAAGCGCCACAAAACCCATGGAAATCCAATACATTAGAATGGACAGCACCAGTAAAGCATATACATGGTAACTGGCCGGGTGCAATACCTCATGTATATCGTTGGTCTTATGATTATAGTAAACCAGGACATGATGAAGACTTTGTGCCTCAAAATGTTCCCATGAAAGAAGGCGAAGAAGAATTGCATCATTAGATGATGTTTACTTAAATATATTAATGAAAAGCCTTTCTAATTTAGATAGGCTTTTTCTTTATATTTGTTTTAATATGAACGAAAATTTGAATCCGTCCAACGATAACTTTAGCCCAGAAGAAATAGATGTTGAAAAGAAGTTAAGACCCTTAACCTTTGAAGACTTTACGGGACAGGATCAAGTATTGGAAAATTTACTGGTTTTTGTTCAAGCAGCTAATCTTAGAGAAGAAGCTTTAGATCATACTTTATTTCATGGTCCTCCTGGACTAGGTAAAACAACATTAGCGCACATTTTAGCAAACGAATTAGATGTTGGCATAAAAGTAACATCTGGACCAGTTTTAGATAAACCAGGAGACTTAGCTGGATTACTCACCAATCTCGAAGATAGAGATGTACTTTTTATAGATGAAATTCATCGTTTAAGCCCAATTGTAGAAGAGTATTTATATTCTGCAATGGAAGACTATAAAATTGATATTATGATTGAATCTGGCCCAAATGCCAGAACTGTTCAAATCAATTTAAACCCATTTACCTTGGTAGGTGCGACTACAAGATCTGGATTACTAACTGCTCCAATGCGAGCAAGATTTGGAATTCAGAGTCGACTACAATACTATAAAACAGAATTATTAACAACTATAGTGCAACGAAGTGCATCAATTTTGAATATGCCAATTACGATGGAGGCGGCAATTGAAATTGCAGGACGTAGTAGAGGGACACCAAGAATTGCAAATGCATTGTTGAGACGTGTTAGAGATTTTGCACAGATTAAGGGTAATGGTAGTATAGATATTAAGATTGCCAAATTTGCATTAAAAGCTTTGAATGTAGATGCTTATGGCTTAGATGAAATGGATAACAAGATTTTAACAACTATTATAGAAAAGTTTAAAGGCGGACCTGTTGGCATTAGTACTATTGCTACAGCAGTAAGTGAAAGTACAGAAACCATTGAAGAAGTATATGAACCTTTTTTAATTCAACAAGGTTTTATTATGCGTACACCTCGTGGGCGAGAAGTTACAGATCAGGCTTACAGACATTTAGGTAAAATAAAAGGACCTACTCAAGGAGGTTTGTTTTAGTTCTCTATCCATAACAATTCATCGAAGAAAATAGCACCTTACATTAGTTTAACTAATTTTTTGTGCGTTGGTCTAATTGCGTAAAGTTCCAAATAGCTTCATTATATATTTGAGTACCTTAAAGCTTAGAAATAATGAAAAGCCTACATTTAAAATCAATCCTAGTATTGATTTTCTTAACACTTATGTCATGTAATTCAGATGACGACAATTATCAAAATGTTTCAAATCATATTGAACTTGAAAATCGAATCATTGAGTTATTTGGCTCTAGAGCTGAATTGATTCAACCATTAGAAACAGATTTTTCTGCAATTCCAAATGATATAAATAATCCAATTACTGCTGCTAAAGTAGAATTAGGAAAGTTATTATACCATGAAACTATGATTGCTAAGGGTGCAAATATAGAGAATGGAATGTATACCTATTCATGTGCAAGCTGTCATCATGTTGATGCAGGTTTTCAGAGTGGTTTAAAACAAGGTATTGGTGATGGTGGTTTAGGTTTTGGTACTTTTGGGGAAGGTAGAGTTAAAAATCCAATGTACATTGAAGATAGTATAGATGTGCAACCTATTAGAACACCAACAACACTAAATGTTGCATTTCAAAAAGTAATGTTGTGGAATGGACAGTTTGGTGCAACAGGACCAAATGAAGGTACAGAATCGCAGTGGGCATATGGTACTCCAATTGCAACTAATAATTTAGGTTTTGAAGGTGTTGAAACTCAAGCGATTGCAGGCATGGATGTACACCGTTTAGAAATTGATGCGGACGATATCATTAACTCTTCATATAAAGATTTGTTTGACAACGCATTTTCAAATATTAACGAGAGTGAACGTTACACTAAACTTTATGCGGCTTTAGCCATTGCTGCTTACGAAAGAACTTTATTACCAAATCAATCCCCTTTTCAAAGATGGTTAAGAGGTGATGATAATGCAATGGGTAATGATGAAATTGCAGGTGCAAGGATATTTTTTGATAAAGGACAATGTTATACATGTCATTCAGGACCAGGATTAAATGGTATGGATTTTCATGCTATTGGGATGAATGATTTAGAGGGAACAGAAGTTGCGACTATTGTAGATGAAAGAACCAAAAAAGGTCGTGGTGGATTTACTGGAAATGCAGAAGATGATTATAAATTTAAAACACCTCAATTATATAATTTAAAAGACGTTCAGTTTTTTGGACATGGTGGGAATTTTCAAACTGTAAAAGAAGTTGTAGAATATAAAAATACTGCAATATCAGAAAATGCTATAGTACCTCAAGATAAACTGTCGTCACTTTTCGTGCCTCTAAATTTAACAGAAACTGAGATTAACCAGCTTACAATATTCTTGGAGACATCTTTATATGATGATAATTTACAGCGTTACGTGCCTGAGAGTCTTCCATCTGGATACTGTTTTCCAAATGCAGATGATATGTCCTCTTCAGACTTAGGATGTAATTAGACTATAACATTGAGTATAGTAAATGCGTAATTAAAAACATTATTGTAGTTTAGTTCTTTTAAGAACTATTTTGAACAAAGAAACTTATACTAAAAAGATTAAAGCCGAAGCTAAACGCCTTGGCTTTCTGTCTTGTGGTATTAGTAAAGCTGAGTTTTTAGAAGAAGAGGCACCTAGACTAGAAGCATGGTTAAATAAAAATATGCATGGTCAAATGCGTTATATGGAAAATCATTTCGATAAGCGTTTAGATCCAACTTTACTTGTTGAAGGCTCTAAAAGTGTGGTGTCTTTATTATTAAATTACTATCCTTCAGAATTTCAAAATGAAGAATCTTATAAATTATCCAAATATGCTTACGGAACCGATTATCATTTCGTAATTAAAGATAAGTTAAAATCACTCTTATATTTTATTCAAGATGAAATTGGTGAAGTTCATGGAAGAGCATTTGTAGATTCCGCACCAGTTTTGGACAAAGCTTGGGCGGCAAAATCTGGTTTGGGTTGGATTGGTAAACATTCAAATTTGTTAACACAGCAAGTTGGTTCATTTTATTTTATAGCAGAATTGATTATCGATTTAGAATTAGATTGCGACACACCAGTTATGGATCATTGCGGAACCTGCACCGCATGTATAGATGCTTGTCCAACCAAAGCGATTACAGAACCTTATGTTGTGGATGGTAGTAAATGTATTTCTTATTTCACCATAGAACTTAAAGAAAACATCCCAACAGAATTTAAAGATAAATTTGACGATTGGATGTTCGGTTGTGATATTTGCCAAGATGTTTGCCCTTGGAATCGATTTTCTAAACCTCATAGTGAGCCTTTATTTAATCCGCATCCAGAACTACTATCAATGACTAAAAAAGATTGGGAAGAAATCACTGAAGATACCTTTAGAAAGGTATTTAAAAAATCAGCTGTAAAACGGACTAAGTTTTCAGGTATAGACAGAAATATTAAGTTTTTAAAGGATGAATAGTTACTTAAAACTAATTCCCATAGAAAGCTTAAACACAAAATTATCTCTAAAATTTTCTAAATTATGCGAGCCATAACGATAAAACCCTCCAGCTCCAAAACCCATATAATATAAATTAAGAACAGGAATTTTAATAATATTTTGTAACTCTAAACCTGTTTCTAAAAAAAGGTTTTCTTTAGTTTTAAAATTAATATTTTGATGTGATGAACTATTATCAAGACTGCCTATTCCAAAATTATTGTGAAGCAGTACATCAGGCTGAAAACACCCTTTGTTATTAAATAATCTACCAAAATTATGTGTGGTAAATAGATGTGCGTATTTATTAGAAAGAAACTCATAAGGTGTAACGGTCTGAAAATAATTTTTCACGACATATGGTAATTTCTTATCGTAATTACCTTCTCCAGTAAATAATAATCCATAAGGAAGGTCACTATCAATATATCCTAAATCTAGTCGATATGTTGTTTTACCCAAACCTTTAGTTAAGAAACTGTGGTCTACTGTAAAGCGAAGTTTGTTATAACCAAAATCACTATCAAAAGTGTTTTCTAATCCTCTAGAATAAATAAGATTAAATACAGGAGCATCATTCGGTATTCTTGTAGTAACTCCAAATGTTTTTACTAATTCTTCATCTACATGGTAGCCTATGCCTAAACTAATTTCAGAATTAGAATAGTTGGTAATTGGTATCCCAGTATTAACAAACTGGTACTCATAAAGAGGTGTAACATCAGCAGTATTAAATCCCAAAGACCAATTTATGTTTCTTAAAATTTTCATTTCGGATGTAAGACTAAATGATTCAATAGCATCCATTTGACTTGCAATCCATTGCCTTTGTGTAAATGGATTGTCAATATTATTGCCAGAGTAGCTTCCAGTTTCTCGCAAATCGTTGTTGTAATTTAAGCTTATAGAAATATCTCTTTCTCCCGGAACATTAAGTAATATTTCTCCTCCATATTTCCAAGAATGGTCTTTAAAACCGTAACCTGCATAGCCACCAATAGAAACATGTTTAAAAATATCGTCATTGGTGTATACGCCTAGCCCTAATCTAACACCTTCAAAGCGGTTTGTTTGTATAATTTTTTTCAAGTTAATATCTACATATTTTAAAGGAAGACGCCACTTAGCTAAACTAGGAGCCCATTTTAAAATTTTGTCTAATTTAATTTCCTCACCGACACTATCCATTAAAACATATGTTCGCAGTTCTTTTTTGTTTAACGCATCTTTTCTGTATTGATTCCAATATTTTGAGTTTCTGCCTTCAACTTTATCCGGTAATGTAAGGGAAACTACAGGGAAATCGTACTTTTTTAATGGAGCATTAGGCGTAATTTCAGAGAGATAACTTTTACCTATATATTTAAAACTACCCATGCCATCACCTAAAATGATTTCAAAATTCAATTGCTCAGGAAACCAGTATTTATTTTCTATAAATTTATATTTCTGTTGAATTGTAAAATTTATTTTCCCAGAATTGAAGGTCGTGGCATCAACACTTTCAACAGCATATTGATTAGAATTAATGTAAAGCAAACCCTCCAAACCTTCAAAATTTCTATTAGCTTTCGGTTTAAAAGAAATAACAAAAACAGTGTCCTTTTCTTTGATATATTCTTCTTTTAATCTGAGTTTATATTTCCTTGTACTCCCTTTTGAAATAGGATTTAGATAGTTAGTTTCAAAAAGCGAAATATATTCTTCGTAAAAAGAAAATGGTTGAAAACTATTTGCTAAGACCGCAAAATTTGGGTTTTTAAATCCTGATGTTCTTGTGGCTATCACACTATCTTCAGTAAATCGCGGTTTTAAGTATTTATGTTTCGCAATAGTTTCTGTTATAAAAAAATATGAATCCTTAAAAAAAGAATTCACACTCTTAAGTGTGTCATTCAAAGGTTTATCTTCATTAAGATCTACAAAAACCTTATCGTAAGATTTGTAGGTGAATGAATTTAAATTTTCAGGGTTGTTAAGATTTCTATTCTCAACTGCTAGTCTAATAATGCGATGAGCAGGATTTTCGCCATCAATAATAACTTCGTCTAATTCACTCACAATTGGTTTAAGTGTAATTGTAGTGCTTTTTATATTTTCAATGATCAAAACCTTTGTTGCGTAGCCAACATAACTTATTGTAATACTTGTGATATCTGAATCTAAAAAGAATACACCATCAATATCAGTTGATGTGCCTTTATAATTTTTGTCATTAAAAAGAATATTAGCAAACGGAATTACTTTTCTATTATCCTCATCTACTAATTTAAATTTCCTGGATTTTTGAGCATTGGCAGCAAGGTTAAAGAGAACGAAAGCTAATAAAAGAAGGTTTTTCATTAATATATTGATTTATATATTCTCAATTAACATAGAAATTTTGAATAAATCTGTTAAAGAGAATTAAAATTTAATATTCGTATCATTCAAATTCAAATTGGCATGTATAGAGCTTAATATTTGTATTTTTGAAACTTAATTAATTTTGATTATGAGCAAACAAAGCAAGCGTATAGAAGCCTTGGTATATCATGCAAAACCAACACCAGGTAAGATAAAAGTGGTGCCTACTAAAAAGTATGCCTCACAACGCGATTTATCCTTAGCCTATTCTCCTGGTGTTGCAGAACCATGTTTAGAAATTGAAAAAGAGGTTGAGAATGTTTATAAATATACTGCTAAAGGAAATCTAGTAGCTGTAATCTCTAATGGAACAGCAGTTTTAGGACTAGGTAATATTGGTCCTGAAGCTTCTAAACCAGTGATGGAAGGAAAAGGATTGCTATTTAAAATCTTTGCTGATATTGACGTGTTTGATATCGAAGTTGATACTGAGGATATTGATACATTTATTGAAACAGTGAAGAATATTGCTCCGACTTTTGGGGGTATTAATTTAGAGGACATTAAAGCTCCAGAAGCGTTTGAAATAGAACGTCGACTCAAAGAAGAATTAGATATTCCTGTAATGCATGATGATCAACATGGTACAGCAATAATATCAGCAGCAGCATTGATGAATGCACTAGAAATAGCTAAAAAGAAAATAGATGAGGTAAGAATAGTCGTAAGTGGTGCTGGTGCTGCTGCAATTTCATGTACACGATTGTATCAAGCTTGCGGAGCCAAGCGTGAAAACATTGTAATGCTAGATAGTAAAGGTATTATTAGGTCAGATAGAGAAAATCTCACGTCTCAAAAAGCTGAATTTTCTACGCATAGAAAAATTGATACTCTAGATGAAGCTATGGAAAAAGCAGATGTATTCATTGGCTTATCTATGGCAGATATTGTGACTCCTGCTATGCTGAAATCCATGGAGAAAAACCCTATTGTTTTTGCGATGGCTAATCCAAACCCAGAAATAAAATATCAATTAGCTCTAGATACGAGAGATGATATTATTATGGCAACAGGTCGAAGTGATCATCCGAATCAAGTAAATAATGTACTTGGCTTTCCTTTTATTTTTAGAGGTGCTTTAGATGTTAGAGCAACCAAGATTAACGAAGCTATGAAAATGGCAGCCGTAAAAGCATTGTCTAGATTAGCAAAAGAACCTGTGCCAGAACAAGTCAACCTAGCATATAATGAAACACGCCTAACTTTTGGAAGAGATTATATTATTCCTAAGCCTTTTGATCCTAGATTAATCGCAGAAGTACCACCAGCAGTAGCTAAAGCTGCTATGGAGAGTGGTGTTGCTAAGGAGCCAATTGACGATTGGGATCGTTACAAGGATTCACTATTAGAACGTTTAGGTTCAGATAATAAGTTAGTCCGACAATTGTTGGGTAGAGCACGCACTAACCCTAAACGAGTTGTATTTGCAGAAGCAGATCAGTTAAATGTGCTTAAAGCTGCCCAGATTGCTCATGATGAAGGATTTGCTCATCCAATTCTATTAGGACGAAGAGATACAATTGTCAATTTGATGAAAGAGATTGAATTCGATGCTGATGTACCAATTATAGATCCTAAATCTGACGAAGAATTAGAACGAAAAAATCGTTATGCAAAAGCGTATTGGGAAAAACGTAAAAGACAAGGTGTAACCATCTATTCTGCAGAAAAGAAAATGCGAGAGCGTAACTACTATGCGGCAATGATGGTCAATCAAGGTGATGCAGATTGTTTGGTAACTGGATATTCCCGAAGTTATCCAACGGTTGTGAAGCCAATGTTGGAGTTAATAGGTATGGCGCCTGGAATTTCGAGAGTAGCCACAACTAATGTAATGATGACTCAAAGAGGTCCTATGTTTTTGAGTGACACTTCTATAAATATTGATCCTACAGCAAAAGATTTAGCGAGAATTGCACGTATGACATATCGTGTAACTAAAATGTTTGGAATTGAACCAGTTACTGCAATGATATCGTATTCTAATTTTGGATCTTCAGAGAATCCACGAGCAAAAAAAGTAGGAGAAGCTGTTGATTATTTACACAAGGCTTATCCAGAAATGGTTATTGATGGGGAATTACAGACTGATTTTGCTTTGAATTCTAAAATGCTTAAAGATATTTTTCCATTTTCAAAACTAGCAGGTCATAGAGTAAATACACTAATATTCCCAAGTTTAGATGCGGCAAATATTACATATAAGTTGTTAAAAGAACTTAACAAAGCGGAATCTATTGGACCGATTATGATGGGAATGGCAAAACCAGTTCACATTTTACAATTAGGAGCTAGTGTAGATGAAATTGTAAATATGACAGCAGTTTCAGTTATTGATGCCCAAGAACGTGAAAAACAACAGCAGAAATAGTTAGTTTCTTAGTCATAGACGACACTCTTTTATGTAAATAATTTTATTACATTTGGGTTTCTAACTATTCATTATAAATGATAACTCACTTAGAGGGGAAACTTGTTGAAAAAAATCCTACAGATGTTGTGATTGACTGCAATGGTGTAGGTTATTTTATTAATATATCTCTACATACATTTTCTCAAATACCTGATAGAGAACATTTACGATTATATACCTATCTTCAAGTAAGAGAAGATTCGCATAGTCTTTATGGTTTTTCATCTAAAATTGAACGCGAAATATTTAAGTTATTGATTTCAGTTAGTGGTATTGGTGCCAATACAGCAAGAACTATGCTTTCATCTTTGACTCCAGATCAAGTTAAAGATGGGATTGCTAGTGCAGATGTAGCTTTAATTCAGAGTGTTAAAGGTATAGGAGCTAAAACCGCTCAACGTGTTATTATTGATTTAAAAGATAAAGTATTAAAAGTTTATGGTATTGACGAACTTTCTTTATTACCAAACAATACGAATAAAGATGAAGCGTTATCTGCTTTAGATGTTTTAGGATTTAATAAAAAGCAATCTGAAAAAGTTGTGGATAGAATTTTACAAGCCAACCCAGATGCCCTTGTAGAGCAAATTATTAAAGAAGCTCTTAAAAATTTATAATGCAATTGAATAAAACTAACTATAATCAACTCAAATCATTAGGTTTATATTGCGTAATAGCATGTATAATGCTGATAGGTTCTTCTTTATCTGCGCAAGAAACTGAGCAAGAGCAAGATTCTACAAAAACAACATTTGCATTTGGAAAGCTTAACATGCCAAATCCTACTAGTATTGTTTCAAAATATACTTATGACCCTATTTTAGATCGCTATATCTATACTGAGAAAATAGGAAATTTCAATACTAATTATCCATTGATATTAACACCTGAAGAATTTCAGAAGTTGGTTTTACAAGAGAAATTAAAAGAATATTATAAGCGAATGGCTGATGCTGCAGCTGGCCAGAAAGATGGGGCTGAGGAAGATCAAAAGAATTTATTACCAGAATTTTATGTCAATTCAGGATTATTTGAAACTATTTTTGGTGGTAATACTATTAACGTTATACCACAAGGTTCTGTAGAAGTAGATTTGGGAGTTCTATTTTCTAAGCAAGATAACCCAGCTTTCTCTCCAAGGAATAGAACAAATTTCACATTTGATTTTGACCAAAGAATCAGTTTAAGTTTATTAGGAAAAGTAGGAACGCGACTTCAGGTAACAGCAAATTACGATACAGAAGCAACCTTCGATTTTCAACAACTTGTAAAATTAGAATATACACCAACTGAAGATGATATCGTCCGTAAGATAGAAGTCGGTAATGTAAATATGCCATTAAATAGCTCCTTAATTACTGGAGCACAAAGTCTTTTTGGTGTAAAGACAGAATTACAATTTGGTAAAACAAGAGTAACTGCAGTATTTTCAGAACAGCAATCTCAGTCCAAATCTGTAACTGCACAAGGTGGAGGAACCGTTGAAGAGTTTGAATTTTTTGCTAGAGACTATGATGAAAATAGACACTACTTTTTAGCACAATACTTTAGAGATAATTACGATAAGGCCTTATTACAATATCCTTTTATAGATAATCAAGGATTACAGATTACAAGAGTTGAGGTTTGGGTTACTAATAGAAACAATCAAACAGAGAATGTAAGAAATATAGTTGCTCTTCAAGATTTAGGTGAATCTGAGATAGAGAATATCGGTTTAGATCCATTACCAGCTGGTTTTGTGAATATTCCAGGCGGATTGCCAAGTAATAAAAACAATGATTTTGACCCAACAAATATTGGTGGTGGAGGTTCCTTATTAACTGAAGCTGTTAGAAATATTACAAATGTAGAATCAGGAATTAATGTTGCAGTAAATGAGGGCTTTGACTATGGTAAACTTGAGGCTGCAAGAAAATTAAGAGAAGGACAAGAATATGTGTTAAACACAGAATTAGGATATATATCATTAAATCAAAGATTGCTTAATGATGAAGTCTTAGCTGTTGCATTTCAATACACCATAGGAGGTGAGGTTTTTCAGGTAGGTGAATTTGCTAATGATGGGGTGGATGCAACACAAGTAAGTGATGGTAATAACGGTAACCAAGTTATAAATAATCAAGGACTAGTTTTAAAAATGTTGAAAAGTGCAGTGACAGCTGTTGATCAACCAATTTGGGACTTAATGATGAAAAACATCTATGATACTGGTGCTTTTCAATTAAGTCAAGAAGACTTTAGACTTAATATATTTTATACAGAAGCATCTGCCCTAAATTATATAAGACCAGTTGAAGGCACAGCATTTCCACCCTTTGATAACAATACAACATTTACCAGTGATGATACTGAAATAAACGAAACACCATTAATTAGACTGTTTCATTTAGATCGATTAAATTTTAATAACGATCCACAAGAACGAGGTGATGGATTTTTTGACTACGTTGAAGGACAAACAGTTTTAAGTCAAAATGGAAAAATAATTTTCACCAAAGCAGAACCTTTTGGACGTTACTTATTTGATGTTTTAGATGATGATGGCAATCCAAATAATAATGATGCTGATTATGAACTAGATACATATCCTAATGAAAATCAGGAGAAGTATGTTTACGATTTGCTATATAAATCTACGAAGACACAAGCTTTAGATGAAGCAGAAAAGAATAAATTTCAAATAAAAGGACGATTCAAAAGTAGTGGAGGAGCTGGCGGAATTCCAATAGGTGCCTTTAATGTTCCAAGAGGCTCTGTAAGAGTTACTGCTGGCGGGCGTTTACTAGTAGAAGGTGTTGATTATACGGTAAACTATCAGTTAGGACGTGTAGAAATATTGGACGCAGCTTTACAAGCATCAAATACACCAATTAATGTTTCTGTAGAAAATAATGCTGTTTTCGGACAACAAACTAGACGTTTTACGGGAATTAATATAGAACATCAATTCAACGAGAATTTTGTTTTAGGTGCAACTTTATTAAATCTAAATGAGCGACCTATTACCCAAAAAGCTAATTTCAATAGTGAGCCAATTAACAACACTATATTCGGACTTAATGGAAACTTTTCTACTGAAGTTCCTTTTTTAACGCGATTAGCAAACAAACTTCCAAATATAGATACAGATGTACCTTCTAACTTATCCTTAAGAGGTGAGTTTGCTTATTTGTTACCAGGAGCACCAAATGGAACAGATTTTAATGGTGAAGCCACAGCTTATATCGATGATTTTGAAGGAACGCAAGGATCAATTGATTTATTGAGCCCTTTGTCTTGGACATTATCTAGTCGTCCTAAAGAATTACCAAATACAATTCCAGGAACTGATGCTAATGGTATTGAGAATGGATATGGTAGAGCCTTTTTAAACTGGTATACTATTGATCCAATATTTTTTAGTAACCAACGTCCAGACGGTATTACTGATGATGACGTTTCAGATTTATATACAAGACGTGTATTTATTGAGGAAATATTTCCAGAAGTAGATATTGTACAAGGACAGACATCGGTGATTAACACTTTAGATTTGTCATATTACCCAACGGAGCGTGGACCTTATAATTTCGATCCGAATGAAACGGATGATATACTTAATCCAAATCAAAGTTGGGCTGGTATAACAAGACAAATTACATCAACAGATTTTGAACAGGCTAATGTTGAGTATATAGAGTTTTGGGTTCAGGATCCATTTTTAGATAATCCATCTAGTTCAGGTGGAAAGTTAACCATTAACTTAGGTAACATTTCTGAAGATGTATTAAAAGATGGTAAAAAGCAATACGAAAACGGACTACCTGAAGATGGTGATATTAGTTCAATTCAGCAGCAATTACCAACATTACAAAGCCCTTATGTAGTACCACAAAATCAATCTTTAATATACACTTTTGCTACCACTGGTGCAGAAAGAGCCAACCAAGATGTTGGTTATGATGGTTATGATGATGCGGAAGAAAGTCAAATGTTATCTCAAGTATACGGAGCTAATAATTTTGGGGAAGATCCAGCAAGAGATAATTATATCTATTACCTAAATACAGATGGTGATATCTTTGAACGTTATAAAAGGTATAATGGTCAAGAAGGAAACACACCAGATGTTTTTACAGATACAAATAGAGGTTCTACAACACAGCCAGATGTTGAAGATATCAACCGAGATAATACTATGAATACCATTGATAGTTATTATGAATATGAGGTTAATATGATTCCTGCAAATCTTAATATTGATAACCCTCAGATTAACGATGTTAAGGTAAGAAATGTAACCTTACCAAATGGAGATCAGAGAGAAGTGACTTGGTATCAATATAGATTACCAATAAATGAACCTACAAATGCTATTGGTGGTATTAGTGATATTCGTTCAGTTCGTTTTGCTCGTTTATACCTAACCGAGTTTACAGAAAAAACAACTTTACGTTTAGCTACTTTAGATTTAGTGAGGAGTGACTGGAGACGTTATACTTTAGATTTAGATAATGATGACACAAATAATAGTGCAGATGCTGAATTTAATGTTGCAATTGTTGGTGTACAAGAAAACGATGGAGATTATGTAATACCTCCAGGAGTAAGACGTGAAGAACTGAACAATAACAATAATATCATAAGACAAAATGAACAATCTTTAGTATTACAGGCCTGTGATTTGGAACCAACTGATTCGCGTGGTGTGTTTAAAAATATTAATGTAGATATGCGACAGTATAAAAAACTACGTATGTTTTTACATGCTGAGGCACAAGAAGGTTCAACGTTAGATCCTGGAGAAATGGTTGGATTCATAAGAATGGGTAATGATTTTACTCAAAACTTTTATCAGATTGAAATCCCATTATTGCCTACTGATTTTGCTGAAGGTACAATAGAAGAACAAATTTGGCCAAATCAAAATGAAATTGATATTCCACTAGAATTTTTACAAAAGATTAAAGCCCTAGGTATTTCTGATGGCTCATTAAGTAATGAAGATCCTACATTCTATAATGTTGTAGATGGGCAATTAGATGAAAACCCTTTGGTGGATGGTGATGTTCCATTTAATGACGTTTTAAGTAGTGGAAAACAACAACGTGTTGCCGTAAAAGGAAATCCAAATTTTGGAAATATTAGAGTATTAATGGTTGGAGTCAAAAACTCTGGTATTACAACAATGAATGCTTGCGGTGAAGTATGGTTTAATGAGTTAAGAATGTCGGACTTAGAGAATGAAGGAGGATGGGCAGCAGTAGTAAGTATGGATACTAATATAGCAGACTTTGCAGATATTAGTGCAACAGGACGACGCAGCACAATAGGCTTTGGTGGCATTGAACAAGGACCTAGTGAAAGAAGCTTAGAAGATGTTCAGCAATACGATGTTGTAACTAACATACAATTGGGACAATTGTTGCCAAAGAAATGGGGAGTTCAAATTCCATTTAATTATGCACAGAGTGAAGAGATTATAACTCCAAAGTTTGATCAGTTTTATAATGACTTAACTTTAGAGTCGCGTTTAGATGCAGCAAGTTCAAGTGAAGAAGAGGATCGAATAAGAACACAATCTGAAGATTATACGAAGCGAAAAAGTATCAATTTTATTGGCGTAAGAAAGCAAAAAATGGGTGATGCTAAAAAGCATTTTTATGATGTTGAAAACTTAACATTCAATTATTCTTACAATAAAGTAGAACACCGTGACTTTGAAATTGAAAATGCATTAGATCAAAATATAAGAGCTGGTGTTAACTATAATTATTCATTTGAACCTTTGAAGATTGAACCTTTCAAAAAGAATGACTCTTTATTTACAGGAAAGTATTGGAAAATTTTGAAAGATTTTAACCTAAATCTTTTACCATCAAGTTTCTCTCTAAATACTAATATTAATAGACAGTTTAGTCAGCAGAAATTTAGAGAAGTTGAATTAGGTGGAAGTAATATTGGTATTGAAGAATTGTTTAGAAGAAACTATACATTCGATTTTCAATATGCAATAAACTATAACATTACTGATGCTTTGAGTTTAAACTTTACAGCTGCCAATACTAATATTGTACGTAACTATTTTATTGATGATCGTATTAATGGAAGACAAGATCCAGATTTAGATGTTTGGGATGGTTTCTTTGATTTTGGTGACCCTAATCTGCAGACTCAACAGCTTCAGGTTAATTACGAATTGCCAATCTATAAAATACCAGCATTAAATTTCTTTAGAACTACTTATGCTTATAATGGTAGTTTCCAATGGCAAAAAGGTTCGGATTTAAATGAAGGATTAGTTTTAGATGGTAACACCTATAACTTAGGTCATTCTATTCAGAATTCTAATACGCACAATATCAATACCACGCTTAACATGGAGACCTTGTATAAAACATTAGGTTTGGTAAGAAAAGGAAAACCAAGAACTAGAGGGCGAGGAAGAAATGTACCTGTTAAAAGTCGATCAACAACTCCAGATGCTTCACAGAATAATAAAGATCAACAAAAAGATCTAAATAAGTTAAGTACTGGTAAAAAAGCATACAATACCTTAATTGATATTGTAACGATGGTAAAGAGAGTCCAGTTGGGCTACACAGAGAATAACGGTACGTTTTTACCTGGTTATTTGCCAACTCCAGGTTTTATTGGAACACTAAGACCAACTGTTGGCTATACTTTTGGTGGACAAAGAGATATTAGAGATTTAACAGCTAGGAATGGATGGTTAACAACGTTTCCAGATTTTAATCAACAGTACACAGAGGTACAGAATAAAACACTCGATTATTCTGTTAATGTTGAACCAATGCGAGATTTAAAGATAGATTTAATTGGTAACAGAACTTATGCTGAAAGCTTTACTGAAAACTTTAGAGTAGATGACGATTTAAATTATATTCCATTAACTCCAAATACTTTTGGAAATTTTAATATTTCAACTTCACTTATTAAAACAGCGTTTAGTGCAAGCGATGAAAATCAATCAGCTGCATTTGATGATTTTAGAACTAATAGATTAGTCATTGCTAATAGATTAGCAAGAGATTTTTATGGTGCTACGCCTTTTAATACCGATGCTGATGGTTACCCAGAAGGATTTGGAAAAAATAGCCAACGTGTATTATTACCGGCATTTTTATCAGCATATCAAGGTTCTAATCCAGATAAAGTAAGTACAAGTGCATTTAGAGATGTACCAATACCTAATTGGACATTGAAGTACACAGGATTAATGAAAATACCATGGTTTAAGAAAACGTTTAGACGTTTTTCAATTCAGCATGGCTATAGGTCTAGATATACAATTAATCAGTTTAGGACTAATCTAGATTATACTCCTGGTATTAGAGGTGACGAGTATGGAAATCAACCAGCCGATGCTTTAGACCAATCTGGTAATTTTAAAAATGAAACGCTTTACAGTAATATCAATTTAGAAGAACAATTCAGTCCTCTAGTTCGCTTAGATTTTGAAATGAAAAATTCAATCAAAGTTCTAGCTGAAATTAAAACTGATAGATTACTATCATTGAGTTTTGATAATAATTTAATGACAGAAATACAAGGTAAGGAATATACACTTGGTCTAGGTTACAGAATAAAGGATTTGAGAATTCGTTCACAGTTGGCTGGTCCAAAACAAATCATAGTTAGTGATTTAAATATGCGAGCAGATATTTCGGTGAGAGATAATAAAACGATTATCAGATACTTAGACCTTGAAAACAATCAGATTACAGCTGGTCAAACTATTTGGGGATTAAAGTATACAGCAGATTATGCCTTTAGTAAAAATCTAACTGCGATTTTCTATTTTGACTATACGTTTTCAGATTTTGCTATTTCTACATCATTCCCACAAACATCTCTTAGGTCAGGAATTACATTACGATATAATTTTGGGAATTAATTTTGAATCAAAGCAATTAAAAAATTACTTTTGTTTCACTAATATTTTACAACATTACAAATGAATATACCAGCAGAATTAAAGTACACTAAAGATCACGAATGGATCAAAATTGAAGGAGACGTAGCTACAGTAGGAATTACAGATTTCGCACAAGGAGAATTGGGTGATATTGTTTATGTAGAAGTAGAAACCCTAGATGAAACTTTAGACATTGAAGAAGTCTTTGGTACAGTGGAAGCTGTAAAAACAGTCTCAGACTTATTCTTGCCATTATCTGGAGAAATTGTGGAATTTAATGAGGGTTTAGAGGATGAACCTGAAAAGGTGAACACGGATCCTTATGGAGAAGGTTGGATGATAAAACTAAAATTCTCTGACGATTCTCAAATAGATGATTTACTATCGGCAGAAGATTACAAAGCGTTAATAAGTGCTTAAGACATTACTATTACCAGCTGCAATAATTTATACGATTGTATTGGTCGTTGTTAGCTTAATTAATCTTAGTGGCGTTCCAAGTTTAGGATCTTCCTTTGATGATAAAATTTATCATTTAATAGCGTATTTAGGCTTCTCATTTTTATGGATTACTTACGTAAAGAGAGTTAGAAAAAATAATAATATAAGTTTCGCATTTATAGCAGTAATTCTATTTGGAGTAGTCTTAGAATTGATTCAACATCAGTTAAATCCTAATAGAACATATGATACTATAGATTTAATAGCAAACTGTACAGGGGTTGTATTTGGCACATTAATCGCCATTAAATTTAACATACTAAAGTTAAAATAACCCAAAGCCTTGTTTTTTTTACTATTATTTAGTTAAATTAGCGATGATATAATAAACACAATACTATGGAACCTAAAAAGAATCCTAAATCAGATGTAAGTCGTAATAGCTCAATATATTTTGCTGTTGGTCTTGCTTTAATGCTAGCTGTTACTTATTTATCTTTAAATTATAAGACCTATGACCCAACTGGTGTTGTAGCGGATACACTTAATCTAGATGATGAGTTAGATGAAGAAATACCTATCACAGAACAAATTATTACTCCACCACCTCCACCACCTCCACCACCTGCTGCTCCAGAAATTATTGAAGTTGTAGAAGATGAGGAAGAAGTAGAGGAAACAGTTATTGAATCTACGGAAACAGAAATGGATACAGAAATTGTAGAAGTTGAAGAAGTAGAGGTTGAAGAAGTAGAGGAGGATATAGAAGTACCGTTTTCAGTTATTGAGAATGTGGCCGTTTTTCCAGGTTGTGAAAAGAAAAAGGGAAATGCAGCTAAGAAGGCTTGTATGAATGAAAAAGTAAATAAATTCATTAATAAGAAGTTTAACACAGAATTAGCTAGTGAATTAGGTTTACCTGCTGGAAGAAAAAGAATTTTTGTTCAGTTTAAAGTTGACAAGAACGGAAACATTACTAGCATTGGAGCTCGTGGTCCTCACCCAGGACTTGAAAAAGAAGCTAAGCGTGTTATTAGTAAGCTTCCAAAAATGAAACCAGGAAGACAGAGAGGTAAGGCTGTGGTAATGCCATTCTCCATTCCAATTGTATTCCAAGTACAAGACTAGAAAAAGTATATTTTAAAATATAAAAATCCCGTTCAAAATTAATTGGACGGGATTTTCGTTTTGGTATACTTATTGTGACTTTATCATAATATTAACATTTAAACAATACATATTATGAAAAATTCTAAAAAAGTCTTCGGTAATGCTGGTCAGAGCACTACTGAAGTAAAGAAACCACACAAGCATGATGCAAATTTACAAAAAAACTCAACCCTATATTTTCAAATAGGGTTGATACTTTGCTTATTAGGAACTTACTCCCTTTTTGAAATGCAGTTTCAGGATAAGAGACTCATTGTGCCAGAAGAAGAGGCGCAGTTAGTACCAGTTTCAATTGACTATGTTAAGCCATATATTGTTGAGGTTATTCAGCCAAAAAAAGTTGAATCATTACCAAGTACAGATGTGAAAGATGTCCTAAAAGTTGTTGAAGATGATATTCCAATTGAAGAAAGAATTATAAATACACCAGTTGACCCAGCGCCTCAGAAGGATCCAGCACCTATAAATGCTATTTTTGATTGTGGTGAAGACCCAATAGATGATGATTTTGTAGTTCCATTTAGATCAATACAAGTAGTACCAGTATATCCAGGTTGTGAAAGAAAAAAAACAAATGAAGAACGAAAAAAATGTATGTCAGAAAAGATTACTAAACTGGTTAATAGGAAATTTAATTCTGGTATAGCTAGTGATCATGGTATTACTGGACTACAAAGAATTTACACGCAATTTACTGTTGATAAAAATGGTAATGTTACGGATATTAAAATTAGAGGACCACATCCTGCTTTAGAGCGAGAAGCTAAGCGTGTTATTAATAAAATACCAGATATGAAGCCTGGTTTGCAACGTAATGTACCAGTAGGAGTAATTTATACATTGCCAATTAAATTTGAAGTTAGAGATTAAAAATAAAATCTTCTATGATATAAAACCGTTATTACTGCAATAACGGTTTTTTTATTGCTTAAGCTGTGGTTAATGTTACTAAAAAAAATAAGTATCTTTCAACCATTAAAATTCAAACTTTTATGAAGCGCATTTGTTGCATTGCTATTGTATTGATTTCTTCATTTGGTTTTACCCAAAATTTAATTACCTACGAAAAGCCACCTACTTTTAATGAGTGTGAGTCTGAAGCTGTAGATCAGGTAAAATCGTGTTTCAATTTTACATTAAATAACTTTATTTATGCAAATTTTAAAGTGCCACAGATTGCCATTGACGAAGATTTTAAAGGTGATGTTCAATTGCTATTCGAGGTTAATAAAGATGGCGAGTTTAAAATCATATATGTCGATGCTATATATGATGAATTAAAAGAAGAGAGTAAACGTGTTTTTGAGTTATTGCCAAAAGTAAAACCTGCAACTTATAATGGGAAACCAACATTTATACAATATAGTATTGGTATAACGATACCTTTAACTGAGCCTGTAAAAGTAAAAGAAGCTTCGGTTGGTGAATTGGGATTAATTGAAAGAAATAGCCTTAGTGCAACACTTTCTGATGAATATGATGATATTGCCAAAGGGTTGAAACCTTACGAACAGTTAGAGTATGATAGCGAGTTAAATGTGCCGTTTACACATGCTTATTACGCACGTTTCGATGATGAGATGAATGCCATTGGCACCAATAGTCATACTGCTGCAAAACCTTTCGTATATAGTGATGTTGCAAGATATTATGATATCAAGGCAGAAAAAAAAAGTTTAGCTAAGGATGTGGATTCTTGGTTCGATAGAAAATTGTATAATGAGCATTTAGTGGAAGTTCAGAGTAACGACTATTGGTTTACTGTAGACCCTATTTTAGATTTGCAAATAGGAAAAGATACTGAAGCTGATTTTAATTCTACTTGGAATAATACGCGTGGCCTTTTTATACAAGCTGGTTTAGGAAAACGTTTTAATTTAACAGCATCAGTTTACGAGAGTCAAGGACGTTTTGCAGATTACTTTAATCAATTTGCCGAAGATTTAAGAGGTTCTGGCGCTGAAGCTGCAATAATTCCTGGGCGCGGTATAGCCAAACGATTTAAAAACGATGCCTATGATTATCCAGTGGCTGAAGCTTATTTATCCTATACTCCAGCTGCTTTTTTAAACATTCAATTTGGTCATGGTAAAAATTTTATTGGTGATGGTTACCGTTCATTATTTCAGAGTGATGTCACTAGTCCACACCCGTTTTTAAAACTCAATGCTACATTTTGGAAAATTAAATATACAAGTACATGGATGTGGCTAAGAGATGCTAGAAATGAAGTCCGTGTTGATGGAGCATTCTTAACAAAATATATGGCCAATCACTATTTGAGTTGGAATTTGTCTAAGAGACTTAATATAGGTTTGTTTGAGTCTGTAATATGGGCTGATACCAACGGAAGAGGTTTTGATGTTAACTATCTCAATCCTATTATCTTTTTTAGAGCTATTGAATTTCAAACAGGACAAGATGCTGGTAATGCAATTTTAGGTTTGAGTGCTAAATACAAATGGAATAATAAAGTGAATATCTACGGTCAATTTGTTTTAGATGAATTTTCATTAAGCGATGTTACTGGTGGTGATAAAAGTTGGAAAAATAAATTCGGATTTCAATTAGGTGCTAAATATTTTAATGCCTTTGAAGTTGATAATTTATTATTGCAAGCAGAGTATAATCAAGTACGACCTTATACATATTCACATAATTCTATCATCTTAAACTATGCAAATGTTAATCAACCAATGGCGCATCTTTGGGGTTCTAACTTTAGAGAGCTAGTTTTAATTGGTCGTTATAACTACAAACGTTGGTTCGCAGATGCTAAATTTATAATTGGTCAGCGTGGTTTTGATTTTAATACTGATGAAGATAGTTTTAATTATGGAGGAAATATATTTGGTGATGAAAGAGATCGAGCTAGTGATACAGGTATAAGAATTGGTCAAGGAAATAGGACGAATAGTTTTATGACCGAATTGCAAGCAGGTTACTTGTTAAACCCTGCAACTAATTTAAAACTGTTTACCAATATAATTTATCGGGATTTTAATCCTGAAGCTATTACAGCTTCAACTATGGCTTCTAACACGATATGGTTTAGTATTGGTGTAAGAACAGATTTGTTTAATTGGTACAATGACTTTTAAGATTTGATTTTTTTAAGCTCTTATAAAATGTTAAACGAATCCTTTCGCTATTAATAAATCCAGAACCAAAACCTAAATCATCATAGGTCTTAGTTAAACTTGAGTCTGTTTTCACTTCTTCTTCTGTTTTACCATCATCAATAGCTTTTTGCATTGTAGCTCTTAACGTTTCAAGCATTTGCAAAAAACTTTTGTACTCTTCTTTATTAGATACTTTTACATGACCAGGAATAATTTTAGTGTCTTCATCAATAACCATTAAGCCGCACTTTGCTGCTTCAATATAACCGTTTGTACTTCCACCAGAGTTTAAATCTATGTAAGGGTAACGACCATTGAAGTACGTGTCTCCAGTATGTAGCACATTACTTTCTGTGAAATATAATAATGCATCTCCATCTGTATGTGCATTAGCAACATGGAAAATTGCTAAGCTTTAGTCATTTATGCTAATATTTAGTTAGTCATTAAATGTAACTACAGGCAAAGCTTCTTTAGGTTTGTAACTACCATCACGTTGCTTAACTTCTAATCGTTTTTTTACATCTTCGTGAGCAATAATTGTAGCACCTGCTTTGTTCATGTTTTCATTTCTATCAGAGTGATCTCCATGATGATGTGTGTTTACTAAAAACTTTAACGGCTTATCAATTAAGGTCTTTATAGCATTAAAATTTTTTCAGATAAAGGAGCAAACTGATCATCGATTACAAAAACACCATCTTCTCCAACAGAGACACCAATATTTCCTCCAGTTCCTTCTAGTATATAAGTATGCTCAGATAGTTTTGTTGCTTTAATTTCAATATTGTCAAAACGTCCTTATGCAAGAATAGAAGTTGAAGTAAGTATAAGTACTATGGAGAGTAGTTGCGTGTTTTTCATAGCATAGTTTTAGGCACTTTTGGTCATAAAAAAATAAACAAACTTACAAGAACCTTTAGAGTAAAATTAAAACTAAGGTTTTACGTTGGTTAGAATCAATTTTCAAACTATCTTTGCACTCGCTAAGAATAGAACCAAAAGCATACAGTTTGAATAGCACAAAATCTTCGATATCAACAGCTTCTGTGATAACAGATTTTAAGGAAATCACCAAAATGGGATTGTCCATAAGTGTCGTGTTTTCGGCTATAGCAGGTTATTTTCTTGGTGCAGAAACCATTAATTTGGTTACACTTACTTTATTAGCTTTTGGTGGCTACTTTATGGTTGGTGCCTCTAATGCTTATAACCAGATTATTGAGCGCGATTTAGATGCACTTATGGATCGTACAAAAAATAGACCAATTCCTGCAGGTCGTATGACAGTGAATACAGCATTTATTATTGCTACATCATTCACGGTTTTAGGATTAATTACCTTGTATATTATCAATCCAAAGACAGCAATGTGGGGAGCGATATCTATATTTTTATATACTAGTGTTTATACACCATTAAAGACTAAAACATCATTAGCAGTTTTTGTTGGTGCTCTGCCTGGAGCAATTCCCTTTATGTTGGGTTGGGTTGCTGCTCGCAATGATTTTGGTATAGAACCAGGAACCTTATTCGCCATTCAGTTTTTTTGGCAGTTTCCACATTTTTGGGCTATTGGTTGGTTTCTTTTTGAAGATTATAAAAAAGGTGGTTTTTTTATGTTACCAACAGGTAAACCAGATAAAGGAACTGCAGTGCAAATTATAATGTATAGTGTTTGGACGGTTTTAGCTTCTATAATTCCAGTATTTGGTTTTACAGGAGATTTAAAATTGTCTATTCTAGGTGCTGTCTTAGTTTTTTTACTAGGAATGATAATGTTGGTATACGCCTTCAAACTTTTTAAAGACCGAACGGCAAAAACGGCGAAACAATTAATGTTGTCTAGTGTGTTTTATATTACGATGTTGCAGATTATATATGTTGCAGATAAATTTTTTAGATAGATGGATTTAACACAAGGAACACAAGAAGAGAAAAGGGCAAGGTCTAAGAAGATGATGCTTTGGTTTGGTATAGGTTCATTGATTATGTCTTTTGCTGGTTTAATTAGTGCTTTTATAGTAAGTAGTAAGCAACGAATAGATAAAGATTGGTTGAAAGACTATCAATTACCAAACGCTTTTTTCATAAGCTTAGGTGTAATTATAGTGAGTAGTATAACTTTTATTCTAGCAAAGCGTGCATTAAAACAAAATGATGTAAAAATGACTACGATTTGGTTGTTAGTTACGTTAGCCTTGGGAATTACATTTATTTTTAATCAGCTAGAAGGCTTTAATCAAATTATTGAAACAGGTTATAATTTTACAGGACCAACAAGTAACATAACAATGTCTTACATTTATGTGATTGCAGTAGTACACATACTACACGTTATTGCTGGGTTAATATGCTTGATTGTCGTAATTTATAATCATTTTAAACAGAAGTATAATGCCAACAATATGTTGGGTTTAGAACTGGCAGCTAATTTCTGGCATTTTGTAGACCTACTTTGGGTTGTGCTCTTTTTGTTTTTATATTTTTTTAGATATATAATTTGATTATTTTTGTCCAATCTTAAAAATTAAATAAATTCTATGAATTCTACAGTAGAAAGTACTGGTACAGAAGGTAAAACTTGGGGAGGAGGAAATAAACCTCTAAATGCAAGTTACGGAAAGATGATGATGTGGTTTTTCATTGTATCTGATGCACTAACATTTTCAGGCTTCTTGGCGGCTTATGGTTTTTCAAGATTTAAGTTTATAAAAGAATGGCCAATTGCAGATGAGGTGTTTACTCATGTACCTTTTCTACATGGTCAAGAATTGCCAATGATTTATGTGGCGTTTATGACCTTTATACTTATTATGTCATCTGTAACAATGGTTTTAGCCGTTGATGCAGGTCATCACATGAATAAAGCTAAAGTGACCTTATATATGTTTTTAACCATTATTGGTGGTGCTATTTTTGTAGGATCTCAAGCTTGGGAATGGGCAACATTTATCCAAGGGGATTATGGGGCTGTACAAACAAAAGGTGGAAATATTCTTCAATTTGGAGAGTATGTAACTAAAGATGGTGAACAAAAATTTGAGCGTATTTCAATTGATGAATTTGCTGTAGTGCAAGAAGGTGAAAGAGTTCAGCACGAGCGTAAGAATGGACTTTGGTTTGTAACTGAAGGGTCATTACCCCCATATTCAGTTAATGAAATATATAACGGATTAGAGACTAATGATAATATTCTAGTAAGAAATCAAATCATTAATGAGGAAGGTGAAAAAACGGTACTCTCAAGGGAAGAATCATTGAGGCAAATAAAGGAAAACGGCAAGTTAGTTGTCAAGGGAGCGAACCTTCAGGTTAACGAATATGGTACATCATTATTTGCAGATTTCTTCTTCTTCATTACTGGATTTCATGGATTCCACGTTTTCTCTGGAGTTGTGATTAACATTATTATATTCTTTAATGTTATTCTTGGAACTTACGAACGAAGAGGAAGTTATGAGATGGTCGAGAAAGTAGGTTTATATTGGCACTTTGTCGATTTAGTTTGGGTGTTTGTATTCACATTCTTCTACTTAGTATAATAGCAATTAAGATTAAATTATGGCACACGAACATAAATTAGAAATATTTAGAGGGCTTTGGAAATTTAAGTCTAATACTCAAAAAATTTGGGGAGTGTTAGTATTCTTAACAATAATAACTGCAATAGAAGTAGTATTAGGTATTTATAAGCCAGATGTATTAATGACACCATTAATGTCACCTTTTGAAGGTGGTTTTATGGCAACTCTGGGGAATATATTTTTCTCACCAATTATATATATGAAGTCCTTAAACTTCATATTTATTGTATTGACACTAGTAAAAGCCTATTATATCACATGGGATTTTATGCACATGAGAGATGAAACAGGTGCGATGCGTAAGATGGTAGTATGGACTGCTGTTTTTCTTATCTGTTACTTAATGTTTATTTTATTACAAGAGGGTGGATATGTGTTTGGAGTTTATAATGCGGAAGACGCTTTAATAAAAAGAGATTTTTAAACGTAATTTTTTGCGTTAAATGATATTAAAAGGTGGTTTTTCTAAACCACCTTTTTTATTTTTGCATTCTATGAGTATAAGCAATACAAAACGAAACATAGTATTAGGTATTTTATTCTTTTTACCTGTTGCTTTTTTATTAATGCTTTATCCTGCAAAGCATAATTATAAGCCATTAGATATTGTAAACAAGAAGGTTTCTGATTTAGAGTGTTTCTATTCAGACCTATCGGATTCTATTCAATTAAAAGGTCATATTACAGTTTTAGGGTTTTTAGGTAAATCTCCATTGTCTAAATCTATTGCCGCTTCTAATCTTAAGGAATTGGTTTACGATAAGTTTAAAGGATTCAAGAAATTTCAAATAATTATTGTTGTTCCTGAAGGTACAGAAGCAGAAATAGAAGAATTAAAAAGAGAGGTGAACACCTATGAAGATTTAAGATTTTGGCATTACGCTTATGGCACTGAAGGCGAAATAAAAAAGCTATATAATGCTTTAAAATCGAAAAGAAATCTCATGCCAGATTTATCGAATGATAATGTTTTTATCATAGATAAAGATTTAAGTCAGCGAGGGCGAATTGATGGAAGAGATGAAAAAGAAGTAGAAACTAATAAACCAAAATTTAGTGTCTATTCCTATAACACAATTGAAGTGTCGGAAATTAAAAATATGATGAGTGATGATATGCGTATTTTATTTACAGAATATCGTCAAAAACGAAAAGGGAAATTTGATGATTCTAATACAAGAAGAGGAAATGATTTAAAACAAGCCAATGAGTAAGAAAAGCAATTATTCCTACGTAGGCATTGCATTTGTCGTTTTGGTTTTTGGGATAATTTTTATTCCTAAAATAATAGATCGAATCGGAAAAGATGATATCACTAGAGACGAGAGTCGAAGCGACGATGTATCTAAAGCTGATAAAAATCTTGATAAAAAATCATATAAGAGTGACTTGGTATATATTCCAAATGCAGATGGTGGAAATAAGAAAGTGCCTAGTTTTAGTTTTATAGACCAAGAAGGCAAAACAATTACTAATGAAGACTATTTAGGCAAAGTTTATGTTATAGAATTCTTTTTTACAACATGCCCAACAATTTGTCCAAAAATGAATCGTAACCTTATTGAAATTCAAAATGAGTTTAAAGATTTTGAGAATTTTGGTGTAGCATCATTTACAATTAATCCAGAAGTTGATACACCACAAGTCTTAAAAGCTTATGCAATTAATTATGGAATTACAAACCCTAATTGGCATTTAATGACAGGTAATGAAGATACTATTTATAAATTAGCTAATGAAGGATTTTACCTTTACACAGCAATAAACGACGAAATTATCGATGGTTTTGAACATTCAGGAAACTTTGCTCTAATTGATAAGAAAGGTTTTATAAGATCTAGACTTAAATCACCAAATAACCCATTAATATACTATAATGGAATTATTTCTGAAGATGAAGGAATAGATGATGAAGGTATTCCACAAGAGATTACAATTTTAAAAGAAGATATAGCTAAACTATTAAAAGAATAATTATGGATACAATAGAAAAAGAAAAGAAATATAATAAGTGGATAGTAGCGCTTTCGATTATAATTCCATTAGCAGTAGCAGCTCTATTTGGAGTTAATTTAAAAAAATTAGGTTTTGATGTCGAACCTCTCAATTTTTTACCTCCAATATATGCTACAATAAACGGATTAACGGCCATTGTTTTAGCAGTTGCTGTAATAGCTATTAAAAGGAAGAACAGAAAACTACATGAACGATTAATGAAGTTTGCTATTATGTTATCTATAGCTTTCTTGCTAATGTATATTGCATATCATATGACTAGCGATTCAACTAAATTTGGTGATGAGGGCTATATCAAATATGTTTATTACTTTATTTTAATAACGCATATCGTGCTCTCAATTATTATTATTCCATTTGTATTAATTACTTACGTAAGAGCAATAACCAATAATATTGAGCGGCATAAAAAGATTGCGAAAATTACATTTCCACTATGGTTGTACGTTGCTGTAACAGGAGTTATTGTATATATCATGATTTCACCATATTATGCATAAGTCATGAAACGCAAAATTGTCTGTTTTCTATTCTCTGTTTTCTTTTTTCTAAAAGGAAGTGCGCAATGTGCTATGTGCAGAGCTGTGCTCGAAAGTGAAGAGAGTCAAAATGCTGCAGAAGGTATTAATGATGGAATTCTTTTTTTAATGGCAGTACCTTATATTTTGGTTGCTGCAATAGGCTATTTTATCTACAGAAAATATAATACTCCAAAAAAGATTGAAATTACAGATTAAATTCTGTAACATTTCTTCAATTTGATAGTCTTAGTCATAAGAGTTTATAAGGAAGTCTTAACAATTTGTTGGCATAAAAGCCTTAAGGATTTTCTTAAAATTGCATCGGTAACCAACTGCATTATGATACAAATAAAAGATTTGCATAAATCTTATCACATGGGAAGTAATTCTCTCCATGTTTTAAAAGGGATTAACTTTGATGTAAAAGAAGGTGAGTTAGTGTCTATAATGGGTTCTTCTGGCTCAGGGAAATCTACATTACTTAATATTTTAGGAATGTTAGACGAAGCAGATATAGGAAGTTATGTCCTAGATAATGTTCCTATCAAAAACCTCAATGAAAAAATAGCAGCACGTTACAGGAATGAATTTTTAGGATTCGTTTTTCAATCTTTTAACTTAATTAATTACAAATCGGCTGCAGACAATGTAGCGTTACCATTATTCTATCAAGGATTACCAAGGAAGGAGCGTATTGAAAAGGCTGAACATTATCTCGAAAAAGTAGGTTTAGCTCAGTGGTCACATCATTTGCCTAGTGAACTTTCTGGTGGACAAAAACAGCGTGTAGCTATTGCAAGAGCATTAGCAAGTGAGCCAAAAGTGTTACTAGCTGATGAGCCAACAGGTGCTTTAGATACCAAAACATCTTATGAGGTTATGGAGTTAATTCAAGGTATTAATGATGAAGGTAAAACTATTTTAGTGGTAACCCACGAAGATGATATTGCACACATGACAAAACGTATCGTTAACCTCAAAGATGGAGTGATTATAGATGATAGTGCAGTAGAACAAGTTATAGCAAAGCAATATGTTTAACATAGAACGCTGGCAAGAAATATTCGAAACACTAAGGAAGAATAAGTTAAGGACTTTCTTAACCGGACTTTCCGTGGCTTCAGGTATTTTTATTTTAGTAGTTCTTTTAGGTTTTAGTTCTGGTATTGAAAACGGAGTTACGTCCGAATTTCAGCAGGATGCAACTAATGAAATCAGTGTTAGAACCCGAATAACAACAAAAGGCTATAAAGGATTGAATCCAGGAAGACGTATTCAACTCAAAGATGAAGATTTTACTAATCTATCTTCTACCTATGATGATAATCTCGAATATCGTTCCGCAAGTTATAGCATTTGGGGAGGGCAAATTACACATAAAAACGAATCCGGAAATTATAGGGTAAGAGGTGTTATGCCAGATGAGCAATTCATTGAGAATGCTGATATGGTTAGTGGTCGCTTTTTGAATTATTCAGACATTAACGAAGGGAAAAAGGTTGCTGTAATTGGTAATAAAGTAAAGACAGATTTATTTAAAGGAAAGGATCCAATAAATAAAGATATAGCGATATGGGGAATTAATTTTAAAGTTATAGGTGTCTATACTGACCCTGGTGGTGAACGTGAAGAGAGTAATGTTTTTTTACCGTTAACTACCGTTCAGCGTTCTTTTAATGGAGGTGATAATATTAGAGATATGTCGTTTACTGTGAAAATGTCAGATAACTTTCAAGAAGCGGTAGAATTATCAAAAAATTTATCATTAGCAATTGAAAATGATTTGAAGAAAAAACATATTGTTGCACCAGACGATGTAGCTGCGATTAGAGTAAATAATACACTTGAAGAAGCCAAGAAAATCTATTCACTGATTGATACTATAAAAGCAGTGTTTTGGTTTATTGGAATAGGGACTATTATAGCTGGCGTTGTCGGTGTAGGTAATATTATGATTATAATAGTTAAAGAGCGTACCAAAGAAATAGGAATAAGAAAAGCTTTAGGTGCAGAGCCTATGTCAATAATCGCTATGATTTTGCAAGAAGCTGTTTTTGTAACTATGTTTTCAGGATTATTTGGATTAATATTCGGTTTAGGACTTTTAGAGTTGGTTGGTCCGCAGGTGGATAGCCCTTTTATAAAATTTCCTCAAGTTGATTTTAATACAGCAATTATAACTGTGTTTATTTTAGTTGCTGCAGGTGCTTTAGCAGGATTTTTACCAGCATATAGAGCTGCCAAGATAAAACCCATTGTAGCATTAAGAGACGAATAAGATGTTTAATAAAGACCGTTGGACAGAAATATTGGAAGCATTAAATGCTAATAAAGTAAGAACTTTTCTTACTGCATTCGGGGTATTTTGGGGTATAACTATTTTAGTGCTCCTCTTAGCTTTAACGAATGGGTTGAGAAATGGTGTCACCGCAGATTTTGGCGATTTTGCTACTAATTCCATGTTTATGTGGACACAAGGAACATCAAAACCATACAAAGGATTGCCAAAATCAAGAAATTTTAATTACAAGTTTGATGATGTCGCTGCAATAAAAGCGGCCGATCCAGAAATTAAATACGTATCTCCCAGAAATCAATTAGGTGGTTATAATGGAGCAAATAATGTTATAAAGGGAACAAAAACAGGCGCCTTTCAGATTTATGGAGATTACCCAGAGTTTATAAAGCAAAAGCCGATGGATATTCTTGAAGGTCGTTTTATAAGTTACTCTGATATAAATGCGAAGCGCAAAATTTGTGTTATTGGTCCAGATGTTGTAAAAGGACTTTATAATAAAAATGAAGATGTTATAGGATCTTACATAAAAATTAATGGCGTTAACTTCATGGTAGCCGGAACGTTTAAAATTACAAATAGCCAAGGTGATTCAGAGGAAGAAGCTAATACTATCTTTATTCCATTCTCAACTTTTAATCAGGCATTTAATTACGGTGATGTAGTAGGATGGATGGCGATTACAGCAACGGATAAAATAAGTATTACTGATGTTAAAGAGCGTATTTTTTCTTTAATGCGAGATAGACATACCATTCACCCTGAAGATGTAAGAGCAATAGGTCATTTTGACTTATCTGAGCAGTTCGGTAGAGTTAATGGACTTTTTGATATTTTATCTATTGTAGGCTATTTTGTCGGAGCTTTAGTTCTATTGTCTGGAATCATTGGTATTAGTAATATCATGCTTATTGTAGTCAAAGAACGTACTAAAGAAATAGGAGTGAGGCGTGCTTTAGGTGCTACACCATGGACAATAAAAGGTCAAATATTACAAGAAAGTTTAATACTCACTATTTTATCTGGTATGGTAGGTATTTCATTTGCAGCATTAGTTATTTGGGGAATGAATGCTATTTTGGATAGTGTTGGACCAGTAGAAAATTTCGCAAATCCAAGTGTAAGTATGCAAGTGGTATTTACAGCATTAATCATATTAGTAGTTTCAGGTTTATTAGCAGGATTAATTCCTGCAAACAGTGCCACTAAAATGAAACCTGTTGACGCTTTAAGAATTGAATAATCATAAATCAAGAAAGTTAGAATAAATAAAATCATCAACTAAAAAATGAAAAGAACTACAACCATTATTGTACTGATATTAATAGTCCTTGTATTTGGAAGCTCTTTATATTATTTGTGGGCAAAAAATCAAGAAGACCCAGTAACATATACTACCGAAAAAGCTTCAACTGAAACTATAGTGTTAAAAACAGTAGCGACAGGAAGTATAGTGCCAAAAGAAGAGGTATTGATTAAACCAAATATCTCAGGTGTTATTGAAGAAGTTTATATTGAAGCTGGTGAATATGTACAACAAGGAGATTTAATTGCAAAGATTAGAGTTATTCCTAATGTATCATCTTTAGCTAGTGCAAAGAATAATATTGCATCAAATAGAACAGCATTACAAACTGCAGAAATCAATTACAAAACTCAAAAAGCAATTTACGATCGCCAGAAAGAATTGTTTGATAAAGGTGTGATTGCAGCGAATGAATTCGATCAAGTAAACAACACCTTTTTGCAAGCAAAACAGAGTGTAGAACAGGCTAGAATTGATGTGACCCAATCAAGACAGAATTATGATATTATAAAAACAGGAACCACGTCTGGTTTAGGAAATATTGCGCAAACACAAGTAAGGGCTACTGTTGCAGGAATGGTTTTAGATGTGCCAGTAAAAGCTGGGAATCAAGTGATAGAAGCGAATAACTTTAATGAAGGAACATCAATTGCTTCTCTCGCTGATGTAAAGAAAATGATTTTTGAAGGCAAGGTAGATGAAAGCGAAGTTGGTAAAATAAAAGAAGATCTACCATTAGAAATCACTGTTGGTGCCATAGAAAATGAAAAATTTGATGCGGTTTTAGATTATATAGCACCAAAAGGCGTTGCAGAAAACGGTGCTATTCAATTTGAAATTAAGGGCACACTTAAAAAAATTGATTCCACTTTTATTAGAGCAGGTCTTAGTGCTAATGCGTCCATTATTTTAGATAAAGTAGAAAATGTGCTAGCTATTAAAGAAGCCTTAGTACAATACGATTCAGAAACAAAAAAACCTTTCGTTGAAATCGCAGTTGGAGATCAGAAATTTGAACGTCGTGATATAGAATTAGGACTAAGTAATGGTATCTTTGTTGAAGTAAAAAAGGGGATATCAGATTCTGATGAGATAAAGGTATGGAATCAACTTCAAGGGCCTCCAGCATATGGGCAACAATAATTTTAACATTTAGTGTAACACTTTAGGATTTATATAGACAAATAGACATCATGAAAAAATCAATCATAATAATATTACTTCTTTTTGGAGTTTTCGCACAGGCTCAAAATAAAAAGTGGACCCTCAAAGAGTGTGTTGTATATGCTTTAGAGAATAATATTTCAGTTAAGCAAAGTGAATTAGATATAGAGATTGCAGATATTGAGAAATTAACAGCTAAAGGAAACTTTATTCCTAGTCTAAATGCGGGAGCTGGTGTTTCAGAAAATACAGGTCTTAGTTTTAATCCTATAACTAACAATGCTCAAACTACAACCTTTTTGTCTGCTTCAGGAAGTATTAATATGGGTTATACTTTATTTGATGGTTTAAGAAACATCAGACAATTACAACGTGCAGATATTTCTAAACTTTCTAGTCAATATCGTTTAGATAAAATGAAAGATGATATTTCACTGTTTGTAGCCAATGGATATCTTACTGTAATACTCAATAAAGCTAATCTAGAGGTTTTAAGATCTCAAAATGATGTCACAAAAGAGCAAATTCAAAGAACACAAGAATTAGTTGATGCAGGCTCATTGCCAAGAGGTGACTTATTAGAAATTAGAGCAACAGATGCTAGTGAGCAGCAATCAATAATAAATGCAGAAAATAATATTCAAATATCATTAATCAGCTTAGCACAATTACTTTTAATTAAAGATTATGAAAATTTTGATATCGAGGATGAAGGTTATGACATTGTTGATGCTAGTATAGCAGATAAAGATATTTCTGAAATATTAGCAAAAGCTAAAGAATCTAGATCTGAAATAAAGATTGCAGAACAATCTGTAGAGTTAGCAGAAATGGATTTAAAGATTGCCAAAGGGGCAAATTTACCAACATTGTCTGCGTTTTTTGGATATAATACCAGATATGCTAATACACCAGGATTTATTCAGCAAGTAGATCCTAATAACCCAACGGTTACTCAGCAAATCGGTACAGTACAAGGTACAGGCCAAGCTGTTATCAGTGAATTTCCTAATACTTTTGCAGTAGAGGTAGCTGCGGACCCATTTATAGATCAATTATATCAAAATGATGGTATTGGATATGGCTTAAATCTTAATATTCCTATTTTAAATGGTTTTAATACTAAAGGAAGTATTCAAAGAAGTAAAGTCAGTTTAGAACGTTCTAAGTTTCAGTTAGAGCAAGCAGAATTAGATTTGGAGTCCACAGTGTACCAAGCTTATGTTGATGCTAAAGGAGCTTTAAAATCTTATGAGGCAGCCAAATTAGCATTAGAGTCACAACAATTAGCCTATAATTACGCCAAGGAGCGTTATGATGTAGGGTTAACAAATGCATTCGATTTTAGTCAATCTAAATTAAGATTCGATAATTCTAAAATTGAATTAAATCGTGCTAAGTACGATTATATTTTTAAGTTGAAGGTTCTTGAATTATATTTCGGAATACCAGCAACTGAATTAAAGTTTTAATTATGAGCAAAACAGTAAAAATTATCATTGTCGCTGTCATTCTTCTATTAGTCGCATTAATAGCAGGATCTAAGATGGGATGGTTCGGTAAAAAAGGAAATTTCAAAGAAGTTACGGTTAAAGAAGTATCTTTAAAAGATATTGTTGAAACCGTTTCCGCAACGGGTAAAATCCAACCAGAAGTTGAGGTTAAGATATCTTCAGAAGTCTCTGGTGAAATTTTAGAATTGCCTTTTAAAGAAGGACAACAAGTTAAAAAAGGAGACTTATTAGTTAGGGTAAATCCAGATTTAATTCAGTCGGCAGTAAATCGTTCGCAAGCCTCTTACCAAAATGTTAGAGCAGGCTTAGAACAAGCTGAAGCAAGTTTAAAACAAGCTAAGGCAGATTACGACAGAAACAAAACACTTTTTGAGAAAGGAGTCATTTCTAAGGCTGATTGGGATAGAGCTATTGCTTCTTATGAAACGGCTGAAGCAGGAAAAAATTCTGCATACTATAACGTTCAAAGTGCTGCTGCAACTGTTAATGAAGCTAAAGACAACTTAAATAGAACAACAATTTATGCTCCAATGAGCGGCACAGTTTCACTTCTTAATGTTGAATTAGGAGAGCGCGTGGTTGGTACCCAACAAATGGCTGGTACTGAAATTTTACGTGTAGCAAACCTTAATAATATGGAAGTTGAAGTAGATGTTAATGAAAATGATATTGTAAAGGTTAATATCGGAGATTCTACAATTGTTGAAGTAGATGCTTATTTAAAGAAAGAATTTAGAGGTGTAGTTACTGAAATTGCAAACTCCGCTGCAGGAAATTTGGCTGCCGATCAAGTGACTAACTTTAAAGTAAAAGTTAGAATTATTGAAGAATCATATAAAGATTTAACTGAAGGGAAGCCAGATACGTATTCTCCTTTTAGACCAGGAATGACAGCTACAGTAGATGTGATTACTAAGACAAGAAAGGATGCAATTTCGGTACCAATTAGCGCTATAGTAATTAAAACAGACACAAGTTCAACTAAGAAACCTTATGGTAAATCATCGGAAATTGAAGAAGGTTCTCCAAAAGAGGAAGAGAAATTTGAATGTGTTTTTGTTAATGAAAATGGAAAAGCTAAACTAAGAGTTGTAAAAACAGGAATTCAAGATGATACCAATATAGAAATAGTTGAAGGGTTGTCGAAAGATGATAAAATAATTACTGGTCCTTATAATGTAGTTTCTAAGACATTGAAGCCAGGAGATCTTATTGAAGAAAAAAGTAAAAAGGTAAAATCGTCTGGAGATAAAGAAGACGAATAACCTAATACATATTTGCTAATGGCAGTTGTGCTAAACATAGAAACAGCAACCACAAATTGTTCTGTCTCTCTATCTAAAGATGGGGAGACTTTAGTTTTAAAAGAAGATAATAGCAAAGGTTACTCTCATGCAGAGACCTTACACGTTTTTATAGATGAGGTTTTTAAAACGTCTCATATTACCCCCTCAGAAATTGATGCTGTTGCTGTAAGTAAAGGTCCAGGTTCTTATACAGGACTTCGCATTGGGGTATCTTCCGCTAAAGGGCTATGTTTTGCATTGAACAAACCTTTAATTGCGATTGATACCTTAGAGAGTTTAGCGAATCAAGTGAATTGTGAAGAAGGTTTTATTATTCCAATGTTAGATGCAAGACGGATGGAAGTGTATTCAGCTATTTATAATTCACAGTTAGAGTTACATAGAGAGATTAAAGCTGAAATTTTAACAGAAGAAAGCTTTAAATACCTTCTCAGTAAAAGCAAAGTATATTTTATTGGTAGTGGTGTAGAAAAAACTAAAAGCTTAATTCAACATCCAAATGCTATTTTTATTAATGGGAAATTACCGTCTGCCAATGAAATGGCAGTTTTAGCCGAATTAAAACATCAAAAAAGCGACACTGAAGATGTCGCTTATTTTGAACCTTATTATTTAAAGGATTTTGTAGCTTTAAAAAAGAAGAATTAACCCTCTTTTTGTATTTCTACTGCATGTGGATAAGGAATTTCAATTCCTGCAGCATCAAGAGCTTCTTTTGCGTTTTCGTGTGTGTCAAAATATACATCCCAGTAATCTGCAACTGTACACCATGGTCTAACCGCAAAGTTTACAGAACTATCTGCCAATTCAGATACGTTTACTGTTGGTGCAGGATCCTTAAACACCTTTGGATTAGATGTCAGAACTTTTAATAATACTTCTTTAGTTTGTTTGATATCAGAATCATAACCTACTCCAAAAGTTAAGTCTACACGTAGTTTTCCTTCCGTAGAATAGTTTACAATATTCCCATTAGATAATGCACCATTAGGAATAATAACTTCTTTATTTGTTGGCGTTAAAAGTTTAGTTGTAAAAATTTCAATCTCTTTTACAACCCCAAGTTCACCTTGCGCTTCAATAAGATCACCTATTTTTATAGGCTTAAAAATCATCAGTAAAACGCCACCTGCAAAATTACCTAGCGAGCCTTGTAATGCCATACCTATAGCAAGACCAGCAGCAGCAAGAATAGCGGCAAACGATGTGGTTTCTATACCTACAGTGCCAAGTATTACAACTATAAGAACAATTTTTAAAACCCAATTGATTAGATTTAACAGAAACTTCTTTAAACTTTCATCGTAATCTCCCTTATTCAAAGTTTTTCTTAGAACATTTTTAATTACTTTGATAATCCAGCTACCAATTATCCATATAAGAATAGCAGCAATAATTTTTGGTGCAAACTCAACTATTACGTTGTAGCCTTTGTCAATCCATTGTTGTGTGTCCATGTTGGTTTAATTTATGTTGAATAAAAAAACTCGACGTTTAATAGTCGAGTTATGTGTTGTGTTTTAATGTTATTACTTAACTTCAAAAGTTAATTTTAAAGCCACTCTAAATTCTGTGACATCGTCTCCATTTACAATTGCACTTTGATCTTGTACATACACAGAACGAATGTTTTTTACAGTTTTAGAAGCTTCTTTCACAGCCTTTTTAGTTGCATCTTCCCAACTTTTATCTGAATTTGATAATACTTCAATAACTTTTAATACTGCCATAATATTTTTTAGGTTTATACTTTTTAGAAACAAAATAATATTAATTGTCACATTAAAATTAATGCTATTTAGCCATTAATTGCATTAACCGTTATTGCGTTATCGTTAAGCATTTCTTTGAGCATATTCTCTATTCCATTTTTTAAAGTAAAGGTTGACGAAGGACAACCACTACATGCACCTTGTAATAGTACTTCTACTTTTTTAGTATTAGGGTCATATGATTTAAACTCTATATTACCACCATCACTTTCTACAGCAGGTTTAACATACTCCTCTAAAATGTTTACTATGTTTTTTGAGGTGTCATCTAAAGCTTCAAACTTTTGCTCAATAGCTTCTTCTGTTTTATTAAGTTTTTGAGGGGCATCATCATTAAGTATAGTTTTACCCTCTTCAACATAAGACTTTATAAACTCACGTAACTGAAGTGTAATTTCTTCCCATTCTATAATGTCAAATTTTGTAATGGAAATGAAGTTCTTTTCCATATATATATTCTTTACAAAAGGAAACTGAAATAAAGCAGTTGCAAGTGGAGAAGGTTTAGCATCTTCAATAGAAGAGAATTCATAAAGATTAGGTACTAAAACTTTATTGCTAACAAATTTTATAACACTTGGGTTTGGCGTGCTTTCAGCGTATACAGTTACTGCTGCTTTTGGTTTAATTGCGTCTTCAGTAATAACTATTCCATCTTTTGATAAATAATCTTCAATTTGTACTGCAACTTCACTTTGAACATCGGACCATTCAACAATATTATAACGTTCTATAGCAATAAAATTAGAAGCGATATACACCTTTTTAACAAATGGTAAGTGAAATAATTGCTGTGCTAATGGTGAGTGTTTTGCTTCATCAATATTATTGAATTCAAAACTATTATGATTAGTAAGAAAACGATCAGCTTCAAACTTTAAAATCGTTTCGTTAGACGTTGGTATTATTGAAATTTTTGTCTGCGACATCTTTTTTTTACAAAGGTATGAAATATCAAGATTAAACGTTTATCCCATATATTAAGTTTTGTAACTAAATTCTTAAGTCAATTCATATAATTTGATTAAATTCCGTGCTCATAAAAATAATCTCTAGTTTCATAATGCGTAATTGCTAGCATTTAATAGAGTTAGTTTGTTAAAAACTAAATATGAAAAAGATCCTCTATATAATGATCCTGATAGTTAATTCTATTGGGTTTTCACAAGATGTATCTATGCAAAATGGTACTTTTAACCGTTGTGCTCCCGATAAATTTTATGACTCTGGTGGTGAATTTGGTAATTACAGTTTGGATGAAAACTTTGTTACGACAATATGCCCTCAAAATGCAGATGAGTTTATTATTCTTAATTTCACATCATTCAGTACTCAAGGAGGACTTAATGTAGACACCATGAATATCTATGATGGTGATGATACTTCCGCTAATTTAATAGGGAGTTTTTCTGGGCCTACTACAAGTCCGGGAATGGTATCTGCTACAACTGCTAATACTTCAGGTTGTTTGACTGTAGAATTTATTTCTAATGATTCAGGTACCGCAGATGGTTGGGTTGCAGATATTCTTTGTGCTACTCCATGTCAAGACATTGTTGCTTCAATAGATAGTACTACTCCAATACCTAATGGATCTGGTGTTATAGGGATTTTACCTGGTGATACAGTAGATTTTTCTGGTAGTGCTACGTTTTCCCTTGATGGTACTAATGCAACTTATGATTGGAATTTTGGTGATACAAATACAGCAACTGGTAATGATGTTTCTAATACATTTGCAAATCCAGGTACTTATGTAGTTACATTAACCGTAAAAGATGATAACCCTCAAGTATGCATAGATACAGAAACTATAACAGTTTTTGTTCTAGGTCCAAACGTAGTTGTTGATCAAGATTTATTTACCCCAGAGCAACTTATAGAAGATGTCTTAATAAATAGCGATTGTGCAGAAATAACTGATATTGTGTGGTCTACAGGAACTACCTTTAATTCATTTGAACCAAATGGAATTGGTTATTTTTTTGGGGATGGGATTAATTTTCCATTTGAAGATGGTATAATTCTTTCATCAGGTGATGCTAATATAGCTGCTGGGCCAAATAGTGGTGTAGGTGAAAGTTCTGGCGGAATTGGTTGGCCAGGTGACCCTGACTTGGATGTAGTTGCTGGCACAAATACTACCAATGCGACTTTTATACAATTTAATTTTATTCCATTTGCCGACAGTATAAGTTTTGAGTTCATAATGGCCTCAGAAGAATATGATATGGGTAATTTTGAATGTACATTTTCAGACGCTTTTGCTTTTTTATTAACGGATTCTGCGGGTAATACATCTAATTTAGCAGTACTCCCAGGAACTAATACACCAATTTTAGTAACTAATATTCACCCTTTTAATGGTAATTGTCCAGCAATCAATGAAGAATTTTTTGGAGAATATATTCCAGTGCTTAGCCCTCCAATCGGCTACGATGGACGAACAACTGTTTTTACAGCCCAAGCTGATGTAATTCCTGGTGAAAACTATACAATAAAGTTGGTTATTGGTGATGATGGCAATGGTGGTTCAGATACACAACTTGATTCGGGCGTATTCCTAAGAGCTGGAAGTTTTGATTTAGGAGGTAATTTAGGTGATGATATTACCATTGCTGCAGGTACAGCAGAGTGCGGTGGAAATGAGATTATGCTGGATACAGGTATTCCCGCGGCTGATCATGTATGGTATTTTGAAGGTGTTGAAATTCCTGGGGAAACGGGATCTACTATTATGGTTGGGGATACAGGTACTTATACCGTTGACTTTATTTTTACAGGTGTTTCAGGTGCTTGCCAATCTACAGATGATATTTTGGTTGAGTTTAGACCTAGTCCAACAGCAAATCCGGCTGTAAATCTAGTAGAATGTAGTGCAACTGGAACAGCTGAGTTTATGTTGTTAGATAATGACGATGATGTTTTAGGAACACAAAGTGCAGCTGATTTTGTTGTAAGCTATCACCTTACACCGGAAAATGCAATGGATAATGTTGGTGCTTTACCAGCTAACTATACGAATATTACTAATCCACAAACTATTTGGGCTCGTATGGCTGATAATTCCCAATCATGCTATGATATAATTTCATTCTCATTATCTGCTTCCACTCAACCAACGATTAACGTTGTAAATAATTTAATGGTTTGTGATGATTTTAGTAATGATGGTTTTGAGGATTTTGATTTAGGTTTACAGACTGCTACGATATTAGGTAGTCAAAGTCCGACTGATTTCACGGTGACTTATCACACGAGTATTGTAGATGCAGAGATGGGTGTAGGAGCCTTACCAGATTTGTATACCAATACGAGTAATTCGCAAGATATCTATGTAAGAATAGAGAGTGTAAGTGACAGTAATTGTTATAACGTTACAGGGTCAGTCGATTTCACATTAACAGTCAACACACGAGCGATAGGCAATATGCCAGAAAATATGATGACCTGTGATGATGTAAGTAACGATGGTGTAGAGCAATTTGATTTATCGACCCAAGAAGCAGATATACTAGCAGGTCAAGACCCATCGATTTACAATGTATCGTTTCATGATACCCAAGACGATGCGGATAATAATGAAGGAGCCTTACCGACGCTTTATAGTAATACAGATCCAAATATTGAGACTGTTTATGTAAGAGTAGAAGACCCTTTACATCCAGACTGTTATGGTACGACAAGTTTTGATTTAATTGTCAATCCATTACCAATAGTATCATCAGTAACACCATTACAAGTATGTGATGACGACACGGATGGTTTTGTAGGCTTCCCATTAAGTACTAAAGAAGCGGAGCTATTAAATGGACAAACAGGAATAGAAGTATCGTTCCATGAGAATATGTCAGGGGCAGAGATGGATACAGCAGAAATTTTTGATGGTTATATCAATACGACGGCAAATAACGACACTGTATATGTAAGATTAGAGAATACAATGACCAGTTGTTATAATGTCACTGCATTGCCACTCGAAGTTTTAGAAAACCCAATAGCCAATCCAACGACACCTTTAGAAGTTTGTGATGATGATAATGATGGTTTAGCCACTTTCAATTTAAGTTTACGTGATGTAGAGGTTATAGGAACACAAACAGGAATGGTGGTAAATTACTATGATACTGAAGCAGAAGCTATAGCAGGTAATAATCCATTAGCAAACAATTATAGTAATATAGTAGCAGGATCTCAAGTTATCTATGCACGAATAGAAAATGATGTTACAGGTTGTTATGCTACGACAACCTTACAATTAATTGTTAACCCACTACCAACAACTATAGAGATTGGTGATTATGAGTTGTGTGACGAGAATAATCCAGGTGATGGACAAGAGTTATTTAATCTCACTACCAAAGATGCAGAAATAATAAACGGCCAAGTTAATGTTACGGTAGCTTACTATGGAAATCAGATGGATGCCGATTTAGGAATTAATGAGATTACTACATTATATGCAAATACGATAAGCAACCCTCAAGAAGTATTTGCAGTACTGACCAATACACTCACTAATTGTAGTTCTAACATTAGCTTTGATTTAGTAGTTAATCCATTACCATCCTTAATCGCACCTACCGCTTTAGAGGTTTGTGATGATGCTACACCAGACGGACTCACAGAGATGGATTTAAGTTTAAAGAACATCGAGATTACAGGGAACAACCCGAGTTATGCAGTGAGTTACTATGAGAACTTGTCAGATGCGCAATCAGAGACAAGTCCACTACCAACATTATATACCAATACAAGTAACGGACAAATCATCTATGTACGTGTAGAAGATACAGGTACAGGCTGTTATGATACAACAACTTTAGAGTTAGTCGTAGAACAAGCACCAATCGCTAATCCAATACCAACAGCGTTGACCTATTGTGATCCAGACAATGACGGTTTTGGGGTTTTTATGCTAACAGATGCAGATAATGATATTACAGGAGGTGCAGCAGGACTCACCGTGAGTTACCATGAGACTTACGCCAATGCAGACAATAATGTAGATGCCATAGATACCACAGTAGATTACAATAATATTGTAGTTGATGAGCAGACGCTATACGCCAGAGTAGAAAGTGCAACGATAGCGACAGCCTGTGCAACACTAGTAGAGTTACAATTAATCGTAGAACCAAGCCCACAGATTATAGAGCCAACACCATTAGAGGAGTGTGATGATATCTCAGCAGATGGCTTTGCAAGTTTTGATTTAACGACCAAGGCAGACGAAGTCTTAAACGGTGCAGATGCGACAGATTATATTGTAAGCTATTACGAGACGCCAGAAAATGCAAACGACGCTAATAATCCAATAGCCAATCCAACGGCTTATACCAATACAGAAAACACCCAAACAATATGGATACGTGTTGAAGACAGTAGTACTGCGGGAGGCTGTTATAAGGTTACAAGTTTAGTACTTAAAGTCAATCCATTACCAGTATTAGTACAACCAAGCCCATTAGAGGAGTGTGATGTTAACAATCCAGGAGATGAATCAGAAGCCTTTATGCTAGACGACGCCAGAGATGAGATACTCAATGGTCAAACAGGAATTACCCTAACATATTATGAAACACAGGCAGATGCAGACGCAGCAACCAGCCCAATAGGGAGTTCATATACCAATACGAGTAATGCACAGACGATTTATGTAAGAGCAGAGAACGATGATACAGGTTGTTATAGCACCATTACATTAACCTTACGTGTAGATCCAATTCCATCACCAGAACCAGATCCAGACCCTATAGAAGTTTGTGATGATGATAATGATGGTTTTGCAGAATTTGATTTAGAGCAACGCACCATAGAAATTATAAATGGTGAGTTAGATGTTGTGATTAGTTACCATGAAACGGAAGAAGAAGCTAACCTAGGTGATAATCCAATCACAGGCTTATATACTAACATTATGGCGAACAGTCAAATGATTTATGTACGATCAGAGAACACCATCACAGGTTGTTATAGTCTCACCTTAAATACGTTAGAGTTAATTGTAGTTCCATCGCCAGAAGTACCAACAGATATAGCACCTTATGTGTTGTGTGATGATGATGCTAATGGGATGACTCAATTTGATTTAACAACCAAAGCATCAGAGATTTTAGGCACTCAAAGTGCAACAGACGTTATATTGACCTATCATTTGAGCGCAGCCGCAGCAGAAGCAGGTAATAGTGCAATCATTAATGTAGGTAACTATACCAATACAATGAACCCACAGGTTATCTATGTGAGGTTATTCAATCCAACAACAGGTTGTCAAGATACAGGAGAGTTTGAGTTACAAGTAGAATTACCACCAGTAGCAGTGCAACCAACACCATTAGAGGATTGTGATGATTTAGGGGAATCCCCAGGAGATGAGATGACGACTTTTGATTTGACGTTAAAAGACGCAGAGATCACAGGAGGTAATGCCAGTTGGTCTGTAGATTATTATGAGACTGATGCAGATGCTCAGTCGCAGATGAATGCGATACCAGACCCAACCCAATATACAAATACGTCCATAGGAGGTTTACCACAAAACCCACAAACTTTGTACGTAGTGGTAACCGATACAGATACAGGTTGTGTGGACTTCACTACAATGACCATTAGAGTATTACCTAATCCAACTCCAACGGATATACTACCAGATTTAGTGTTATGTGACGATATCAATACAGGAGATGGGGAAGAAGTCTTTGACTTAACAGAAAATGAGATACTGCTATTAAATGGTGAAGTTGGAGTTACACCGACGTATCATGAAACACCAGAAGATGCAGACTCAGGTAGTAATCCAATACTAGATCCAATAAACTATACCAATACACAAACACCACAAACGATTTACGTAAGAGTAACCAATGATGTTACAGGCTGTTATACCATAGTTGATTTTGCGCTCATCGTAAATCCACTACCAGCAGTAATAGCAGTAACAGACTTTATACAATGTGAATTAAATACTGATGGTATCGATAGTTTTGATTTAACAACTAAGGATGCAGAAGTCTTAAATGGTCAAGACCCAATGGAGTTTGTAGTGACCTATCATGAGAGTTTATTAGATGCAGAAGCAGAGATGAATGCCTTAGTAAGCCCTTATACTAATCTTACAAATCCACAAGAGATTTTTGTAACGATAACCAATACAGTAACAGGTTGTTCGATTAGTACACAACGTTTTAATATCCAAGTGGATGAAGCTGCGCAGGCCAATCCAGATATGGAAGCTATTGTGTATGAGGAGTGTGATGATAATATGGGGACTGATGGAAACCCATCAAATGACAGTGTACAATTTGATTTAGCAACTCGCGACCCAGAAGTATTAGACGGTCAAGATCCAGCGAATTATATAGTCACTTATTATGCAACAGAGGACGATGCGAATTTAAATGTAAACCCATTACCTAACCTGTACGAGAATATCGTAAATCCACAGGTGATTTATGCAAGAGTAGATAATAACACGTTAACAGTGATCTCGATTAACTTAGATTTAGCAGGTCTGGCAACAGGCTTAGATTTAGATGGGGATGGCACTATAGATACTTATGATGCAGATGCAGATGGGGTGTTTGATTTGATTGATGTCGATGGAGACGGTATCTCAGATGCTATAGACACCAATGCTGATGGTTTTATAGATTTTGTAGATGTAGATGGAGACGGACAAGGAGACCCAGTAGATATTACCAATGATGGAGTGTTTGATAACCAAGTTGATGGATCAATTTGTTTTGAAGTAGCCGAGTTAACCTTACAGGTAAATCCATTACCAGAATTTGATTTAGAAGACAGTTATATCTTATGTATTGATACCAATGGTACAGAAGTATTAAGTAGTCCAGTATTAGACACAGGCTTATCAGAAACGGATTATAGTTTTGAATGGAGTTACAATGGGGCTATCCTTCCAACAGAAACAGGATCTAGTTTAGCGCCAACCCAAGGTGGAACATATAGTGTTATCGTTACAGATATAAGTACATCGAGTGTTACAAGTTGTGTTAATATGGATAGCACAGAAGTGATAGAAAGTGCACCACCAAGTTTAACAGCAGAAGTGGTAACACAACTATTTGGTGATAATAACGTTATAGAAGCAGTTGCTACTGGAATCGGTGATTATGAATACAGTTTAGATAATGGTCCATGGCAAGATAGTGGTGTGTTTACCAATGTATCCTCAGGGATACGTATAATCACAGCACGCGATAAGATTGGTTGTGGATTAGTCAGTGTAGAAGTACAAGTAATAGATTATCCATTATACTTTACACCAAATGGAGATGGAAACCATGATACTTGGAATATAGAAGGTATTGGAAGTAGTGCAAAAATTTATATATTTGACCGTTATGGAAAATTACTGAAACAACTCAGTCCGACAGGATCGGGTTGGGATGGAACATTTAATGGTAGTTTAATGCCAACAAGTGATTACTGGTTTACAGTTATTTATAACGAACCTATTAATGGTAACCAAAAAGAATTTAAAGCCCATTTTACCCTGAAACGATAAATAATTATGAGATTAAAAAAGTTTTGTTTAGTAGCATTTATAGCTTTTGTAGCAAATTTTAGTTTTGCGCAAGAGGGTATTCCGATTTATTCGGATTATTTAACTGATAATTATTACTTAATTCATCCTTCAATGGCTGGTGTTGCAAATTGTGCTAAAGTTAGATTAACAGCCAGACAACAATGGTTTGGTGTTGATGATGCTCCTAGCTTGCAAACTGTAAGTATGAATGGAAAATTAGGGGATACACCAGTTGGACTTGGTGGAATTCTTTTTAATGATTCTAATGGATATCATTCTACAGTTGGTGGGTATGCGACTTTTGCTTACCACTTAATGTTTTCACGAAATGAGATAGATTTAAATATGCTTTCTTTTGGTTTAAGTGCTGGATTTTTGCAGTACAAATTAGATGAAACAGAGTTTTTAGCTCCTGGTGAGTTTGATCAGGCTATTGCAGGAATTGAACAAAGTGCTACAAATTTTAATGTTGACTTTGGTTTTTCTTATCACTTTTTAGATTTTTATGCTCACTTTACGGCTAAAAATATTTTGGAGAATGAGGGTATCAACTGGAATCGTGGAAATAATCAGTTTCAATTTAAAAACTTGAGAACCTATTTGTTTTCTGCAGGATATACATTCGGTAAGTTTGGTAGTGATTGGACATATGAACCTTCTATAATGTTTATGCACAGAGATGCTACAGAGGAATCTTCAATTGATATTAACGCTAAGGCTTATAAGAAAATGGATTTTGGTAAAGTTTGGGGAGGTTTATCTTATAGACGAAGTTTAGATGGCGCAGAATTTGCCAGTGGATCTGGTGTAAGTAGCCAAAAATTACAATATATAACACCATTTATTGGTGTAGATTATAATCAGTTTGTGTTTGCATATACATATTCATATCAAGCCAATACAATTAATTTCAATACAGGTGGTTTTCACCAAATAACTTTAGGTTATAACTTTAATTGTAAACGTGAGAAGTATGAGTGTAACTGTCCTGCAATAAATTAAAAAGAAAGGCTCAATGTAAATTGAGCCTTTCTTTTTTATTCCCATTTATAATTTTTCTTTTCAGCTTGAAATTTTAGAGCTTTAATCATCGCGCTTTCGAGGCCATTATTACTAGTTTTATTTTGCTTTGAAACATAATCTCGACGTTTTAAATTTAAACTTGCAATGTCTTTTTGAAGCATTTTACGCTCTTTACGTTTTTTTTCAACATAAGATTTAATTTCCGCTTTAGATTTACCTTTTAATTCTTCGGGTAATTGTTTCTCATCTAAATCTTCATAAGAGAAATTAGCTTCTTGTTCAGCATCTACTAAATCCCATGAACTATTCAAATACAAATGAGAGCTTTTACTTACCGTTCTGCTTACTGCGTTTGCTTTGTTATAACTCATTGCATTAGAATCTTGTTCAGCTTGCATTTCCATTTTTGCTCTCCCTTTTTTGCTATAAGCGACATAAGTTTTATTGAGTCTTTCATTCAACTCTAAGATCTTATCGTCATATAGGGAAGCTACATGAACTGTGGCTTGATTATGATTTATAGCCATGTAATTGCCATGCGTTAAATCTGCACCTTCTTTCCAATAGCTAGATATCCCTTGGTTGTAATCTCCACAGAAAATAGTGTTTACAGTTACATCATTTTTATGTGCCAATTTTGAAGCATCTTTATAACTAACTTTCCCTTGTGTATAAGGCTCGTTCCCTGCAATAAAAATTAGCTTTAAATCAATTATCGCTTTCCCCCCATTCTAACTGATTAAGAGCTGTTGTAATCACTTTTCCGCAAAATTCATTCCCACCATTTGTTGTTAATGAGAATAGCGACTTTGAAATTTCATCTAAATCATTACTAAAAGTGATAACCTGCCTTAAGTAACCTTCTTCAGCATTAAGATTATCATTACCATATTCATAGACAGCAATTTTTAGATTAGGACTTTTGTCTTCACATTTGGCATAAGACAATTCGTTTACAATTTCCCAAAGCTGTGCTTTAGCTTGGTCAATTAAACCATCCATGCTATTACTAGTATCTAATAATAAGGCGACTTTTATTTCTCGATTTTCAGATTTTGATTTAGTTTCAATTACAGTTTCTGAAATTGCTAAATCTTGTGTTTTAGTTTTAGAATTTGCATTGCAAGCTGTCATTATTGTTAGACTCACTACAAGGTTTAAAAATTTAATTTTTGTTTTCATGCTATATCGAATTTTATATAATATCATTATTCACCTCTAATTTTTAGTATTTAATTCTTTTACATCAATAGTTCCATTTGGGGATATCACATAGTATTTATGATCTATTTCTGTTTTGGTAATAGGTTGTTGTTTTTTCTCTTTAGGTTTTGGAGTGAAAACCAGTTTTATATTCATACCAATTTGAACGACAGGTTCTAGAATCGAAGGGTTTATAACCACATCGTAACTTTCATAGGTTAATGGTTGGTAATAGTAAGACGTTTGTTTTTTAACACTAGTAATTGCTTTCCCTTTTTTTAATGCATCGAAAGACACACTATTATAGGCTTGGTAGCTTTGATAAAAATCTTTTGGAAAATAACAGTATTTGTCATCTGCAATAGCAACATTGTATTCAGCTAAATCAAAGCCTAAAACTTTATAGTAAGTTTTTTTATCTTCTATGAGTTTAAGAAGTTGATCTTGAAGATTTTTATAAACTTCCTGAATATTCTCAATAAAGTAATCCACTTTAACAAGGTTGTAAACTTCACTTTTTGCGCAAGCTTCTAAAATAGCTTCAAATTGATTTGTTTTGGTGAATTGAATATGAATATTTTGCTGTAATTCAAAACCTTTTGGCACCTCTGTATAGGTTTTGCTAAATAATTTTTTAGTGACTTCTACTTCATAAATTGGTATAAATGAAATGACATCAATAGCAATATTTTTTTGAGAAATACCTTTAGCATTTAACTGCATTTTGATGCTGTCAATACGTTTTTTCATCAAATCATTAGTGACCTCTGCTGATGGTCCAATCTGAGATAGATTAAACACTGCAGTACTAGTGGTAGCGCTTACATTTTGAAGTGCTTTTACGTCAATTTTTACAACGTTACTAGCTTGTAAGACTTTGTGAATTTGGCGCTGAACAGTTGGGTTATAAATCTGAGCATTCCCAGAAGTTAAAATATTCTGACGAGAAATGTCTCTTGTGATTTGGTTGTAATTTCCTTTATGCTGAGCTGTTAAAAAACAACAGCAAAGAATGATTAGCATAAATGCTAAATTGCTTTTTTTCATTTTGATTTATGTTTTTTGATTAATGCTGTAAAGCTCAATTGAATTAACTTTAATTAAAAATCAGAATGAGTGACATGTGTATATCAATGAGTGAAGTGGAATACTATTTTAGTAACATGGGCTTTTTTATGGTAATTGGGCCATAATTGTTAATTGTCAATTTTTGCAAACCAAATAAAGTATGTAAGTTTAATCCAATTATTTATTATAATAAGTGAAAATATTAAAGACATTTATAACATTATTAGGTTTCTGTATACTCAGTTTTTCTATCTATGGACAAGATAGAGTGGTCTCAAAGAAATTTGAAGAAACAGTATTTAGCATAAGGGGATCCGTTTATGAAAAAGGGACTTACAAACCCTATAGAGATGCGGAGATACTCGTAAATGGTGGTAGGTATACTACAACTAGTTTTGATGGTACGTTTACTATTAGAGCAAAAATTGGTGATGAACTCATAATAAGTCATGATGATTTTGAAACGATTTATCACACAGTACAATCTAATGAACGTATTACTATAAAAGTTGTAGATGAAGATAAATTTGATGGACGATCAAAGTTGAGCGGAAATCTGAAGCGTTTCAATGAAATGATTGATTCAGCAGATGTCTATCTCAAATCTGATGCTGAAAAAAGTATAAAATTTGTAGGTGATGCGCTAAGCGTAAATGACACTTCAAGTCAAAGTGCCCAAGCACATGAGTTGCTAGGTGATATTTATATGCATTGGAAACAATATGATTTAGCTATTTCTGCTTATAAAATTAGTATTCAAAATTTTGAAACTCCATCTGCTAAGTTAAAATTGGCAAAAGCTTACCAAAATAATGGCGATTTTCAAAAAAGTATATCTACTTATGAAAATTTAAATGAAAAGGATTTGTCTAACTATGAAAAAGCAAGTTTACACGAAGGTATTGGAGACGCTAATTTAAAAATCAATAACATTCCTAAAGCTATTACATCTTATCAAGAAGGGCTTGAGGTAGCAAACAAGCATCTAATAGCTCCAAAAGTTACCGACTTAAATTCTAAAATTGCTCAAGCGTATAATGAACAAGGGGAAAAGAGCAAGGCAAATTTTTACTTTAATAATTCTCTGAATTTAGCTGAAAAAGAAAATAGGACAAGAGCTATTGAAGAGAAAGTAAAAGTGGCAGAGTTTAATAGTGATAATCAGGATTACGAAAGCGAGATAGAATTACGAAAGGAAATAATAAATGATATTAAAGAGATAGAGCGGGATTCTGTTATTTCTAATGAAAGTGCTATTACTTCACAAAAGCAGAACTATAAAATTGGTAATGCTTTAATTATGCAAAATAGAAATGATGACGCCATACCATATTTAGAAAAGAGTAGAAAAGAGGCAGATGAAAAAGGAGACCTTGTAGTAGGAAAAGATGCATCAAGAAAACTGTCTGAAGCTCTTATCAAAAAAGGTGATACTGAAAAAGGATTAGCTATGATTGAAAATTATGAAAACATAGTTGACGAATTATACGCGAAAAAAGAACAAGAAATATCTCAAGCAGCCAGATTTAGTAGAAATATTGCCGAGCTGCAAAACAGAAAAACTTTATTAGAAAGTGATAGAGCTCTGTCTAAGAGTAAGTATGATTTAACACAAGAACAAAACAAAAGTCAGAAATTAATTATTTACTCACTTATTAGTGGTCTAGTGTTGCTTTTGGTTACGGCTTACTTTATGTTTAAATATATTAAGCAACAAAAATTGGCAAATAATCTCTTGGCTCTTAAATCTTTACGAAGCCAAATGAATCCGCATTTTATTTTCAATGCGTTAAACTCAGTGAATAGCTTTATAGCATCAAATGATGAACGAACAGCAAATAAATATTTATCAGATTTTTCTCATTTAATGCGTTCGGTTTTAGAGAATAGTGAAGAGGATTTTATTCCACTTAAAAAAGAAGTTGAATTACTAGATTTGTATACGAAATTAGAGCATTTTAGATTTCAAGATAAGTTTGATTATACAATAGATGTGGATGAATCAATTAATGTTGAAGAGTTTCAAATACCACCAATGTTATTGCAACCTTATATAGAGAATGCGGTTTGGCATGGATTGCGCTACAAAACAGAGAAGGGACATTTAAATATTAATATACAGCCGAGAACCAAAAACGAATTGACTATTACGATTACTGATGATGGTATTGGTAGAGCACGCTCTAAAGCTTTAAAAACGGAACATCAGAAAAAGCAAAATTCTAAGGGCATGAACAATATTAAAAAGCGTGTCGCTATTTTAAATGAAATGTATAAAGATAAGGTTGATGTTACCATTGAAGATTTTCAAGAGTCAGAAGATGCAGGGACAAAGGTTGTGGTGACATTAAAAAAGGATTAATTATGAAGTTAAATGCCATTTTAGTAGAAGATGAAGAAAAGAGTAGAGAGATTTTAAGAAATTATCTCACTAAATACTGCCCAAATATTTCAATTGTTGGTGAAGCAGCGAATGTAGAAGATGCGCTAGTTTTAATTAGAAATAATGATTTAGATGTTGTGTTTTTAGATGTAGAAATGCCCTATGGAAATGCTTTTGATTTATTAGACAAAGTTGGCGATATTAATTTTGAAACCATATTTGTTACAGCCTACAATCATTATGCTATTGAAGCTTTAAATGCTCACGCTTCCTATTATTTAATGAAACCAATTTCTATTGATGATTTAATAAAAGCTGTAGATTATGTTACTGAAATTAGAGTTAAGGAAGATGCATTACAAGACCAGGTTTTGGTACCAAAAACAAACTCGGTTAATGGTAAAATTACCATTCCACAACAAGATGGATTTGAGGTTATAGAAACAGCCGATATTATGTATTGCAAAGCTGATGATAATTATACAGAAATATTCTTAAATACTAATAAAAAGAAGTTAGTGAGCAAAACTTTAAAGTATATAGAAGAAAGCCTAAAAGATGCTAATTTTGCTAGAGTTCATAAAAGTTATTTGGTGAACGTCAATGAAGTGGTGAAATATGTAAAAGGTAAAGGTGGAAGTGTGGTTTTAAGTAATGGTAAAGAGATTATGGTCTCTGCTTCTAAAAAGTCTGATTTGTTATCTTATTTTAAATAAACTATGTCTATAATTAAACCAGTAAATGGTAATCGTCCGCAAATACCAGAAGATTGTTTTGTAGCAGAAAATGCAACTATAGTAGGAGATGTTACTATGGGGAAACAATGTAGTATTTGGTTTAGTGCCGTCATAAGAGGTGACGTACATTATATAAGAATGGGTGATAAGGTAAATGTTCAAGATGGTGCCATAATTCATGCTACCTATCAAAAGTCTCCGACTACGATTGGTAATAATGTGTCAATTGGGCACAATGCCATTGTACATGGTTGTACAGTAAAGGATAATGTGCTTATTGGTATGGGAAGTATTATAATGGATGATGCCGTTATAGAAAGTAATAGTATTATTGCAGCCGGTGCCGTTGTTACCCAAAACACTATAGTTGAATCTGGAAGTATTTATGCTGGTGTGCCAGCAAAAAAAGTAAAAGACATTAGTAAGGAATTGATTTTGGGAGAGATTGATCGTATTGCAAATAATTATGTGAAATACTCAGGTTGGTTTAAAGACTAATTTTTAGTTTTTTTATTAAAGCTTCAACATTCTTAATCTCATTTAATACTTCATCTGTTAATAAGGTTGTCAGCTGATGACTTTCAAGTTTTAAAATTGTTGGATATATGACTTTTACTTTTGGGAACTTTGCTTCAAATTCATCTTTATGATAGAACTCCATTACTAGATGACTTTCTTTTCTAAATTTTTTCCAAGTTGCATTTTCTGTGAAGGTATCATAAGTTAAATGACAGAGACTACATGGATAGCTAGATGGACTAAATAATTTATGCCCAGCATCAAATAGTGCATTTAATTTCCCTGAATTTGCATTATATATAAAAAGTAATGTCATAAATCATTAGTGCGATTTTGATAACAATCCTTACTAAAAATCTAAATATGCAGTATCGAATTGATTCTTTAGTATAGTGTTAAGTACTTGAATATTACCATTAGAATATAGATAAATTGATGCCTTATTATTAGAGGTAATTAATAATTTATTCGAAGCTAAAACAGTCTCAGTTTGTTTAGCAACAGCTAATCCAGAATCAATAATCTTTACATGCTCAGGAAGCATTTTAGACAGCATTGGAATAAGGTAAGGGTAATGTGTGCATCCTAAGACTAGGAAATCAATATTTTGCGCTAACATGGGTTCTAAATAGCGGTCTAAAAGTGTCTCCATTTCTATAGAGTCTAACATTGCATTTTCAATTAATGGCACAATACCTTCTCCTACTTGTTCAATTACTTTTATACCGCTTGCATATAAATCCGTTGTTTTGTGGAATAAATGGCTACTTAACGTTCCTTTAGTAGCTAATATGCCTATAGTTTTGGTTTGCGTATTTAGTGCTGCAGGTTTGATAGCTGGCTCAATACCAATAAAAGGAACCTCATAATTGGTTCTCAGATAGGTTATAGCATTTGTTGTTGCTGTATTGCATGCAACAACAATAAGTTTACAGTTTTTTCTAATGAGTAGTTCTGTGTTTTTTATGCACAGTTGAAGAATTTCTTCTTGAGACTTATTGCCATAAGGTGCATTTCTACTATCGGCTAAATAGATGATGTTTTCATTTGGTAGAAGGGTATGAATCTCCTTAAAGATAGATGTACCTCCAATACCAGAATCGAATATACCAATAGGTGTTTTCATCAATACAAAAATAAAAAGTCGCTTAGAGATAAGCGACTTTTTAAAAATTTATTTTATTACGAATTAGATCTTTAATTCTGCTTTAACATCATCTAAAAGATTTTTACCTTTTGCTATAATTAAACCACCAGCTTCGAATACATATTGTATACCTTGTGCAGTAGCTACTTTTTCAATTGCAGCTTTAGCCTCTTCTGTAATTGGCTTAAGCATATTAAATCTTTTTTCTTCTAAGTCTTTTTGCGCTTGCTGCTGAAATTGTCCGATACTTTGTTTAATACCTTCTACTTCTTGCATACGTTTCGTATTCTCTTCTTGAGTTTGTGACTCAGCTTCAGCATTATATTGTGCTAATTTTTTCTCTAGTTCTTTAAGTGAACCTTGTATTTCAGCTTCATAGGTTTCCCCCATTTGCTTAATCTCTGCTTGTGCCTTAGCGTATGCTGGCATTGCTTCTATAAGTTCCTGTGTATTAATATGTGCAAGTTTACCTTGTGCAGCTGAAAAACTAGTAGCTCCAATAAAAAGTGCGGTTGCAAATAGTAAAGTTTTTAAATGTTTCATTTGTTCTAAATTGTATTTGTGTGTTATAAATATTAATTGTCTTTATTTTTTTTCCTAGCCTTTGCTATAGAATCATTCTTTTTTGTTTGTTTTTCACGTTCCTCACGTGCTTTTTTTCTTTGATCTAAGATCTTTTGTTTTCTGGCTTCTAGTGCTTTTCGTCTTTCGGCACGGTCTTTTGCTTTAATTTCTGCAGCTGTTAAAGGTTTTTTAGCACTTGTAGAATCTTTCTTAACAGTTCCTTTAGCTTTTGTGCTATCAATCTTTACAGAAGTTTTAGCTTTAGCTGTTGTGTCTTCAGGTTTGTCATTACTTTCAGACGTTTTTTTCTTTCTGGCATCTAATGCTTTTTGGCGACGCTCTTCAGCTTCACGCTTTTTAGCATCTCTCAACTCTTGTTGCTTTTTTCTTCTATCCTCAGCAGCTTTTTCACGTTCTGCACGTTTTGCTGCTAACTCAGCTTCTCTTGTCGCTTTTCGTTCTTCTAGTGCTTTTTGCCGAGCGTCTTTTTCTTCACTAACTACAGGTACTACAGCTTCATCTTCTAAAGCTTTACGCTCTTTTTTATTTTTAGCTTGAGCTCTTTTAGATGTTCTCGTGATTGTTTTTAATACACGCTCACTCAAATCGTAACGTTCTGCAGAATATAGCATTACTACGTCTGCGGACTTATCGAGTACAAAATCATATTTACCTGTTGATGCAATGTCTTGCACTGCTGCGAATATTTGATCTTGTATAGGCTCTATCAACTGACGCTTTTGAATCATTAAATCTCCATTTGGTCCAAAACGTTTTTGTTGATAATCTAAAATCTCTGCTTCTTCAAAAGAAATATCTTCTAGTCGTTCTTCATATAATTCTTTTGTTAATAGAACACTCTCATTTTCAAGTTCTTTTTTCTTTTGTTCAATTACACTTAATTTCTGTTCTACTTCAGACTTCCATTTCAAAACCTTCTTATCTAATTGCGTCGAAGCTTCTTGATATTCTGGAACATTTTGTAAGATGTATTCTGTATCTATATAACCAATTCTAACACCACGTTGTGCGCTCGCATTAAAGCTCATCAGACTTATTATTGCCAATAAAAAAAGAACTTTATATTTCATCTTTTTGTGTTTTTGTTTTGAGATCTATTTTGGTATAACCAAACTTATCCTTGTTTTCAGTGTTACATTACTTCAAATTAACGAAATATATTCTTAAAAATTTTAACACCATGATGAAATCCTTATTTAGCAATTAGAAAATATCGTGCCAAACTTAAAATTGTTGTCCGATTATGAAGTGTGTTTCCCATTTTCGTGGCGATGATCCATCTGGTAAAGTATCAAAGGCGTGACCAAAATCAATACCTAATAAACCAAAAGCTGGCATGAAAATTCTTAGCCCAACACCAGCAGATCTCTGAAGGTCAAAAGGGTTGAAATCTTTAAAATCATTAACTGATTGACCAGCCTCTAAAAATGATAAAGCATAAATCTTTGCTTGTGCACCTAAAGTAATAGGATAACGTAACTCAAGAGAAAACTTATTATAAATCGAACCACCATCTTGTGATGATAAAGATTGATTTGGATATCCTCTTAACTGAATAACTTCTCTACCATCTAATGCAAAATTTCCTAATCCATCACCTCCTACGAAGAAACGCTCAAATGGAATAATACCTCTATTATTATCGTAAGCACCCAAGAAACCAAATTCCATACTTGGACGTAACACTAACTTTTTTGTTAATGAAGTGTACCAATCTACCTTAAATTTTATTTTGTAAAATTCTAACCATTTAAAGCGTTCTTGGTCAATTTCACCAATACGGGTCAAATCATCTGCATCTGTAGGATCTAGTTCATCTCTTTCTTCTTTTAAAGCTTTGTAATCAACCCCATTTACTAGTGAGTATGGAAATGAGAATTTTGCAGAAGCTGAAAAGCTAGAACCGCCTGTTGGAAATATAGGATCAGTATATAAGTTGTTTCTACTTAAACCAATGGTATATGATAAGTTATTTGACGTACCATCACCAAATGTAAATAAACCAGTATTGTAATTTTGTAAATCGTAGTGCTGGTAACTTACTGCCTGTGATAGTAAGAAATAATCATCTGGCTCAGATAACCTTGTAGATAGACCAAAAGTTAGACCTGTAATATTAAAACGCCTACTTTTATCTGCCCTTCGAGTTGTCGGATTAAACAAAAATTGTCTTGAATGCGAAAGTGATGTTGATAGCTGATAAGGTTTTTTACCTCCTAACCAAGGTTCACTAAAAGAAAAACTATAGGTTTGAAAAAACTGACTCGCCTGTAATCTTAACGCTAAACTTTGACCATCACCCCTTGGTACAGGTTTATAGGCTTCTTTCTTAAAAATGTCTTTAATTGCAAAATTATTAAAGGATAATCCTAATGTACCAATAAAGCCTCCACCACCATAACCACCTTGTAGTTGTATTTGACTAGAACCTTGTTCTACAACAGAATATTCTACATCTAATGTCCCATCAACAGGATTAGGATTTTTAATATTTGGTGCTATTTGCTGTGCATCAAAATAACCAAGTTGACCAAGTTCTCTTATTGTTCTTATAATTTTTGCTTTACTGTATAATTCACCAGGACGTGTTCTTATTTCTCTGTAGATTACATGATCGTTAGTTACATCATTACCAATCACAGTTACATTATTAAAGTATGCAGGTTTACCTTCTGAGATACGGATTTCCATATCAATAACATTACCTTCAGCACTTACCTCAACAGGGTTTATAGTTGAGAACATATAACCAAAATTTTGGTAAGCATTAGTTAAATCATCAGCATCAGGATTCGTCTCGTCCGCAATGCGCTCTCTTAGTTCTACACCATTATAAGTATCACCCTCTTTTATTCTAAGAATTGCGGCTAATTGTCTATCTGTATAAACTGTATTTCCTACAAAGGTTATCTTACCAAATGTATATTTTTCACCTTCTTCTACTTCGATATTTAAACTTATAGTTTTATCATCTACATAAGTTATGGAATCAGATAAAATTCTTGCATCTCTATAACCATTCTCTTTGTAATAATCAACAACACTAACGAGGTCGGTTTTGAAATCTTCTTCTATATATTTAGAACGTTTTAAAATACGAATAGGATTCTTTTTCTTCGTATTTTTCATTGCTTTACGAAGCTTTTTGTCCTTTATTTTTTCGTTTCCGTCAAAAGTTATCTTCTTTATTTTTACCTTTTTACCTTTGTCTATTTTTATAAACATGTTAACACGTTCTTTCTCAACAGAGTCAATAACTTGAGATGTTGTGATATTAACTTTAGTGTTATAAAAACCTTTCTTTTTATATTTATTGGTAAGGAAGTTTTTTGTTGTTGCAAGAAGGTTTTCAGTAATTTTCTGGCCGGTTTTAAGATTATTCTCATTGATAATCTCGTCTTTTCTTCCTTTTTTAACACCTTCAATAGTAAGATCTAAAAGTTCAGGCAAGTCAATAAGGTTGATTTCTAGGTTTGCATTACGACCTTCGATATTAGTAACATAAATATCAATACTACTAAACAGATTTGATTTCCATAAAGTTTTTACAGCATTGGCAATTTTTTCACCACCAACTTGTATCTCTTCATCTTTTCTAAGTTTTGAGTATGCAATTATAGTTTGTGCACTAAAATTAGTGTTTCCAGTAACTGTAATCTCTTTAATTAAATATTTTTCTCCACCTTGTACTTGAGAATTACTAGTAAATGAAATTGTAAAAAAGAATACAGTACAAATAAGGGTTTTAATTGATTTCAATACTGATATGTTAGGTGAGTTGTTCGCTTGTTTTTCCAAATCTTCGTTCTCTATTTTGATAATTTATTAGCGCTTCATATAGATTCTCTTTTTTAAAATCTGGCCATAAAATATCTGTAAAATATAATTCTGCGTAAGCTATTTGCCAAAGCAAAAAGTTACTTATACGATGTTCACCACTTGTGCGAATAAGTAAGTCAACATCTGGTAAATTTTGCGTGTAAAGATGCTTATTAATAATGGATTCATCAATACTTTCTGTAGAAATTATATTATTTTTAACTTTAAGTGATAATTCTTTAATAACATTAACAATTTCTTCACGAGATCCATAGCTTAATGCCAAGGTTAATGTCATATTCGTATTATTTTTTGTCTTTTCTATAACATCTAAAAGTTCTTGATGGGCCTTTTTTGGTAAATCACCTAGACACCCAATAGCAGATAACTTTATGTTATTGTCTTGTAGAGTTTTTATTTCTTTCTTTAATGATTTTACTAAAAGTTTCATTAAAGTTTGTACTTCTAGCTTTGGTCTATTCCAATTTTCTGTAGAAAAGGCATATAAGGTTAAGTTTTTTATACCTAATTCTGCGCTTGCTTCAACAGTTTGCCTTACTGATTTTGTGCCATTTTCATGGCCAATAACACGCATAAAGCCTTGTTGTTTTGCCCAACGACCATTTCCATCCATTATAATTGCTACATGGTTGGGAAGTTTCTCTTTGTTTAATTGTTCTTTAAGACTCATTTAAAAATTGCAATAACAAGGTCTTCTACCAAAGGTGTAAGTTAAGGTAAATCCTGAAAATACATACCAATCTGTGCTATTTGTATTTCCAAAGCTAAATTGTTCTCTAAATTCTGCATCAGGCACACTTCCATCTAGTTCATCAGAAAATGTATAACGAGCACCAATCTCGGCTGCTAATATAAGGTGATTAGTAATATTAGTCTTATAACCTAATGCCATAGGAATTCCATATGCCCAACTACTTGTATTCTCTGAAGTTACCTGACCAGCTTGATTAAAATAAAAATTGTCGTGATTGGCCAAGGAAATACCTCCATATAAATAAGGAGTGCCTTTCATGTCACTTGTATGTAAGTCGAAATCTAAAAATGTAAATTCCATACCAGCAGAAATTTCAAGAATACTCGTATTAAAGCGATAGCCTCGTCGTACTCGTCTTGGATCATCTGATTTTCCGTCAACACCTTCTAAATTTGAAAAAATCAATGAAGCTCTAAAAGAATGTCTAGGACTTCTATTCCACTTTACTATAGCTCCAAATGCTCCTTGATTAGGCGAAATATAGGTGGTCTCACCAACATCGCCAATAAAATTACTGCCACCAGCAAAAATGCCAACCTCATAGATTTGAGCATCAACGTTTTTAACCACAAATAGACTTAATAGAATTAGAAAAAAATACCTCATAAATTTTTCAAAGTTTGCAAATATAACAATTATGATTTGTGTTAAATAATTTGACACAAAATGTATTACAGATAAACAGATTTTGGTGGTATTTATTGTCTAATTACGACGATCTTCGCCCCAAAGTAGTTTTTTTCGGAGGGTATTTAAAAAAGTTTCATCTAAGAGTTCAACCATTTTAATTACGAAGTTTGCTTTTTTTACATTAACTATAGTAGAGTTTGGTAATGTAACAATTCTAGAATCTAAAGACATTAAAAACTGATCTTCTCTACCATCTACTTTAAAACTTACCCTTGTATCGTCTGGAATAATCAACGGACGAGCACTAAGGTTATGAGGCGCTATAGGAGTTAATGCGAAATTTTTAGTAGCTGGAGTAATTACTGGTCCTCCGCAACTTAAGGAGTAACCAGTGGAACCTGTTGGTGTTGATAGAATCAAACCATCTGCCCAATAAGAAGTTAAATACTCATCATTTAGATGTGTTTCAACTGTAATCATCGAAGTTGTATTTTTTCTACTTATAGCAATCTCGTTAAGTGCAAAATGTGTTTCTTCAATGTCATTATGTTTAGGATGTGTATCTACACTTAGTAAAGAACGTTCAGAAATTTTATAGTTGCCTTTAAATATCTCCGAAAGTGCTGATGCAATATCGTCAGTTTGTACGGTTGCTAAAAAACCTAGTCGACCTGTGTTAATACCAACAATCGGTATACCTAAATCTCTAACATAAGTTATGGCTCTTAGTATTGTACCATCACCACCAATACTGATAAGTAAGTCATAACTTTTATCTAAGTCTTTAAAACTTCTTACTGCAGAACTATTTTTTAAAGCATCATTTTGAAGACTTAAAAAGTCAACTTCAACATATATACTTACTTTATGTTCTAAAAGTACTTCTAAGAGAATTTCAAAAGCTTCTTGAGTCGCCTCCTTTGCGTAATTCTGACCATATACTGCTACTTTCATTCCTTACATGTTTAGGTATTTGTCTAAATATTGAGAGCGTTCTTTTAGGTTTTCGATATAAGAATCTTCTTCATGCCCAGAAATGATATTGTAACTATAACGTCTAAAGGTATGGATGACATCATTAATACTTGCGTTTCCAATTTTTATCGTTATTCTAACTAAATCGCTTTCCATTTTAGAAATAAATGCACCTAATAGTTTGGCATCATTAGATTCTACAATCTGACTAATTTCACTGAATGAATAATCATGAATTCCTTTTTCAACGATTAAGATTCCACCTGGCTCAGAGAAGAAAGGTGTTTCATTAAACAAGTGAATGATATCATTGAGTTCGTAATAGCCTAGATATTTATTGTTGTGGTCTAAAATAGGCATTACGTTAGAATCATTTTGAGCAAAAGCCTCTAACACATCTAGCCAGTTTGAAGTAGGTCTTACAAAAAAGCCTTCGATTGTATGATGACATTCACTAATTGATTTTACACTTTCAAAACAATGTACATCAGTTTCAGAAATACAGCCTAAATAAACTCCATCTTTCTGAATAGGAATATGTGAATAGGTCAGTTGATTAAAAAGCATTTGCAAATCACTGACTTTGTCATTTAAACTGAGTGGCTTTATGTCATTAATAACTAAATCTTGTAGTTGCATATTAGGCTTTAAATATCCTGCAAATTAATCAAAAATTACCATAAAAAGCGTGTTGTAGTTTGTATTTTTGTATGACAAATTCTATAAAATGACAAAGCTAAGTGTTAATATAAATAAGATAGCAACCTTAAGAAATAGTAGAGGAGGAGATGTGCCTAATGTGGTTCAATTTGCTAAAGATGTACAGCATTTTGGAGCAGAAGGTGTTACGATTCATCCAAGACCAGATGAGCGTCATATTCGTTATCAAGATGCCTATGATTTAAAACCAGAAGTTTATACAGAATATAATATAGAAGGGAATCCTATTCCGAAGTTTGTAGATATGGTTTTAGATATTAAACCAACACAAGTAACATTGGTGCCAGATGCCGTTGATGCTATTACATCTAATGCAGGTTGGGACACGATTAAACATAAAGATTTTTTAGTTGAAGTAATTAAAGAATTTAAAAGCAATGGTATTAGAACTTCCATATTTGTAGATCCAGACTTACATCAGGTAGAAGGAGCTAAAGAAACCGGAACTGATAGAATAGAACTTTATACTGAAGCTTTTGCGCATCAATATAGTTTAGGAAATAAGGAAGCTATAATACCATATATGGAGTGCTCAGGATTAGCAAACACTTTACAACTTGGTATCAATGCTGGACATGATTTATCACTTGGCAATATAAAATACTTCAAAGAAAATATTACAGGTTTACTTGAGGTTTCTATTGGGCATGCATTAATAGCCGAGAGTTTATATATGGGAGCTGAGAATGTAATTGGTATGTATTTAGATAAGTTAAAATGATATTACATTCAAATACTTTTGGAGAAGGAAAGCCATTCGTAATTCTTCACGGCTTTTTAGGAATGGGTGACAATTGGAAAACATTAGCTAGACAGTTTTCTGAGTCTAATTTTAAAATGCATTTAGTTGATCAACGCAATCATGGACGTAGTTTTCACTCAGATGATTTTGATTATGAGTTAATGGCAGAAGATTTAAAACACTATTGCGATGAAAACGAGTTAAGTGATATTGTTTTGTTAGGGCATTCCATGGGAGGCAAAACTGCAATGTTATTTGCGACTAAATATCCAGAATTGGTAAGCAAGCTTTTAGTAGCAGATATTTCACCGCGATATTATCCAGTTCATCATGATGCTATATTAGAAGGGTTGAGTAGTTTAGATTTTTCTGAAATAAAAAGTAGAGGGCAAGCAGATATAGCATTGAGTTATTATGTAGATGAAATAGGAACGCGAATGTTTTTACTCAAAAATTTATATTGGGTTGAAAAAGGGCAATTGGGTTTAAGAATCAATTTAGAAGTTTTGAAAGAAAATGTTTCGGAAGTTGGTGAAGTATTACCAATGCATGCAACATTTGAAAAGGAGACCTTGTTTTTACGAGGAGATCGTTCTGAATATATTGGTGAAGCAGATGAAGCCAATATTCAAAGGCATTTTTCAAATTCAGAAATAGTAACAATCAGTAATGCAGGTCACTGGTTGCATGCAGAAAATCCTAAAGATTTTTACAGAGCAGTAATTGATTTTCTACCATCCTAAAAATTAGTACTTTTAAAATATGAAATACATTTTCGTAATCCTTTTAGTTGTTTCAAGCTTTAATTTGTCATTCTCCCAAGAAAAACCAGATGGTCCTTTTAAAGACTACTACAAAACTGGAGAGTTAAAAGTTGAAGGTCAACATAAAAACAATAAACGAGTTGGTGCTTGGATAGCCTATCATAAAAACGGACAAATTTCGAGTACATTTAGTTATACTAATGGCAAAATGGATTTTGAAGGAACTTCATTCTATGAGAATGGTGTTGTAAGGCGTAAAGGTGTAAAAGAAAATGGCATTATTGTAATAAGAGGTTACTATGAGAGCGGAAAATTATTCTATGAGCGAGCTCGAAAAAGCGGTTATTATAAAGAGTTTAGAGAAGATGGTTCTTTAAAAGTAGAAGCAAATTATTTAGACTACGAGCTTTATGGTAAATGGAGACAATATGATGTGCAAAGTCAATTAGAGTGGAGCGTAAGCTATGAAAAGGGCTCTAGGAATGGAATTTACGAATCTTTTTATCCTAATGGTAAACTAAAACTTAAAGGCATAATTTTAAAGGATAAAAAACAAGGTGAAGAAAAACGATTTAACGAAAATGGTAATCTTCTATGGAAAGGAGCTTATACTAATAATGAATTTTCTAAGACTTGGATTAAATATGATGCTAACGGTAAGAAAATAAAAAAGATAAAAGTATCTAAAGGAGTAGAGGATTTAGATATAGAACCTACAATAGTTCCTGATGGAGTGATAGAACGCGTTGCTATATTTCCTGGTTGCGAAGAGTTATTCGGTAATAAAGCCAGAAAAAAATGTATCAATCAAAATGTGGCGCAACTTATATCAGTAAATTTTGATATAAACAAAGCTAAGGGACTAGGACTAAAAGGTAAACAGAGGATATTTGTAACGTTTAAGGTAGATAAATACGGTTATGTTAGCATTACTAAAATAAAAGCACCACATCCTATATTAAGAATAGAAGCACAACGTGTAATGCAAGAAATGCCAAGATTCACACCAGGTTATCAACGTGGAAAACCAGTAGCAATGCCATTTTCAATACCAATTGTATTTATGGTTGAATAAAATAAATAACATTAGAAAATGAATAAACTGATCAAACTATTATTAAACGCAGTAGCAGTTTTTGTGCTAGCAGAAGTTCTTAATGGAGTCTATGTAGACAACTATATAACATCTTTGATTGTTGCAGCCGTACTCTCTGTATTAAATATATTAGTAAAGCCAATCTTAGTTATTTTGACTTTGCCTGTGACAATATTGACATTAGGATTATTTTTATTTGTAATCAATGCACTTATTATTTTATTGGCAGATAAACTTATTGATGGATTTAGTGTAGATGGTATATGGACAGCAATACTTTTTAGTGTGCTTTTATGTGTTCTTCAATCGTTGCTACATTCCTTCTTAAAAAAAGACAAAAAATAGCTGTAACATTTATGTTTTGAAATCATTGCTAAATGAAATGATGATTTTTAATTTTATACGATGGTAAAAATTAAAGCATAGCCTAAGCTACGTTTCCTGTTTTTAACAGAAATGGAAAGTTAAAAAGGGCGTTTTATTGCAGTTATTTTGAAAGTATAAATGGTATAACAATCAAAGGGTTAAAAGTATTGTTGGGTTGTAAAAAATATTGTATTTTTGCAGCCCAATTTTAGTTTCAAAAAAATGAACATTACAAGAGAAAACATTGATGCATTAAATGCAGTTGTAACAGTGGATATCGCTAAAGAAGATTATAGTGATAAAGTAGAAAAGATTTTAACAGATTATCGAAAGTCTGCAAACATTCCAGGTTTTAGAAAAGGTCATGTACCAATGGGAATGGTTAAGAAACAATATGGTAAGGCTGTGTTAGTTGATGAGGTGAATAAATTATTACAAGACGCTCTTGGGAAGTATTTGGTTGAAGAAAAGCTAGACGTTTTAGGTAACCCATTACCTAAACCTCAAGACGATTTAGATTGGGATGCAGACGCATTTTCTTTTGAGTTTGAATTAGGTTTAGCACCAGAATTCGATGTAAAACTAAAAGGCAAAAAAGCAATTACGCATTATAACATAGTTGCAGATGATAAGATGATCAATAACCAAATTGAGCATATCCAAAAGCAATATGGTAAAATAATTTCACAAAATGAAGCAGATAAAGATTCAGAGGTTACTGGTACCTTCTTCAATGAAGAAAAAGGGATCGATAATTCTACAATGATGACTTTAGATAAATTAAAGGGGAAAACTAACCCAAAGAAATTTATCGGAGCTAAAGTAGGTGACGTTATTACTCTTAAGACTAAAGGGTTGTTTAATAATGACAATGATTTAATGACATTTTTAAAGGTACCTCAAGATATTGCTGATGGTTTAAATGTCGAAGTTAATTTTGAAATCACTGAAATCAATGGTAGAGAATTAGCGGATTTAGATCAGGAATTGTTTGATAAGTTATTCGGTAAAGCCATTGTAACTTCTGTTACAGAATTGAAAGAGAAGATTAAAGAAGATTCTGAGAAGCAATTTGTGCAACAAGGTGATCAGAAATTATTGAACGATGTTACTGAATATTTAGTAGAAAATACAAAGTTCGATTTACCAGCAAGTTTTTTACAGAAATGGATGCAAACTGCGGGTGAAGAAGTGATGTCAGAAGACCAAGCTAAAGAAGAATATGAAAAGTCAGAAAAAAGCATGCGTTATCAGTTAATAGAAGGGAAACTTATCAACGAACACAAATTACAAGTTCAGTTTGAAGATTTGAAAGCCTATTCAATGGAAATGATAAAAGGTCAGATGGCTCAATTTGGTCAAATGAATCCTTCAGAAAAAGAATTAGAAGATATTGCAGCACGTATTTTAGGAAACCAAGATGAGGTGAAGCGTTTATCAGAACAGTTAATGAGCCAAAAACTATTAGGCTTATATAAAGCTGAAGCAAATATTAAGACAAAAGAAATCACTTATGATGATTTTGTTAAAGAATTCTACAGTTAATCGATATTGAATTAATTAGTATCTTTAAGGCGTAGAACTGAAAAGTTTTACGCTTTTTTTGGCACTTATTTTCTATGAAAAATTCGTGTCGTCCTGAACTTATTATCGGGATATCATTAGATTAAGAATAATACAAATTTCAACAATTAAAAGATTTAAAAATAAATGGATTACGGAAAAGAATTTGAAAAATTTGCGATAAAAGATCAAGGTGTAAATAGTATGTACTATGATAAAATTATACAGAGTATGTATCCTACAAACCTAACACCAAATATTATTGAAGAGCGTCAAATGAACATTGCTGTTTTTGATGTGTTTTCTCGTTTAATGATGGATCGAATTATCTTTTTAGGTACTGGCGTAAATGATCAGGTTGCAAATATTATTCAAGCCCAATTATTATTTCTTCAAAGTACTGATGCATCTAAAGATGTTCAAATATATATAAACTCACCAGGAGGATCTGTTTATGCAGGTTTGGGTATTTATGATACAATGCAATTTATAAAACCAGACGTAGCAACAATATGTACAGGTATTGCAGCTTCTATGGCAGCAGTATTATTGTGTGCTGGAGAAAAAGGAAAACGCTCAGCTTTAAAACACTCTCGTGTTATGATACATCAACCAATGAGTGGTACTCAAGGTCAAGTATCTGATATGGAAATTGCAGTAAGAGAAACCTTGAAAATTAAGAAAGAATTGTATGATATTATCTCTAGTCATTCAGGTAAAACTTATGACCAAGTTGAAAAAGACTCTGACCGTGATTATTGGATGACTTCTAACGAAGCATTAGATTACGGTATGATTGATGAAGTGCTACAACGCAAGTAAACCCTTATAATTACGACTATTAATTCCTAACTAGAATTTAATTATGGCAAAAGAAGAATTAGAATGTTCATTTTGTGGTAGAAAGAAGCCAGAAACAAATTTACTTATTGCAGGTCTAGATGCTCACATTTGTGATCGTTGCATAGAACAAGCGCATGGAATTGTTATTGAAGAATCTAAACAAACAGGAAATTCAGATTTAAGTGCTGAGTTAATGTTGAGAAAGCCGAAAGAAATTAAAGCTTTTTTAGATGAATATATAATTGGACAAGAATATACAAAGCGAGTTATGTCCGTTGCCGTTTATAATCATTATAAACGTTTATTACAACCTCCATCTGATGATGATATTGAAATACAAAAAAGTAATATCATTATGGTTGGGCAAACTGGTACAGGTAAAACATTAATGGCAAAGACAGTTGCAAGAATGTTAAATGTGCCTTTGGCAATTGTAGATGCAACTGTTTTAACAGAAGCTGGTTATGTTGGTGAAGATGTTGAAAGTATTTTAACACGTTTATTACAAGCTGCTGATTATAATCTTGAAAAAGCTGAACGAGGTATTGTTTTTATTGATGAAATAGATAAAATTGCTCGTAAAAGTGATAACCCTTCAATAACGAGAGATGTTTCTGGTGAAGGTGTTCAACAAGCATTATTAAAATTGTTAGAAGGAACTGTTGTTAATGTACCACCTAAAGGAGGTCGTAAACATCCAGACCAAAAGTTTATTGAAGTTAACACAGAGCATATATTATTTATTGCTGGTGGTGCATTTGATGGCATTGAGCGCGTTATTACAAAACGCTTAAATATGCAAGCTATTGGTTATAGTTCTATAAATTCTGATGATAATGTAGATAACGATAATATCTTGCAGTACATTATTCCTAAAGATTTAAAAGACTTTGGTTTAATACCAGAGATTATAGGTCGTCTACCTGTGTTAACACATATGGATCCGTTAGATGCTAAGACATTAAGAGCTATTTTAACTGAGCCTAAAAATGCCATTATTAAACAATACAAAAAATTATTTTTAATGGACGAAGTCGCTTTTACAATTACAGAAGGTGCACTAGAATATATCGTAAGTAAGGCCATAGAGTATAAGCTTGGAGCACGTGGTTTACGTTCACTGTGCGAAGAAATTTTAACTGAAGCTATGTTTGATTTACCAGGTTCTGGTGAAACAAAACTTAATGTTACCAAAACGTATGCTGAAGATAGGTTATCTAAGTCAACTTTAAAGAAATTGAAAGCCGTCTCGTAAAAACAAAACTTTATAAGTAAAAACCACAATTTCTAATTTTGAAATTGTGGTTTTTTTATTTAGTTAGGATTGATTAATATAATATTGCATGGCAATATTTTATTTAGTTCTTAAGGGATTATAATAATAAATAGCACATTTATTTACCGCAAGGTATAGGCTTAAAATAAAGTAAACGTTGTTTAATTTATTTTTTGGTTAAAGACTATTGATTAGTCGATGTAATAAAATTTAATGTTGTTTTTAACGATGAAGGGTCAGTTGCATTTTAATGTAAAGAATATGCTCATTCCTTTAATTAAAATTAGAGTAGCTTATGTATTGTTTAAGCGTAATAATTCTTCTATATAATCTCTAGAATTAGATAGACGTGGTACTTTATGTTGTCCACCAAGCTTATCGTTTTCCTTTAACCAATCATAGAATAGATTTGGTCTAGCCATGTGAATAGTAGGCTTATTTAAAGTCATGTTATTATAGCGTTTTGCTTCGTAATCAGAGTTTAAGGCTTTTAATGCATTATCAAATAATTCATTAAAATAGTTGATGCTTTCAGGTGGCTTTTTAAACTCAATGATCCATTCGTGAGCACCTTTTTCTTTACCATTCATAAAAATTGGAGCTGCTGTATAGTCTACAACTTCAGCTGAAGTACGTTTACATACTTTTTTAAGAGCATCTTCAGCATTTTCAATGATTAACTCCTCTCCAAAGACATTAATGTGGTGTTTAGTACGACCAGAAACTTTGATACGATGTGGACTTAAACTAACAAAACGAATAGTATCACCAATTTTATAACGCCAAAGACCAGCATTAGTAGTAATTACTAAAGCATAATTAATATTCAGTTTTACATCACTCAAGGGTATTACTTTTTGCTCTAGAGTCCCATAAGTATCCATAGGTATAAACTCATAGAAAATACCATAATCCAACATTAGTAATAAATCTCCTGAGTTATTCTGATCTTGGATAGCAAAAAAACCTTCTGAAGCATTATAGATTTCATAATACTTAAATTGCTTTTTCGGTAGTATTGCTCTGTATTGTTCAATGTAAGGATGGAAGCTCACTCCACCATGAAAGTAAACTTCGAGATTAGGCCAAATATCAAAAAGGTTATCTTTTCCTGTTTTATCTAAAACATTATTGAGTAAAACTAGCATCCAGGATGGTACACCTGTTAAGCTGGTTACGTTTTCATCAATAGTTTCATCTACAATAGCTCCCATTTTTGTTTCCCATTCACTCATTAATGAAACTCTGCTACTAGGAGTACTACTAAATTCTGCCCAAAAAGGCATATTATCTATTAGTATTGCGCTTAAATCTCCAAATATGGTACCGTTTTCTTTATAAAGTTCTTTACTGCCTCCAAGACGTAAGCTCTTTCCAGTAAACATTTGAGAGCCTTCATTATTATTGAGGTACATACATAATAAGTCTTTACCACCTGCATAATGACAATCTTCTAAAGATTCAGTACTAACAGGAATAAATTTACTTTTTGCGTTAGTTGTTCCACTAGATTTCGCGAACCATTTAATAGGTCTTGGCCAAAAAATATTGTATTCCCCATTTCTAGACCGTTCAATTAATGGTTGAAAAGCTTCGTAATTAACAACAGGAATACGCTCGCTAAAATCTTTATACGATTTTATTGATGCAAAGTCATATTGCCGACCAATTTCAGTGTCTTTTGCTATTTTTAGTAGACTAAAGAGCAATTCATTTTGTACTTCATTAGGATATTTGAGAAACAATTCTATCTGATGAAATCGTTTTTTCAAAAACCAAGAAGCAATAGAATTTACAATTGGAATTGGCATGGATTAGTTATCTTTATTCTCTAAGCGAGATTTATATTACTAGTTAGGTTTTGTAGTCGTAAATCTTCATTTTATAAGCATCTTTATATTTAATTTAAAGAAGCTTATGCGTTAAAAATACTAAATTTCTTTTATGCTTTATAAAGGTGTCCTTACAAAAATGCAAACTGAGTTTTTAGAACCAATTCAATATTATTTGGTCTTTGAAAATGATTTTATTCATATGAATCAATTATTGAATAAGACTATTGAAATGAAACTCGTTGGGCATCAGTGCTTAAGTTGCGGATTAGATCGCCCAATATATAGACAAGGCTTTTGTAAAACATGTTTCTTCGATAAACCTTTAGCAGGTGATTGGATAATGCGACCAGAGTTAAGTACAGCACATATAGGAAAGGAAGATCGTGATTTGGAATATGAGAAAAAGGTGCAATTGCAGCCACATATAGTGTATTTAGCAAATTCTAGTAATGTAAAGGTTGGTGTAACAAGGAAAAGTCAAGTGCCAACGCGTTGGATAGACCAAGGTGCTCATGAAGCAGTTGAAATAGTTGAGGTTCCAAATAGATATTTAGCTGGTATTACAGAAGTAGCTTTAAAAGATTATGTAGCAGATAAAACCAACTGGAGAAAAATGCTAAAAAATGATATTGAGGATGAAAATCTTTTGGAATGGAGGCAAAAGTTAAAACAATATATTCCTGAAGAAGCCCAAGATTATTTTATAGAGTATAATTCTGAAACACATTTAAAATTTCCGGTAGAACACTACCCAGAAAAACCAAATAGCTTAAATATAAAAAAGCAACTAGAGTACTCAGGTAAATTAGTTGGTATAAAAGGACAGTACCTAATATTTGAAGATAATACAGTATTCAATATTAGAGCGAATGAAGGCTTGGTAGTGGAATTAAATATCTAAATGAAATAGATTTTAAATACATTTACCAATCCAATAAAGAATAAGAGACTTCTAGTTACTTTATTAATAATCACGTTTATATTCCTAAACTTTTGCTTAATTACTATGCTAAATCTACTTTATATATATAGTGTTAGAATCTTACCAGCATATACACCAACAAAAAATAGAAATAGTACTAGTAAAGAAGATTGTAATGACAACATAATATTATTAGTATTGATAAATCCATAAACTACAAGCCAATAAACTAATACTGGTGGATTTAAAAGACCTAGTAGAAAACCTGTAGCGTATTTTGATTTTAAAAGTTTATTTGATTTTGTTGCAGACTTTGATTTTCTGTTATTGGATTTAAAGAATAGAAAACTGCCAATACCTAATAGAAGTATAGCAATACTAATTTGTAACCATTGATTGGCATTGAAAAAATCTTTTACTGCCATATTAAAGTGCAAAGCGTAATAAGACAAAATGACTTCTGCAATACCTGCTGCAATTGCTATTTTAAATGCTTGAGACGCATTTTGCTTAAGTGTAGTATTAATTACAGCAATATTAGAAGCGCCTAGAGGTAATGCTCCAATAATTGAAGCTAAAAGACCAATAAAAAAGTATAGAATAAGCATGACTCATTTGTAGTATAAGTTTTAGATAACTTACAAATGAGACACATAAAGTTTGGAAAAGATGTGCAAACAAAAAAGAGCAATATTTCTATTGCTCTAGTATATTATAAATACGTAGATTAAAATCTATACGTTTTCAGCGTCTCTAAGACCTTGAATATATTCAGCTTTCTGAATTTCTCTTCTTCTTTTTACAGAAGGTTTTGTGAAATAACGAGACTCTCTTAAGTTTTGCATAATCTGCACATTTCTGTGTTTACGCTTGTAACGCTTAAGTGCACGTTCTATATTTTCTCCTTCTTTGATTTCGATTTTAATCATTATATCGATATATTTTTGTTATCTAATTCTTGCAAATGGTCGGCAAATATATGCTAACTATTTGAAAATAAAAAATTAAATTATTTTAATTACCCTAAATAGGTCTTTAAAATTTTACTCTTACTTGCATGTCTTAATCTTCGAATGCCTTTTTCTCTAATTTGTCTAACACGTTCTCTTGTTAAGTCATAGATTCCACCTATTTCTTCTAAGGTCATTGGTGGCTGATCTCCAATACCAAAATTTAAACGAATAACATCACTTTCCTTTTGAGTTAACGTTTCTAAAGCACGCTCAACTTCTAGATTCAGTGATTCCTTCATTAAATTTTTATCTGGTCTTGGTGACTCACTCGCACTAACTACGTCATATAAACTAAATGTCTCACCATCTTTTAATGGTGCATCCATAGATAAGTGACGACCTGAGTTTTTCATAGATTGCTTAACCTCACGTGCGCTTATATCTAACTCGCGAGCAATTTCTTCAGCATTTGGAGGTCTTTGGTGTAATTGTTCTAAATGCGAAAACGCTTTATTAATCTTATTGATTGTACCAATCTTATTTAATGGTAAACGTACAATACGAGATTGTTCTGCTAATGCTTGAAGTATAGCTTGTCTAATCCACCATACGGCATAAGATATAAACTTAAAACCTCTTGTTTCATCAAAACGCTTTGCTGCTTTTACTAAACCAGCATTACCTTCGTTTATTAAATCTGGAAGTTTTAATCCTTGATTTTGATATTGCTTAGCTACAGAAACAACAAAACGCAAATTCGCTGTTGTTAGTTTATCTAATGCAACTTGATCACCTTTACGTATAAGTTGTGCCAATTCTACTTCTTCTTCCGCTGTAATTAGTGGAATCTTACTTATATCTTGAAGATATTTATCTAATGATTTATCTTCTCTATTGGTAACTTGCTTGGTGATTTTTAACTGCCTCATGTATCCTTTTTAAAATTTGTGAACCCACATGATAACGTAATATTTAAGAAATCCAAAAAAACGGGCAATTATTAACAGAAATTGTGAAAAAAGTATGGTTTTGACGTAAATGTCAGTCGTTTTTAGTTGAATCTTGTACTTTTTTGTCCTTCGATTTCTTTTTCCCATCGAGAAGTCCGCCTAAAACAGAATTTAAACCTTCTTTTATATTATCATCAATAGTTGTTTTTGTGCTGTCAGTTTTAGTTTTAGTAGAATCCGTTTCTTTAGTATTAGAATCACCTCCTACAAGACCACCTAATAAATCATTAATTTGATTTGTTCCTAGATTTAAGAATTTTTGTTTTTGTATTTCAATGAGTTGTTTCGTTAAATTAGAAATACCACTTGTTAAGTCAGTTTTAATATTTGGTTTTGTAACTGTTCCTCCAATAGTTGCAGTTACAGGAATCTTAATAATGTCAACTTCAGAATCATTTATTTTTCCGATGAGTCTATTGACCTCACTTCCTAAATATTTAGCTGGTACTTGCAGAACAGCACTGTAATCCATTGTGTTAGAAAAACTATGCGTTCCAGATATTTCAATAGGGATGTCGTCTTTATATATAAAAGTAAATGGCTTCACTGAAACTTGCCCATTTTCAAAACTTAAATTAGTTTTAATGTCTTTAAAATCGAATTGATCTAAATCTAAAAAATCTAGTTTATCACTGAGACCGGAAAGAATAGCACTTTGATTTGAACTAATATTATCGGTTAATACTTCAGCTAAAGCATCTCCAGAAATAGACATTAAATCTGGTGTAAAGTTTTCATCTAAAATACCATTTAAATCTATTGTAGAATTGAGTTTTCCTTTAAGTATTTTAGCAATTGGTGCTAAAAACTTCAATAGTTCTAATTCTTTAAATGACTGTGAAATATCAAACTGTTGCATTGCTAACTTCATATCAAACTTTGGTTTGACACCTTTAGTAGAAACATTACCAGAAATTCCTAGCTGACCTTTAAACAAATCTGTTGTCATGTCTTTTAAATTAGCATTCTGATCTTTTATTAATAGCTCACCATTTACATTCTTTAATGTTAGGTTATCATAAAGAACAGATTTTGCATTGGCAGTAATAGCACAATCTAAAAAGTCAGGAATTTTTAGAGATTCTGAATCTGATGTTGTCTTATTTGAGGATTCAGTTGCAGTTTCATCTTCTACCATAAAATCTGAAATAGCAAATGTGTTTGAGTTGACATTAAAATTCCCTTGAAGCTTTTTATTACTTAATAGAAACCCGAGTAAATTATTAATAGTTCCTGTTGCAGAGAAATCACTCTTACCTGTTAATGCGTCAAAACTATTGAGGCTAACTATTCCTGGTTTAAAGGTTAAATCTGCCTTATTAATTTGAATAGGATTTACAATGTCTTCAGATGAAAATATAAAGTCCGAAATTGAAACACTTCCATTATTTTTAATACGCTGATATGCATTGGTCTCTATGGCATTCATGTCAAAGGCAGTGTTCAGTTTTCCTTTTAAAATACCACTTAATTGATTTTCTAATTCTAAAGGATAAGCTTTAGAAATATTGGCTAAATTTAAAACACCATCTAAATTGGCGTTGACTAAAATATTGCCAGTTAGATTTTTAATATGCGCTTCAGATTTAAAAACATCTTGATCAATTTTAAAGTCTAGTTTATTGATGTCAATAAATGTATCATCTACGTTACCAGTTGTGTTTTTAACCGAAGCATTAATCATTATATTGTCAACGCTTTTTGGTAAGTCAGGATATTTAAACGAAGCATTTTCTGAGCGCATGTTTATATCTAAAGTTGGAATAGTTTCTTCAGACATCAAGCCTTTAATAATACCCTTGACAGTAAAATTCCCAGTTGTAGTTACATTTTCAATATTCTTGGCATAAGCGTTAGGGATTACAGCTAAGAAATCCTTAAAAGACGATTCGGGGTTTTTAAAGCTGATATCAATTTCTTGCCCTTGCTCAACTAATTGCACAAAGCCTTCAAATTCTAGTGGTAAAGCATTTATAAAGCCTTTGTTTTTTTTAAACGTGTATTTTTCTTGCTCTAAATCTAAACCGATTAGCGCATCTAACTTTATAATATTATTACTTAAATATTCGGTACTGTCTATAGCTATGCTAATCATAGCTTCGGTTTTAGTAACTAATTCTGAACCGTTGCCAGAAAAAATGCCTTTACCATTATGGTTTATCTCCGTTGCATAAAGTTTTGTGTTTGCGCCTTCATCAATGTAAATGAAAGCACTATTGTTGAGTTCGTAATTTTCAATATCAAAGCTAAAACCAGTAGGACTTGAGTTTGCTTCTACTTCATTGGCGTCATCACTTTCTTTTACAATATCATAATTTACAGAACCATTTTTATTAGTTTTTAAGGTTAATAACATTTCATCTGCAATAATTTCATTTATAATAAGTGGTTCTTCCGTGCCTTTAAACAATTCGCCAATTGGCATTTCAAAAGACAACGATTTTGCAGTGGCAAGAGTTTCTCCTTCAAAAGGTAACCTATTTGTAATTTTTAAATTATCAACATTAACTTCTGCCTTTGGAAAACTGCTTATTAAGCTTAGACTAATGTCATCAAAACTTAAATCTGCATTTAGGTTTTCATCTCCATAATTCTGAACGATGCTATCTATTTTAGATTCTAAAACAAAAGGAATAGCAATTAGTATTGCAATAAAAAGGAGTAAGATGATTCCAATAATTTTGAAAATTTTCTTCATAAGTGCTTTATTATTTTGATAATAGCTTCTATATATTATACGTAAAGTAGAGCAGAATAGTTGTGCTATTAAGAAACTTTGGGAGTGTTTTAATGATTTAATAACATCTAAAGGAGCTCAATTTCTTCGTTTACTTTGAGTTTAAAACGCCTTCTGAATAAATAAACACCTAGATATAAAAATGGTGTATCTAATGCCGCGACTAATACTTTAAATAAAAAACCACTGATTAATAAGCCTTTAAAATTAGTCCAATCGATAATACCAAACGAGCATAATAAAAATACAATAGTAAACGTATCAACAAATTGAGAAAACCAAGTTGAAAAGTTGTTACGCAACCAAAGGTGTTTGCCTTTTGTTCTGCGTTTCCAGAAATGATAAATTTGAATATCTACAAATTGCGCAAACAAATATGTTAGCATACTCGCAAATACAGCGATTGTAGAATTTCCAAAAACGGTATCAAATAGAGAATTATTTACTGGAGACCATGAGGTAGCAGGTACAATTGAAGCTGTGTAAATAATTAGTAGCGAAAATATCGAGGCAAAAATACCAACGACTACCACATCATTAGCGCGTTTTTTGCCATAAATTTCACTGATTAAATCTGTAATTAAAAATGTAATTGGGTAAGGTAAGATACCAACAGAAATTTCAAAAAGTTTGCTTCCAAAAATCTCAACATCAATTGGGTACCAATAAAAAAATTTTTGAAATATTAGATTAGAAACCACTAAAGACGTTATAAAAAGCGCACCCAATAACAAATAAATCCGTTGTGCTAATAGCTTATCTTTTAATGGCATTGAAAATGGTTAATAAATAGTTTCAGTAAAGATAAAGTATTAATTATTCTTTTAGTTATTTTGAACTTTCTATGACACCAACAAAAAATGTTTACATAGCATTAGGAAGTAATAAAGGCAACAAATTAGACTATTTGCAACTTGCCGTTGATGCTATATATGAAAGAATTGGTGTGGTTAGTAAGATATCTAAAGTCTATAAAACACCTGCTTTTGGTTTTGATGGAGATGATTTCTATAACGCATGTATTAAGGTAGAAACAGAACTGAAACCTAAGAAGGTTTTGAAAGTGCTTCAATCCATTGAGATTGATTTAGGAAGACAATCGAAAACAAAAGAAGGTTATGAATCTCGTGAAATAGATTTAGACATTTTGTTTTACGACGATGTTATTATTGAAGAAAAATCTTTAGTAATACCACATCCAGAAATGGAAAACCGTAAGTTCGTTCTAAAACCACTTTGCGATATTGCTCAAGATATTGAACATGTAAAATTGAATAAACTAATTTCAGTTTTATTGGAGGAATGTGAAGATGATTCTGAAATAGAACCTATTAAAATATGGTTAAAAAACCCTAAGAGAGCATTTACTTTTGGTGACTATAATTACATTGCTATTGAAGGTAATATTGGTGCAGGCAAAACCAGTTTAGCTAATAAAATAGCTCATGACTTTAATGCGAAATTAATTTTAGAGCGTTTTGCAGATAATGCGTTTTTACCAAAATTTTATAAAGAACCAGAACGTTATGCATTTACTTTAGAAATGTCTTTTTTGGCAGATCGTTATCAGCAAATTTCTGATGATTTATCGCAATTAGATTTGTTTAAAGATTTTATGGTAAGCGATTATGATGTAAATAAGTCGCTTATATTTTCTAAGGTGACTTTACCAGCAGATGAGTTTCGATTATACCGAAAATTATTTTATCAAGTTTATAAGGACATTGCGAAACCAGATTTATATGTTTATTTATATCAAAATACAGAACGACTTCAGAAGAACATTAAAAAGCGTGGACGTAATTACGAGAAGGATATTAAAGATGATTATCTCGAAAAAATTAACTCTGGTTATCTCGAATTCTTAAAAAGTCAGCCAGAAATGAATGTTAAGATTATTGATATTTCTGATAAGGATTTTGTGAAGTCTCGTGAGGATTATTTGTGGCTGCTAAATGAAATAGGCGGTCAGAAACAATTGTAGAGTGTTGTTGTAATCTTTCCTTTGTTGTTTTCTAAAACGACTTCGTTTATTTTTTTTGCTTTTAAAACTTTTAAATTAAAAGGCGCTTCTAATAGGTTAACACCACTATTTTGTTTTAGCCGAATCCCTTGACTGGCTATTTTATCTTTATTAGGTTCAAAGTTTCCAAATGGGATATGCTCTGTTAGAATTATGTATTTGTAATTAATTAGTTTATTAACAATACTTTGAATTTCTTTATTCGATAAATGTTGAAGTACTTGTCTTAATATGATGCAATCAGCTTTGGGAAGCTCATCTCTCGAAATATCTAAGCATTGAAATTCTAGATTTTCTTGTTTATACAATTTCTTATTTCTTTCGATAAGGGTTTCAACAATATCAACAGAAACATATTTTTTAGAATATTTGTATAGCTGTTTTCCAATATTGAAATCGCCACAACCCAAATCACAAACAGTTAATTTGCCTTTGTGAGATTTTAAAAATGAGCGTACAGCATCTAAATAAGGTTGAATGATTTCTGGATTGTGAGAACCTTCGCCAGAATAAAAATCCAAGTCTTTTCCGCCCCAAAGATGCTGCTCGTAAATTTGATGCATTACGTCTTTTGTAGACCAAGGTGTTTTTAATTTTTTCACTAGTGGAGTTTACTAAACACATCCCAAACTACAACACCACAACTTACTGAAATATTTAATGAATGTTTGGTACCATATTGAGGGATTTCAATCACAATATCGCTAGTATTTACAACATCTTGTGCAACACCTTTTACTTCATTACCAAAAACAAAAGCATATTTAGTATTAGGTTGAGGTTTAAAAGTATTAAGCATTGTTGTATTTTCCGCTTGTTCAATTGAGCAGATTTTTATGTTCTGCGTCTTCAAGGAGTTAATCACATCTATAGTATTCTCTATATACTCCCATTCTACAGTTTCTGTGCTGCCAAGCGCAGTTTTTCTAATATCGTTATGAGGTGGTTGAGCAGTAATGCCACAGAGGTAAATCTTTTCAATTAAGAAGGCATCACTTGTTCTAAAAACAGAGCCTATATTATTTAAACTTCTAATATTGTCTAGAATTATAATAATTGGAGACTTTTTAGCAGCTTTGAATTCTGAAACTTCTAATCGGTCTAATTCTTCGTTTTTTAACTTTCTCATATTTATCAACACTTGTAGATAACTTATAGTTTTTAGGCTTCAATAACCCTCAAATTATAAGTAAATTAGCATTCTTACAATTTCAACAAAAATAAAGAAAACAGTTGGCTAAAAAGGTAAAAAAAGTAACACCATTAATGAAGCAATATAATGCGATCAAGGTTAAATATCCTGATGCATTACTATTGTTTAGGGTTGGTGATTTTTATGAAACCTTTGGAAGTGATGCAGTGAAAGCGTCTAAAATACTCGATATTATCTTAACCAAACGTGGTGCTGGTAGTGAGAGTGAAACTGAATTAGCAGGTTTTCCGCATCATTCTTTAAATACGTATTTGCCAAAATTAGTAAGGGCTGGTGAGCGAGTTGCCATTTGTGATCAGTTAGAAGACCCTAAACAAACAAAAACTATTGTAAAGCGTGGTGTTACGGAATTAGTTACACCTGGTGTTGCTTTTAATGATGATATTTTACATTCTAAGTCCAATAATTTTTTGGCAGCAGTTTATTTTGAAAAAAAGAATATTGGAGTTTCATTTTTAGATATTTCCACTGGTGAGTTTTTAACGTCTCAAGGTAATGCTGAGTATATTGATAAACTACTTCAAAATTTTAGTCCAAGTGAGGTTTTAATTTCCAAACAAAGTAGAAAAGAGTTTGTAGAAACCTTCGGAAATGACTTTCATACTTTTTATCTAGAAGATTGGGTGTTTCAAGCCGATTATGCAAACGAGACATTAATTAAGCATTTCAATACCAATACATTGAAAGGTTTTGGAATAGAAGATTTATATGAAGGTATAATTGCTTCGGGTGTTGTGCTTCATTATTTAGGTGAAACCCGTCACAACAAATTAGAGCATATCGCAACGATTTCTAGAATTGCAACCGATGATTATGTATGGATGGATAAATTCACGATCAGAAATCTAGAGTTGTATCATTCTACAAATGCAAATGCCGTTACTTTAATCAACGTTATTGATAAGACTATTTCTGCTATGGGAGGTAGAACTTTAAAGCGTTGGCTTGCACTTCCATTAAAGCATGCAGATAAAATTAAACAGCGCCACGAAGTTGTTAGGTTTTTGTTAGATAATGAATCTGTACTTCAAAAGAATCAAGGACAGATTAAGCATATTGGGGATATTGAACGCTTAATTTCTAAGATTGCTACCGCAAAAGTAAGTCCACGAGAAGTGATTCAACTTAAAAATTCATTAGAAGCTATAGTGCCAATAAAATCAATTGCCGAAGCTTGTGATAATGAAGCTTTAAAGGTTTTAGGTGAAAGCTTGAATAATTGTGATTTACTCCGCGAAAAAATTAAACAAACCCTAAATGAAGACGCTCCTGTTAACGTTTTAAAAGGGAATACAATTGCCGAAGGCTTTTCTCAAGAACTAGATGACTTAAGAGGCCTATCAAAATCTGGAAAAGACTATCTTGATAATATGTTGCAACGCGAAAGCCAACGTACAGGAATTTCGTCTTTAAAAATTGCTTCAAATAATGTATTTGGTTATTATATCGAAGTGCGAAATTCGCATAAAGATAAAGTTCCGGAAGAGTGGATTAGAAAACAAACACTTGTTAATGCAGAACGCTATATAACGGAAAAACTTAAAGAATATGAAGCTAAAATTTTAGGTGCTGAAGAACGTATTTTAGCAATTGAACAGCAACTATTTTCCGAATTAGTACTTTGGATGCATCAGTTTATAATTCAGGTCCAGCAAAATGCGCAGCTGATTGGTCAATTAGATTGTTTATGTGGTTTTGCAAGTTTGGCGAAGACAAATAAATATATATATCCTCAGATAGATGATAGTTTCGATTTAGAGATAAAAGATGGTCGTCATCCCGTTATAGAAAAACAATTGCCTTTAGGCGAAGCGTATATAGCAAATGATTTGTATTTAGATAGAGAATTGCAGCAAATCATTATGATTACAGGACCTAATATGTCTGGTAAGTCAGCTATTTTACGACAAACAGCATTAATTGTTCTATTAGCGCAAATAGGAAGTTTTGTTCCTGCAAAAGAAGCTAGAATTGGCCTAGTAGATAAAATTTTCACAAGAGTTGGAGCAAGTGATAATATTTCAATGGGTGAATCTACATTTATGGTAGAAATGAATGAAACTGCTTCTATTCTTAATAATATATCAGACAGAAGTTTAGTACTTCTTGATGAAATAGGAAGAGGAACTAGTACTTATGATGGTATTTCTATTGCTTGGGCAATTAGTGAGTATTTGCATGAGCATCCTGCAAAGCCAAAAACCTTATTTGCTACTCATTATCACGAGTTAAACGAAATGACTGAGACCTTTGATAGGATCAAGAATTTCAATGTTGCTGTGAAAGAGCTAAAAGATAATGTACTTTTTGTACGTAAGTTAATAGAAGGCGGAAGTGAGCATAGTTTTGGTATTCATGTAGCAAAAATGGCAGGAATGCCACAGCAAGTCATTCGACGTGCGAATAAAATTCTTTCTAAGTTAGAGAAATCACATTCTAGTGAGGAGTTAACAGATAAGGTGAAATCATTGAAGGATGATTTGCAATTGAGTTTCTTTAACCTAGATGATCCTTTGTTAGTTGAAATAAAAGACGAAATCTTGCATACAGATATAGATACGTTAACACCAGTTGAGGCCTTAATGAAGCTCAATGAAATTAAGCGTATGTTGATAAAGAAAAAACAGGCTTAAAATAAATTCTATTTATTTTAAAAAAAGGCTTTGCTTTTCTCAGAAATATTTTAAATTTGCATCCGCTTTAAAAGCGTAATAGTTCTTTTTAAAATTGCGAAAGTAGCTCAGGGGTAGAGCATCACCTTGCCAAGGTGGAGGTCGTGGGTTCAAATCCCATCTTTCGCTCTATTCTTTAAAATATACCAATTTGATTACATTGCTGTAATCAGGATGCTGAAGTGGTGGAATTGGTAGACACGTTGGACTTAAAATCCAATGTCCATTAGGACGTACGGGTTCAAGTCCCGTCTTCAGTACAGAGAAAAGTCGAAACGAAAGTTTCGACTTTTTTTGTTTTTATAAATTTATAGGCTCGATACTTTATTTAAATATCAAACTAGCTCCAATTAGTTCTACGATGAAAGTTTAATTCTCTAGTCATAATTAATAGTTTATACAGATAATTCTGACTTAATTTACAATAAGACACTACTTAAACACCTATACTTTACCTATACACTAAGATTATAGGATTGTTCAATATATGATGAAAAGAAAAAAAACAGATAAACGCATGAGTTATAAGTATTTTGTCTGCTTAATTAAACGGTTTGACTAAAACAACTCTTTGTATGCTATTTGTAGTAATGATAATGAAGTAAAGCGATAAAAAAGGTAGTATATTAATGAAAGTTAAATTGAGTTGTGAACCAGATACGTATTGTTGTAATTTGTTTCATTTTCAGGTTACTTTTTGCTATTAATCAAACCAATTACATTATGAACAACCTATACATTGTTGCTTCAGTGACTTTGTTGAGTTCTGCTTTTATAGTTACCATTTTGATTAACAAAATTAGATGGATTGTTAAGAGTATGGATTTAATTGATCGTCCAGATCATAGAAGTTCTCACATAGAATCTACACCCACAATGGCAGGAGTTTCGTTTTTTCTAACAGTCATATTTGTTCTTATTATAATAAAACCTTGGGACACTACTGGAGTTGGTATTAACTTAATTGCTGCACTCGGTTTAATGTTCGCTGTTGGCCTCAAAGATGATTTGGTAGTTTCTACGCCAAGAGCAAAAATAATAAGTGAAGTGCTAGCGATAGGTATGATATTATTTTGTAACTGTCTTAAAGTAAGTTCTTTGGGTGGGTTTATGGGAATTGGTGTAATACCAGACTTTGCAGCTTACATTTTAGTTACATTGATTATTTTAACCATAATTAATTCATTTAATATGATTGACGGTATTGATGGGTTAGCTTCAATCATTGGTATAGTAATATTTAGTGTTTATGGTTTCTTGTTTCTAATTTTTGGTTTAGAATTCTATTTTTTACTTTGTCTTTGCTTTCTAGGAATACTTATTGGTTACATACGTTTCAATTTGTCTAAAAACAGGAAGATTTTTATGGGAGATACAGGGTCATTATTCATAGGGTTTTGTATCGGCTTCTTATCAGTTAAGTTTTTGTCAATAGACTCGAAACTATTTCAAGAATTTTCTTTTATACCGAGTAATAAACTTATAATAATTGCTGCAATCTTTTTTATCCCTCTATTTGATATCATAAGGGTTATCAGTATACGTCTAATAAACAAGAATAGTCCTTTTAAGGCAGATAATAATCACATTCATCATGTACTAATAAATTCAGGTTTAAGTCATTTTAAAGCTAGCTTATTTTTAGGCTCTTTAAACTTAATCTTAGCCTCAGTGTTTATTTTTCTATCGAGGAGTTATGGCAGCTTCGAAATGATAGGATTTTACTTATTAGCATTCATATTACTATTAATAGTGTTTTATAAATTGAAAAGAAATATAGAAAAAGGAAATAGGTTTAGATACCTCGTATCTGCTATTCAATTTTTATTCTAAAGTTATAATCGTAATAATGAAATTAATTAAGGTTTTGCCTTATTAAAAATAAACTAGTAACATTATATGTTAGAAAATAAATCAATTTTGATTACGGGTGGAACAGGCTCTTTGGGTAAAGCACTTACGGCGCATATCTTGCAGAATTGGCCTGGCGTTAGAAAGCTAGTCATCTTTTCGAGAGATGAGCAGAAACAATATTTAATGGAACAAGACTACCCAGTTTCAAAATTTCCTCAGATAAGATTCTTTATTGGAGATGTTAGAGATCGAGAAAGACTTGTAAGGGCATTTAGAGATGTAGATTATGTTATACACGCTGCAGCTATGAAACATGTTCATATTGCAGAATATAACCCTGATGAATGTGTAAAAACCAATGTCGGTGGAGCAGAAAATGTTATACAAGCCGCATTACAAACCAATGTACAAAATGTAGTTGCATTATCAACTGATAAAGCATGTGCACCAATAAATCTTTATGGTGCAACAAAGCTTACTTCAGACAAATTATTTGTTGCAGCAAATAACATAAGGGGTAAACACAATATAAAATTTTCTGTTGTTAGATATGGCAATGTAATGGGTTCTAATGGATCGGTTATACCATTTTTCTTAAAGAAAAGGAAGGAAGGCATATTACCAATTACAGAAAAGTCTATGACCAGATTTAATATTTCACTACAGGGTGGGGTTGATATGGTTATGCACGCTATGAAATCTGCTTGGGGAGGGGAGATATTTATTCCTAAAATACCATCATATAAGATTACAGATGTTGCTGATGCTATTGGACCAAATTGCGAACATAAAGTTGTTGGTATTAGACCTGGTGAAAAAATTCATGAAGAAATGATTACGTCATCTGATGCTTTTTTTACCTATGATCTTGGTAAATACTATGTGATTTTGCCTCAAACACCAATGTGGAAAAAGGATGAATTTATATCAAATTTTAAAGCAAAATTAGTACCTGAGGGCTTTGCTTATAACTCAGGAAAGAATACAGAATGGGAATCAGTAGAATCTCTACGTACTTTGATTAAAAAACATGTTGATTCAAATTTTAAAGTTGAGTAATGAAAGCGATACCGTACGGAAGACAACATATAACCGATGAGGATATACAGGAAGTATTAAAAACACTGACTTCAGACTATTTAACCCAGGGACCAAAAATAGCAGAATTTGAAGAGGCTTTTGCAAATTATGTTGGTTGCAAGTATGCGGTTGCTTTGGCCAATGGAACAGCAGCTTTACATCTATGTACAATGGCTTTAGATGTGAAAGAAGGGGATAAAGTTATTACTACGCCAATAACATTTGCTGCTTCAGCAAATTGTGTTCGCTATTGTGGTGGAGAGGTTGTTTTTTCCGATATAGATCCAGAAACGTACTTGTTGGATATACATAAGGTAAGACAATTATTAGAACAATCTCCAATAGGTACTTATAAGGGTATAATACCAGTTGATTTTGCTGGTAGAGCTCATAACTTAGAAGAGTTTAGAGTTTTAGCAGATGAGTATAATCTATGGATTATCGAAGACGCATGTCATGCGCCTGGTGGTTACTTTAAAAATAATCAAAATAATGTAGTAAAGTGTGGAAACGGAAGCTATGCGGATTTATCAATTTTTTCTTTTCATCCTGTAAAACATATTGCTTCTGGTGAGGGAGGTATGATTACTACAAACGATAAACAACTTTACGAAAAACTAAAGCAGTTTAGAACTCATGGTATTGTTAAAGATAATAATGCATATCAAAATTCTATAGAGCTAGCAGGCGGTATAGATGAATATCCTGGTTGGTATATGGAAATGCAAAACCTTGGATATAATTATCGCATAACAGATTTTCAAGCAGCTTTAGGGTTGAGTCAACTTAGTAGAGCTAATGAGGGCGTTTCTAAAAGAAGAGAAATAGCATCAAAATATTTTAATGCTTTTAAAAATAAGCAGTTTATAAAAGGACAGTCTGATGTTGTTGATGGGCATGCCTATCATCTTTATGTTATTGAAGTAGAAGATCGATTAGGTTTATATGAATATTTAAGGCGAAATAATATCTATGCTCAGATTCATTATATACCATGCCATTTAATGCCGTATTATCAAAAATTCGGATGGAAACAAGGTGATTTTCCTAATGCTGAAAATTATTATAAGCATTGTATCAGTTTACCAATGTATCCCACATTAACAGGTGAAGAACAGGCATATGTTATTGAAAAAATAAACATGTTTTATAATGAATAATATTGATCTTGAATCTGAACGTTTGACTTTTAAAAGGGTTTCTAATGAGCATATTTCTAATGAATATGTGAGTTGGATAAACGATCCCGAAGTCAATATGTATATAGAAACAAGAGGAAATTATACACTAGAATTATTAAAGGCATATGTTGAAGAGCAATATAAAAACGAGATATTTTTTTGGGCTATTCATTTAAAAAGCACAAAAAAACATATAGGCAATATAAAAATTGATCCTATAGACTATAAAACCAATTTTGGTGACTATGGGATATTAATGGGAGACAAAACAAATTGGGGAAAAGGATATGGCAAAGAGGCAACACTAAGAATTTTAGATTATTGTTTTAATGAAATTAAATTATCTAAGGTCAAACTAGGAGTAATAGAGGATAATAATAAAGCTGTAGAGCTATACAAAAATATAGGATTTAAAATAGATGGAGTAACGAGGGATATAGGTGTTTATAACAATAAACTTTGTAACTCATTAAATATGTCACTAGATGTCGAAGACTTTAAATAATAAATTGATTTTGGGAACCGTTCAAATGGGCTTAGCTTATGGTATTAATAACACTATAGGTAAGGTGTCTTTAGAAGATAGCCATGCAATTTTTGATCATGCTTATGACAACGGTATTACCATGTTAGATTCTGCAGAAGCCTATGGAAATGCACATGAGGTTATAGGATCTTTTCATAAAAAAAATCCAACTAAATTATTTCAAATCATTACAAAATTGCCACATCAATTTGATACTGAAATTAAAGATAAGGTAGATCGCTATCTCAATGATTTAAAGGTCCGTCAATTACACGCTTTGCTATTTCATAGTTTCTCTAGTTACAAAGAGAATATTAACAACTTTAATAGTCTAATACAATTAAAAGCGAGTGGGAAAATAAAATATGTTGGAGTGTCGGTTTATAATAATGAAGAGATAGAAGAAGTCATAATAAATGAGCAGGTAGATATCATTCAATTGCCTTTCAATCTTTTTGATAATTCAAATTTAAGAGGTGATATCATAGCCAAAGCCAAAGCCAAAGGAAAAATTATACACACAAGATCAGCACTTTTACAAGGCTTATTTTTTAAGGATGTAAATTCAGATCATCAAACTGTTAGACGACTTAAAACCGAATTAATGCAATTATCTAATATTACTAAGAATAGAAAATCTTCAGTAGCAGAGTTAGCTTTGAATTATTGTATTCATCAAAAATCAATAGATAATGTACTTATAGGTGTAGACTCAAGAGAACAACTTGTAAATAATATCTCGGTATTAAACCCAACAATTGGCCAAGATATTGTACAAGAGATTAACAATATAAAGGTTTCTGATATTAATTTATTAAACCCTTCGCTATGGAATTAAGAACAATATTAGTGACCCAAGCGCGGACAGGCAGTACTAGGCTACCTGGCAAAGTACTCAAGGAAGTTAATGGTAAATCCTTATTGCAAATACATTTAGATAGAATTTCCAAGTCTGTAAGAATAGATGAGATTGTAGTAGCCACAACTACTAATGATAAAGACGCTATCATTTATAATAATGCTATAGAATGGGATTATAAAAGCTTCAGAGGTTCGGAAGAAAATGTGTTGGATCGCTTTTATCACGCTGTAAAGGACGAAAATGCAGATTGGATAGTAAGAGTAACATCTGATTGTCCATTGCTTGATCCTCAATTACTTGACGAGGTAATAGAGTTCGCCCAAAACCATAACTATGACTATGTGTCAAATGGTTTAATAGAACATTTTCCTGATGGACAAGATGTTGAGGTATTCAAATTTTTGGCTTTAGAGAAAGCTTGGAAAAATGCAACTTTAGTTTCAGAATTAGAACATGTTACACCATATATCATAAATAATAGTGATGTAAGAGGTGGCAACATTTTTAGGAGTATTAATTACGATTGTAAACAAGACTTTTCTCATATAAGAATGACAGTAGATGAATCAAGAGATTTTGATCTGATAGAGCATCTAATTCTTGAGCTAGGTACCGAAAAAACTTGGTTAGAATATACAGATTATATAGAAGCGCATAATTTGACCAAAATGAATGATCAAATTATTAGAAATGAAGGACTTATAAAGTCATTAAAAAAAGACATAAATGGGTAAGGGGCAAGACTTATATAGAAAAGCTAAAACATTGATTCCAGGAGGCACTATGTTGCTGTCAAAGCGACCAGAAATGTTTTTACCAGAACATTGGCCATCCTATTTTTCAAAATCAAAAGGATGCAAAGTATGGGATTTAGATGGCAAAGAATTGATAGACATGTCTATTATGGGTATAGGCACTAATACACTTGGATATGGTAATGATGAAGTAGATGCTGCAGTTATAGAAACTGTTAAAAGAGGGAACATGAGTACATTAAATTGCCCTGAGGAAGTTCAATTAGCTGAGCAGTTAGTAGAAATGAATCCTTGGGCAGATATGGTGAGATTTGCCAGAACAGGAGGAGAAGCAAATTCTATCGCTATTAGAATAGCGAGAGCGGCTTCTGGTAAAGATAATGTAGCTATTTGTGGTTATCATGGATGGCATGATTGGTATTTATCTGCAAACCATAATGGTGGTGATGATCTGTCTGCACATTTAATCCCTGGATTAAGTCCAAAAGGCGTTCCTAGAAATTTGAAAAATTCAGTTTTTCCATTCCATTATAATAATTATGAGGAGCTTTTAGAGATTGTTGAAAACAATGATATTGGCGTGATTAAAATGGAAGTGATGCGAAATTTTGGTCCTGAAAATAACTTTTTGCAGAAAGTAAGAGACCTAGCAACACAGAAAAATATAGTCCTCATTTTCGATGAGTGTTCTTCTGGTTTTAGAGAAACATTTGGTGGTATTTACCAAAAATTTAAGGTAAATCCAGACATGATAATGATGGGCAAGACTATTGGAAATGGATATGCACTTACAGCAGTTGTAGGACGTAAATCGGTTATGGAAGCTGCTCAAACTACTTTTATTAGTAGTACGTTTTGGACGGAAAGAATAGGGCCTAGTGCTGCAGTAGCCACACTAAAGGAAATGCAACGTATAAAGTCTTGGGAGATAATTACGGAAACAGGAAATAAAATTCAGAATGGTTGGTCAAGTCTAGCTGAAACGCATAATCTAGATATAACAATTTCTGGGATTTCGGCAATGACAACTTATGGTTTTAATAGTAATAATGCATTAGCATACAAAACCTATATAACACAAGAAATGTTGAAAAGAGGATTCTTAGCTAGCACACATTTTTATGCATGTACGGCACATAATGACGAGCATATCGACAGCTATTTCAATGCTTTAGATTCTATTTATGCAACAATTTCTAAATGTGAATCTGAAACTTTAAATATATATGATTTGTTGGATGGTCCAGTATGCCATTCAGGATTTAAAAGATTAAACTAAGTGAGAATGAATTCATATAAAGTATTACATAACCAGGTATTCTCCAACGATGAGTTCTCTATAGTTCCTATTCGTTATGAGGATCGTATGGATATATTAAAATGGAGAAATGAACAGATTTATCATTTAAGACAAGATAAGCCTTTGACAAGAGAAAATCAAGAGGTATATTTTAAATCAGTTGTTAGTGAGCTATTCAGTAAGGAAAGTCCTAGTCAAATCTTATTTTCTTACATGGAAAATGATGCATGTATTGGTTATGGCGGTTTGGTTCATATTAATTGGGTCGACAAGCACGCAGAAATTTCATTTATAATGAATACCATATTAGAACAAGACTATTTCTCTAAGCATTGGACTATTTTTTTAAAACTTATTGAAGAGGTTGCTTTTAAAGAACTACAGTTGCATAAACTGGTTACATACGCTTTTGATCTAAGACCACATTTATATGAAATCATTGAAAATGCAGGATTCGTAAGAGAAGCAGTTTTGAAAGAGCATTGTCTATTTAATGATTCTTATTTAGATGTAATAATGCATGGAAAAATTAACAAGGTAAATGTTTCAAAGGCATAAATAATGAAAAAAACAATCGTAATAACAGGAACTAGTAGAGGTTTAGGTAAAGCATTTGTGGATGTTTTAATGAACTATGAAGACTGCTTTGTTATTTCATTGTCCAGACAGTTAAGTGAAGACCAGAAACAGTATTCGTCCGAGCGATTTCATTTTATAAAAGTTGATTTGTCTGACGATAAATTGATTCAAAAAATTGAAGTATTAAAAGATTTAATTACTAATGAAGCTGTCTACTTTATTAATAATGCGAGTATTATAGAACCTTTAACCAAAGTTGGAAATATTGATGATTTATCGATTGATAATACATTGTCAGTTAATATAAAATCAACGATGTTGATTACTAAATTTTTGCTTTCAAATTTTAATTCTAACGCTTTAACATTTGCAAATATTAGTTCTGGCGCTGCTAAAAGAGCCATTAGAAATTGGTCATTGTATTGTTCATCAAAGGCTTTTACTGAAATGTTTTTTGATGTGGCTGCAGAGGAGTATAAAGCGCATAGATTTTTAAATATAAATCCTGGTGTTATGGATACAGGTATGCAAAAAACATTGAGAGCTAGTGATTTTCCTGATGTTGAAAATTTTAAGGCATTGCAAACTGAAGGCCAGCTAAAACAACCAATTGATGTTGCAAATGACCTTATCAAAAATATAATATTTACAGAATGAAGATAGCCGTAATATCTGATATACATGGTAATTATGATGCGCTTTTTGAAGTCTTGAAAAAGGCTAAAAAAGAAGGTGTGGAGCATTTACTAGTTCTTGGTGATATTGTGGGTTATTATTATCATCCTGACAAAGTTCTAGAAGCACTTTCAGAATGGAGTTTTGATATCATAAAAGGAAATCATGAGTACATATTAGAAGACTTAATTGCTAAGCCTGATTTGGCTAATTCAATTCGATTAAAATATGGAAGCGGACATAAGGCAGCTTTGGAAAAATTATCAGAAGAACAATTGAAGTTTTTAAAAGAGCTACCAGAAACTAAATCTGTTCAATTTGATGAAGTTTCCATTCTAATGTCTCACGGAAGTCCATGGTCAAATGATTTTTATATATATCCAGATTGTGGAATGGATATAATAACACGTTGTGATTCTACCGAGCATAATTTTGTTTTAGTAGGACATTCGCATTATGCCTTTGCAATTAACAATGCCAATAGTGTACTTGTTAATCCAGGATCTGTCGGGCAATCAAGGCAAGAAGGAGGAAAATCGTCTTGGTGTATGATTGATACAAATAACAAATGTTTTAGAATGTTTTCTACCGATTATGAGGTAGATAATTTAATAAATGAAATTGCTGAAAAAGATGAAGATATAGAATACTTAACCAAAGTTTTAATCAGAAATAAAGGGACATGAAAAATGGGTTAAACATATTAGTCACAGGCTGTGGTGGAGACATAGGGCAAAGCCTGGGTAAAATTTTAAAAAAATGGGCTTACACTAATAATTTGTTTGGAATTGATATTTCAGATAAAAATGCGGCGCAGTTCATTTACCCTAATTTTTCCGTGGGTTTACGCTATACTAATTCTGAATATTTACATCAACTAGAGACCTTCATCAGTTATAATGATATCGATATTGTCATCCCTATTGCAGAACCCGAATTACGGTATTTCTCAAAGCAAAATATTTTAAATGAAATTGGCAATGCTAAAATGATTACAGCATCAACTAAGGCTTTAGAGATTGGTTTTGATAAATATGAAACAGCTGAATTTTTAAAAACAGAGGGCTTCCCTTTTCCTAAAACTTATTTGGCAAAAGACTTAGATACTATTGAGTCTTTTCCTGTAATTCTAAAATCTAGGACTGGTTCTGGTAGTAAAGACATTCATAAGATTAATAACATGGAGGAGTTCTCGTTTTACACTAGGCAAAATATTGAAGATTATGTTATACAGGAATTTATACCTGAAAAAAAAGGCGAATATACTTGTGGACTATTTAGAAGTAGTAAAGGGGAGATAAGATCTCAAATATTTAAAAGAGAACTTCTTAGTGGTTACAGCGGATATGGAGAGGTGGTTGAAAACGAAATTATTACGTCACTTTTAGAGGAATTAGCAGTTAAATTAGATTTAGTAGGTAGTATTAATATTCAGTTGCGGTTAGCAAATGGAGTGCCTAAGGTTTTTGAAATCAATCCGAGGTTTTCAAGTACAGTACTGTTTAGACATCTTTTTGGCTTCGAAGATTTAATATGGTCTTTAGAAGATAAACTGGGACTAGAATTATCTGATAATAGACAGATTGTAACTGGTAGAAAGTTTTATAAAGGTTACGAAGAACACATTAAGTAAGTAAGATAATACATGAAAATAGATAATTATATTATTGACCAAAACTCACCAGTATTTATAATAGCGGAATTATCTGCTAATCATAATGGTAGTATTGATACTGCAATTGAAACGGTTAAAGCCGCAAAACGCGCAGGTGCAGATTGTATTAAATTACAAACTTTTACTGCTGATACGATTACTCTAGATTCTAAAAAAGATGATTTTAAAATAAATCAAGGAACGCTTTGGGATGGTCAATATTTACATGATCTCTATAAAACAACACATTTACCTTGGGAGTGGCATAAACAAATAATGGAAGTAGCAAAAGCAGAAGGTTTAATTTGTTTTTCATCTCCTTTTGATCCGACTTCGGTTGAGTTTTTAGAAATGCTAAATGTATCAGCATACAAAATAGCATCTTTTGAAATTACTGATATTCCTTTGATAGAATTAATAGCGTCAAAAGGAAAACCTGTCATTATTTCTACTGGTATAGCTCAACAAGAGGATATAGAATTAGCATTAGATGCTTGTCAAAGAATGGGTAATAAGGATATAGCCTTATTGAAATGCACATCGAGTTATCCAGCGCCAATAGAAGAGGCAAATATGTGTATGGTTAAAGATTTGGCAAAGCGCTATGGTGTAATAAGCGGTCTTTCTGACCATACTATGGGAAGTACGGTGCCTGTGGTTGCAACTGCGATGGGAGCAAAAATCATAGAAAAGCACTTTATTCTTAATCGAGATATTGGAGGTGCTGATGCCTCATTTTCAATGAATGAAGAAGAATTTACAGCCATGGTAAAAGCTGTGAGAGAAGCAGAAAGTGCTATTGGTGAAATTGATTATTCATTAACTGAAAAACAACGCAAAGGAAGAGACTTTTGTCGCTCGCTTTATGTCGTTGAAGATATAAAAGCTGGGGAAACATTAACAAAAAATAACGTGCGTTCCGTACGACCAGGATTTGGAATGCATCCAAAATTTTATAAAGATATTTTAAATAAAAAAGCGGCAGTAAGCATAGAAAAAGGGACAGCATTACATAGGTCTCATATAGAAAATTAGAGCTAAAGCAATAATATGCACAGATTAAAAGAACTCTTAATTAAGTACAAAGTACTTGTCAGCAATTTCAGCTATTTAGCCGTATTGCAGATGATTACTTTACTAGTGCCAATTATCACCTTGCCGCACTTGTTTAGTGTGCTGGGTGACACAACTTGGGGTATTGTAGTGTTTGCTCAATCTGTTGCGATTTATTTAGGGATTCTAGTAAGTTTTGGTTTTAATATTTCTGCAACAAAAGATATCAGTATTCATAGAGAAGATACTTCGAAAATATCTGAAATAGTAAGTAGTGTTTTTTTAATAAAAGCGGCATTATTTATAGCATCTCTACTCATAATAACCATACTGATTTTTATAATACCATTCTTTCAAGATTACAAACTCTTGTTTTTATTGAGTATGTGGTTTTGTTTGTACGAATTTGTTTTTCCAATTTGGTACTTCCAAGGTCTAGAGCGAATGAAGTTTATCACATTTATTAACCTAGGAAGTCGTATTATTTTCTTGGTCTTAATATTTGTACTCATACGAAAAGAGTCAGATTATTTATTGGTCCCAGTAATCAATGGTATTGGTTCCGTGTTTTCTGGAGTTATGGCAATGATTATAATATTTAGAAAAGATAAGGTGAGGTTTTACATTCCTAAAATGGTAACACTCAAATATTATTTTAAAGAGAGTTTACCAATATTTCTGTCCAATCTCTCACAATTATATATAAAGCTAAACAAGATTATCATAGGAGCTTTTATTGGCTTAGATGAGGTAGCTTATTATGATGTTGCTGAAAAAATAACCAACTTAATGAAAGTGCCGATAAGTTTAGTAAGTCAAACGGTCTTTCCAAAGATTGTGAAGGATAAGAGCATCAGCTTTATAAATAAAATATTAAAACTCAATCTAGGTATTCAAGCCATTTTACTTGTTGTTGTATTAACAACTGCACCTTTTATTGTGGAGTTAGTTAGTGGCAAGGAGATTCCACAAGCAACTGCGGCTCTATTTATTCTGTCCTTGACAGTTATTCCTGTAGTACTAAATAATGCTTTTGCTGTGCAAACACTTTTAGCCTTTGGGTATAAAAAATTATTTGCAAGAGCAATCATTGGATCCGGAATTGTATTTGGTATCCTAATTCTTGGTATGTACATTTTTGATATATGGTATTTATATGGCATCTGTATAGCGGTTCTGATTTCAGAAGTAGCAACATCAGTTTTGTCCTATTACTATGTAAGGAAAAATGTGTATTCCCAAATTAATCCTGTATGAAAAAAGTAGATTTAGTATTTGCACCTAGATTATCATCACCTAACGGTGACAGTAGGGTAGTACGTGCTTTTTTAGATAGTGATGCCTATTTTAAAAGTCAAGCGATTGACTTGTCTGTTATTAGTTCGGATATATTTCACGAACAAGATGTAGATCAAAGTAAAAAGTCTTTTAAAAAGCGTTTAAAGATCTTCTTAAAAAAGCTCATCCCATATTCTAGCTATTTCACTGTAAAATATCTTAAATCTGCAGAAAGTAAAAAAGAGCATATTGTTGATTATTATATATCTAACAATAGCTCAGAAGCCGATATCCTTTTTTTCCATGAGATGTCCACTTGCTATCACTACCTAAAAAAGAGGAAACATACTAATGCTAAGATTGTGTTGGTGATTCATTCTAATGGGGAATCATTTAAGATGTTAAACATCTATTATCCTAAGCTTAGAAATACAAATTACTATAAGCACTTATTAGAGCAAGAACAAGAAGTATTGTCTTCAGTTGATAAATTGGGATTTGTTGCTAAAAATGCAATGGAACATTTTCAGAACTTAAATCCAAGTTATGACAGCAATAAATTATTCTACGTCTATAATGGTATAGGTGGTATACCAAAAATTAAAAGAACGGAACAGCTTGCAAAATTACCAGCTAAGTATACGTTTTATTGTGCTGGCTCCATCACTAAAAGAAAAGGGCAAGAATTAATTATTAGAGCTTTTAATGGGTTATCTGAGGAAGAAAAACTTCAATTCAATATTACTTTTTTAGGTGATGGTGCTGAAAAAGTTAAGCTAGAAAATTTTGTAAAAGTTAATAAACTAGATAAGCACATATTTTTTAAAGGTTTTGTCAATGATGTTACAAGTTACTTGATGCAATCTAATGGGTTTATGCTTACAAGTTATGATGAAGGATTACCAGTTGCAATTATTGAGGCGTTGCGATTAGGTCTACCTATTATATCAACAAATGTTGGTGGAATACCAGAAATGGTTGAAGATAAACACAATGGATTCTTAATTGAACCCAAGGAAGAAGAAGTATTTCAAACCTTTAAAAATTTAAGTCAATATAATTTAGACGAAATGGGTGAAAACTCTCAAAAAATGTATGAAGAGAAGTTTACTCAAAATGCCATGTTTCGCGATTATGCCAATATATTTTTAAGCCTCAATTAAAATAAATTAGAAAGAACAAGACCATTGGTTTTGAAGCCATATGAAAGAGTTAATTAAAAAGATAATCATAATAAGTCAGCCCATAAACAAACTTTATGTGTTTGTGTTGCGCATCTTAAATAAGACCTCTGAGGAAGAAAGTAGAAGACGTGGTCAACTTTCTATTTTCGATTATCAAGCTGTTATCCAAGATATGCCTTTATATCCTACAGATATGGTTATCGATAATAATTTTTACGGTTTAAGCAGAGCATTGCAAAAGTATATGAAAACGACTTTACCGCTTAATTCTTATATAGAACACGGACTGGTTTTAGGAACTTTAGTTAAAGAAGATGCTGTAAGATGGTGTACTCCTAAAATTATGACTTTAAGCTCAAAAAGAGAAGCTTATATTAAAAAAGCGACAGTAAAGCCTGTTTTCAAAATAGGACCATATATTCATTACGCTGAGGATCTGCTTTCAGATGATGAACTTAGAACATTAAAAAAAGAATTGGGGAAAGTATTAATGGTTTTTCCATCACATTCAATTAAAAATATTGAAGCTGCTTTTAATAATGATGAATTAATAGCCTACATAGAATCAAAAAAAGAGGATTTTGATTCAGTAGTTATTTGCTTGTACTGGAGAGACGCTCATAACAAAGTACTTGTAGAATCGTATGTGGATATAGGCTACAAGATTATGTCTGCAGGACATGTTCACGATACTAATTTCTTATCAAGATTAAAATCGATTATAAAGCTATCTGATTTTACCATTTCTAACAGTGTTGGTACCCATATAGGCTATATAACATTTCTAGGTAAGCCCCAAGTTATAATTGGGCAAACTATAGATTATAATGTTTCAAAAAATGATAATAGAGCATTTGATCAAAGAAATAAAGCAGCAACAGAAACATTGAAATCAGAAACAGAAGAAATCCTGAACGCATACAGTAGCTATGACTTTCATATTACAGAGCAACAGTTAAAAATTGCAGATAAGTATTGGGGGATTAGTCAAATAAAGAAACCAGAAGAAATTAAACAATTTATTAAGAAATAAAAGTAAGGAATCATATACATGAGTTTCACGTTTATAATATATAATGTCATATTACTATTTGGTGTTCTTTTCGCCTATATAAGTGAAAGAATAACATCTAGGAGTAATCATATTGCAATAGTTGCATCTTTTCTTGTGGTGTTTCTTTTTGTAGGCCTAAGACATTATGTAGGTAATGATTACGAAGCTTATGTCGTCCTATTTAATGCTATTAGAAATGGTATTGGTACGCGTTTAGAATATGGCTATTTTCTAATTAATTCTATGTTTACAGAAAGTGTAAACGGTTATAAATATGTAATGCTCATATCTAGTTTTATTACATTTTTCTTTCTATTCAAAACATTTGTTAAGGAGCAAATATTACCGCTAGGTATCTTCTTTGTATTTGCATTTGAGCTCATTTTTCTAATTAATGACCAAGTAAGACAAGGTATTGCTATCGCAATATTTCTCTACGCTATTCAATTTATTGAGAATAGAGAGTTCTATAAGTATTCGATAATTATGATAGCAACAGGTGTGTTGATTCATTATTCAGCACTTATCATGTTGCCTGCATATTTTATGTATAGAAAATATCTACCTACTTGGGTTTGGTGTGTCGCTATTATTTTAGGTTATATAGTTTACTCAAGAGGAATGTTTCAGAATATTTTTGGAAATCTTATTTCACTTATTCCATTCTATGGAGATCGATTTGGAAATGAAACGAAACATATAGTTGCCATCGAAAAACTTGGAACAGGATTAGCTGTTTTATTTTGGGTAATTATTGGACTTTATATTGCACTTAATCAAAGAAAAATTAATAGACCTGTATTAGTTAATTTGTACTTATTTGGAACAGTCTTTTTTATAGTCACATTAGATTTTCATGTTATAACAAGGGTTGCATTTTACCTTGTATATATAAAAGTATTAGTACTTCCATTATATATAAAAAATGAAAATAACTGGACTCTAAAGCTTGGGGTCTTAGCAGTAGCCTTATTATTTTTTGAACTAGAAGTCTTGTTGGAACTTGGTACACATGGTGGCTTTCCTTATAAAACAATTTTTGAATAGAAAGCCTATGGAGACAAAGCACCCATTAATCAGTGTTGTAATGACAACGTATAACGAAGATAGAGAAAATTTCATCTTATGTGTAGATAGAGTATTGAATCAAACGTTTAAAGATTTTGAATTCATTATTGTGTTTGAACCATCAGATGTGAATTTAGATTTTATCAAATCATATACAGCTAAAGACAATAGAGTTCAAATTATAGTGAACAAAGAAAAACAAGGGTTTGTAAAATCTTTAAACATTGGTCTTGCTGGTGCCACTGGAAAATATATGGCAAGAATAGATAGTGACGATTATTGTGAGCTAAGCAGGTTTGAAAAACAAGTAACGTATTTAGAATCACACGATGATATTGATGTTTTAGGAACGAACTTAATTCTTGTAGATAAGGACAATAAGATCATATCCAAAAGAAAGTATAAGACAGCTCATAATGACATAAAAAAAACCTTTTTGTTCACAACCGGTGTTGCGCATCCTTCGATAATGTTAAGAATAGAAACCTTAAAAAAGTTTGGTGGTTATAATGAAGAATTTAAGTGTTCTGAGGATTTAGAATTATGGTTGAGATTGATGAGGAAGAATTGTGTATTCGCCAATATTGATGAATTTTTAGTCAATTATAGAGTACTCGATATTGAAGAAGCCCGTAACGAACAGCATTGGAAATACAATTTTAAAGCAAGATATAACCATGTTCCTTACTTATGGAATCCTATTCTGGCTGGCATAAGTATTACAGCGTTTAAAGTATTCTCTATGTTATCAGTTGAGATGCGATCAAGTCTTGCAGGAAGTAAACTTTTAAGTGGTTTAAAAGGGAAAAAGGAAATTAAAGAAACAAACATTTAATATGAAATCAATTCTAATAACTGGTGGTGCAGGCTTTATTGGAAGTCATTTATGTGATGCATTAATTAACGATAACAAAATCGCAGTTATCGATAATCTATCACTTGGTAGAATGAATAATATAAAGCATTTATTAGATAATAAAAACTTTAAGTTCATCAAGGCAGATATTCTATCAGAAACTCTAGACGCCATTTTTGCTGAAGGTAATTTCGACACAGTCATTCATCTGGCTGCAAATTCAGACATCGCAGTGAGCCATGATAATCCTAATGTCGATAAAGACCATACGTTTATGACGACGTATCGTGTGTTGGAGATGATGAAGAAATATAAGACCAAGGAGATTGTATTTTCTTCTACTTCTGCAATTTATGGAGATACAGCAGACCTTTTACATGAAAATTATGGACCTCTTCAGCCCGCTTCTCATTATGGAGCAGGTAAATTGGCTAGTGAAGCTTTTATTTCCTCATTTGTAGAAAATTATGGAATACAAGCTTGGATTGTTCGCTTTCCAAATGTAGTGGGTGAGCGTGCTACACATGGCGTTATATTCGATTTTATAAAGAAACTTAACAAAAATAATAGCGAACTAGAGGTTTTGGGAGATGGAGAGCAGTATAAACCATACTTATATGTCAAGGATTTAGTCGAGGCTATTTTATTTGTGTGGAAAAATAGTTCTGAGAGACTCAATATTTATAATCTAGGGGTCAACTCTAGAACCAAAGTGAAAGATATTGCTGTTATGGTTATTGAGGAAATGAAACTAGACGCAACTATAAAATATACTGGAGGGAATAGAGGTTGGATAGGCGATGTGCCGGAATTTAATTATGACCTAACTAAAGTAAATACGTTAGGATGGAAAGCTAATAATACGTCTAATGAGGCTGTTAGAAAAGCAATCCAATATATACTAACGCTAGATTTTTAATTAATTATGAAACTAGTAATAATAGCAGGAGGTAAAGGCACAAGGTTAGGGCTTAAAGAGATCCCTAAACCTATGGTTGTTATTAATGGGAAACCATTATTAGAACACCAGATTAATCTTGCTAAACGGTATGGACTTTCAGATATATATATACTTTCAGGTTATCTGTCTAGTGTAATAATAGATCATTTTGGAGATGGGGCAAATTTTGGAGTCAACATTACGCATGTTGTTGAAGATAAACCTTTGAGTACAGCTGGAGCAGTAAAACAGTTGGAGGGGCTTATAGAGGATAGGTTTATGGTGTTTTATGGGGATACAATAATGGACATAGATCTTGCTAATTTTATAGATTTTGATTTGAAAAATAGAGATGCAATTGGTAGCATTCTTGTTCATCCAAATGACCATCCTTATGATAGTGATTTAATAGAAGTTAATGAAAATAATAGAGTAACTGCTTTTCTTTCTAAGCCACATAAAGAAAATTTAATGTACTCTAATATGGTCAATGCTGCCCTTTATATTTTGTCACCAAAAGTTTTTGAATACATAGCATCAAATAAAGCTAGCGATTTTGGCAAACATATTTTCCCTCAACTTGTAGAAACGGAAAACCTTTATGCATATAAAACCACAGAGTATATAAAGGATATGGGTACACCTGATCGATTTGTAAAAGTTGAAAAGGACTTAGTAAGTGGCAAAGTTTCGAGGTTAAACAGAAGTAAAAAACAAAAAGCAGTCTTCCTAGATCGCGATGGCGTAATAAATAAAGAGGTTGATCAATTGACTAATATAGAGGATTTTGAGTTGATAGATGGCACAATAAGAGCTATTAAGTCTTTAAATAAATCTGATTATATAGTTATTGTTATTACCAATCAACCAGTTATAGCTAAAGGTTTTATAACGGTTGAGCAATTACAATCCATTCATAAAAAGATGGATATGTTGTTAGGCAATGAAGGAGCCTTTTTAGATGATTTATTTTATTGCCCTCACCACCCGAAAGTAGGTTTTGAAGGAGAAATAACTGCGCTTAAAATTGAATGTAAATGTCGAAAACCAAAGCCAGGAATGCTTTTAAAAGCTGCTCAACAATACAATATTGACCTTAAGAATTCATGGTTTGTGGGTGATAGATATACAGATATAGCAGCTGGTAAAAGCACAAATACAAGTACCATATTGCTTAAAACCGGACATGCAGGTAGTGATAAACATAATTTCCCTTCAATAGAATCAGACTTTGTGTTTAATAATCTAGCAGAAGCTACCGATTACATTTTAAAAACGAACTAAAGAAAAATTAAATGATAATAACAAGAACACCATTACGGATAAGTTTTGCAGGCGGAGGAAGTGATTTGAAAGAATATTATTTAAATCATGGTGGTTCTGTATTAAGCGTAGCCATAAATAAATATATTTATTTATCAATGCACCCATATTTTCAAGAAAATAAGTACTTCTTAAAATACTCAAAAAATGAACTTGTAGACAGTATTGATAATATTCAGCATCGAATCATAAAACAGGTTTTTCAAGATTTTAATATATCTGGTGTAGACTTTAATTCTAGCGCAGATATCCCATCTGGGACTGGTTTAGGCTCATCTTCGTCATTTACATCGGGTTTAACAACTCTTTGTAGTACTTATAACAACAATTACATGTCTTTAGAGGATATTGCAAAGTATGCTTGTGAAGTTGAAATTAATAAGCTTAAAGAACCTATAGGTAAACAGGATCAATATGCCTGTGCTATTGGTGGTTTAAATTTTATAAAATTTAATAAAGATGATACTGTATCTGTTGAAAAAATAATATTAAAACCCGAAAAAGTAAAGCAATTAGAGAATAACCTGTTTTTGTTTTATTTGGGTAATACACGTTCTGCTAGCAAGATTTTAACAGAGCAAAAGAAAAATACAATTAACGACCAACGTAAGGTAGAATCTTTGCACAAAATGGTAGCATTATCTGAAGATCTTAAAAAGGAATTTGTGAATAATAATATTGATGCTATTGGAGAAATTCTGCATAAAGGTTGGATGTATAAAAAAGAGCTAGCAGATCAAATATCTAACAATAGAATAGATTATTACTATCAACTGGGTATAGAAAATGGGGCGTCTGGTGGTAAACTCCTTGGAGCAGGTGGTGGAGGCTTTTTGCTATTCTATGTGAAAGAAGATAATCATGAAAAAGTAAAACAAGCCTTAAATGATTTAGAAGAAATTGAGTTTAAATTCAATTTTGAAGGAACAAAAGTCATTCATTACAATAAATAAGTAAAAAATAAATCTCGCTATTAACCAATATAAACAAAAAATGAAAACTCAAATTAAAAGTTACCTAGAGAACCTAACCGAAACGTTAAATAATCTCGATATTGATGCAATTGAAAATTGCGCTAATGTTTTATTAAAAGCTTATGAGAATGGAAACCATATCTTTATTTGCGGAAATGGAGGAAGTGCTGCTACAGCATCCCATTTTGCATGTGATATAAATAAAGGTGTAAGCTATGGATTACAAAAACGATTTAAAGTTATTCCTTTAACTGATAATTTAGGCACTATCACTGCATATACTAATGACGTAGGTTATGACATTGTATTTGAAGAGCAATTAAAGAATTTCTTCAATCCAGGTGATGTGTTAGTTGGTATTTCTGGAAGTGGTAATTCTAAAAATGTACTTAAAGCTATCGATTTTATCAATAAAAATGGAGGTGTATCCGTGGGTTGGACAGGATTTGACGGAGGTAAGCTAAAAGAATTAGCTCACCACTCTGTTGATGCCAATATTAATGATATGCAAATATCTGAAGACATACATATGACCATGGTTCATGTTTTAATGAAACTATTAAAAGAAGCAGTAGTTGAAATTGAAAAGCCCAAAGTGAAAAATTTGTATGATGTAAGACGATTTACACTTAGAAAAAAAGCAAAAGTATAAGACAACAAGTTATATGATTTTTAACTCAATTGACTTTGCGATATTTTTGCCAATAGTATTTATTTTATATTGGTTTATAGTCAATAGAAATTTGAAACTACAAAACGCTTTAATAGTTTTTGCGAGTTATATCTTTTATGGTTGGTGGGACTCGAGATTCCTGACATTAATTTTATTTAGCACACTTGTGGATTATTCAGTCGGTGTTGCTTTATCTAAACAAGAAAACAAATCAAAGCGGAAAGTTTTACTGTGGACGAGTATTTTAGTCAATCTAGGCTTTCTTGGTTTTTTTAAATACTATAATTTCTTTTTAGATAATTTCATCTCAGCCTTTTCTTTTTTTGGTACTGAGATACAAGCAAACTCGCTTAATATCATCTTACCTGTTGGTATAAGCTTTTATACATTTCAAACCTTGAGTTATACTTTAGACGTCTACAAAAGAAAGCTAGAACCTACAAAAGATTTTGTTGCCTTCTCTGCTTTCGTAAGCTTTTTTCCGCAATTAGTTGCTGGCCCTATAGAACGTGCAAAGCATTTATTACCTCAATTTTATAAAAAACGAACTTTCGAATATGATAAAGCCGTAGATGGTATGCGGCAAATACTTTGGGGCTTATTCAAGAAAATGGTTATAGCAGATAATTGTGCGGAATATGCCAATATGATTTTTAATAATTCAGCTGATTACTCTGGAAGTACACTTCTTCTTGGAGCTATATTTTTTACGTTTCAGATTTATGGTGATTTTTCAGGATATTCAGACATTGCGATTGGTACATCGCGTCTTTTTGGTTTTGATTTAATGCAGAATTTTAATTTCCCTTATTTCTCTAGGGATATAGCAGAATTTTGGAGACGCTGGCATATCTCATTATCTACTTGGTTTAGAGATTATCTTTATATACCCTTAGGCGGAAGTCGAGGTGGCAAATGGATGCAGATAAGAAATACTTTTATCATTTTTATTGTCAGTGGTTTTTGGCATGGTGCCAACTGGACATTTATTGTTTGGGGAGCTTTAAATGCCATCTATTTTTTACCCTTATTAATTACTAAAAAAAACAGAAACAACCTAAATGTTATAGCAGAAGGAAAGATCTTACCTAGTCTTAAGGAGTTATCTATGATATTACTTACTTTTAGTTTAACCGTTTTTGCATGGATATTCTTTAGAGCAGAAAACATAGCCCATGCATTTGATTATGTTAATTCAATAGCGTCTGCTTCTATTTTTGAAATGCCTCATTTCTCAAACTCCTCAAGAATAAAATTTGAATCTTTCTTAACATTATTTCTAATAGTAGTTTTTATAATGACGGAATGGTTGGGTAGAAACGAACAACACGGTATAGCTTTTTTGCATAATGAAAAATCTAAAGTATTAAGATGGTCAGTTTATAGTTTAATTATTTTAGCTATAACAGTCTTTTCGGGCAGTTCTCAAGAATTTATATATTTTCAATTTTAATCTTTAGTTAATAAAAATGAAAAAATTTCTTATTAATATATTGCTTTTAGGTTCAATTATCACAGTACTTTTCTTTGTTTTAGATAAAGTAATTACGAATGGGCTTAGACAGAGTAATATGGTTATTTATGAGAAACTCACAAAACTATCTAATGGAGCCATTAACACAGACTTAATTATTAATGGTAATTCTAAATCTTATGTACAACTCTCACCAAAGATTATTGATTCTGTATTAGATTTAAATTCTTACAATCTTGGTTTAGATGGTAATGATTTTGTAATTCAAAAAATGCAATATGATCTTTATGAAAAAACAAATACACCTCCTAAAATTATAATTCAAACGGTTGATTTTGCTACTTTAAGAAAAGCAGAAGGTGAGTTGTATAACTATATAAGATTTGCGCCTTACATTAATGTTAATGAAGTAGCTACTACGACAAAACAATACGAAGGCTTCTCATTTGTAGATTATAATTTGCCTTTTTTTAAATATTCAGGTCAACCATTAGAAGTTTTAGATGGATTTGCTTCATCTTTTAACGTACATATTTCACCTGCAAATATGGAAAAAGGTTATTTGCAAAAGAACTTAACTTGGGATGGAACATTCGATAAATTTAAATTGGAGAACAAAGATGGAATTAACTCCTCTATAGATAAGTCAACCTGCGATATATTTGAGGCCTATATCGAAGAATGTAATCAGAAAAATATAAAATTAATTTTAGTGTATACGCCAGTATATTATGAGTTTATCCCTTATGACTTAGATAGACAATTATTGTTTGATTATTTAAATGATATTTCAGAAAAGTATAACGTACCATTCTTGGATTATTCTGATGATGAATTGACTTTTAAAAAGTATTATTTTTTTAATTCACAACACTTAAACAAGGAGGGCTCAGAATTATTTACTAAAAAGCTAAGTCTAGATATTAAAGAATTACTTAAAAATGAGTTTTAGTGTTTTACTTATTGAAAGCGTATATTAACTATTCTTAAATTTATTCTATGGTCATATTAGGTTTGAATTATTATTATCACGATTCCACAGCATGTATTGTAGTTGATGGAAGCCTAATTGCTGCTATAGAAGAAGAACGATTAAATAGAGATAAGCACACTAGAGAATTTCCGAAGAAAGCTATTGACAGATGCCTGAAAATTGCAAAATTAAGTTATGATGATATAGACCATATTGCTGTTTCAATTCAACCAAAACATAACTCTGGTAAAAAACTATTATACTGGGCTTTTAATACGAAAAGTCTTAGGTCTCTCAAGGCTTTTATAAACAATGAAATTCTTCATGCTTTTAGAAAGCAACGTGGTTTTTGGGGTTGGTATAAAGGTCAATGGGTTTCTAAAAAGAAAGGACCAAAGGTACATTTTATACCACATCATAATTGCCATGCTCCAGGTTCATTTTTTGTTTCTCCATATAAAAAAGCTGCCCTTTTGGGAGTTGATGGCTCAGGAGAGTGGGCAACAACATGGCTAGGCTATGGTAATGCTAATAAAGTTGAAATAATAGGAGAGAGTTTCTTTCCATATTCCTTGGGTTCATTTTATGTTGCAGTTACTTATTATTGTGGATTTAAGCCTTATTACGATGAAGGTAAGACTATGGGTTTGGCACCTTTAGGTAATCCTAAAGTATATAAAGAAGATATAGCAAAATTGGTTTGGGTAGATGATATAGGTAAATTACATTTTGACCTAAGTTATTTTAATTTTCAGAATTTAAGTTTAGAGCGTCTGTCGCCAAAATTCTATAAAAAATTTGGAAAAGGTAGAAAACCTAATGAAGAGTTTACGCAGCATCATATGGATATGGCTGCAGCTTTTCAGGAAGTTTTAGAAGATTGTGTGTTAGAAATATGTGATGTGCTCTACAAAAAAACAAAGACGGACTATCTCATTGTTTCTGGTGGTGTAGCATTAAATAGTGTAATGAATGGTAGGATTGTTAGAGAAAGTAAGTTTAAAGATATCTATGTAATGCCAGCTGCTGGTGACAATGGTACTGCAATTGGTGCAGCTTACTATTTATATAATGGGGTTTTTAAAAAGCCTAGAACTTTTATTCATTTAGATCCTTATGTTGGCACCTCTTATTCTAACAAGGATATCAAAAGAGTATTAAAAGGATCAAAATTAAATTATAAATATTTTGAAGATATTTCTGATAAGGGAGCTGAATTATTAGCTGAAGGAAATATAATAGGTTGGTTTCAGGGTAAAATGGAAATTGGTCCAAGAGCATTAGGCAATCGCAGTATTTTGGCGAATCCGAACGTGCCAACTATGAAAGACAAAATTAATGCCGAAGTAAAATTTAGAGAAGCTTATCGTCCTTTTGCACCATCTACTATACTCGAAGCAAAAGATGATTATTTTGATTTAGATGTCGAAGCACCTTTTATGCTAAAAGTTTGTAATGTTTTAAAAGAAAAGCAAGATGTTATTCCTGCAGTGACACATGTTGATGGCAGTGCTCGGTTACAAACCGTAACTAGAGGATTAAACCCAAGATATTACGATTTAATTAAAAAATTAGGGAATAAGACAGGTGTTCCAGTGGTTTTAAATACAAGTTTTAATGTTCAAGGTGAGCCTGTTGTTGAATCACCAGTTGATGCTATTCGCTGTTTTTTTTCAACGGGACTAGATGCCTTAATAATTGGTAACTATCTTTTAAGAAAATAGTTATCTAGTGTCTAAATAATTTAGGTTGTTAGGCATGAAAGAAACACATTGCATGATATAAACCTCGTTCAAAAGTATTTGGAACTCTTCTAAATTTTATATGAGAACCAATTTCGGCATTATTCCAGTGTGCATAACGTGGTCCTTTTAAAATTCTATTTAAAAGTTTAGTTGACAACTGATATTCTACAAATGATTTAATCCCATTAGTGTTATCGACTACTTCATATTCAGTACCATCAAAGTATAATTTTATAAAAAGATCTTCTTTCAACTTAACTAAAACACTAGTGTCTGAAACAAAGTTTATCTCTTCTCTTTTGGCATTCATTCGTTGATTTGCAGCTGGAATAAGTGCCAACATTTCCTCAACATTTGGTTCGTCATCTAATTCATAATCTAGCGTTCTCTTACTAAGTACATTTTCGATATAAGCTTCTTTTTCCTTCTTATTAACAGGTTTATATTTAATAGATTGTTTTTTTGTCTCTAAGTCGAAATACTCATAAGTGTTTAATAAAATAGGTTTAGATTCTTCTAGATTGATTATAGTTGAATTTAAAAAATAGTCTACTGCCTCATGAAGTTCAGGTACACCTCTTTTATTTTGCAGTTTAGAAAGCTTCCCAGCTAATGTATATGTTCCTGCAAACGGCATATAATATTTGGGCTTTACAAGATCTATATATTTCTCTCCTTGATTAAGAAATTGCAATTTTTTCCCTTCTTGAGCTTTTCTTCGGTCTTCATCAGACAACTCAAAGCATTGAGGATATGGTCCTGCTCCACCATAGCCCACTAATAAGAAATCAATATATTGATATTTCTTATTTACCGCAAAAACAGCTTCCTTGGCTAAGTCGTACGGGCAATCATTAAGGTTTAAGACATTATGTGTGCCATCAGAAATAACAGCTAATGAATCAATTTGTGTGGATTTAAATTTTGTTTCTACGATGCCGCATCCCATAAATTTCGCACATAATTCTGGATTACAATTATCTGCTGCAAGAATTTCTATAGTTACTCCATTTTTTAAATCTGTTTTTTCATTATGAGGCAATTCTGTAACATTAAAACCCAATCGTTCAATGTTCATTTTTAAAAAAGGACTTGCATATTCATGAATAAGAATAGGAATGTCCTTGTTTAGAAGCTCAAATGTTTTTTTACTGAAGTGGTCTGGATGAATATGGCTAATATAAATATAATCGATACTGTCAAAATAGTCTTCATCAAATTCTAATTTTGGATAATGACACCAAGACCCATAATATTCTCCATCAACTAACCAAGGGTCTGTCAATATTTTTACACCCTTGGTTTCAACTGTAATGCAAGCAGATTTGATGTATCGGATTTTCATAACTATATTTTTAATAAAACAACTTTAGGGTAGTATTGAAATACTACAATTGTTTATAGAGCACATTGACTTTACTTTGGTCAATTTCATCAATATTGAAATCATCGTAGATTTCTACACCTAAGGCATTCATTTTGGCAATTCTTTCTTGTGATAATTTAGATTTAACCCATCTATCTAGGGCATATTGTCTAGTTTTAAGGTATTCTCTGTATTCCATTGCATAATCATCTTTTAGTCCAAAGCACATAAACAACACTACTCTTGGACTTGCCGCTTCTTGTTTTAAGAAATCTGGGACAAATCTGGCAATTAAAGGGTGAAACGATGTGTTTGGGAACATTGAGATGACTTGTGCATTAGCAGAGTGGGTGGTGCTGAGTTTCCAAATAACAACATCACCAATTTCACTTTTTACGTTAATTATTTTTCCTACACCGCAACTTTGATGCAGGTGCGAACCTTTTCTGAGACAAAGCCCTCTAGATGAATTCGCATGATCTTGTAAGTAAATCCCTGCTCTTAATAACGAATAATTTATGTCTGTAAATTCTTTGCTATCTTTTTTGTGCCTATTGGTAGAGTCTTTATGAAAACCTCCTTTACCAGGTCTGTTCACAGATAAATTACTATCAGCAAAGTAATATAATTTTTCGCTATCTAGACATTCTTTAAAAATGTTTAAAATACGCTCATCCATCAGTACACTATGCAACTTGTCTGAGGATAATAGATCTCCTTCGTGATTTTGATCCTCTATACCTTTTTGTCTTAATACTTCAACTTCTTCTGGACTGAATACATTTTTTATTAGGATGTAACCATCTCTGTCAATTTGTTCTTTGAGTGTCATGATTTTTATTATTTCTTTATTTGCTATTCTACTTAGTTAATGTTGGTCTTAAGTAGATAATACATTTTATTTTCGTAAAACGATCTCACTGCCTGTTATTTCTATATCTTCATAAGAGTAATTCTTGTACATATCTGCTAATTTTAAATTCCTCAAAGCATTCCTTTGCAATTCATTTGGAAGTCTAGGTTTATTTTTCACAACTTCAAAAGGAGTTTGAGAAATGATTTTCATGTAATCCGAATGTCTTAACCTATTTTGATAGTTGAGGTCTGGATTAAATTTTTTCCATTCCTCGGAAGAATACTTTAAAAAATTATAATAAGAAATGTTAGAGTCGAAATATGCCCAATGATCTATGTAGTCTATATCCATAGAAAGTACACCTCCCTTTTTCATAATTCTATAAGTCTCATTTAATATTTTTAAAATATCGTTAGGTGGTATATGTTCCATTGTAGATGTTGATGAAGAGAAATCAAAATGATTATCATCATATTTAGTTTGTCTTGCATCTTCAGGTGCATAATAAGATAGACCAAAATCTTCTTTTAAATTTGACAAGTCTTTTTTAAGAGGGCTTTTTTTTACAATTTTTAATGGATGATTAAAGTTTGGGTTATTAAAACGTTCTATAGAATCTTTAACCAAGTCATTAATAAGTAATTTTCTTATATCTATAACATCAACTTCATAACCAAGATGACTTATAGCTATTGGTATGATTAAATCCCATCCAGCACCAAACTCATAGTAATTGTTTGCAGGATTTTCAATAGAGTTAAATTTTTTAAAGTTATCCTTATGTCTTATGGCCATTTCTACTTTAAATAAAAACTTGCTATCAGATACAGGAAGTGTCTTTGTAATATTTTTTTGGAATAAGTAATTTAACTTTTCTCCATTAGGAATAGTTGAAAAGAAACGTTGTATGTAGCATTTATACTTAAAATTCATATGGATTTGATCTTTCTATCAGCAATCAGTTTATGTTAATTATATAGGTACATTCCTTAAAACTATTTTAGTCATTTTTTTGACCAACAATTCTTTTAGTTATCTTATTAACTAATAGTAACCAACTCTATTTACTCTCTTTGGATTGGAATAATTTAATAGAGATACCATGTTTTTTAATTTATTTGTTTGATGTAACCTTCTAGGAATTTCGAGCTTATCCTTATCTAAATAGTTTGCTTTTATAACATAGATAAAAATATCTGCTAGTTGTCCTATTAGCAATGTGTCTGTTGTGGTATTAATAGCTGGTGTATCTACAATGACATAGTCGTAATTTTTTTTAGCAAACGATAAAATTTCTTCAAACTTGACGTCACTGAATAACTCTTGAGATTTTTTTGGCAAATGTCCAGATTCAATAATATCTACATTTATCTTTTCATTCTGATTTATAAGATCTTTCAGGTTAATATTTTCTTGAGATAAAAATTGAGTTAAACCTATTTTTTGTTGACCCTTTGTAAATCTGGAAACACCAGATTTTGGATTTCTAACATCGGCATCTATTATTAGAACGCGTTTATTTAAGATGGCCAAAGAACTAGCAAGATTTAATGAAATAAATGATTTGCCTTCATTTTTTGATGTTGAAGAAATAATAATAGCTTGACCTTCGTTTTTTGAATCTGGTAATAAGTGATTTAAATTGGTTCTTAAAAGTCGGAATGACTCTGAACCTTTCTTAAGCTTATCGTCTAAACTAATAACTTGATGATTCGACTTTAATTTTGGAATTTCTCCTAATGAGGGTATTTCAAGGTTTTTTTCGAGAGTCTTTAATGTGTTTACTTTATTGTCAAATATTAATCTTAAATAAACTAATACAAAAGGAATTAGTAACCCAACTATAAGCGCAATTAAAAATATGACTTTTTTATTTGGAGCTACTGGTATGGAACTCCCGTAGGCTTTATCAATAATTTTTGCATATGGTGTGGTAACAGCTAATGAAATTGAGTTTTCTTCTCTTTTCTGAAGTAAGTATAGATAAACAGTTTCAAAAATCTCTTGTTGTCGTTCTATATCTCTAATAGCTCTTTGTTTCTTAGGGTTTTCTGCAATTTTTGTAACTAATTCATTTTCCTGCTGCCTTAATTGATTTATGGAAAAGCTTAATGAAGATCTTGTGTTACTTAAATCTTGTTCAATGCTTGTTCTTAAACTTAAAATCTGATCATTTAGGTTTAGAATAATGGGATTTTCTTCATTTGCACCTTTTAATAAACGTTTTTTGTCAAGTAAAAGATTGTTAAAACGAATGACATTTTGGTTGGCATTTTCGTTGGCTAAACCTAGATTCGGTGGAATCAAATCATTTTTGTTATTATTTAAATATGTGATTAGATAGTTGGTTAGTTGTAATTGCGCATTAAGCTCTACGATCTGGCTTGCAACTGACGCATTGGATTCTAATACCAAGTTTGCCTCAGAATCAATGTTACTTAATTTATTATCAACTTTATAGGTTTCTACACCCTCATCAAAGCTAGTTAACTCTTCTAATATATCAACTATTCTATTATCAATAAATTTATCAGTATCTTCAGATAATTGAGTTTTATATGCTATTGCATCTGCATTGTAATAGGTAATTAGACTATCTAAAATAGCTCTTGCCTTTATTCTGATACCATCTTGCAATGAAAGTGTTAAGAGATTTGATTTTGGCGCGTCTGCACTAATTTTAATTCGCTTTTTATAAGCTATTGCAACTTCTTCTATAGAACTTATTTTTACTAATACAGACTGATTTGTTTTTAAAGTGCCTAAATCTTTTGGTGTTATAACTAATTCACCAAAATCACAACTTATTAACTGTCCAAAAGAGCCTTCACATATTTTGGTGTCATCTTCAGAGAATAAAACAAATTCTGTAGGAGATTTAGCTTTTACGAAAAATACTTCACTCAAATTATTGAACGAACTGTCGGGCATAAAGAAGTTTAAAGTAAAAGGAATCTCATTTTTGTATAGTTCCTTATATTTTACATCAGTTTTAATATAATATGAGATGTTTAATTCTAGTTCTTTGACAACCCTTTCTATTAACGATTTAGATTTTAAAACCCCAATTTCTGTGTCTAAAGAAGTTTTAGGGCCTGCAAATAGCCCTAAGTCTTCAAATACAGAAATTTCTGAGTTTGTATTTCCATTATCAGCATTGTCATTAATTAAGATAGTCGAAGACACTTCATAAATTGGTGAGGAAAAATGTAAATAGATAAAAGCAAAAATTATTGCAATACAGACACTAATAATAAACCATTTCCAATATGCTAAATATATCTTAAGCGCATTTCTAAGATCTAATTTTTGATGATCTGGATCATTATTTTTATGATTTTTATTATTTTTCATTTTTATTAATTGGTCAGAATAGCTGCTAAGGATATTAAAATTGAAAGTGTTGATATTAAAATTGTTGTATTTGGTCCTACTTTAGAAGAATTAACCCTTGTTTTATTAGCTTCAATATATAGAATATCATTTTGAGACAAATAATAATAGGGTGAATTAAAAAGAGCTTTGTCAGTTAAATCGATGTGGATAAACTCACGTTTACCATTCTGCTCTCTAATCAAAGTCACGGGTTTACGCTTACCATATATAGTTAAATCTCCTGCTAACGCAATAGCTTCCAAAATTGTAATTCTCTCATTCAAAATAGTATAACTTCCTGGGGACCTTACTTCTCCTAAGACAGATATTTTGAAGTTAACAAGTTGCACCGATACTGAAGGATTATTTAAGTATTTTGATAACATTTGATAAAGCTTATCGGTAACTTCTCTAGTTGTTAAACCTACCACCATGATCCTACCTAAAACAGGAAAATTAATATCGCCATCTGCAGTAACGATATATGGAATTTGTCTAACTAGCCTATTCTCCTGTATTTCATAAGAATTATAAGGAGCAGCAAGTTCGGGCTCAATAGAAGAAATATTAATATTTAGCATATCAGCATATTGGATGGTTGGCTGAAAATTAGTGATATCTTCCTTTAGGACTAACTTATCATTTTTCTTAAAATAATTAATCTTATTTGATGAAGCGCATCCTGTAAGTAATATTGTAATTAAAATTATAAACCAATCTCTTAGTTCAGATATTTTTATTTCTTTCAAAATTATTTTTTTATTTAAGTACATAGTATACCTATTATTGTTTTGTTATTTTTTATTAGAATTAATTCTACCAACATAATCTCATTCTAAAAGGTTTAATACTATTACTAAAAAAACCTTCTTCATATAATCTTTATATTAGTAATGATTGAGCAATAAGAATATAGAATTCCTTAAGTAAAACTGATTTTTAAATGTAATCCTTTTTTATTGGATGATGTTTCATAAAAGCTTTGATAATATACCATTTGTCGATAATATGATTTTGATAACTATACAAAAACCATACAAGAGAAAGGTTTTATTAAAATCAAAAGAATTTAGCCCTAATTAGTTTAGGATTATTATATAAATCTCCTTGAATTTTCGAACTCAGAGAATAGTAAATCTAGAATCGATAGATTTTTGATAAATTTATCACCATGTTGATTATATAACAGAGGCTGATAATTTTGGTATGAAATAGAAATACCCTTTTCATCAAAAATATTGTGGTCTTTTTCTAAATAATTTTGAGACCCTTTGTTAGCTATTAAATTATTAGCGCCTAGTTCTTTACAAATATCTAATACCAAATGACTTTTTTTTCCTTTAACATCCATGTCTGAAGCTTTAATGAGAGGTGTGTTTATCTCTAGATAGCGACAACATTTTGTGATAAATTCGATGTTGAAATCGGCAATTTTAATCCAATCTTTGGCGTACAAATCTTTTTTTAAAAAGTCAATATCTTGATATTTTGCGCCGTAATTGTATTGAAATATATCTAGATGACCTTGCATCCAGTCTTTTGAATTATCAATAATGACATCTTTTATTAATGTATCTGTTTTTGGTAATTTTGTAGGTATTCTAATCCAAATCTCATTGTCTTCTATTTTAGATCCAGATTTTAATCTGTTACGCATTTGCCAAGTTTGCTTCTTGAATTTGACGTTATCAAGAAAAACAAAAACATCTGATCTTTTTATCATATCAAAATACCCAATCCAAGGGAAAAGTGTAGGTTGAGAGATGCTTACCGTCATATGGAATTAGAATTTAATTGAAAAAGTTTGTTTTATCCCAATAAAAGAATTAGTTATATTGATCTACAGCTAAAGGTTTCTTTTGAGAATTTAAGGTATACAATTTTTTACCGAATGTAGGATGTTTCAACTAAAATCACAAATAAGTTCGTTATTAAACTTATAAATTAGTATAATGGTATACGGTTTATTCCGATGTCAAAAAAAAATTAAAAAAGAAGATTATTTTCGCAAATTGTTGTAGGGTACATTTGAGGTATAATAAATGTTTAGGTATCTATTTTTCTGACCTTTCTGAGTAACGTACTATTTACATTTATTAAGATTCTTAATGTGAACACTTAAAAATTGAATCAAATTCTTATCAATACAAGTTTAGTTCAATAATACTATATGTATGGTGATTGTATAGGTGTTTTAAAATTATTTGTTTGTTAGACTACTAATTGTATGCATTTTATATGGTGTAATTTCACTTTTTGTAAGAAATAATAGATTATTATTACAGTAAATATAATTGCTTATGAAATCGGGTGTTTTTACTTTATTGCTTATGTTTTTATCTCTGTTGTTAAATTCACAAGTGGGTATTGGTACTTCAAACCCTCAGGCGGCATTAGATATTACTTCAGCATCTGAAGGTCTTTTAATACCTAGAGTAGCCTTAACCAATACTACTACAGTTACAGTTGCTACACCAACAGTATCAGAAATTGTTTATAATACTGCTACTGCTGGAGATGTAGCACCTGGTTATTATTATCTCAGTACAGCAACAGGTCCATGGATTAGATTAGGTACATCAACAGGGTGGTCTATTCTTGGGAATGCAGATATTGTGGATGGAACAAATTTTATGGGTACAGTTAATAATGTAGATGTGGCATTTAGAAGGAATAATCTTTCTGCTGGAAGAATTGGTACAGCAAGTACAAGTTTTGGACTATTATCTGCAAATATTAATACAGCTTCAACAACAACTGCATTTGGTGTAAATGCTTTAGCTCTAAATACGGTTGCAGAAGGAAATGTAGCAATTGGAAGTTCAGCTTTAGCAGCCAATAATGGCGATGGTACAAGTTTTGCTGGCGAATTTAATACAGCCGTTGGTACAAGTGCAATGTTGAATAATACAACCGGACGCTTTAATACTGCGCTTGGTTCTAATGCTTTAGGTAATAACGTGGCAGGAGAATACAACATAGGCATTGGCTCTAATGCACAACTTGCTAATGGCGGGAGTAACAATATAGCTATTGGTGTTAACGCATTGTTAGCTAATACCGCATCAAACAATATTGCTGTTGGGCTGCAAGCTTTGGACGCAAATACAAATGGAGATGATAATGTTGCGATAGGTTCTCAAGCCCTAGGCGCAAATGTAGGAGGAGGTGATAACGTAGCAGTTGGTACAAATGCGCTTGTTTCAAATACAGGTGGAAATCAAAATATAGCAATTGGTTTTAATGCACTAAATGCTAATACAGGATCTGCAAATATTGGTATTGGTTGGAATGCTAATGCGGCTAGTACTGGAGGGTCTAGTAGTATCGCAATTGGCTATGAGGCTATGTTAAGTAATGCAGCAGGTAATAATATTGGCATTGGTTATCAGGCTTTAAGAGCTAATTCATCAAGCCCAAATAATACAGTAATAGGTTATCAGGCATTATCACAATTAAATAATAGTGCAGCAAATTTGAACGTTGCTATAGGTTATTTTTCAATGCAAAACGGTAACTCGGCAATGGTCCAAAATACGTTTTTAGGAGCTGAATCGGGCAGAAACAATACCGGTAATTTTAATACAGGAATTGGTAAAGGTGCTATGAGTAGAGGAACTAGTGCAGGTATAAATAATACGGCTGTTGGTCAATTAGCATTAGAAGATATGGCTGCTGGACAACAAAACACAGGGATTGGGTCAGAGGCTATGTATCGTCTTAATGCTGGAAGTGGTAATACAGGTGTTGGTTATAGAGTAGCTGGAGGTTTAAGTAGTGGTGATAATAATACTTATATAGGCTATCAAGCTGCAAGTAATGCAACAACTGGTAATAATAATATTGCCATTGGTTTTCAAGCACAGGTTCCAGCTGCTGCTAGTGATAACCAAATAAGAATTGGTAACGCTGCTATTACAGTTGCTAACGTTCAAGTAGGTTGGACTGCAACCTCTGATAGAAGATGGAAAGAAAACATTTCAAATTCTACCTTTGGATTAGATTTTATTAAAACATTGAGGCCAGTGTCTTATGTAAGAAAGAATGACCCGAATAAAAAAACAGAATACGGATTTATTGCTCAAGAAATAGAAGAAGCTTTTATAAATGCAGGAGATCCAAATAATGGTATCATTTCAATAGATGATAATGGTATGTATGGTGTCCGTTATAATGATTTTATCCCTATGACAGTTAAAGCTGTGCAAGAGCAACAAGTTATTATAGAAAAACTTCAGAAAGAAAATGAAAGATTGAAAGTAGAGAATGAAACAATACTTAAGCGATTAGAAGCATTAGAAAAAATAATAAAAAACAGAGTTGACAACTAAAAACCATGTAAAAAACAAACTTTAGATGTAGGGATCTTTAGTTAAGCATCAAATATCTTATTATTTGGTGCTTTTGTTTTTTAAGCTAACCGATAAATTTAATTATCTAGCTAAAAAAACGGATCATACTTTGTATAGATAAAAGCCAAAAATTACGTTTACTTTTTTGTTTTTTGAATTGTACTTTGTATACTTCAGCACTACAATAATTCTAAGAGTCTATATATTTACTTATATTTACTTAGATTAGTAGCTTAACATAATTGTTGTGGTATTATTGTCTCTTGATTTTCTGAACTTTACTGTAATTAATCAATTAATCAATATAATGAAATTTTTTTTTACCGTTTTCATTTTTTCATTTGCTTTATTAATACAATCGCAAGAGGTTCCACCTATTCAAGTTTTTACACCTCAAGATTATATGGCCGAAGATCAAAATTGGTCTATATCTCAAGATCGAGATGGTGTTATTTATTTTGCTAATAATAAAGGATTACTTAGTTATAATAGTGCCAGATGGGAGCTCTTTCCAACACCAAATCAGTCTATACTAAGATCAGTATGTGTCATTAATGACAAAATCTACTCTGGTAGTTATATGGATTTTGGTTATTGGGGTAAAGATAATTTAGGTGGTTTAACTTATAAGTCACTAACTTCAGATAAAGATTTTAAAATTAAAGAAGATGAAGAATTTTGGGATATTGTAGGCGTTGAAGATTATATATTATTTCAATCATTAGATAGAATATACATTTATAATGTGAATGCTGATAGTTTTAAAATTATTGATTCAAGACATAGAATTAATAAAATTTTTAAGACAAATGAGACAATTTATTTTCAGAAAGAGGGATATGGGATTTATGAAATTCAGAATGGTAGTGAAAGGCTAGTAATACCTGAAGATAAATTTAGTAATAATGAAATAATAAATATTTATAGTATTGATAATGATTTATTGCTGTTGACAAAAGAACGAGGTCTGTTCATTTATTCAGAAGGCGTAATTTCTATATGGAATTCCAATGCGAACAAAGCTCTTGAAGGCTTAAGTATATACAATAGTATAAGGCTTAGTGATGGCAGTTTTCTTTTTGGTACTATCTCAGAAGGTATAATTCAACTCAGTAGCGACGGGAAGAAAATTTTAAAAATAAATAAATCTGATGGACTAAGTAACAATACAGTATTGTCACTCTTAGAAGATAATAAAGGGAATATTTGGTTAGGTTTAAATAACGGAATTAATATTATGAATCTAGATTCACCTTATCTAATCTATAAAGATAAACAGGGGGTTTTAGGAACTATATATACATCAATTAAGGTTGATAATTATTTATACTTAGGAAGTAATCAAGGTCTTTTTTTTAAGAGATATGGTGAAGGTTCAAATTTTAATTTTATTGAAGGTACAAAAGGTCAGGTATGGAGTTTAAATTATTTAAAAGGTGAGATCTTTTGTGGTCACGACAAAGGAACATTTATTGTAAAAAATGGTAAAGCAAACCTTATAAAAGGAGATATAGGTACATGGGCAATAAAAGAGATTAAAGATAAGCCTAATCTTTTGCTTCAAGGAAACTATAAAGGTTTAAGTATACTTGAGAAAAAAAACGAAAAATGGAATTATAGAAATAAAATAGACGGATTTAATATTTCTTCAAGGTATTTGGATTTTATAGAGTCAAATCAATTACTGATAAGCCATGAATATAAAGGTGTGTATAAGCTTAATATAAGTTCAGAATATAAAAAAATTATGAATTATGAGAAACTTGGTATTGACCAAGGTCCAAAATCTAGTATAATTAAATATCAAAATTCAATTTTATATAGTAATAGAGGTGGTGTATATATTTATAATAAACCACAAGCAATATTTTATAAGGACTCAACCTTGAGTTCAATCATAGAAGGTGATAGCTATGTTTCGGGTAAGTTAATCTATGATGATAACAACAATCGACTCTGGTGTTTTTCTGAAAGTGATATAATTTTTGTTGAACCTGGTAAACTATCAGAAGAACCAAAAATCAATAAAATACCTATACCAAATCAATTAAGAAATAGTAAGGTTGGTTATGAAAATATATTAAGCCTTGCAGATAATAAATATTTAGTTGGTACAGCTGATGGGTATCTCACAATAGATTTAGATAAACATAAACAGAGTTCTAAGAGTATAGGTATAGATAAAGTTTCATATAGATCCTTGCATGATGAGTTTGTCTTAGTAAATATTAATAAACCTATAGAACTTGATTATAAAAGCAACAGTATTCTTTTTAGGTATAGTGTCACGGATTATAACAAGTTTTCTGCTACAAAATATAAATATAGACTATTAGGGTTCTATGACAAATGGAGTAATTGGTCATCAGAGTCTCAAACTTACATAGAGAATCTGCCTCATGGTAGTTATAAGTTTGAAGTTAAAGCTTTATCGAGTGGTGAGCAATCTAATAATATAGCGTCTTATGAGTTTTCAATTGAAAAACCATGGTATTTGCACACAGTTGCTATAATATTTTACGTGCTATTAGGCTTAGCTTTAATTTTTTTAATACAATATTTTAATAACAAATATTATAAAAGGGAAAACAAAAATTGATTGAAAAAAAGCAGAGAGAGTTAGAATTAGAGCAATTACAAAATCAACGACAAGTCATAGAGTTTAAAAATGAAAATTTAAAACTTGATATTGAAAATAAAAATAGAGAGTTGGGAACAGCAACAATGAGTATAGTTAAACGTAATGAACTGCTAAATAAAATTAAAGATGAATTAATACGAAGTAAATCATTAACTGATGTAAAAAGAGTTGTAAAGACGATTAATTCTAGCATAAATAATACAGGGGATTGGAAACTATTTGAAGAGGCCTTTAATAATGTTGATAAAGATTTTATGAAAAAAATAAAATCAATTCATCCTACAATTACCCCAAATGATTTGAGACTTTGTGCGTATATAAGATTAAATTTGTCCTCAAAAGAGATTGCTCCTCTATTAAATATCTCACATAAAAGTGTTGAAGTAAAACGATACCGCTTGAGAAAAAAAATGAAGTTAGACCATAAACAAAGTCTTGCAGATTATATTTTAGAGATATAACACCTATACGTTTTTAAATTTCAACTATACAAAGCCCATACAAAGCCTATACAAATCCTTTGTAAAGCCCATTTCTAGAGGTTTTTTAGAGTAATTGTTAAACAATTGTTAAGCTAGGATTAACCTTGTTATATCAATAAAATAAAGAGTTTTGTATTATTATATCTATAATATTTAAGGTTATTTATTGAATTGTATGTTTTTTGTATAGTCTTTTATTAAGAATCCTTCAATTCTTTTTTCTAAGTTGCATTATACAATCAATTAATTATGAAATTAAAACTTTTAACTCTCTTCACTCTTATTTTTACATTATCAATGTATGGGCAAAATATAGATGTCACAGGTACGGTTATTGAAGCCGCTTCTGGACAACCCTTACCAGGTGTGAATGTAATTATAAAGAACACTAAGAAAGGAGTGTCTACCGATTTTGACGGAAACTTTATTTTAAAAGATGTACCATTAAATTCAATATTAGTAGTTTCTTATTTAGGTTTTGTAACTCAAGAAGTTACTGTAATCAATATTCAGCCAATAAATATTTCACTTCAAGATGACGCCGAATCCCTAAATGAGGTTGTTGTTATTGGTTATGGTACTCAAAAGAAAAAAGAAATTACAGGTGCCGTTAGTGTTCTAGATTCTAAAGCGATTGAGAAACTAAATCCTGTAAGAATTGAACAAGCAATTCAAGGCCAAGTCGCTGGTGTTAATATTACATCAAATTCAGGTTCGCCTGGTAGTGGGCTTAACATAAGAATTAGGGGTATTACAACCAATGGTGATAATGCACCTTTGATTTTAGTTGATGGAAATAGAATTTCAGACCTTTCTGTTATCAATCCAAATGATATCGAAACAATAAACGTTCTTAAAGATGCTACAGCTGGTATATATGGTGTTCAAGCAGCAAATGGTGTTATTTTAATTACTACCAAATCTGGTAGGTTAGACTCTGAGCTAAAATTTCAAGTAGACTCTTATACTGGTTTCCAATTCACTAGTAAAAAAATGGAGTTACTAAATTCTAGAGATTTTGCCATTTATGTAAATGATGCTGCAGATCAAACCGAATTTTTTGTATATCCAAGTAGCGGAACTGATTGGCAAGATGAGGTTTTTGAAACAGCAGCTATATCAAATGTTAGTTTTAATGTTAGTGGTGGAGGAAATAAATCAGCATATTCTGCGGGTATATCATATTTAAATCAAGATGGAATTGTTGGTGGGGATAAAAATAATTATGAACGTCTAACAGCGAGATTAAATTATCAATACGATATTTTAGATAACTTAAAACTTACTGCAAATGGTTTACATACAATTTCTGAAAAGCAAAATTTAGCTGAAGGTGGTATAGGTGCGGTTCTCTATAATGCTGTAAATATTAATCCAACAATGGCAGTTAGAAATGATAATGGTGACTTTGCTTTAGCTAGTGATATTTCTCAAATCGAAATTATAAATCCAGTTGCTCAAATTTCTGACTCATACAATACGTCTAGAGTAGCAAGATGGAGTGGAGTACTTGGTTTGGATTATACGTTTTTAGAAAACTTCAAAGTTACATCTAGATTTCAAGGGAACCATGCTAATGTGCGTGACGATATTTTTAGACCTGAAGTTTACTATGGTGGTGGGAAATCTGCGAATACAGTAAATTCACTTGCGGCATTGGAAGATGATGCTATTATTAACGAAGTGGTAGATTTTGGTGCAGATTTCACTGACTTCACGTGGGATAATTATATTACATACACAAATACGTTTAATGACAGTCATGATTTAACAGCTTTATTAGGAATGTCATTGTATAGAACTAAAGGGCGTTTCTATGGTGGAATAGGTCGAACAGAAGTTGGTACTGATAGATTAGGGCAAACGATTTATGACCAAGGTATGGTTTTAGAACCTCGCTTTAATGAAGCAGCTCTGGAAAACGGTGCAGATTGGTTTGATGTTAGACTTTCTTCTTTATTTACTAGGTTACAGTATAGTTATAAAGGGAAATATTTGTTATCAGCTGTATTAAGAAGAGATGTTTCTTCGCAATTTTCATCAGAAGATGGAAATAATGTAGGTTACTTTCCTTCAGGTTCCATTGGATGGAATATTTCTGAAGAAGATTTTATGCAAGATATTAATTGGATAAGTAATTTAAAATTAAGAGGAAGCTATGGTATTATTGGAAACGACCGTATTCCTTCATTTGCATTTATTACAAGATTAGATGGGCAGGCAACTATCGATATAGGTTCTGATGAATTATTATTTGGTTTAGCACCTGGTAGGCCTGGTAATCCAGACCTTAAATGGGAAGAACAAGAAACGGCAAATATTGGATTAGATTTTCGATTGTTCAAAGGTAAAGTCAATATTTCTGCGGATGCTTATAAAAAACAAACTAAAGATTTATTATTAACTCCACAAGCATCAGCTACTACAGGTGTTGGTGCTCCAGCAACTGGTGCCTCAGTTGTTAATGCAGGTACAGTAAGTAATGAAGGTATTGAATTTGCAATTGGATATAACGATAATTTTTCAGATGACTTTAATTTCAATTTCAATTTTAATTTTACAACAATAGATAATGAAGTTGTTTCATTAAATGGTAGAACAACTCCTGTTGGTGGTGAATATGGAGTGGGTATAAATCAGACGGGTATTACACGAATGATTCCAGGATTGCCGCTGGGACATTATTATGGATATAAAACCAATGGAATATATCAAACACAAGCAGAAATAGATATTTTAGATGCTTCTGCACCATCAGGTACTTATAGCATAATTGGTGATATTGCACCAGGTGATTTAAAATTTGTGGATGTAGATGGTGATGGTGAGATTACAGCCGAAGATAGAACAAATATCGGTGACCCAATTCCTGACTTTACTTTTGGAATAAATATTGGCTTTACTTACAAGAATGTTGATTTTAGTGCTAATGCATTTGCTTCTGTAGGACATGATATGATCAGAGACTATGAACGTAAAGATTTATATGCCAATAGAGGTGATTATATGTTAGAAAGATGGCAAGGAAGTGGTACTAGTAACTTCGTACCTCGAGCAGTGTCAGGGGCGAATGTAAATACTGATGTCTTTAACGATTTTCATGTGGAAGATGCATCTTTCTTAAGATTACAAAATATACAAATAGGTTATACTATGGGCGAAAAATTTAATTCGGAACTTGGAATAGATAAGCTAAGAATTTATCTTTCAGGTAATAATTTAATAACGATTTCCGATTATTTCGGATTTGACCCTTCTGCCAATAATGGAAACCCATTAGGTGGAGGAATAGACAAGGGCTTTTATCCAGTAGCAGCTTCATATTTGTTAGGAATTAATTTAAACTTTTAATTGTTATGAGAAGAATATTAATAATTTTATTAGGCTTTATCGCACTCTATACTATTGGGTGTACTGACGACTTTGTTGAAGTAGAACCAGATGGGTTCAATGATTCTGATTTTTTTAATAATCAAGAAGAGTATGAAAGTGCACTTATTGGTACTTACGATATGTTACAAGCAACATTTTGGAATGTATTAACTGGAATAGTTGCTTCACCTGACTATGCTGCAGGTGGTGATTCATTTAATTATGATCAACCAACTTTGCAGAATGTGAATCTTATGATTCATTCACCTTCTGATGAGAATCAATTGAGAAGTATTTGGGGTTTAATGTATGCAGGATTAAATAGAGCCAATTTTATTTTGGAGTTTAAAGACAAAACTGATTTTGCAGGTAAAGAAGAGATTATTGCCGAAACTTATTTCTTAAGAGCGTATTATACTTTTGAACTCGCAAAATACTTTGGAAATGTACCATTAAAAACAGAGGAACGAAATGGCGTTTTAAGAATTACTAACCAACGCATATTTCCTGAAGATGAGTTTAGTATGAATAGGGTTTCAGATATATCTACTATTTATGGCCTAATAGAAGAAGATTTAAAGGAGGCGATTTCTAATCTACCAGTAACTCAAGATTTACCTTATGAAGTAACAAAAGGCGCAGCCCAGGCATTACTAGGAAAAGTATATCTGTATCATGGAACATTTGATCAATCTAAATTTGCAGATGCTGCAACAACATTGAATCAAGTCATTTCTGGTAATCAATATAGCTTAGAATCAGGGGATAACTATACGATGCTTTTTGAAGGTAATGGTGAAAATAACTCGGAATCAGTATTTGAAGTTCAATATACAGGTGTGCAACCAGCAGGTTGGGGTTGTATAGAATGTAGTCAGGGAACCTATTTCCCTCAATTTTGTGGGCCAAGATCACCTTATGATAACCCAGAGTATTCTGCTGGATGGGGTTTTTGCTTACCATCAATAGAATTATATGACTTATTTGAAGATAATGACTTAAGACGAGATGTTACATTTTATGATCTAAGAGAAGACCAAGATTCTTACAGTCAAGGAAGAGATGATACAGGATTATTCAATAGAAAATATTTACCAAGAAAATCAGAGGATGGTGTTGGGTCCGATCCATTAAATTATGCACAAAACTATCGTTCTATAAGATATGCAGATGTATTGCTTATGGCTGCTGAAGCTGAAGCTCAAAGTGGCGGTAATAATGCAGCTAATTATTTAAATCAAGTTAGAGCTAGAGCTTATGGAGACAATAGTCAAGATTACAATTCTGGAGAAGGTGATTTATTAGAGGTTATTTATATGGAAAGACGAAAAGAAATGGCTGGGGAAGGACATCGCTTTTTTGACTTGGTAAGAACTAATAATGCGTCTTCTAGTATAGAAGGATTTACTGCAAATAAAAATGAAGTTTTCCCAATACCTTTAATAGAATTACAATTAGCTAATGCTGAAGAGCGTTGGGGAAATCCTGGATATTAAAAAAATTGTCAAACAATAAAATATAGAAAAATGAAATTATTAAAAAACGGGATTTACTTATTAGCTATATGTTTATTAAGTATTACAACATCATGTGAGAATGATGATGACATTAGTGAGATAATAGGCGGTTTAGACTTTGTTATTGCAACTTTAAATGCTGAAGGTAATGAAGTTGGTGTAGTAGCTTCTACTGTACCAGGAGATAACAGAATAGTTTACACTGTTAATTTTGGAGATGAAAATGGTGAACCTGATGAAGTAATTAGGCAAACAAGTGGCCCAATGGTACGTTATATGTATCCAGAGGAAACGGCAACCTATACTATTACAGTAACTGCGTCATTACCTAATAGAGATGATGTAACTATATCAAAAGAGCATACCGTGATATTTGCTGTAGAACCACCACCAACAGGAGATAATCCTCTTATAGGTAGTTGGCGTTTAGCACCAGAAGCTGGAGCTTTTGGCGTTGGACCAGCTTTAAACGATGTTTCATGGTTTTCAAGTTCGGTAGATGATGTAACAACAAGAGATTGTTTATTTGATGATGAGTATGTTTTTAATGCTGATGGTACTTTCCAAAATGTATTAGGGGCAGAAACATGGTTAGAACCATGGCAAGGTACAGCTGCCGAAGAATGCGGAACACCAGTTTTTCCTCATGATGGAACGGCATTAGCTACCTATACTTATAATCCTGCAGGAAATGTGACAATTAATGGAACGGGAGCATTCTTAGGGCTTGCAAAAGTTGTAAATGGAGCTGAATTAACATCACCTGGTGATGCACCAGATTCAGTTACATATATAACAGAGCTTTCTGCTGATGGGAATACATTAGATTTAGATATAGAGATAGCTGGAGGTGGTTTTTGGTCTTTTAAATTAGTGAAAGATGCACCGCCAGAACCGTCAGCACTCGATGGTACTTGGCGTTTTGCACCAGAATCAGGTGCATTTGGTGTTGGACCAGCATTAGGTGACGTATCTTGGTTTTCAAGCACATCAGATGATGTGACAACAAGAGCTTGTTTATTTGATGATGCTTATGTGTTCAATACAGATGGATCATTCCAAAACGTATTAGGAACAGAAACATGGGTAGAAGCATGGCAAGGTAATGACCCAGAAGGATGTGCTGCACCAGTTTTTCCTCATGACGGAACAGCTTCAGCAACATATACATATGATGCAACCGCAGGAACCATTACGTTAGACGGTACAGGTGCTTTCTTAGGTTTGGCAAAAGCTGTCAATGGTGCTGAATTGGTATCACCAGGTGATGCACCTAGTTCAGTCACTTATTTAGCAGAATTATCTGCAGATGGAAATACTTTAGACTTAGATATAGAAATTGCAGGTGGTGGTTATTGGTCGTTTAAATTAGTGAAAGATGTGATTCCAACAGGTATACAAGGAACTTGGAAATTAGCACCAGAATCTGGTGCATTTGGAGTAGGACCAGCATTAGGTGACGTGTCTTGGTTCTCAAGTACAGGTGATGATGTGACGATAAGAGATTGTTTATTTGATGATGAATATGTATTCAATACAGATGGAACATTCCAAAATGTATTAGGAGCAGAAACATGGGTAGAAGCATGGCAAGGTAATGATCCTGAAGGATGTGCTACACCAGTATTCCCGCATGATGGATCAGCCTCTGCAACTTATACATATGATGAAGGTGCAGGAACGATAACACTGAACGGTACGGGAGCGTTTTTAGGTTTAGCAAAAGCGGTAAATGGTAGTGAATTAACAACACCTGGTGATGCACCTAGCTCAATTACGTATTTGGCTGAACTTTCTGCGGATGGTAATACATTAGATTTAGATATAGAAATTGCAGGTGGTGGCTATTGGTCATTTAAACTTGCAAGACAATAGTAATTGGTGTTTAAGGAGTCTATTAAAATTACAATTAACTTTAATAGACTTGTTTTTCACTAAATAAAAGGATTAAAATCATTAAGTATTTGGATTAAAGCTAAAGAACAGGCTATGATTTAATATTTAGTCAAAATAATAAATTTGAAAATAATTATATGATGAGAAATAATTTTTTAAGACTTTTCTTCTTTTTAATCATAACAACGTCTTTCGCACAGGCAAATAAAGTTGCTGTTGAAAAGAATGCAGATGGAATGAAATTAGTTGTAGATGGTGAAGATTTTATGATTAATGGTATGAATTGGAGTTATGTTCCAATAGGAACTAATTTTAATTATAGCTTATGGAAAAAATCTGATGACGTTATCAAAGCGGCTTTAGATGCAGAAATGAGCTTATTAAAGAATATGGGTGTCAATGCAATTCGTGTTTATGTTGGTATTCAGCCTAAGTGGATAACATATATCTATGAAAATTACGGTATATATACCATGCTTAACAACTCTTTTGGACGATATGGTCTTACTTTAAATGGCGCGTGGACACCAGTTACAGATTATAGAGATGAAGCAACAAAAGAACTATTAATGTCTGAAGTTACTGAAATGGCAGAAACTTATAAGAACACACCGGGTCTTTTGTTGTTCTTGTTGGGTAATGAAAATAATTACGGTCTTTTTTGGGCTGGTGCAGAGACAGAGGATTTTCCTGACGAAGATGATAAACGAAGAGAAGTTGGTGAAAAAAGGGGGAGACCAATGTACAAACTAATGAACGATGCTGCAATTAAGATGAAATCTATTGATTCTTCGCACCCAGTTGCCATTTGTAATGGAGATGTATTGTTTATTGATATTGTTGCAGAAGAATGTAAAGATGTTGATATATATGGAACTAATATGTATCGTGGTAAATCTTTTGGAGACGCATTTCAAGTAGTAAAGGATAAATTGAATAAGCCTATCATGTTTACTGAATTTGGTGCCGATGCCTTTAATGCTTTAAACAATCAAGAAGACCAAAAAATGCAATCATTCTTCATGGTAGAAAACTGGAAAGATATTTATCAAAATGCTGCTGGTTTGGGTAAAGCAGAAAACTCAATTGGTGGTTTCACTTTTCAATGGAGTGATGGCTGGTGGAAAGTTGGGCAAACAAAAGATTTAGATATTCACAACAATGATGCAACATGGTCTAATGGGGGGTATTATTTAGATACAGAGAATGGTAGTGATAATATGAATGAAGAGTGGTTTGGTATCTGCGCTAAAGGTCCAACTAATGAGAGAGGACTATTTACATTGTATCCACGTGCAGCATATTATTCATTAAAAGAGGCGCATAGCTTAAATCCATACGGTGAAGGTATTGATGCTGAATTTGTTGATAACCATTTTGCTAGTATCAATTTAATGGATGGAGTTTTAAGAGCTAGAGGTGATAAAGCTGCTATGGGAGGTAATGAAAAAATTCGTATCAGTCAATTGAGAGCTGAATTTACAACCTTTAATACAGGTGGTAGTTTGATTACAACACCAGATACTGAAGATCCAAATGTAAATACATTTCCAAATCAATTAGGTTTTGATCATATGCAATCCTATTATGTAGGAATAGAAGGTAATCCTGCTCCAAATATGAGAGCGAATGTGAACTTTAATATTTTAGGTAATGTTGCAGAAAATCCAATTGATGAAATTTTCTATGAAAACGTTGGGAGACCTGTTACAATTACTGGTGTGGATGGTGGAAATAATCAAGATGTAGAAATTTCTGATTTTAATAGAGTTCGTGTTTACAATGCGGAATTCGATTGGAAAACAAAGCATGCAGATGTCAGAGGATTTTATAGAACTGGACATTATCATTGGGGTTATGAGGGAGACTTTTTCAACTTATATCCAGAATCAAATTACGGACCTAATTTAGATATTTATAATGGTGAGATTCTAGGACTAGAATTTGATGGAAAAGAAGCTTTAGAAGGCTTTAAAGGGGCTTTTGGACCACAATTATGGTGGGGTGCAAATCCAACTGCATTATTAAAATATAGTCGTAAAGTTGGTCATTGGGATGTTACAGGTATATATCATAGAGATTTACAGACGTCACTTAAGTTTGATGAAAATGGGCAGCGTGTTTTAGATGCTAATCAAGTTCGAAGTGGTATTATTCCAGCTTGGCCAACTGAAAGAGCAACGCTTGCTGTTGAAAGAGATTTTGGGAAGTTTGGAATCACGTTAGGCGGAATTTGGGGTGGTAGTCCATTAAATGGAAGTTCATTTCAAGTTTACAATGAAGAGCGCGCGATAACTTTAGTAGATAAAGTAAACTCAAACGATAATTGGGGCGGAAAAGCTAAAATCACCTATCAAGGTGGAAGATTCAATTGGTATGCACAAGGTGGAGTTATGGGGCTAGTCGCTAATGGAGGAGTCGATCAAACACGCACTTTTACAGGTTGGAGACTAAAAGATAATGGTAGTGGTAACCAATCAAATTTCTTAACTGGTTTAACCTATACTACTGGGAAATTTCAAATAGCACCAAACTTCTTATGGCAAAAACCGTTAGTAGATCCTATGCCAAATGATGTTAATGGACCTGGTCGATTAAGAAATGTTATTAGTGATCCATTTGCTGTAAGAGCAAATAGAGAAACTACTGCAGGCGAAATGTTAATTACATTCGATCCTACTCCAGGAACTTGGATGTACGAATGGGATAATGACCGAGCGGAAGATGCAAAGTTTGCAATGAACTTAGGTTTTGTATATCGTCACCTTCCAACAACAACTGATGCACATATTGGTTTCTTGGCAAATCGTACATTTTTTGCATTTGGAAATTCTGCACCAGCAGAAGATTTATGGGAGGTTCATTCTAGAATGGTATCAAAGTTAAGTCCAGATTTAGGAATTATAGGTAATTTCTATTATGGAAATGGTCAAGCTAATGGTGATGATACAAGACTTATTAAACGTTTTGGTGGTGATATTAGAATGATATATAACAAAATGAAATTGCAAACGACTGTAAAAGTTAATGATTGGGGACCTTTTGATTACCATAGAGATTTTAACTTAACATATCCTCTACAACTCATGTTAGATGTTTCTACATCACTAGGAAATCCAGATTGGTTTATCCTACCTAGCACAACAATAGGTATTAGAGGTACATGGCGTTCGATGGATGCAAATTCACCAAGATATTCGCCAAATTCTGTTCCAGTTAATACTTTCCCACCTTTACCTGCAGTAAGTCCTGTTGGTTTTCCTGATGGAACAGAATGGGAAATTAGAACATATGTACATATCAATATTGGAAAATAAAAATAGCAAATGATGAAAAATATAAAATTAAAATATTGGACAACAACTCTAATTGTATTATTGGTAATTGTATTGAGTTGTGAAAGAGAACTTTCAGATGATATAGAAATTGCAACATTCCCATCTAATGGTGATATATATACTGATGCTCCTTTAGGGTTGACGGATGAATTTTTTATATCATTTGATCCAGCTAGTGGTGCAAATACAGAAGGTTTTGGAACTGATGATAATGAGGCTTATGAAGGTACATCCTCAATTAGAATTGATGTGCCAACACCATCTGATTTAAATGGAGGTTATATAGGAGGTATTTTTAAGGACAGAGGTGAAGGTAGAGATCTTACAAATTATGATGCCTTAACCTTTTGGGTAAAAGGCTCTACTACTGCTACTATAGGTACAGTTGGATTTGGTACTGATTTCGAAAATGGTGTATATGCTGTAAGTTTGGAAAATGTTCCATTATCTACAGATTGGAGAAAAATTATTATTCCTATACCTGACCCTTCAAAATTGGTTCAAGAAAAAGGAATGTTCCTCTTTTCAGCGGGAACTCAGAGCACAAATGGTGTTGGTTTTACATTTTGGATGGACGAAATGCGTTTTGAAAAATTAGGAACACTTGGGCAGCCAAGACCAGCTATTCTTGGAGGACAAGACCAAGTAGCACAGGCAAATGTTGATACTTCTGTTCCAATAATTGGATTATCACAGACATTTAACCTTGCAAATGGACAAGATGTAACAGTATCAGCTACACCATCTTATTTTGATTTTGAAACATCAAATCCATTCGTAGCCTCAGTAGATGAATCTGGTATAGTTACAGTTGACGGGCCAGGAGTGGATGGTGATAACACAGCTGTTATTACCGCCACATTAGGTGGTATTGAAGCATCAGGGTCTCTAACAATTCAAGCTTCAAATATTGATGTAATCTCTATTTTTAGCGATGTTTTTGCAAATGTTCCTGTAGATAATTACAATGGTTTCTACGAACCTTTTCAAACTACTCTTGGGGGTGCTATTGACGAAAACGGTAATAACATCATAGATTATACGCTACTTAACTTTGTAGCTATTGAATTTTATGGAAGAGATGGTAGTGATATTGAGCCCGTTGACGCAACTAATATGACCCATTTACATATTGAATTTAGAGTAAATGAGAATGTTGATACTACAGATTATATCAATATGGAATTACACAATAATTTCACATTACCAAACGGAACTTTGGGATCATATCAAATATCAGGTAATGATTTAATTAGTAATGGTTGGGCAGAGTTTGATATTCCTTTATCAAGTTTTGCAGGGTTAACCGATAGAGATGCCTTAGGTATGATGTTATTTGTAACAGATACTACAATATCAAACTTATCAATTGATAATATTTATTTCTACGCAGAAAATTAATAAACAAGAAAAGATGAATTTTACAAAAAATTTAAAAATATCGATAGTTATACTAGTAGTTGCATCATGTTTGCTTTTGATTAACTGTTCTCCGGACGAAACGCAAACTGTAACAAATTTCAATAATCTAACAATGTCAGATGAGTTTAGTACAACAGGTGCTCTAGATCTAACCAAATGGAGTTATGAAATTGGTAATGGGGAAGCTCAAGGAATACCAGGATGGGGAAATAATGAATTACAATACTATACAGACCGACTAGAAAATGTAGTAGTTGAAGATGGAATGCTTAAGATTAGAGCTCTTCAAGAAGATTTTGAAGGTTTAGGTTACACCTCTGGTAGAATTTTAACACAAGGTAAATTCCAACAAAAATATGGTCGTTTTGAAGCACGTATTAAACTACCATGGGGACAAGGTTTATGGCCAGCGTTTTGGATGCTTGGTGATGATAATGATGGTGCTGTGGCATGGCCTCAAAGAGGCGAGATTGATATTATGGAAAATAGAGGTCAAGAACCAACCTTGATAAATGGAAGTGTTCATGGTCCTGGATATTCAGGAGCTCAAGCTATTACTAAAGCTTATGAATTGGATAGTGATCGTTTTGATACTGGTTTTCATGTTTTTGGCATAGAATGGGGAGAAAATTATATCAATTATTATGTTGATGATGTTTTATATAATCAAATTACACCTAGTGATTTAACAGGTGATTGGGTATTTGATAATGAATTCTTTATCATTATAAATGTTGCTGTTGGTGGTAATTATGTTGGTTCACCAAATGAAGCTACAGTATTTCCGCAAGAAATGTTAGTTGACTATGTGAGAGTATATTCAGCGGATTAAAAAACTTACAAATTGTGCAAGGTCAATTCTTTTTAATTATTGATCTTCTTTAGACCTATTATAAACCAATATACTATTAAAGTAAATTGATAATGAACCTTACCTATACATTGAAATCTGATAAGATAACAAATAAAGATGCAGCCTTAGAATCTATAACTATAGATAATGAAAACTATTTTAAGATTTCTAATAGTGATGAAATGCGTCCTTTTTTTATGAGTATTGTTAGTGATTCTAATCACTGGATGTTTATATCTAGCAATGGTGGATTAACTGCAGGGCGCAAAAATTCTGAATTTGCTTTATTTCCTTATTATACAGATGATAAAATTACTGAATCAGCTGATATAACAGGTAGTAAATCAATATTCAGAGTATATAAAAATGGACAAGAGTATACTTGGGAGCCACTTTCAATTAGACCTTTAGGCGGGTATAATATAACTCAAAACTTATATAAAAATAGGTTTGGAAACAAGATTATTTTTGAAGAGATTAATAATGATTTAGAGTTAACATATAGGTACCAATGGAGTTCTAGTAATAAATATGGTTTTGTAAAGAAATCTACATTGATTAATAGTTCTAAAGATTCTTTAAGTATTAAGCTATTAGACGGTGTTCAAAATATTATGCCAGCGAGTATTGGTAGTGATATTCAGAACCAATCTAGTAATTTGGTGGATGCATACAAACGTAATGAGTTAGAAGAATCGTCTGGTCTAGGAATATATGCGTTAAGTGCCATTCTTGTAGATAAGGCAGAAGCTAGTGAAGCATTAAAAGCAAATGTAGTTTGGTCTATAGGTATAGATAACCCAAAACACTTGGTTTCTTCACTTCAATTAAATGATTTTAGATTAGGCAAGGATGTTGCACAAGAAGTAGATGTAAAAGCAGAAAAAGGAGCTTATTTTATTTCTGCACAAATTAAATTATCAGCAGATTCATCGAAAGAATGGATGTTTGTTGCAAATGTCAATCAAAATCATTCTAATATTGCGCTTCTTTCAAAACATATAAGAGAAGATGATGCTTTGGGAGAAAAAGTAAATAATGATATTAATAAAGGAACTGATAACCTTGTAGAATTAAATGCAGCATCAGATGCAATTCAATTTTCGGCAGATAGTTTAAGAGATACACGTCATTTTGCGAATACATTATTCAATATTATGCGCGGTGGGATATTTGATGATGGTTATCAGATTGAAAAATGGGATTTTAGAAACTACATAGTAAACGCTAATAAAAAAGTTGCTAGAACTTCTGAGAGCATATTAGATACTTTACCAGAAGTATTTTCATTATCAGAAATAAAAAAAATCGCAAATAATAGTGACGACAAAAACTTTAGACGTTTGTGTTTTGAGTATATGCCGTTAAAATTTAGTCGTCGTCATGGTGATCCAAGTCGTCCTTGGAATAAATTTTCAATTAATACAAGAAGTGAGATAGATGGATCTAAAATTTTAGATTATGAAGGTAACTGGAGAGATATCTTTCAAAATTGGGAAGCATTAGCACATTCTTACCCTGAGTTTATTGAAAGTATGATTCATAAGTTCTTAAATGCGACAACGTTTGATGGTTATAATCCATACAGAGTAACAAAAGGGGGATTTGATTGGGAAATTATAGAACCAGATGACCCCTGGTCTTACATTGGATATTGGGGAGATCATCAGATCATATATTTACTTAAGTTTTTAGAGTTTATTAATAATCACAAACCTGGTAAATTAGAAAGTTTCTTTACTAAAGATTTATTTGTATATGCAAATGTACCATACAAAATAAAGCCTTACGAAGATTTATTAAAAAACCCAAAAGACACAATTATTTTTGATGACAGTTTAGACCATAAAATTAATGAAGAACGTGAGCAATTAGGTGCTGATGGTGCTTTGCTTAGAGATGAGAATAGATTTATCATTAAAGCAAATTTTATAGAAAAAATATTAGCTACATCATTAGCAAAGTTATCAAACTTTATACCAGAAGGTGGTATTTGGATGAATACGCAACGTCCAGAATGGAATGATGCAAATAATGCATTAGTGGGAAATGGTGTGTCAATGGTTACGCTATACTATCTAAGAAGATTTTTCAATTTCTTTGAGGAATTATTAGAGACATCGACAATTGAAGATGTGGAAATTTCTAATGAAATAAATGACTTCTTTAATAGTGTATTAAAAACATTCGAAAGCAATAAAAATTTATTATCAACATCAATTAGTGATACTGATAAAAAATTAATATTAGACAGCTTAGGCAAGGCAGGTAGTAATTATAGAACGCATATTTATAATCATGCGTTTTCGGGAAGAAAGACAGTTCTTTCAATGCATAGGTTGAAAGACTTTGTAACCATTAGTAAGTCTTTTTTAGAACATTCTATTAGAGCTAATAAACGATCAGATAATTTATATCATGCCTATAATTTGATGACCGTAAATACAGATGACTCTATTTCAATTTCATACTTAAGTGAAATGCTAGAAGGTCAAGTAGCAGTATTAAGTTCAGGTTATTTAAAGGCTGCAGAAGCACTAAATGTATTAAATGCGTTAAAGAGTAGTAAGCTTTTTAGAGAAGATCAATATAGTTATATACTTTATCCAAATAAAGAATTAAAAGGGTTTTTAGATCGTAATACAATCTCTGAAGATGCTGTGTTGTCATCAAGATTAATGCAAGAGTTGCTTAAAGATAGTAATGTTCAAGTTCTCGAAAAGGATGTAAATGGAGCGTACCATTTCAATGGGAATTTTAAAAATGCAAAAGATGTTTCAGCAGCTTTAGAAAAGTTGTCTGAAACAAAATATAAATCACTTATAGAATCGGATTCTACAAAAGTATTAAATGCATTTGAAGATGTTTTTAATCATAAAGCTTTTACAGGAAGGTCAGGTACATTCTATGGCTATGAAGGATTAGGTTCTATTTATTGGCATATGGTTTCTAAATTACTATTAGCTGTTCAAGAATGTTGTAAAGAAGCTGTAAATGATTGTGAAAATGAAGTTGTAGTAGGTCAATTACTAGAGCACTTTTATGAAATAAATGAAGGTATTGGAGTACACAAATCACCAGAATTATATGGTGCTTTTCCAACTGATCCTTATTCACATACACCAGGAGGTAAAGGGGCTCAACAGCCAGGTATGACTGGGCAAGTAAAAGAAGATATTTTAAGTCGATTTGGTGAATTAGGAATATTTGTATCGGAAGGTAAATTATTTTTCAATCCGAGTCTATTGCGAAAAGAAGAATTTTTTACGGAGGCTAAAAGTTTTGAGTATATAGATATTTTTAAGGAAAGAAAGAGTATTCTGATGAAAGCTCGATCTTTAGGGTTTACCTATTGCCAAGTGCCTATCGTTTATCAAATTTCAGAAAATGATAGATTAGAAATTTCATTTAAAAATGGTACTTCTAAAACAATAGATAGTTTAACAATAGATGTTACAACTAGTAAGCAAATTTTTGGGCGAACAGGTGAGGTAACTAAAATTATTGCTCATATTAATTCTAGTTATTTAAAATAAAGATATTAGAGAATGATTAAAAGAAGATTCATATTACTAACTATAACTTGTGTATTTATGATGTCTTGTAAAGAAAACAAAAAGGACGAAACGTCTGTAACCCAAACAGAAGAAAAAGTGATAGCTAAAGATATTTTAGGAAACCCAGATTACTTAGCCATTTCGTATGGTGGTTATCGACAGAAGTCTAGGGATAAGCAACCCACAATACCCGAATTGAAGGAGGATTTAAGGATTCTATCTGCTATGGGTATTAAAATTGTTAGAACATATAATGTACAACCTAAGTTGCCACATGCTTCAAATATTTTAAAAGCAATTACCGAATTAAAACAAGAAGATTCTGATTTTGAAATGTATATGATGTTAGGTGCATGGATAGATTGTTTAAATGCGTGGACAGATAAAGTACCTAATCATAATGTTGAAAGCCCAAATAATGCTGGTGAAATTGATAGAGCCGTAGCTCTAGCTAATCAATATCCTGATATTGTAAAAGTTATAGCAGTTGGTAATGAAGCAATGGTAAAATGGGCTACCAGTTATTATGTGCAGCCCAATGTTATTTTAAAATGGGTAAAACACCTGCAAAATTTAAAAGTTGAAGGGAAACTATCAAAAGATTTATGGATTACTAGCTCAGATGACTTTGCATCTTGGGGAGGTGGCGAAGAACAATATCATATTAAAGATTTAGAGAGTTTAATTGAGGCTGTAGACTATATATCAATGCATACATACCCTTATCATAATACACATTACAATCCAGAGTTTTGGGGTGTTCCACAAGCACATAAGAATATGCCAGACACTACTAAAATAGAAATGGCAATGGAGCGGGCTATTCAATTTTCTAAAAAGCAATATGATAGTGTAAAGAATTATATGAAAAGTGTAGGCTTTAATAAACCAATTCATATTGGAGAAACAGGCTGGGCAACTACCTCTAGTGGCTTTTATGGTGATAAAGGCTCTAAAGCAACAGATGAATATAAACAAGGGTTATACCACGACTTAATGAGAAAATGGACAAATAATGCAGGGATTTCTTGCTTTTATTTTGAAGCTTTTAATGAACAATGGAAAGATGCTCATAATCCTAAAGGATCAGAAAATCACTTTGGCCTATTTACAATCGAAGGAAAAGCTAAATATCCAATTTGGGATTTAGTTGACGAAGGTGTTTTTAAAGACTTGACTAGAAATGGGAACCCTATTACTAAAACATATGATGGCAATAAAAATATCTTAATGAAACATGTTTTGGCACCACCATCAGAGGAAGAAATAATGGTAAAACGATAAAATTATGAAATCAATAAAATATGGCATTTATTGTCTCTTATTAGTTAGTATGAGTTGTAGTAAAGATCAAAAAAAACTGAATGTTGAAGTATATGAAACTTCGGCTAGTGGCAATCAATTAACAAGAATTACTGAATTTGCTTCTGTAGAATCACCATCTACAATTAAAGTTTTGCCAGAGCAAAAATTTCAAACGATTTCGGGATTTGGCGGAGCCTTCACAGAATCATCTGCTTACCTCTTAAATAAGCTAAGTAAAAAGAATAGAGATACTATTATAAAGGCTTATTTCGCTAAGGATGGGGCTAATTATTCATTAACAAGAACACATATGAATTCTTGTGATTTTTCATTATCTCAATATTCATATTCGCCTGTAGAAGATGATATGGATTTGAATCATTTTACTATTAAGGATGATATGGATGATTTAATTCCTATGATAAAAGATGCTATAGCAACATCAGAAGATGGATTTAAAATCTTTGCCTCACCATGGACAGCAGCACCTTGGATGAAAGATAATAAAGAATGGGTTGGAGGAAAATTATTGCCAAAGTATTATGATACTTGGGCGTTATTCTTTTCAAAATATGTTGACGCTTATGAAGCGGAAGGTGTTCCTATTTGGGGTTTTACTGTTGAGAATGAACCTCATGGGAACGGTAATAATTGGGAGAGTATGCACTATTCACCAGAAGAAATGACTGATTTTGTTCAGAATCATTTAGGGCCAAAATTAGAAGCCGATGGAAAAGGAGATAAAATTATTTTAGGCTACGATCAAAATAGAGAAGGGTTAAAAGAATGGGTAGATGTGATGTATGCAACCGAAGAATCTTCAAAATATTATGATGGAACCGCAATTCATTGGTACGAAAGTACATATGATTATTTTCCTGAGGCTTTACAATATGCACATAATAAAGCGCCAAACAAATATTTAATAGAAACTGAAGGCTGCATAGATTCAGAAGTTCCAGCATGGAAAGATGATGCTTGGTACTGGAAAAAAGAAGCAACAGATTGGGGTTATGATTGGAGAGAAGAAGAAAAAAAATATTTACACCCAAAATATGCACCCGTGAATAGATATGCTAGAGATATTATTGGTTGTTTAAACAACTGGGTTGACGGTTGGGTTGATTGGAATATGGTTCTAAACCGACAAGGTGGTCCAAACTGGTTTGAAAATTGGTGTGCAGCACCAGTAATTGTCGATGAAGAAGCAGATGAGGTATATTTTACTCCTTTGTATTATACAATGGCTCACTTTAGTAAGTATATAAGACCTGGTGCAGAAGTTATTGGTGTGGATAATTCTGATGCAGAATTAATGGTTACAGCAGCTAAGAATCCTGATGGTACAATTGCAGTTGTTATTTTCAATGAAGGTAAAACTGCAAAGAATTTTACTTTGAGCTTAAATGATAAATTAATAGATATTAAAATTGATGCGCAAGCTATACAAACTGTTATGATTCCGCTTTCATAACATTTAATAATAAACTAACTAAAACAACAACTATGTCATATATAAAAACTGCTAAGAGAGATAAAGTTCCTTTTGGACAGAAAGTAGCCTTTGGTATAGGTATGCTTGCTAATCAAATGTTTCCTGCCGCATTAGGAATATTTATGGTGGTCTTGGTTCAGGATTTAGGTTTTCCAGGATGGATGTGGGGTGTTATATATTTGTTTCCAAGACTTTTTGACTTTGTTACAGACCCAATTATGGGCTATATTTCGGATAATACAAAATCAAGATGGGGAAGACGAAAACCTTATGTAATTCTCGGAGGTATAATTCTTTTTATTTCATTCATTGCGATGTGGCAACTTTATAAGGATGCTGGAGTTGATTATAATTTCACGTACTTCATGATTTGGTCAATTATATTTTACTTAGGGATTACCATTTATAGTGTTCCTTATGTAGCTATGGGCTACGAAATGAGTGAAGATTTTCATGAACGCACCGATATTATGGCAACCGCTCAGTGGATTGGGCAATGGGCGTGGGTAATAGCGCCTTGGTTTTGGGTAATTATGTATGATCCAGACTGGTTTGAGTCAGCAGAAGTTGCAACCCGAACATTAGCAATTTGGGTAGGGGCTTTTTCTGCAATCTGTGCAATCATTCCAGGTATATTTATTAAGAGTAAATCGACCTTAAATGAAAATTATTCTCCACTCAAATTAAAATACATTGGTGCTAGCCTTAAAGAAATAGGTTCAGGTTTTAAAAGTGCTTTTAAAATAAAGCCATTCAGGCAGTTATGTATTGCAACCTTTTTGGTTTATAATGCCTTTATGACAATAGCTTCGTTCTCTTTCTTTATTATTGTGTATCATCTTTTTGACGGTGATGCGGGTGCTGCAGGAATATGGCCAACACTTTTTGGATGTTTAGGTGCGCTTGGAACTACTTTTATGGTGATACCTATTGTTACTAAAATGTCCAAATCAATGGGAAAAAAGAAGGCCTTCCTTGTTTCACAGACCATTTCAATATTTGGGTATCTTATGCTGTGGTTTCTTTTTGTACCAGGAAAACCTTATTTATTCATTATTGCATTACCGTTTTTCTCCTTTGGAATTGGAAGTTTATTTGTTATAATGATGTCTATGACCGCGGATGTAATTGATTTAGATGAACTTACTTCGGGACTTAGAAGAGAAGGGACCTTTGGAGCTATTTATTGGTTTGTAGTGAAATTTGGTTTTGCTATTGCTGGAGGTTTGAGTGGTGTTATTTTAAGTACGGTAGGTTTTGATTCAGGGGCTACCGTACAACCTGAAGGTGCGATTGATGGATTGCGTTTGTCTTTTTCAGGAATTCCTATAATAGGGACAGTCATTGCAATGCTTGTGATGCGTAGTTATGAAGTCACAGAAGAAAGTGCGGGAAAAGTAAGAGTAGAATTAGATGCACGAAAAAAATCAACAAAAAATCTAACTTCTTATTACCAAACAGATAAATTATTATCCTTAAACAAATTCAATTTTACTTCTGGTTTAAAAACCGATGTTGATTTTTCTTCAAAAACAGAAAAAGAAAGAAAAAATGTGTTTTCTACCACCTTAAAGAATAAACTACATGGCATTTGTTTTAGTCCTTATACAAAAGACCAAAATGTTGGCAATCAATTAACACAAGAACAAATAAAAAGACGTATGGCAATTATTGCACCATATACTAAATGGATACGTTCTTTTTCTTGTACAGATGGTAATGAAGATATTCCAAAAATAGCACATGAAAAAGGTCTAAAAACTATAGTTGGAGCATGGATTGGAAAAGACAAAGACAAAAACGAAAAAGAGATAAACACTTTAATTCAATTAGCTAAAGAGGGCTATGTAGATATTGCTGTAGTAGGTAATGAAGTTTTAATGCGTAATGAGCAAACTGAACAAAATATTATAGATTATATAAACCGAATTAAACAAGCAATACCAAAACTTAAAGTAAGTTACGTTGATGCTTATTATCAATTTTTAGAACGACCAAAGCTTATAGAGGCTTGTGATGTTTTATTAGTTAATTGTTATCCATTTTGGGAAGGGTGTAGTATAGAACAATCCTCTCAATATTTAAAAGAAATGGTTGCGGTTACAAAAGTAGTTTCTAAAGGAAAGCCTATAATTATAACAGAAACAGGTTGGCCAGACCAAGGCGATAAGGTTGGTAAAGCTGAGCCATCATCAGAAAATGCTATGAAATATTTTATAAATAGTAATAATTGGGCAATAGATGAAAAAGTGCCATTGTTTTACTTTTCTTCTTTTGATGAGTCTTGGAAAGTGCATCACGAAGGAGATGTGGGTGCACGCTGGGGAATTTGGGATAAAGATGAAAAACTTAAATACAATTAAAGTATAAAATTATGTCTTACAGAGAAGAATCATATTACAATTATAAAGGCTATAGCCAAATTACCACACAAGGTATTGACGTATCTAAACTCTCATTAGAAGAATTAAAAAATCTATGGCATAAAACTATGGAGGATGGTTTTCATGGTGTATGCTTTAGTATGTATGAAGATGGTCAAAACCCAGGGGATGACATCAGTTTTGAACAAGTTGAGAGACGTGTCAAAATTTTGAAACCACATGTAGAAGCTATTCGATCTTTTTCCTGTGTTGAAGGAAATGAACATGTTCCTGTAGCTGCTAAAAAACATGGTTTAAAAACACTTGTTGGTGCTTGGTTAAGTGATGATAAAGAAGATAACGAGAAGGAAATAGAAGGTCTTATAGCACTAGCAAAAGCGGGACATGTAGATGTAGCTGCAGTAGGCAACGAGGTCTTATATCGTAATGACTTATCATTAAAAGAGTTATTGGATTACATTAAGCGTGTTAAAAAGGCATTGTCTGGTTTAGATATACCTGTTGGCTATGTAGATGCGTATTATGAGTTTTCGCGCCATCCAGAATTAGTAGAGCATACAGATGTTGTATTAGCAAATTTATATCCTTTTTGGGAAGGTTGTCCAATTGAGTATGCTTTAGGTCATATGCAAGCCATGTATGGACAAGTTGTAGATGCTGCTCAAGGAAAACCAATTATTATTACTGAGACAGGTTGGCCTAGTGAAGGTGGAAGTTTCAAAGGCTCTGTTGCTAGTGATGCAGCCGCAATGAAATATTTTATTGATACTATTAATTGGACTAAAGAAAACGATATACCTATTTTTTATTTTTCATCATTTGATGAATCTTGGAAAACCGGAGATGAAGGAGATGTTGGGGCATTTTGGGGACTTTGGGATAAGAATGAAAATTTAAAATATCACTAATAGTAAGTTTTAAAATTATGTCTCGTAGAGAAGAAAAATTTTTTGCTCTCGCTTCTATAGATTATCAAGGGGTTTCGAAAGAAGAATTAAAAGACCTTTTCAGAAAAACTCTGAAATCTGGTATGCATGGTTTATGTGCTAGTCCTTACGAAGAAGGCCAAGAACCAGGAGATCAATTATCGGAAGATCAAATACGTAGACGTTTAAAAATAATAAAACCATATACTAAATGGATTCGTTCTTTTTCATGTACCGATGGAAATGAATTATTACCAAAAATAGCTAAAGAAATGGGAATGAAAACCCTGGTTGGTGCATGGCTGGGTGATGACTCTGAGGTTAATGAGAATGAATTAGAAGGTCTTATTAATTTGGTGAAGCAAGGTTATGTAGATATTGCTGCAGTTGGTAATGAAGTAATGTATAGAGGGGATTTAGAAGAAGATGAACTACTAGAAAAGATAAATTACGTTAAAAGAACTATTAAAGATACAGGTATACCTGTTGGATATGTAGATGCATATTATGAATTTCAAGAGCGACCAGCTATCACAGATGCTTGTGATATAATTCTTGCCAATTGTTACCCTTTTTGGGAAGGTTGTGACTTAGACTATTCAATTCTTTATATGAAGGATATGTATAATAAAGCTTTCCGTGCTGGTAATGGTAAAAAAGTGATTATTACAGAAACAGGTTGGCCAAGTAAAGGAACAGCTTTGCAAGGCGCATTTCCATCTGAAGAAAACGCAATTAAATATTTTATTAATACTCAAAAATGGTCTCAAGAAGACGATATTGATATTTTCTATTTTTCATCTTTTGATGAATCTTGGAAAGTTGGTGGCGAAGGAGATGTTGGCGCATTTTGGGGAATTTGGGATAAAAATGAAAACCTTAAGTATTAAAAAGTATAATTTAACATCTTAGCAGTGTAATGATGTTTATATTAAACTATGTAATTACTTATCTTTACTGAATTCGAATAATTTTTAATTAAAATGAAACACCCTAGAATTCAATTTTTAGTAATTTTCTTTATTTGCTGTTCTTTTTTCACATGTAATGATAAACCTTCGAGGGATTTAAATCCAAAAGAATTGATTGGGGGATTTGAACTTTTGTCGTCTGAAAAAACAGGAATAGATTTCAATAATAGTATAAAAGAATCCACAACTGTAAATCATATTTATTATAACCAAATATACAGTGGTGCTGGTGTAGCCATTGGGGATATTAATAATGATGGTTTATCGGATGTATTTTTTGGGGGGAATCAAGTTTCTGATAGGCTATACCTTAATAAAGGTAATTTCACCTTTGAAAATATTACAAAAAAATCAAGAGTAGCTAAAAATTCTGGATGGACTTGGGGAGTTACTATGGTAGATATAAATGCAGATGGTTATTTAGATATATACATATCACGAAATGGGGAATCTATGAAACCCGAAGAACGAAGGAATCAACTATACATAAACAATCAAGATTTAACATTTACGGAATCAGCCCAAAAATATGGATTAGCAGACGTAGGGTTTTCTTCAGAGGCTGTATTTTTTGATATGGATAATGATGGGGATTTAGATATGTATCAAGTAAATCAATTACCAGATTCTAGATTATTTAGACGATACAAGATTCCTCAAAAACGCCAAAAATATTACACGGATAAATTGTATTTAAATGTAAATGGTAAGTACAAAGATGTTTCAGAGAGTGCTGGTATATCAAGAAGTTTAACGTATGGTTTAAGTGCAAGTGTTTCGGATTTTAATAATGATGGATGGATGGATTTATATGTTTCTAACGACTATGACGAGCCAGATTTTATGTATTATAATAATGGTGATGGCACCTTTAAAAATGTAATTAATGAAAAATTAAAACATATTTCAAGGTTTAGTATGGGTACAGATGCTGGTGATTTAAATAATGATGGACTTATGGATATAATTACTTTAGACATGTCAGCAGAAGATCATTATCGTTCAAAAACTAACATGGGTTCTATGAGTAGAGAGGCGTTTAATAAGTTAGTTAACTCAGGAAAGCATTATCAGTATATGAATAATACTTTACAGGTGAATTCTGGAGTTGGTCACTTTTATGACGTTGCTACTATGAATGGTATAGCACAAACGGACTGGAGTTGGTCAGGTCTTTTAGCAGATTTAGATAACGATGGACTAAAAGATATTATGATTACTAACGGAATAAAAAAGGATGTAAGAAATAATGATTTTTTAACGGTATTGTATAAAGAATTAGAAACAGACTCTAAGGACTTTTTTGAGATGAGTAAAAAAGCGCCATCTAAGCCAATTGCGAACTATGTATATAAAAATAAAGGGAACTTAGAGTTTGAAAAAATGACTGAGGATTGGGGTTTTAATACACCAAGTTTTTCAAGTGGTATGGCTTACGGTGATTTAGATAATGATGGTGATTTAGATGTAGTTATAAACAATATGGAGTCTGAAGCTTTTGTATATAAAAATAAAAGTAATGGTAACTATTTAAAGGTGCAATTTGAAGGTTCTGAGGAAAATACTTTTGGTTTCGGAGCAAAAGTAACAATACGCCATAACGAAAAAATGCAATTAGCTCAAAATACGGTTACTCGTGGTTATTTATCCTCTGTAGAACCCGGTTTGTTTTTTGGGCTAGGCAAAGATAAAAACATTGAAAAAGTTGAAGTGGTATGGCCAGATGGTAAAATAAATAGATTTACTAACGTTAAAGCTAATACTACATTAATAGCTAAATATGGCGAATCTATAGTATCAGATACAAGTACTAAAAGAGAGAGTTTGCCACTACTTGATAATTTAGATTCAGAAGATTTAGGAATAGATTTTGTGCATAAAGAAAATATATTTGATGATTTTGAGGATGAAATTCTTTTGCCTCATAAGTTATCAGAAAACGGACCTTTTTTAACTGCTGGTGATGTAAATGCAGATGGATTTGAAGATGTTTTTTTAGGTGGAGCCTCGGGACAAAGCGGTACATTGTATTTGCAAAATCAAGAAGGTCAATTTATTAAAAATGAATCTCAACCATGGGAGGCTGATAAAGCTTCGGAAGACTTACAATCCCTTTTTCTTGATGTAGATAATGATAATGATTTAGATTTATATGTTACTAGCGGTGGTAATCAGTTTAAACTAGGACATCCAAGTTTGTACGACAGATTATATCTTAATAACGGTAAGGGTAATTTTTTTAAGGCTATTAATGCTTTACCAGAGATTGCGCAAAGTTCTCAGTGCGTCCAGCCATCAGATGTTGATAATGATGGGGATCTAGATTTGTTCATAGGTACAAGATTAATACCTGGTAAATATACATATCCAGCCACCAGTTATATTTTAATTAATGAAAATGGTATGTTTAAAAAAGCACCATTACAGACGAGAAAAGCATTAGAAAATATAGGGATGGTAACAGATGCTGTATTTACAGACATCGATAATGATAATGATGAAGATTTAATGATTGTTGGGGAGTGGATGGAAATTAAAATATTTCATAACCAAGATGGTGTTTTTGAGGATCAAACAGGTTCCTATAATCTAGGTAATACAAGAGGTATATGGTGGAGTATATCTGCAAACGATATTGATAATGATGGGGATGATGATTATATAATAGGTAATTTAGGTAATAATAATAAATTCAAAGCTTCTAAAGCTCACCCATTTAAAGTGTATGCTAACGATTTTGATAACAATGGTACCAATGATATTGTATTAGCAAAATTTTATAAAGATGATTATGTTCCTCTTAGAGGTAGGGAGTGTACAAGTCAACAAATGCCTTATGTAGCAGAGAAGTTTGAAGATTATCACAGTTTCGCATCTTCAACACTTATAGATATATTGCCAGAAGATAAAGTAAACGATGCTATAATATATGAAATAGAAAGTTTTGAAAGTATTGCCTTAATGAACGATAATGGTAAATTAAAAATAAAGCCATTACCTGTTGAAGCGCAAATAGCACCACTAAAATCATCTTTTATTTATGATATAAACAAAGATGGCTTCAAAGATATTATTACTGTTGGTAATCATTATGGTGTTGAGGTTGAAACTACACGATACGATGCTGGTTATGGTGCTATATTTTTAGGTAATGAAAATAATAACTTTAAATTTTTATCACCTAATGAGAGTGGTTTCGATGTACCATATGATAGTAGAGATTTAAAGTTTATTAATCAATCAGATAGGCCCCTTCTTATTATCACAAATAATAATGCAAAACCATCTGTTTTTAGAGTTAAAGGCTAAACTAAGAGTGTATAGTTGAAAAGACAAAAAGATTGAGATGTATATAAAACATAAGTAATTGAAAATCAGATTAATTGACTGTTTTGTCTTATGTAAACAAAATGACTGTTTTTATGTATTGTATGGTTTTTGTATAGGTCTTAAATACTATATAATTGAATAAAATTCATTTTCTTGCATAAATAACTAATAATTAAACAAAAAATTATGAAAAAAATTACTTTATTATTTGCTGCGATTCTATTCAGCTTCGCAGGTTATGCTCAAGTATTTCCTTTAGATTTTGACGATGCAGCGGATGCTTTTTCACCTTTCGGAGGATCTGGATCAAGTATTATTGATGACGGTGGAGATATGGTTTTACAAATTGATGGTGGAACAGACAATTGGGATGGTGCCTCTATTAATTTTGCTACTTATGTTGACTTATCAGATGATAGTAACAACACTATAACTTTTGATATCAAACCACCTGCAGGTGCAGGAACTCGTGATCATTGGTTTAAATTTGAAGCTGGTACTGGTGGACCTGCAGTTGCTGAAGTAGCGTTTAGTACAACTGGTGATACTTGGCAAACAATAACATTAGATTTTGGCGCCGGATTAGGTGAATATGCAACTTTGGCTATATTTACGGACTCGGGTACTAGTGGTGGCAATTCTGCAACCGGAGCCTATTTGTTTGATGATATTGCTGGTGGTTTATTAGGAACTACACCATCTCCAGACCCAGAACCATCCGGACCAGCACCAGTGCCAACGTCTGCTGACGGTAACACTTATAGTATATATAACGACACCAATAGTTATACTAATGCATTGAATGTGTTGTACAGTTTTGGAACTTCAACTCAAATAGATTTAGATGCAACGGCTGCTGTGAATAATGCTTTTAAAATGAATTTGAATGCAGATGGATTTGGTCAAGGTGAAGGAGGGCCAGATGACGTTTCTGGATTTGGTTTTGTGACCTTCAATTACTGGTTTTCGAATTCCGCAGGAACTGCTGGGTTTACTTTCATTATGATAGATAATGATGGTGCTGTTCAAGAGTTTGGTTATCAAATTGGTGATACTGGTAATGGTGATGCTGCTGATGTCGTTCCAGAAGCTTGGACTCAAGTATCTATTCCAATGTCGTATTTTACCAATCTCGGATTTGACAGTACAAACCTTTTCCAGTGGAAAGTAGATCGTTACAACCAATCTGGTGACAACGGTGGTTTTCTTTACTTAGATAATATTCTTTTAACAGTTCAGGACCCATTATCCACTAATGAATTTGAAACTGTATCCTTCAAAGCGTTCCCTAACCCAACGAATGGGGATTGGAATATTTCAGGTACTTCAGTAATAAATACTGTTGCTGTTTATGATGTTTTAGGAAAACAAGTTTTAGCTTTAGAGCCTAATTCAAATGATTTTGTAATAAATGCTTCGTCATTAAGAACAGGTGTTTATTTTGCTAAGATTGAAGGTGTTAATGGTTCTAAAACTTTTAAACTTATCAAAGAATAATATTATAAAAATTTATAAATCTTAGTAAAAAGCGTGTTTAACTTATTTAAACACGCTTTTTTTATAGATTTATATGGTGATGTTTTATTTTAGTATCAAATTACTGGCATTGAAAAAAATACTTTATTTCATTTTAATAAATTTTTTAGCACTAAGTTGTTCGCAAGACAATAAAACAGGGTCTATTAGAAGTGAAAAAAAATCAAATGACTTAATTAAGGAGACGAGTCCATATTTGTTGCAGCATGCTTATAACCCTGTGGATTGGAAGGCATGGAATGATGAATCCTTGAAAATTGCTAAAGAACAGAACAAATTAATTATAATATCAGTTGGCTATTCGGCTTGTCATTGGTGTCATGTTATGGAGGAAGAGAGTTTTGAAAATGACTCCGTAGCCAAGTTAATGAATGATAATTTTATAAATATTAAGGTAGATCGAGAAGAACGCCCAGATGTAGATCAGATATATATGAGGGCAGTTCAGTTAATGACTGGTAGTGGTGGTTGGCCTCTTAATTGTATTACTTTACCAGATGGAAGACCAGTCTTTGGTGGTACCTATTTTACAAAAAATCAATGGATTAAAGTTTTAAAGGACATGTCTAGCCTGTATAGAGATGATCCAGAAAAAGTTATTGCATATGCTGAGAAGCTAACAGACGGTGTAAAGAAATCAGACTTAATAACGGTAAACAAAGCATCAGTTCAGTTTGATGCTAAAATGCTTAAAATAGTAGTAGATGAATTTAAACCGTTGCTAGATTTTAAAATAGGAGGCTTAAAAGGTGAACCAAAATTTCCAATGCCTAGTAATCTTAATTTTTTGTTGCGCTACAGTTTTCAGAAAAATAGTAAAGAGTTATTAGACTATGTATTAACATCTTTAACCAAAATGTCTAATGGAGGAATATATGATCAAATAGGAGGTGGATTTTCAAGATATTCAGTAGATGACAAATGGCATATTCCCCATTTTGAAAAAATGCTTTATGATAATGCCCAATTAATAAGTCTTTATTCCAAGGCCTATCAAATTAGTAACGATAAAAATTATAAAACTATAGTAGAGGAAACTATAAGTTTTGTAGAGTCAGATTTAGCGGATAAAAACAGTTCGTTTTATTCGGCTTTAGATGCAGATAGCGAAAATAGAGAAGGTGAATTAGAAGAAGGTGTTTATTATAGTTGGACAGAAGAAGAACTGAAAACTGAGCTTGAAGATGATTTTGCTTTATTTAAAGCATATTATAATATTAATGCTAAAAGTAAATGGGGGAAAGATACTTATGTGTTATACAAAACACTGTCTGATGAAGAGTTTACTGAAAAGCATAAGTTGAGTTTAATAGATCTAAACGCTAAAATTAAGTACTGGAAAACAACCCTTAAAAAAACCAGAGATTTAAGAAAATCACCAAGAAAAGATGATAAAGCATTGACTTCTTGGAATGCATTAATGCTTAAGGCATATTTAGATGCATACAGAGCATTAGGTGATGACTCATATCTTCATAAGGCAATCAAAAATGCAAATTTTATAAAAGAGAACCAGATTCAAAATAATGGTGAATTATTCCATAATTATAAAAATGGTAAAAGTTCAATTGAAGGGTTTTCTGAAGACTATGCGCATACTATAAATGCTTTTATAGAATTATATCAGATGACCTTCGATGAACAATGGCTTAATTTATCAAAGGATTTAATGGACTATGCATTAGCACATTTTTTGAATACCGAAAGCAGTATGTTTTACTTTACTTCGGATAAAGAAACAAATTTGATAACCCGAAAAACTGAAATTTATGATAATGTAATTCCATCTTCAAATTCAGTTTTAGCGGATTGTTTGTTTAAATTGGGACATTATTATTCAGACAAAACATATTCTAATCTAGCTAGTCAAATGCTAAGTAATGTAAGTGATGATATAATAAAAGCACCATCTGCTTATACAAATTGGTTAAATTTGTACATGAATTATTCTAATCCGTTTTATGAAGTTGCAATAGCTGGTAAAGACGCAAAAAATAAACTAAGAGATATTTCTAGCTTTTATTTACCTAATATATTAATATCGGGTTCGCAATCACCAAGTAATTTACCATTATTGAAGAATAAATTTATTGAAGAAGAAACATTGATTTATGTCTGTGTTAATGGAACTTGTAAATTACCTGTGAGTTCAACAGAGAAGGCAAAAAGTCAGATATCGAAATAAAATAGACTAATATGACAACACTAAAAGAGTTAGCGGAAATACTCAATATATCTGTTTCAACAGTTTCTAAGGCACTAAACGATAGTCATGAGATAAGTGAGAACACGAGAATACGTGTTAAAGAGTTGGCAACTAAACTTAATTATAAACCGAATAGAATAGCTCAACAATTAAAGAATAATGAAACAAAAACAATAGGAGTTATTTTGCCTACGGTTACCAATCCTTTTTTTGCAGAAGCATTGCATGGAATTGAAAAGACTGCTACTGAGAATGATTATGATATTATTGTATGCTTATCTAATGAGACTTTGAGTAAAGAGGAGCGTAGCTTAGAATTATTATCTAATGGCAGTGTTGATGGTTTTATAATGACAGTAGCAAGAGAGACTCAAGTAAAAGAGCATGCTAAACATATACAATCTATTTTAGATAGTAAAATTCCTGTTTTGATGTTCGATAGAGTTATGAACGAAATTATTTGTGATAAAGTTGTAGTAGATGATTTTCAATCTGTCTATGATGCCACTGAATATTTGATTGAAAAAGAGGAACGTAAAAACATCCTTTTAGTAAGTAATATAGAAGAGCTTAGTGTTGGAAAGTTAAGAACGCAAGGTTACTCTAAAGCATTAAGGAATCATAAATTGAATCCACATATTTTAAAACTAGATAATGCTATTGACGTAGAGAAAAATATTTATAATTATTTAACCAAGAACAATGAAATTGATGCTATTATTTCAATAGATCATATCACAGGAATTGTGGCTATTAATATGGTAAAAAAGATCGGTAAAGAAATTCCTAAGGATATATCAATTGTTGGATTTGGATATGAGCATACCGAGCTATTATCAAGTCCAAAAATTTCAATTATCCATCAAAAGGCTCATAAAATTGGTGAAATGTCTGTAAAACTTCTTTTAGATAAAATAAACTCTAAGGATCATAAGATGCAAACTATCGTAGTACCTAGTGAACTTAATTTAAGTGAATCAACTAAATAATTGATTTTGAAATACTCAGGTTTTAACATAAAAAAAGCCTGATTTTATCAGGCCTTTTAGTTTTATAACGAGAAAATATTAGTTATCCTTTACTTTCTTTGCTGCAGCATCTACAGCATCGTTACCAGCTTTCTTGGCAGCATCAACTGCATCACCTGCAGCATCTTTTACGCTGTCAACTGCGTCACCTGCAGCTTCTTTTGCATCATTAGCCATATCTTTCGCACCTTCTTTTACATTATCTACCGCATCACCTGCAGCATCTACAGCACTGTCAACTGCGTCACCAGCAGCGTCTACTGCATCACCTGCAGCTTCTTTTGCACTATCAACTGCATCGCCAGCAGCATCAGCAGCATTTTCAGCGGCATTTTCTACTGCATCAGCAGCATTTTCTACAGCGTCTTCTGTCTTCTCCTTTGTTTCTCTACAAGAAGTAAATGATAATCCTAGCACAGCAACTAGTGCTAAGCTTAATACAACTTTTTTCATTTTAATAGTTTTAGTGTTAATTTTTGTTAATATACGAAAATAATAATTTTAACATTAATTTAATCATCATATATCTAAGCTATATACGTATGTAATCAAGGATTTGGATGACAGCACCTTTATTTTTTTCTATAAAACGGCTATTAATTTGACCTTTATTTTCAACAAGTTGACTGTTTTCTAATAAGGTATTTAGGTTGGATTCAAAGGTGTTTGGATTTATAGCTGTTGCTACACCTCCTTTATTCACTAGTGTCTTTGCTTCGGGGAATTTATCATAGTTTTTACCAATAATTATAGGAATGCCAAAAACCGCAGGTTCTAGTATGTTATGTAATCCTGTAGAACCAGCTCCTCCGCCTACATAAGCAATATCTGCATAGCTGTATACCTTACTGAGGTAACCAATAGTATCTAAAATGAAAACACTATAATCAGCTAAATTTTGATCGGACATTTCAGAATAACTAACTGTTGTTGTTTTTAGTTGCGATTTTAATGAAGCTGTATAATTTGCTTTTACATTATGTGGAGCAATTATAAATTTAATATTGCTATTTAAATTAGTATTAATAAAATTCATGTAAAGTTTGTCATCTTCTGGCCAAGTACTTCCTATTACCACACAGAATTTATTGGCTACAAATTCTTCTATAAATGAAAGGGAATTATTAATGCTCAATTGATTTGAAACCCTATCAAAACGAGTGTCCCCAGAAACTGAAGTACTCTTATAATCGATATTTTCTAAGAGTATTTTAGAATTTTTGTCCTGTGTAAAAATATGCTTAAAAGCAAATAATGCGGAAGTCATAAAACCTCCATACCATTTAAAAAAGCTTTGACTTTTTCTAAAGACAGCAGAAATTAAAATAGCATTTAAATGACGCTTCTTAATTTCTAATAAAAAATTTGGCCAGATTTCATACTTTATAAAAATGATATAGTCCGGATTAACCAGGTTAAGAAAACGTTTTGCATTAGATGTTGTGTCCAGAGGAAGATAAACGACAACATCTGCAATTTCTGTATCCTTTTTCACCTCATATCCCGAAGGTGAAAAAAACGATAAAACTATTTTATACTCAGGATATTTAGTTTTTAAAGCTTCAAAAACAGGCAGACCTTGTTCGTATTCTCCCAGAGATGCACAATGAAACCAAAATGTTTTATCATTTGGTTTAATATTATTTCTAAGCTTATTGAAGGTTTCTTTTCTGCCAGAGACACCTTGCTTCAATTTTGGGTTAAAAAGTGCTACAAGCTTTACTATAAAACTTGCAATATAAATTCCTAAAGAATAAAGTACTCTCAAAAAAATAAAGATTTATGCTAAAATACATTTCTTTCAATTAATTGTATTGTACTCGTCTTTAGTTTTTGTTTTTAACTGAAAATGAAATAGGGATAAATTTTAATGATTTATATGAAATAGAAAAACTCAAGATTGGTTCATTGGCATAGCGGTTACAATTTTGTATTTTCGCTTAGGCTTTTCGGCTGTATTAATATTCTAAAAATAATCTTCAGAATGAAAAAAATCCAAATGGTAGACCTTCAAGGTCAATATGCGAAAATTAAAGACGTTATAGATCCTTCAATTGAAGAGGTGATGAATAGCGCGGCTTTTATTAATGGTCCTAAAGTTCATCAGTTTCAAAAAAATCTTGAAGATTATTTAGGTGTAAATCATGTTATTCCTTGTGCTAATGGAACAGACGCACTTCAAATAGCAATGATGGGACTTGGTCTTAAACCAGGAGATGAAGTGATAACTGCAGATTTTACGTTTGCAGCTACTGTTGAGGTTATTGCTTTGTTACAATTAACACCAGTTTTAGTAGATGTAAATCCAATCACTTTTAATATTGATGTTGAAGCCATAAAAAAAGCTATTACTCCAAAAACAAAAGCAATTGTACCAGTCCATTTGTTTGGTTTAGCCGCGGAAATGGATGCTATTATGGATTTAGCGAAAGAACATAATTTATATGTTATAGAAGATAATGCTCAAGGAATTGGTGGGGATTATACGCATAGAGATGGTTCTAAAACAAAAACCGGTACTATTGGTCATGTAGCTTCTACCTCATTTTTCCCCTCTAAAAATTTAGGTTGTTATGGAGATGGAGGTGCAATTTTTACAAATGATGATGATTTAGCACATACTATTAGAGGTATTGTAAATCATGGTATGTATAAGCGTTATCACCATGATGTAGTAGGTGTAAATTCACGATTAGATTCTATTCAGGCTGCAGTTTTAGATGCCAAATTACCGCATTTAGATGCTTACAATAAAGCAAGAAGAAATGCTGCCAGACAATATAATGAAGCTTTTAAAAATCATAATAAAATAACAACTCCAAGCGGATTAAGTAATTGTGATGGTATTTGTGATACTTGTGATTGTCATGTCTTTCATCAATATACTTTAACTTTAAAAGATGTTGATAGAGATGCTTTGGTTTCTCATTTACAGGAAAAAAATATCCCTTGTGGGGTTTATTACCCAATTCCATTACACAAACAAAAAGCTTATTTAGATGAGCGATATAATGAAGATGATTTTACGGTTACTAATCAATTAGTAAAATCTGTGATATCCTTACCGATGCATACAGAATTAAATGATGAGCAAATTGAATTTATAACAACAACAGTTTTAAACTTTATAAATAAATGAAAATTTTAGTTACAGGAGGCCTAGGTTTTATAGGTTCGCATACAGTTGTAGAATTACAAAACGAAGGCTTTGAAGTTGTGATTATAGATAATTTGAGTAACTCTTCTATTGAAGTCATAGATGGTATTGTTGCGATATCAGGTATAAAACCAAATTTTGAGGAGTTAGATCTGAAAATAAAAGAAGACGTAAAAAGCTTTTTTCAAAAACATAATGATGTTGCGGGTGTGATTCATTTTGCTGCAAGTAAAGCTGTTGGTGAAAGTGTTAATAATCCTCTAATGTACTATGAAAATAATATTAATACGTTGGTTTATATGCTACAAGAAATTGAAAAACTTGAGCTACAGAATTTTATTTTCAGTTCATCTTGTACAGTTTATGGACAGGCTGATGAATTACCAATTACAGAGAATGCTCCTGTAAAACCTGCAGAGTCACCATATGGTAATACAAAGCAAATTGGCGAGGAGATTATTAGAGACACTTGTAAGGTCAATGAGAAATTAAATAGTATTGCTTTACGATATTTTAATCCAATCGGAGCGCATCCAACTGCAGAAATAGGAGAGTTGCCAATAGGAGTGCCTCAAAATTTAGTACCTTATATTACACAAACTGGCATGGGAGTTCGAGAAAAACTATCTGTTTTTGGTGGTGATTATCCAACATCTGATGGAACATGTATTAGAGATTATATTCATGTAGTAGATTTAGCAAAAGCACATGTTTTGGCATTGCAACGCTTATTGCTTGGTAATAATGATACAAATTATGAGTTTTTCAATCTTGGAACTGGCACAGGTAGTTCTGTTTTAGAAGCTATTCAATCTTTTGAGCGCGTCTCAGATAAAGCTTTAAAATATGAGATAGTAGACCGAAGAGAAGGAGATGTTATTTCTGCCTATGCAGAAACCTCTAAGGCAAACGATGTTTTAGGCTGGAAAACAGAGTTAACTTTGGATGATGCTATGGCTTCAGCTTGGAAATGGGAACAAAAAATAAGAAATAAATAAGAGCAGATTAAATAGGATTGTTAATAGACATAATTGCAATAGGCAAAGATCCTGTAAAAGATATCTAAAAGGAAGAATGTCACCTTTGTAATGAAATATGGTGTGATTTATAATTAGTAGCTTTTTAAGCTTCTAAAACTTCTTTTTTCTTCTTGTTATTAAAAAGACCACTAAATAGTAGCATAATCATACCTGTAGTAACAGATAAATCAGCTATATTAAAAATTCCTGTTTTAAAAACACCTCCTAAATTAATATAGAAAAAATCAGTGACTTGCCCATAGACTATTCGGTCAAAAACATTAGCAATTCCTCCGCCAATAATACAACAAAAGGCAATAACGCTTAACCGATCTAATTCTTTAGTTTTTATAATGTAATAGATGACATAACCTAGAACTAATGCTGGTAAAATAAGTAGAAAAATAAGCTTTAAGGTTGGGTTCATATCACTTCCCATACCTAAGAAAGCACCTTTGTTCTCTACGTATTGCATAATAAATTTATCTCCGATAAGAGATTTAATTTCTCTGTATTCAAAATTTGCTCTAACCCAAACTTTAGAAATTTGATCAATAGCAATATTAAATACGATAAGAAGAGTAATAAATATATTTCTATTCAAAGCAGAAGTGTTTAAGCATTAGTTTCAAAAGTAGCTGAAGCTGTTTCTGCTTCTCTGTTTATTTTCCTAACTAAGCCCTGTAAAACTTTACCTGGACCTACTTCAGTGAAATGTTTAGCACCATCTTCAATCATTTGTTGCACAGATTGTGTCCAACGTACAGGTGCAGTTAATTGCGAAATTAAATTAGCTTTTATTTCGTTTTCATCTGTAATGGCACAAGCCGTTACATTCTGATATATTGGGCAATTTGGTTTACTAAATGTTGTATTTTCAATGGCAGCCGCTAATTCTTCACGAGCTGGTTCCATCATAGGTGAGTGAAATGCTCCACCTACTGGTAAGACTAAAGCGCGTCTTGCACCTTCTTCTTTCATAGCTTCACAAGCTCTATTAATAGCGTCAACCTCGCCGGAAATCACTAATTGACCTGGGCAATTGTAATTAGCAGCGACCACAACTCCTTCGGTTGTAGCGCATATTTTTTCAACGACATCATCATCTAAGCCTAAAACAGCAGCCATTGTACTTGGTTGTGCTTCACAAGCTTTTTGCATCGCTTGCGCGCGCTGAGACACTAACTTTAAACCATCCTCAAAAGTTAAAGCGCCAGCTGCTACTAATGCTGAAAATTCTCCAAGCGAGTGACCTGCAACCATATCAGGTTTAAAAGTATCACCTAAAGTTTTTGCTAATATTACTGAGTGTAAAAATATAGCAGGTTGGGTAACTTTAGTCTCTTTTAAGTCTTCAGCAGAACCTTCAAACATGATATCAGTGATATGAAATCCTAAAATATCATTGGCTTTTTCAAATAGCTCTTGAGCTAAAGGTGACTTTTCGTAAAGGTCTAATCCCATTCCTGAGAATTGAGCTCCTTGACCTGGAAATATATATGCGTTCATTAGTGTTTTAATTTAAGATGCAAAAATAGGAATAATATTAAACTTATAAGTTAGATGTTGCAGCTTCTGCACAACGTTCGCCATCCATCGCAGCAGAGACAATTCCACCAGCATAACCACCTCCTTCTCCGCAAGGATATAAATTAGTGATTTCGGGATGTTCTAAAGTTTCAGTTCTTGGAATATTTACAGGTGATGAGGTGCGCGATTCTACGCCAATAATATTAGCTTCTTCTGTATAATAACCTCTCATTTTTTCTCCAAAAGCTTTAAATCCTTTACGTAATGAACCTCCAATTAGTTTTGGTAACAAAGAGTGCATTGGCGCCGATTTTAATCCTGGCTGATAAGACGTTTCATTTAAGCTTGACGACAGCTTGCCTTCTACAAAATCTGTTAATCGTTGCCCAGGAGCAGATTGTGTTCTTCCACCAGATGTAAAAGCCAATCGTTCTAAATTCTTTTGATATTCTAACGCTTTTAAAGCGCCAAAGTGTTCATATTTATAGAGGTCTTTGTCAACATTTATTTCTGTAACTATACCAGAATTTGCAAACTTGTTATTTCGTTTTGAAGGAGACATTCCGTTAACGACAACTTCACCGTTAGCAGTTGCAGCTGGTACAATAAAACCACCAGGACACATGCAAAATGAATACACACCTCTATTATTAACTTGTTGCACCAAACTATAAGCAGCAGCTGGTAACAATTCGTCTCGTGGTTCACCTTTACAGTGATATTGAATACCATCAATAATTTCTTGAGGATGTTCAACCCGAACTCCCATGGCGAATGATTTTGCTTTTAAAGCCACATTTTTACCATTCAATAAATAGAAAATATCTCTTGCAGAATGTCCTGTTGCTAAAATGACTTTTTCGACATTAAGTTCATTTCCATTTTGAAGTTGAATAGCAACAATCTTATTATCTTTTAAAGTAAAGTCTGAAACTCTAGATTCAAAATGAACTTCTCCTCCATACTTCAAAATCGTTTCTCTAATATTCTGAACAACTTTAGGTAATTTGTTAGTGCCTATATGTGGATGTGCATCTACCAAAATTTGATCTGTGGCACCATGAAACACAAGATTTTCAAAAATACGACGTACATCTCCGCGTTTTAGACTTCGGGTATAGAGTTTACCATCGCTATAAGTGCCAGCTCCACCTTCTCCAAAGCAGTAATTAGAATCTTCGTTTACAAAATGATCTTGGTTTATGGCTTTTAAATCGCGACGACGCTCTTGTACATTTTTACCACGTTCTAAAACAATAGGTTTAAAACCAAGTTCTATACAGCGAAGAGCTGCCCACATTCCTGCTGGTCCAAACCCAATAATATGAATAGGTTTTGCATTAGATACATCTTTATAATCAAACGTATAATTTGAAGTTTCAGGTACAGGTTCATTGATATAAACTTCAACTTTATAATTGAACATAATATTTCGCTTACGTGCATCAATTGATTTTCTAAGAATTTTCATTCCAGAAATCTCAGAAGGTTTCATACCCAAATCATATGCTGCTTTATTGAGCAATCCATCAGGTTTTCCTTCTTGGTGTAAATTGATACGAAGTTGTAAGGCTTTTATCATAATGCGAAATTAGTTATATTTATTAGGTATAAAAATCTAACTAACTAAATATAAAATCTTAGACTTATGGAGTTTACATTAACAACTAATATTAAGGCAACAGCAAAACAAATTTATAAGTCATGGTTAAGTACACAACGTCATAGCAAGATGACTGGAAGTCCTGCATTTATTTCGGATAAAGTTGGTGATACGTTTAAGGCATGGGATGGATATATAACAGGTAAAAATATAGAACTAGAATCTTATAATAGAATTGTGCAATCTTGGAGGAGTGCTAATTTTGAAGACAGCGAAAGCGACTCTCAAATAGAAATCTCACTTTCTGAAAATGAAGGGGATACGACTTTAACATTAAAGCATACTAACGTTCCAGAATCAGGTGAACATTATAAAAAAGGTTGGGAACAGCATTATTTTGAACCTATGCGAAACTATTTTAAGGTTTTAAATAAAACTAAATAAAAAATGACCCTTTCCATAAATTTATGGAAAGGGTCTTTTCTTAATATAGGCTTATTACTCTTCTAAACTTAGAGTCTTAATATTATCCTTATATACACGATCAATTAAGATATGTCTCGGATCAATTGCTGCTTTAACTGGCAATGAATCTAGCTGAACTGTAATTGAAGATTTTTCTTTATTAAATTTAATGCGTTTTTCACTGTACAAACGTTCTTCAGCACCATCCATATAGAAACCGACATCTATCCAATCGTTAATAGCTGTTTTAGTTTCATTACCAATACTATCCGACTTTATTTTAGAACTTTCAATTTCTAAAGTAACTTCGTATTTGCCATTATCTAACTTTTTGTAATTCGCTTCTTTTAAACGATTATCGTACAAAGTAATTTCCTTAAACCAATCTGTTACCAAATATTGTAAAGAATCAGGTGCTTGAGGTTCTAAATGCCTTAAAAAATCTAAAGATGTTGGATAAGGTGGCTTCTTATAGCGATATTCTTCAAGGAAGTTTTTCATCGCTAAATTTACTTTATCCTCTCCCATATAATCTTGAAGCGCATATAAAATCAAACTACCTTTGCCATAGTGAATATATCCTTGGTTTTCTACTTTGTATAGTGGCAACTCTTTTTCACGTTCACCACTTCGTCCTCTCAAATAACGATCGTGATCGTATTTAAGAAACTCTCTCATTTTCATTGGGTTTTCTGTAATGTTTTTAATAGTCATTAATGCAGAATATTCAGAAAAACTCTCACTCATCATGGTACTACCTTGCATGTTAACTCCAAGGACTTGGTGTGCCCACCACTGATGAGCCATTTCGTGAGCAATAACTGCATCAACGACGTTGTTACCGGTTTCGTCTTCAAGATTAATGACAAACCCTATAGCTTCAGAATAAGGCATAGTTCCTGGAAATGCTTGTGCAAAAGAAGCATAGCGCGGAAATTCTATAATACGACATTGCTTATGGAAATAAGGTCCGAAATTTTCAGTATAATAAACTAAAGAACGTTCTACTGCATCTAACATCATGTCTACATTTTCAGGATGTTTCTCATCATAATAGACTTCAATATCAATACCATTCCATTTGCGTGTTTTGATCTCAAAATCAGCCGACATAAATGAATAGAAATTTAAGGAAGGAGTGTCCGTTTTATAATGATAATAATTCCTTCCATTTTCCTCCCATCTTTTAATTAACGAACCAGGAGCAATAGCAGTTTGACCTTTTACGGTAGAAACAACACTCTCAACATTAATATAATCGGATTGTCCGTTATTTATATAATTGCGATTATGTAATTCGCTGAGCTCTCCAGATAATTTTGGTGTACGTTCTTTAGGTTCTAGACCATATTTCTTTCTTGTATTTTTATCTCCAATTTCATAAGCTTCATTATAGCCCATAGTTGGAAGAATTTCACCATTATTGAAGAACGTTCCGTTCTTTATAATCATGGTATTACCAGTTCCATTTTGAAACCCTTTAGTAATATATTTATTATCTAATTTCATTATAATAGTTTCACCTGGCTGTAAAGCAGGACTCAACTTGTAAATAGTATATAAATACGTAGAATCTTTAAAAACCGGTTTAGCATTTGGTATATTGAGTTTTGTATCCCAACCTTCACCATTAAAGAAGTGCAATGAATCAATAACTTCAATAGACTCATTAGTTAATGCGATATCTGCTTTTACATGAATATCTCTTTTGTTTGGAAAAATATCAATGTAATATTTAGCATCAGTTATTTTTGGATGTTGAGCGTCTTTATACTTGCTATACTTCTTCTCAAATTCTGCCATTAATTGTTCTGTGGTATCACTAGAACGATATGAATTTAAAATTTGAGAATTGTAATACACAAAACCAGCAACTCCCAGCCAAACAATTGCAGCAATTGCGATAACACCTCTGTAACTTTTTGGAACTTCTTTACGAGCAGTTTTTATTCGGCTTAATAAAGAACTTTTCGAGCCACGATTCCATAAAGCACCAGCAATAAGTAACCCTAAAACAGCAAATAAAATCCAATATAAATTAAACCATAATGCCCCTTTAACTCCTGGTCCAAAACCATTCATATCTGAATAGAATGTTGAAGGTCCACCAGCAACATCTAACATGTTAGAGCTTATATCTAATATACTAAGAACAATTTCCCATATAAGAAGTATTAATATAGAAATAAAATACCCAATGTATTTATTGCTCGATAATACTTGGACTAATATTGTTATGCCACCAAAGGCAATAAATAGAGGAAGATTATCATAGAAGAAATCTAAAAGATAAACATCGATTTCTATACGTGTAAATCCATGCAGTAATTGATATATAGCACCAATACCTAAAAAGAAGATATTTAAAATTGAAGCAATACATACTAATGATAATGCTTTTGCTGACATTGAAATAAAGGATGTATGTGCTGTGGCATCTACAACTTCATTAATTTTATAATCTCTATCTCTCCAAATTAATTCTCCACTAAAGAATACTACAATGATGATGATGAAGATATCTGTATTGTCTTTTATAGAGTCTATAAGTTTGTAGGTCAATGGATAAGATTGAAGTCCGAAATATTCGAAACCACCACTTAAATCTGCCACCAGAATAGTGATACAAAACAGAAATAGAATTTTAAAAGTGACACTTTTTACAATACTTAAAAAGTTGGTATAGAAAAAGCTTTTAAACTGTACCCAATTAGTGGCTTTTGAAAATGAAGGGTTTAAACTTGGAAGTGAAAATAAATTGTCTCCTTTGGATTCTTTTATCTTTTCTTTCTTAACTTTTTTATTCTTCTTTTTGAAAGAAAAGCTAAAGTAAGAAAGCATCAAAACTAAAATTCCGACTCCTGCCCAAATTAACCTGTTCCACAAAAGTACTCCTGAAAACCCAGGGCTAATTGTGTTTTTCTCAGCTGGTGTAAAATATTTTGTTTCAATAGAATAGGTGTTTATACCAAATATATCTGATAAACCAGCAATGGTTTCATTATCTACATCAGACATTAATGAACCAGAAACAATATAAGCTACAATGATAACTAAACCACCGACAAAAGATATAACGGTGCTCTTCCATTTATTAGCCATAGCATAAATTATAGATCCTGCTAAAAACATGTTGGGTAAAATGAATAAGAGGTAATTATTTATAAAGGTTTCTAGATAAAAGTCCCCATAGCGTGATGTATCTAACCAGCCAAAAATAGAATTCATATAAGTTCCTAAAAGCATACCAATAAAAACTCCTAATAATGGTAGAGTTGAAACTAATAAAGCGCCAAAGAAGCGACCAAAAAAGTAGCCAGGTTTACTAAGTGGAGTCGTAAATAGAATTTCGTTAAACTCGTTATTATGGTCTCGTAAAGCAGCATTATTAAAAAATGCTACAGCCATTAAAAGGCTGAAAATACAGAAGACTGTAATATGGATAGTAATTGTATAGGGCGAATTACGATATACATTACCTATAGCTCCTCCAACTTGGACATTGTCGCTAACAGTTGCAAAGAATTCCATCAATGCCAATATAAATATGAAAATATACACCATAGGTTGCTTAAGCGTATATTTTAATTCCGATAAAAAGAATGTTTTAAACATGATTAAAATGGTTAGGATTGATTAGACAAGTACGTTAGACGTATTAATTTTAGAAAAGAAAACATCTTCTAAACCTGGCGCAACTGGCTCAAATCCATTTTGTGGATGCTCATCACTAAACACATGTATAAGCGGTTGTCCACCTACCATTTTATTTGAAATAATTTTATAGTCGTTAGCATAATTCTGAAGCTCGTCTCTACTCACTATTTTTTGGAAGACCTTACCGCTAAGCGCTTCTGTAGCATCTTTTGGAGAACCATGATAAACGATTTCTCCTAAGTTCATAATTGCCATTTTAGTGCAAAGTTCTCTTACATCACTTACTATGTGTGTTGAGAGAATTACAATAACTTCTTTACCAACATCAGCTAATAAATTATAGAAACGATTACGTTCACCAGGATCTAGTCCAGCAGTTGGCTCATCTACAATGATAAGTTTTGGGTTTCCTATAAGTGCTTGGGCAATACCAACACGTTGTTTCATTCCACCAGAAAAGCCTTTTACAGATTTTTTACGCTTATCATATAGGTTTACTTTATTTAAAAGATAGTCAACTATTTACTTTATTTAAAAGATAGTCAACTAATAGTTTACGTTCTTTAGCATTTGTAATGCCTTTTAAAATAGCTAAATGAGTTAATAATTGTTCTGCTGTAATACGAGGATAAACACCAAACTCTTGTGGTAAATACCCTAATACTTTTCGTATTTCTGCAGGTTGATTTAGAATGTCAATATCATCTAGAGTAGCTGTTCCTGAGTCGGCTTCTTGCAATGTAGCTAACGTTCGCATTAGAGAAGATTTACCAGCTCCATTTGGGCCTAATAACCCAAACATTCCGTTCTCTAATTCTAAACTTACATAATCTAAAGCTTTTACACCATTAGCATATGTTTTTGATAAATTGTTGATTGTTAATGTACTCATTGGAAAGTATTTTTTGATTGATTAGTTTTAAATATGACGACTCATTTAGTAAAGCGTTACATTCCGAGTCGCTTTTTTGCGTTTTCAAGGTAACTCTTTATATATAAAGACGCTAAAAAGGAGAAAACGGTTGCCTGCTTATTTTAGAAATAAGAAAAAGAAAACAATAAAAGAAGTCGAGTATTATTTCCTCAAATAAGTGATAAATGAAAACGCATGTGCATGTTTTTCATCAGCATCATGACTTGTTCTACTAACTTCTTTCCATTTAGTACTATCAATTTCTGGGAAGAAAGTATCTGCATTATTAAAAGTTGAATGAACTCGAGTAATTTCAAGTTTATCAACTAAATCCATAGATTGTTTATAGATTTCTCCACCACCAATTATAAATGGTTGACTATCTTTTTTAGCAGCATCAATAGCATCCTCGAGGTTATTGACTATAATAACTCCACTGGGAGCTTTATAGTCTGTTTGCCTTGTAATAACAATATGTGTTCTATTAGGTAATGGTTTAGGGAAACTCTCGAATGTTTTTCGTCCCATAATGATATGGTGACCACTTGTTAACTTTTTAAAGCGTTTAAGGTCATTACTTAAATACCAGATGAGGTCATTATCTTTTCCTATAGCATTATCTTCACCAGCAGCTACAATAATGGTTAGCTCATTGGAGTTTTTTTTTTCTGAAGCTGATTCCTTAGATTTTGCTTCGTTGTAGGCTTCAGATTTTGCTATTTCTGTCTCCTCTTTTAGTAATCCTTGCTTTAATTTATCAATGCGCTGTTGTTGTTGACTAACTAATTTTTCTAGTTGTTGTTTTTCCCAGTCTTTATTCATGAATTTATTGGTAACAAAGACATTAAAAAAATGATAAGCAAAAAGAAATAACCAAACTAAAATTGCATAAACAAACCAATCAATTCCAGCAATTTTAAAATCTTTACCGATGCCCAAAACAGTATTGGCTAAAATTAAAAATACAGCACCAATCAAAAAGATGACAAAATGAACATATAAACGCTTTTTTTGCCTAATGCGTTTTTGAGCATTTTCAATGAGTTCTAATTGGTCTTTATCTATAGTTGAAACTGGTTTTTTCTTACCGAACATAATTCAAATTTAATAAGATAAAGATACCTATTTTTTTACTAAATCGTTATCGTGATTTTATGTCATTATGTGATTCTTATTTTCGAAATCGATATAGTTGATAATCAGGTATAAAGGATGTTTTGTGTGTGTTATTAATCCATTAAAATTACTGTTTAAATTTTGTGAACTTAAACAAAAAGCAACCTCTATTTTATCAAATTGATAATTCTTTAGTTTTTAGACTTTTAATCGATATTATGTGTATTTTTCTTTTATACTTTTGTTTAGTAATTAAATTTATTATTATGGCAATTAAAAAGCAGTATTTAAAAAGTAAGCCAGTTTGTAAGGTAACATTTTCTGTTCCTGCAGAGGAGGCAAAAAGTGTAGCAGTTCTTGGAAGCTTTAACGAGTGGAGTACTAAAAAAGCTACAAAATTAAAAAAATTAAAAAATGGTACTTTTAAAGGTACTGTTGATTTAGAGAAAGACAATTCTTATGAGTTTAGATACCTAGTTGATGGTAAGTCTTATATCAACGACGAACAAGCAGATTCTTATGCTTGGAATGACTATGCAGCAGCAGAGAATGGTGTGCTTAGTGTGTAGGTAGTTCTAATTACTCCAAAACATTAAAAAAGCGTTTCTATATAATAATAGAAACGCTTTATTTATTTGTTCTACTTTATACAGCAACTACTCCTTTAATATGTGGATGTGGATTATAATCTACTAGCGTAAAATCTTCAAAATCAAAATCAAAAATATTTTTAATTTCTGGATTTAGAATCATTTTAGGTAATGGTTTAGGATCTCTAGATAATTGCAGTTCTAGTTGTTCCATATGATTGTTGTAGATGTGTGCATCTCCAAACGTATGAATAAATTCTCCAGCTTCATAACCACAAACTTGAGCCATCATCATTGTGAATAATGCATAAGATGCGATATTAAAAGGAACACCTAAAAATATATCTGCACTACGTTGGTATAATTGACAAGACAGTTTTCCATCTGCTACGTAAAACTGAAAAAAGGCATGGCATGGAGGTAAAGCAGCTTTACCATTAGCAACATTTTCTGAGAACGATTTTGATGTGTCTGGGAGTACGGAAGGATTCCAAGCAGAAACTAACATTCTACGACTATTAGGATTGCTTTTTAAAGTTGAGATAACTTCTTTAATCTGGTCTATTTCTTCACTTGCCCAGTTTCTCCATTGGTGGCCGTAAACTGGTCCTAAATCACCATTGTCGTCTGCCCATTCATTCCAAATTCTAACACCATTTTCTGTTAAGTACTTAGTGTTAGTATCTCCTTTTAAAAACCAGAGCAGCTCATATATAATAGATTTAAGGTGTAACTTTTTAGTTGTTACCATCGGAAAGCCTTCGCTTAAATCAAAACGTAGTTGATAACCAAAAACACTTTTTGTTCCTGTTCCTGTTCTATCTCCTTTTTCGTTACCTTCTGCTAAAACGTGTTTTACTAAGTCGTGATATTGTTTCATGCGCATTTCCTGCAAAAGCAGGAATCTCTTTTAATTAAACTTAAGTTTTTAGGAATGAAATGCTAAAAAGACACATCGACAAGCTCAGTGTTGCAGTTAAACATTACTTAAAGCGAAAATAAAAAAAAGCATCAAAATTTAATATTTGATGCTTTACTATATATGAGAAGTTATTAACTATTATTGATGAGCTTTATACTTTAACAGGAATTGGTTTACCCAATAATCATACCTGCAATTGTAGCAGAAATTAGTGATGCAATAGTACCTCCAATCAAAGCTTTCATTCCAAATTTAGAAAGTTGTTTACGTTGACCAGGAGCTAAAGACCCAATACCACCAATTTGTATTCCGATAGAAGCAAAGTTGGCAAACCCACAAAGCATATAAGTTGCCATAATGATTGATTTCTCATAAGTAAGATGTGTTGCGTTAGCAACATTTTTTAAATCTGCTAGTTGTATATAACCAACAAATTCACTTGCTGCTAATTTGATTCCTAATAGCTGTCCCATCATCATCATATCTTCTTTGGCAACTCCAATGAGCCACATCAATGGTGCGAATATTGTTCCTAGAATAGCCTCGAGTGAAAAGCTTTGGTATGGTGTATTCTCTGCCATCCAATTATTAAGTGTTGTTATATCTCCAACCCATCCAAGAATACCATTAATCATAGCTATAAAAGCTACAAATACTAATAACATTGCACCGACATTTACCGCAAGTTTTAAACCTTCAGTTGTACCATTTGCAATAGCATCTAATAAGTTAGCACCTATTTTTTCTTGAGACACTGAGACATCTGTATTTATATCTTCAGTTTGGGGGAATAATATTTTTGAAATTACGATGGCTCCAGGTGCTGCCATTACAGATGCAGCTAATAAATGCTTTGCATATACTAAACGTAAAGCAGGATCGTCACCACCTAAAAAACCGATATAAGCCGCAAGTACTGCTCCTGCAACCGTTGCCATTCCACCTATCATCACAAGTAAAATTTCAGACTTGTTCATTTTTTCTAAATAGGCCTTAATCAATAATGGTGCTTCAGTCTGACCTAAGAAAATGTTACCAGCAACACTAAGACTTTCTGCACCAGATATTTTTAAAGCTTTAGTTAATAGCCAAGCCATACCTTTTACTGCCTTTTGAATAATACCTAAATAGAATAAGACCGATGTTAAAGCTGAGAAAAACAAAATTGTTGGTAGTACCTGAAAAGCAAAAATGAATCCGAAAGTATCCATATCGACTACTAAACCTTCAAACAAAAACTGACTTCCAGCTCTTGTAAAATCAAGAACACTTACAAAGAGTCCTCCAATCCATTCAAAAACATTTTTAACAAATCCAACTCTTAAAACGCCAATGGCGATTAACAATTGAAAAGCTAGGCCAATCCCTACTGTCCTCCAATTAATAGCTTTACGATTACTACTACATAAAAAGGCAATAAATATTAAGGTTATCATTCCTAAAACACCTCTCCATAAACTATTTATAGAGAACCCTTGACTTGGAATAATATCATTAGATATAGAAGATGTAACAGGTGCGATTTCAGATCCTGTTTTTTTTGAAGACCTAAATCTATAAGTAACATCTTTTTCGGAAAAAACTAAAGTAGAATCAGTAAGATCTTGAATTTTATAACGCCGAATTGTATCATTTGGTTGACTGTAATAAAACACTAAAAGATTATTCTGAAGCATATAATCTCCAGAAGCGTTTAAGTTATTCTTAGCTTTTAGGTTATAATTAAATTCACCTTTATTAAAAATAATACTATCAGATTCAGAAATATTAAAAAGTGAATTACCTGAAATGTTTTCAATAGCTTCAAATTTCCATGTTTTTTCAAGCTCTTGTGCTGTAATTGATGAAAGTCCAATAAAAATAGCAAGTAGGGCCTTGAAAAACTGATTCATAAAAGTATATGTTAGTTAACGTTTAGAAATTTCATCTCTTATTTTGGCAGCCATTTCATAATCTTCATTAGTTACAGCTTCGTCTAATAGGGTGTGAAGTTCTTCTAAAGATTTTTCTTTATAACCTTCCTGTTCAAAAGTTGCGGCTTCAATTTCTTCGGCAACAATATCATCTACAAGGATACTATCTTGCTCTTCATCATCCTTTTTAGGATTTACTTTAAGATAGATTCCGGCTTTATCTAAAATGTTTTTATAAGTGAAAATTGGTGCTTGAAAACGAAGTGCTAATGCGATAGCATCACTAGTTCTGGCGTCAATAATTTCTTCAATTTTATCACGTTCGCATATTAAACTAGAGTAAAATACACCATCCACCAACTTGTGAATAATGACTTGTTTTACTACAATATCAAAACGATCTGCGAAGTTTTTAAATAAATCATGAGTTAATGGTCTTGGAGGACGAATCTCTTTTTCTAAAGCAATAGCAATAGATTGGGCTTCAAAGGCTCCGATGACGATAGGTAATTTTCGGTCACCATCGACTTCATTTAGAATTAATGCGTAGGCACCATTTTGTGTTTGGCTATAAGAAATGCCTTTGATATTTAAACGAACTAAGCTCATAAATTATAAAACACAAAGAACTGTTTAAATTAGGACTTTACCAAACTACATCACGTGATTTCGATTTGGTGCTAATTTAAACAGCCCTTTTGTAAATGTACAAGATAAAAAAATTAAGCGTTTGCAGCTTTAAAAGCTTTTAATTTTTCTATGAGTTTTGGTACAACTTCGAAAGCATCACCAACAACTCCATAGTCAGCAGCCTTAAAGAAAGGTGCTTCCGCATCTGTATTGATAACCACTTTTACTTTAGAAGAATTAATACCTGCTAAATGTTGAATTGCTCCAGAAATACCAATAGCTATGTAAAGGTTAGAAGCTACAGGTTTACCAGTTTGTCCTACGTGCTCACTATGAGGTCTCCAACCTAAATCAGATACTGGTTTAGAGCAAGCTGTTGCTGCACCTAAAACTTCAGCCAATTCTTCTATCATTCCCCAATTTTCAGGACCTTTTAAACCTCTTCCGCCAGATACTACAGTTTCTGCATCTGCAATACTTACTTTATCAGTTGCTTTGTCTACAGATTCAACATTAACTCCAGATTCTGGTAATGAAGGTGAAAAATCTTCAATAGAAGCATTTCCTCCAGATTCAACCAAACCAAAAGAGTTATTTGATAAACCAACTATTTTAATATCAGTAGAAATTTCTGTGTTGGCAAATGCTTTATTTGTAAATGCTGTATGTTTTACTGTAAATGGAGATAAACTAGATGGTGCTTCTATCACATTTGAGACATAACCTGCTTCTAACCCTACTGCTAATAAAGGAGCTAAATATTTGCTATCTGCACTAGTGCTAACTACAATGACATTTGCAGCTTCTTGTTTCGCGGCTTGTTCTATTGCAGAAGCGTAAGTTTTAGCATTAAATGTATTGAGGGCATCATTTTTAATAGAAAGCACCTTTGATGCTCCATAATTGCCTAAACTTTCTAAATCATCTGCATTAACAACAACTGCTGTAACTGATGAACCCATTTGGTCTGCTATTGACTTTGCATAAGACACAACTTCTAATGCAGCTTTCTTAAATTTTCCGTTTTCGGATTCTGTATATACTATAATAGACATAATTCTTTTTTTAAATTACTTTAGCTTCGTTATGAAGTAAGCTTACTAATTCATCAATATTATCTGCATCAACCAATTTTACTGCGCCTTTTGGAGCTGGTTTCTCAAAGCTAATTGCTTTAGTTTTAACACCAGTTTCAGCAGGTTCTAAAACCGTTAGAGGCTTTTTACGAGCCATCATTATACCTCTCATATTTGGGATACGTAGATCGCTTTCTTCAACTAATCCTTTTTGACCACCAATTACTAAAGGTAGAGCTGTACTCACAGTTTCTTTTCCTCCATCAATTTCTCTAACTGCTTTTGCATTTGTACCATCAACTTCGAGACCAATACAATTCGCTACAAAATTAGAGTTCGTTAAACCAGCTAACATACCAGGAACCATACCCCCATTATAATCAATAGATTCTCTTCCTGCAATAACTAAATCATATCCACCTTCACTAACAACTTTTGCTAATTCTTTAGCAACGGAAAAACCATCAGTAGCTTGAGTGTTTACTCTAATGGCAGCATCTGCGCCAATAGCTAAAGCTTTTCTTAAAGTCGGCTCAGTTTCTACACCACCAACGTTAACAACATCTACACTAGCTCCTTGTTTTTCTTTAAACCACATTGCTCGTGTAAGTCCAAATTCATCATTAGGGTTAATCACAAATTGTACACCATTGATGTCAAATTTTGTATCACCTTCAGTAAAATTAATCTTTGATGTTGTATCAGGAACATGACTAATACATACTAATATCTTCATAAAAAATTATATTATTTAAACGTCTTTTTTTCTTGAGGACGAAGATAAATATAATAATTTGAATTTTACTATGCATGCATAGTAAAATTATTGTTTTTTTATAAAAATGAAGATTTTAATAAGAAATTAGTAGAAAAACCTTCTTATTTTAAGAATTCAATGACTAAATCTTCTCTAAAAAATAACAGGAAATTTTTTCTATTGAAGCGACAATTTATCCGCTTCAATATTTTAAAATTATACTGAATTATTATTATTTTTGTTGTTCGATTAAAAACAACTTAAATGAAGACAATTCAATTTAGAGAAGCTATTTGCGAAGCCATGAGCGAAGAAATGCGCAGAGATGAAAGTATTTATCTTATGGGTGAAGAGGTAGCAGAATATAATGGGGCTTACAAGGCATCTAAAGGTATGTTAGATGAGTTTGGTGCAAAGCGTGTTATCGATACACCAATTGCTGAGCTTGGTTTTGCTGGTATTGCCATAGGTTCTACAATGACTGGAAATCGTCCTATTGTAGAATATATGACTTTTAACTTCTCTCTTGTTGGAATTGATCAAATTATAAATAATGCCGCTAAAATTAGACAAATGTCTGGCGGACAATTTAAGTGTCCAATAGTTTTTAGAGGACCAACAGCTTCTGCAGGTCAGTTAGCTGCTACGCATTCACAAGCTTTTGAGAGTTGGTTTGCTAACACTCCTGGATTAAAAGTTATTGTACCTTCTAATCCATACGATGCAAAAGGTTTATTAAAATCTGCTATAAGAGATGATGATCCCGTAATTTTTATGGAGAGTGAGCAGATGTATGGAGATAAAGGTGAAGTGCCAGAGGGAGAATACACAATACCAATTGGAGTTGCTGAGATTAAACGAGAAGGAACTGATGTTACTGTCGTTTCATTCGGAAAAATTATAAAAGAAGCCTACAAAGCTTCTGATGAGCTTGCTAAAGAAGGTATTTCTTGTGAAATTATAGATTTAAGAACAGTGCGTCCTTTAGATAGGAACGCTGTTTTAGAGTCTGTTAAGAAGACAAATAGATTAGTTGTTTTAGAAGAAGCTTGGCCATTCGGTAATGTAGCTACAGAATTAACATACTTGGTACAATCTGAGGCATTCGATTATTTAGATGCTCCGATTGTAAAAATTAATACCGCTGATACTCCAGCACCTTATTCACCAGTTTTATTAGCCGAATGGTTGCCAAATAGCGACTCGGTTATAAAAGCAGTGAAAAAAGTGATGTATAAATAAATAAATCGTAGTTTTCTACGTTTTTAAACTTCATTAGTAACCCTCTAGATATAGTTTAGCATGGTTGTTGATGAAGTTTATTTTTTAAATATGAAGATAAAATTACTTACAGCCTTTTTATGCCTCAGTATTTTTTCTGCAATAGCGCAGACTAAAGTTAGTGGCTATGTATTCGATGAATTTAACGAACCTATTCCATTTGCTAATGTTTTGTTTAAAGGTTCTACGGAAGGTACAATTACCAATGAAGACGGAAAATTTTATTTAGAGTCTGATGAGACATGGGAAACTTTAATTGTCTCCTTTATTGGTTTTGAGGTTTTAGAAATACCACTTTCAAAACGTGTTACTTACGATTTAAAATTCACTCTAAAAGAAGAAGCTGCTTCTTTGAATGAGGTTGTTATTATTACTGGTAAACAATCCAAAAAAGCATCTGAGAATCCTGCAATACGTATTCTTAAAGAGATTTGGAAACGCAAACGACAAAACGGTTTAAATCAGTTTAAGCAATATGAATATGATCAATACGAAAAAGTAGAATTTGATCTCAATACTATAGATAGTGCTTTAATAAAAAGTAAACTATTTAAAGGTATGGAGTTTGTTTTTGAAGAAGTTGATACATCAAGTGTTACAGGGAAAACCTATCTGCCTATATTTTTAAATGAATCAGTAAAAAAGATATCTGGAGATAATGTTCTTAATAAAGAACGAGAAGATTTAAAAGGAAACAAAAATTCTGGTTTTAGTAATAATCAAGTAATCATAGATTTTATAGATGATTTGTATTCAGAATATAGTGTCTATGATAATTACCTTAAATTTTTCGATAAAAGTTTTGTGAGTCCTTTGAGTCGCACAGGTGTGCAAACGTACAACTATGTGTTGTCTGATAGTGCTTTTATAGATAACAAATGGTGTTACAATATTATTTATTATCCTAGACGTAAAAATGAACTAACCTTTAAAGGTGATTTTTGGGTTAATGATTCTACTTATGCAATTAAGGAAATCAATCTTCAAGCTTCAAAAAGCGCCAATATTAACTGGGTAAAGGAAATATATATAGAACAAGAATTCGAAGTTTTAAATGATTCTGTATTTCTTATAAAACGTGATTATTTTCTATCGGACTTTGCTTTAAATAAGAAGGAAAAGTCAAGAGGTGTTTATGGAAAACGAACAACACTCTTTGATAATTATAAATTTAATGAACCAAAGGATAAAGAGTATTATGACAAGGTTGTTTATAATTATGATGAAGATGTCTATAATAGAGAAGATGATTTTTGGCAAAACAATAGACTCGAAGCTTTAAATAAAGACGAAAAAGGGGTCTATAAAATGTTAGATACTTTAAAGACTGTAAAGAAGTTTAAGCGACTCTATAACTTAGGAAGCATTTTAGCTTCTGGTTATGTTGAGTTTCCAAGTATTAATTTCGATTATGGTCCTATCTTCTCAACTTTTGGATTTAACGAGGTTGAAGGTCTAAGATTGCGAACAGGAGGACGTACTTATTTCGGACCAAATGATACTTGGAGATTAGAAGGGTTTTTAGCTTACGGTTTTAGAGATGACAAGTTTAAATATGGAATTTCAGGAAAGTGGTTATTAGATAAAAAGAGCCGATTCACCATTTTTGGAGGTAATAGACGCGATGTAGAGCAAATAGGTGCAAGCTTAACAAGTTCTACAGATGTTTTAGGGCGGAGTTTAGCATCTTCTGCAGTAATTGGTACAGGAGCAAACGATAAGTTGACCAATATTAACTTAACAAATTTAGGCTTTGCTTTAGAACCAGCTAGGAATTTTGAAATTCGTTTAGATGGAAGTTTTAGGAAATTGCGATCTGCATCACCAACCTTTAGTTTAGATTATAATGATATGGAATCTCCAACTGGGATTTCGTCAGAAGTTAAACAGTTTGAGAGTAGGTTGTCATTAGCCTTTTATCCAAAGCGACAAATGACAGGTTTTGGTGTAGAACGAAAAAATAAGAACGATAATTTTGCGCGTCTTTTTGCACAAATGAGTCGTGGTCATCGCAATTGGTTTGATAGTGATTTTGATTATACAAAAGTTCAGTTTTCATATATTCAACCATGGCAAGTTGGTGGGTTTGGACGTCTAACAACATCTATTGAAGCAGGTAAAACATTTGGTGATGTACCATTAGCATTATTAAGTGCTGTACCAGGAAATCAAACCTATTTTTCAATTTACAATACTTTTTCTCAGTTAGATTTTTATGAGTTTGTTACAGATACTTATACATCCATGCATGTAGAGCATAACTTTAATGGGCGTTTATTTTCTAGAATACCATTCTTAAAAAAATATAACCTTAGAGCTATTGCAAGTATAAGAGGTGTTTGGGGAGAACTCTCAGATGATAATATTGCCTTAAGTACTACTGGGAATCTTGCTGAGATTCCATTGTTAGCACCAGATACTCGAGTCTATTATGAGTATAGTATTGGTGTTGCTAATATTTTTAAAATATTACGAATAGATTTTAATTTTAGAGGTAACTATTTAGACAATCCTGGCGCCAGAAGGTTTGGTGTAACTGGTAGTTTTGGGTTTTATTTTTAGTGATAATACTATTTAAAAATTGCAAATAGTGTTCCAATAATTAAACTAATAATGGTTTCTATTATTGATAATTTTTTTGAACTAAAAGTGTCGGTATATGCAATATATATTGCAGTTAATCCAAATATTAGAAAGATTATCGTTAGATATAAATCATATTGACTATTAGATATCCCTAACCAATTGAAAAGTATTTTCTCAACTACAGAATGGCCAAAAAGAGCCAATACAAGATTTGCTTTAGCAGGATTTATAGAAAGTAGAATGCCAGCAATTAAAAGAATTATAGAAACCATTACTGGAGAGAAATTAAGTATTCAAAATCAAAATAACTTTCAAGATTATATGTTAACCTTGAGTTGACAATAAAATTAGTCGAATAAACTATCGGAAATATTACTCCTATAATTTTGTTATGTTTCATTTGATAAATTGGTTTCCTTTCTCAGATTGTTGTCAATTGGTTATAGGAGGAACCTTAGTTCATAATAGTTTTAATTCTTACTCTTAAATTTATCAAAATCAGAGGCTTCTTCAACTTTAGGAAAGCTATTATTTTTGGTGTCTGTATCAGCAAATTCAAAATTTGGATCTAAAACAACTTTTTCTACTTGCTTAGATTTTATAAATGTTTTTGTGATTTCGTATTCATTTGTTCTCCATACTTCCGCAGGTAGTGTATCAATTTCCCTTGTTCCATCAGTATATTGCCACTCAATAGTGATTGGCATAATAAGACCACCAATATTTTTAACGTTAATCTCATAAATGTTTTTACCTTGGAGTTGTTTTCTTATTTCTGGATCATCCATTCGCGACAAGAATTGTCCATAAGCTTGGTCTGGAGTCGTAACCATAGTTATTGATTCTGGTCCACCAGCAAAGTCTTTTGTGTTTTCGCCAGCATTATCAGCTTTAATATTGGCTTTTACAGTTTTGTTTTGCTGTTCTATATTTTCTTCATTGGCAACCGTAAACCATTTTACATTGGTTAATTCCATATCTACATTATCTGTAGTGAAAAACCACCCTCTGTAAAACCAATCTAAATCTGCTGCAGTAGCATCTTCTAATGTTCTAAATAAATCTGCAGGATTAGGATGCTTGTATTTCCAACGATTCGCATATTCTTTAAAAGCCTGATCAAATAAATCTTTTCCTATTATAGAGTTACGTAGCATTTGTAAACCAACGGTTGGTTTTTGATAGTAATTTGCACCGAATTGAGATAATAAATCATTATCAGAAGATGTCATAATAGGACGCATTATATCTTTATCACCACTCATAAAAGGGACAATGCTTTTCGGTACTGTATGTGGATAATCTGGGTAACGTTTTTCCATAGTACGTTGGTGAATAAAAGTGTTTAAACCTTCATCCATCCACATCCATTGGCGCTCATCTGAACTTACAATCATAGGAAACCAGTTGTGTCCAACCTCGTGTACAATGGTACTTATCATACCAGCTTTTGCATTTTTACTAATCTTTCCATTTATTGGTCGTCCGCCATTAAAACTTATCATAGGAAACTCCATACCAATATTTGATGTATTTACCGAAATACAAACAGGATATGGATACTCAAAAACATCTTCAGAATATACTTCTAGAGCATTTTTTACAGCTAAAGTTGAGGATTCACTCCAAACCGGCAAGCCTTCTTTAGGGTAGAAAGACATCGCCATTACAGTATGCGTTTCTAATGCTACAGCTTGTGCATCCCAAATAAATTTTCGAGAAGAAGCTAATGCAAAATCTCTTACATTCTCTGCTCTGAACTTCCAGGTTTTAGTTTTAGTAGTTTTCTTTTTTTCGTTTTCAGTTGCTTCTTCTGGAGTTACAATCATTACAGGTTTATCGAAAGATTTTTTTGCTTCCGCCATGCGTTGCCGTTGTGTTTTCGTAAGAACTTCATTTTCATTTTTTAAATCTCCGGTTGCCGCAACAAGATGATCTGCTGGTACAGTAATTTCAACATCATAATCCCCAAACTCTAGCGCAAATTCACCTAATTTTTGAAATTGCTTGTTTTGCCAACCTTCAGTATCATTATATACTGCCATTCTTGGAAACCAATGGGCAATAAGGTAAACGGTATTGTCATCTTCTGGGAAATATTCATAGCCTTCACGAGATAATAAATACATACTTCGATCAGTGATATGATAAGACCAACCAATAGAAAAGGTTAATGATTCACCAGACTTTAAAGGCGTGTTCAATATCACTTTCATCATGGTATTATTGACTAGGGATTTTATAGATTTTCCGCTACTGTCCTTAATATATTTAATAGTGTATCCTGCAGGAAAATCAATGGCGCGCGTTAAAAACTGCATGTGTCTTGTATTCATTGAGTCGCGCACATTACCAAAAGCGTAACCAAAATCTTCATTCTCTTTTTTGTTTACATTCTGCTCTAGTTGTATCCATAAATAGCTAAGGTCATCAGGTGAGTTATTATAATAGGTAATAGTTTCGTCACCATTTAGTGTGTTATTTTTCTCATCAAGTTGCGCTTTGATTTTATAATCTGCACGTTGTTGCCAATAGGCTTTTCCTGGCGCACCACTAGCCGAACGATAGACATTAGGTGGTGGAATCATATTATCTATAGGTTCAAATTTCCCTTGGAATTTTTGGGCTTGAGCAATATTCAATGAACAAATTACAATGGAAAGAAATAGAGGGATAAAACGCATCATATTTTTAGGATTAATGAAATTAGGACTACAAGATAATAATTAAGTGATTAGGAAATAGTTAAAAGAAAACTCAATTTAATTTTAGTTGTTCAAACCTTATCACTTATGTATCTTTGCAGCCCATTTATAAAAGTAAAAGTTATGTCAAAAAAACCAGAGTTAACCTTCGATGTATTAATAGAAATTCCAAAAGGAAGTCGTAATAAATACGAATACGATTTTACACTACATAAAATTCGTTTTGATCGTATGTTATTTTCTTCAATGATGTATCCTGGTGATTATGGTTTTGTGCCAGAGACTTTAGCTTTAGATAGTGATCCTTTAGATGTTTTGGTGATGGGAACCGAACCAACTTACCCTATGGTTGTAATGGAAGTAAGACCAATTGGTGTATTTCACATGACGGACGAAAAAGGACCAGATGAAAAAATTATTTGTGTACCAGTTTCTGACCCAATTTGGAATAAGAACAACGATATTTCAGATTTAAATCCTCACAGACTTAAAGAAATTGAACATTTTTTTAAGGTTTATAAAGATTTAGAGAAAAAGAAAGTTGATACTGGTGGATGGGGAAATGCAGAAGAAGCCGTGAAAATTTATCACGAATGTGTAGAACGTTATAACAATAGCGAACACAAAAAAAACAGAAGCTTTACTATATAAAATTGGTTAACCAATTTTTATTATAAGCCCTTTTATATTCAATGTAAAAGGGTTTTTCTATTCCCATTGATTTTACTACTTTTGCCCAGCTAAAAACAAATCAAATTAAAATATATAATATGGAATCATTTATGATTTATATGCCAATAGCTTTGGCGCTTTTAGGATTACTTTACATGATTGTAAAACAATCGTGGGTTATGAAACAAGACGCTGGAGATGGTAAGATGAAAGAAATTTCAGATCACATCTACGAAGGTGCATTGGCTTTTTTAAACGCTGAGTACAGATTATTAGCTGTCTTTGTAGTTATAGTAGCTGCATTGTTAGCAGTGGTTTCTTTTGTAGTACCTACAACACATTGGCTAATTGTAATCGCTTTTATTTTTGGTGCTGTATTTTCTGCTTTCGCTGGTAACATCGGAATGAAGATTGCAACAAAAACTAACGTTAGAACAACACAAGCTGCACGTACAAGTTTACCAAATGCTTTGAAGATCTCTTTTGGAGGTGGAACAGTTATGGGACTTGGAGTTGCTGGTTTAGCTGTATTAGGTTTAACCGTATTCTTTATCATATTCTTCCATGTATTTATGGATGGAGCTTGGACGAATACAATGGATATGACCATTGTACTAGAAACCCTTGCAGGTTTTTCTTTAGGTGCTGAGTCCATTGCATTATTTGCAAGAGTAGGTGGTGGAATTTACACTAAAGCTGCAGATGTTGGAGCTGATTTAGTTGGTAAGGTTGAAGCTGGTATTCCTGAAGATGATCCGCGTAATCCTGCGACTATTGCAGATAACGTTGGTGACAATGTAGGTGACGTTGCTGGTATGGGAGCTGATTTATTTGGATCTTATGTTGCTACTGTATTAGCTGCAATGGTTCTAGGAAACTATGTGATTAAAGATATGGGTGGAAATATTGGTGAAGCCTTTGGTGGTATTGGTCCAATATTATTGCCAATGGCAATTGCTGGTGCAGGAATCATTATTTCTATTATCGGTACGATGTTAGTAAAAATTAAAAATAACGATGCAAAAGAAGCTCAAGTAATGGGAGCTTTAAATATAGGTAACTGGACATCAATTGTTTTAGTTGCAGTATCATGTTTTGCATTAGTAACTTGGATGTTACCAGAAACAATGAAAATGAATTTCTTTGGAGAAGGTTTAGTTGAAATTTCTGCAATGCGTGTATTCTATGCTACTTTAGTTGGTTTATTTGTAGGTGCAGTTATCTCTTCAGTTACTGAATATTACACAGGATTAGGAAAAAGCCCAATCTTAAAAATAGTACAACAATCATCTACTGGAGCAGGAACTAACATTATCGCTGGTTTAGCAACAGGTATGATTTCTACATTCCCTTCTGTATTATTATTTGCTGGAGCGATTTGGGCATCCTATGCTTTTGCAGGATTCTATGGTGTAGCTTTAGCGGCTTCAGCAATGATGGCTACTACAGCGATGCAGTTGGCAATTGATGCTTTTGGACCAATATCTGATAATGCAGGTGGTATTGCTGAAATGAGTGAGCAAGAACCAATCGTAAGAGAACGTACAGATATACTAGATTCAGTAGGTAATACAACTGCTGCAACAGGAAAAGGTTTTGCTATCGCTTCTGCTGCATTAACATCGTTAGCATTATTTGCTGCTTATGTAACTTTTACTGGAATTGACGGAATTAACATTTTTAAAGCACCAGTTTTAGCAATGTTATTTGTTGGTGGTATGGTACCAGTGGTATTCTCTGCTTTAGCAATGAATGCTGTGGGTAAAGCTGCAATGGAAATGGTACAAGAAGTACGTCGTCAGTTTAAAGACATTCCTGGAATTATGGAAGGTACTGGGAAACCAGAATACGATAAGTGTGTTGCTATATCTACTCAAGCCTCTTTAAAGGAAATGATGTTGCCAGGTTTATTAACTATAGGCTTTCCTTTAGTCATTGCTTTTGTGCCAATGTTATTTGGTATGGATAATCTTGCAATTGCTGAAATGTTAGGTGGCTATATGGCTGGTGTTACAGTTTCTGGTGTATTATGGGCCATCTTCCAAAATAATGCTGGTGGAGCTTGGGATAATGCTAAGAAATCTTTTGAAGCAGGTGTAGAGATTAATGGCGAAATGACATTTAAAGGTTCTGACGCTCATAAAGCAGCTGTAACAGGTGATACTGTTGGTGATCCATTTAAAGATACATCTGGGCCTTCAATGAATATCCTAATTAAGTTAACATGTCTTATTGGTTTGGTAATAGCTCCAATCTTAGGAGGACATTCAGATGAAACTGGTTTAGTACATAGTGAAGAAGTTTCAGTAGAGATGACTGTTGATTCTAAAGATTTGGCAAAAGCTACAATAGATTATTCTACAATGAAGGATGGCGAAAAAGTAGCTGAAATTATAGTTTTTGAAGGAACTAAAGCTGAAGTTGAAAAAGAAATTAAAGCTTTTGAAGCAACATTGAAAAATGAAGCTGGTAACGTTGAAAAGGTTATTGAAAAAGTTGATATTACTAAAGAATAAATATTAGTATACAATATTAAAAACCACGCTAAAAGCGTGGTTTTTTTCTTTATAAAGTCTTTTAATTTTTAAATTCACTATACTTGAAAGTGGTTAACCAGAATGGTTTTCCAATTTTAATATATATGCTATGAAAAGTTATGTGAAGCTGTTTTTATTATTATTAATTATGAATGTCGAAGCACAAGTTGTTAGTAATAATACCCAACTTCAAAATGCTATATCAAATGCGCAAGCAGGAACTATAATTGAATTAGCTGATGGAACATGGCAAGATGTACAACTATCAATTAATGTTAATGCTACTGAGTCTCAACCTTGTATTATAAAAGTACAAAATCCTTGGAGCGTTTTTTTTGAAGGACGATCCAAGATCAGTATTGGTGGTTCTTATATTATTTTTGAAGGTGTTGTTTTTCAAAATGCCTCAGGCCTTATTTCTGACAATGATAGAATTGAGCCCGTTATTGAGTTTAGAGATACAAGTAATAATGACTGTTTTAAGTGTCATGTAAGAAATGTAAAAATCGACTCTTATAATGGTACCACGAGTCAATAAGAAGATATTTTTAAATGGGTTATTGTTTATGGTGCATATAATGAGGTGAGTTATTGCTCTTTTGTGGGTAAAAATGGTGTAGGAAGTATTATAAATGATAATCACAATAACTCAACACCAGATTATTCTAAAATACATCATAACTATTTTGCAGATAGAGTTCCTGTAGATAATAATGTTAATGGACTAAATGACCAAGATGCCATTAGAATAGGAACTAGTACAACGTCGCTTTCCGATTCCTTTACTGAAATTTATGATAACCTATTTAATAATTGGGCTGGTGAAGTAGAAATCATTTCGAACAAAAGTGGAAGTAATAAGTATTACAATAATACCTTTAGAGATTATCAAGGTACATTAACTTTAAGGCATGGCAATAATGCCGAAGTTTTTGGAAACTATTTTTTTGGAAATGAAAATACCTTTTCTGGTGGAGTAAGAATTATTGGGGAAGATCATAAGGTCTATAATAATTACTTTGAAGGCCTCAGATATCGTAAACCAAATGGATCAGGTTCTAATACCACAGGAGCTTTAAATGTTATGAATGGTATAGAAAACTCTGCACTTAATCAATATTATCAAGTTAAAAATGTACAGGTTGTAAATAATACATTGGTTAACTGTGATTTAGGTATAAGAATCGGAACGAGTTTAAGTGGTGCAGACCAAGAGCCAGAAAATATAACTGTTGCTAACAATATCATTTTAGACTCTGATATTAACGCATTTCAAATACTTACGCCTGCTACAGGTGCTTCAGTCTACGAAGGTAATATCACTCAAAATGGGAGTTGGGACTTAACTAATGGTATAAATTCTAATCAAACAGTAGCTTCTGGACTTTTAACTAGTGGAAGCGATTTTTATAGAATAGTGTCTGGTAGTGCAGCCATAGATGCTGGTGTAGGAACCTATACTTTCTTAACACAAGATATTTTGTACGGGGATGGAGATCTAAACTTTGATGCAGGTGCAGAAGAATTTGGAGCTACAGGAACTGTTGGTCCATATGAGTTAGCAGATGTAGGTTTTGCATTAGGTTTTGGTGCTTTAAATACATTATCAGTTGGTAATGTAGATGAATAAACTAAAACACTTAAACTCTATCCTGTGCCAACTCATGGCGATTTGACTATCTCTAAAAAAGATGCGGCTATAGGTAATGTCAGAATATTCGATATTCAAGGACAATTACTACAAAAACAGCATATACAATTAAGTACAACTGTAATTGATGTTAGCCATTATTCATCTGGTGTTTATATACTAAAAACTGATACTGCTAATTTTCGCTTTATAGTTAATAATTAGTATTGTTTAAGATTTTGTTTTTGGCTTATCTCTATTCATTTCAGTAATATCTACATTAGATGCTTCAACTCCTAAAAAGTGTTTACTAAAATGGTCTACACGTAACCAAAAAGAGTATTCGGTCATTTTACCAAAACCGTGACGTTGACCAGGCATTAGCATAAAATCAAAACGCTTATTGGCATTTATTAGAGCATTAGCCATTCTAATTGTTCCACCAGGATGTACATTATTATCTACATCACCAGTAATTAGCATCAGTTTCCCTTTTAAGTTTTTAGCTAAAGATTGATTGTTGTCAATCATGTATTTGTATTTTACATTTCCATCAGCATCCTTTTCTTCTTGTACACCATGATGTGTTTCACTCCACCAACTATTGTAAATGGCATTATCATGATTACCAGCAGAAGATACAGCAGCTTTAAAGAAATCTGGATACACTAAAATAGCTGCAGTAGACATAAAACCACCACCAGAATGACCATATATTCCAACTTTATTGATGTCAATATATTCGTGTTTATCCGCCAGTTGTTCAGCTACATGTCGCTTATCTGCTAAACCATAATCCCTTAAGTTTCCGTAACCATAATTGTGGTACCATTTAGAACGATCTGGATGTCCTCCTCGATTACCCATAGTAACAACGATAAAACCAATTTGTGCCATCCTATCTAAACGGTCCATACGTACAGAGAATGATTTGTTTACAGCTTCAGTTTGTGGACCAGGATATACATACTCTAGTAACGGATATTTTTTAGTAGAATCCATTTCAAAGGGTTTATACATTACACCATAAATATCTGTAATTCCATCATCTGCTTTCATTTTAAATGGCTCAGGAAATTTGTAACCTGTTGCCATCAATTGTGATAAATCAGCCTCTTCTAATTGCATTACCATATTACCAGCGCTATTTCTCAACTCAGATTTTGGAATCGTATTAACTCTAGAATAATTGCTAACAAAATAGCCATTAGAATCGGCCATATTAGTTCGAGAGTTGTAGTCTCCCGGATTTAGCGCTTTAAGTCCAGTACCATTTAAGTTAATTTTATAAACATGTTCGTAATATGGATCTTGATCTTTTGGAATACCATGTGCTGTAAAGAAAAGTGTTCGAGTTTTTTCATCAACACCAATGGCTTGTTCAACATGGTAAGATCCTTTGGTAACTTGATTTTTTAAATTGCCCTCAGCATCATATAAGTAATAATGTGCCCAACCAGAGCGTTCAGCCCAATGTAGCATTTCTGATTCATTATTAAAAAGCATCAATTGCCTTGATTCTATATACGTATTAAATCGTTCTTCAATTAATACTTTTACTTCACCAGAATTTATATCAGCGACACAGATATCTAGTTTTTTACGGTCTCTACTGATGGTGCTGTAATAGATTTTACCTTTTCTTGATAGTAATAATGAAGGTCTAAAATCATCGTCATAGTTGGCCTTTTTTAAAGGTTCGCGATAGACTTGAATACTTTGCTGTTTAATGGAGTCTAATTGAACCTGAATACTACTTTTGGTGGGTATGTCAAACACATGTAGCTCAGTTTTGTAAAACTCATCCTCACCAGGCATATGATATTTGTATGTCTCTAATGTTGGTCGCTTTCCTTTAGTTGTATTGATGACCCATAAATCATTAATGTGACGCGAATCATTTCTTTGAAATACAAACTTTTTAGAATCGTGAGACCAAACCCCAAACACACGTTTACGCTTGTCTTTATTTTTCTTCATGGATTCATTAGTTTCACCTCTACCACTACCTCCTCCATAAGAATAGTATAATTCTCCATCTTTTGTCCATTGATTCTCAACGATAGTCGTATCCTTTTCATTTTTAACTGCTTTTAAAAAGTTGGCTTTATCCATCCAGTACAAATTGTAATGCTTAGAGAATAATACAACAGAGCTATCTGGAGCTATATTGGCCCATTTTTTCCAGTCTTCTTTTCCTTTCTTTTTATTGTCTAAAATAGTTAAAGAACTGCTTCCTAACTTATATTCAAAATGGTAAACTTTATTAACCATCTTTGGTTTACTCTTTTTCTTTTTTTTAGTTTTTGTTGAATCTGTTTTAGTAGAGTCTGTTTTAATTACAGCATCTTTTTTCTTGTCATCGTCTTCTTTCTCTTCTTCAACTTTTTCTGTAGACGTTATATAGAATTGAATAGCTGTTTCATTTTTTACGAACTTAAAACTAAAACGAGGTAGATGTTTAGCATCATAAGGATCTTTAGTTATTTCTGTTAACCATTGCGCCATTTTTTCATTATCAAAAAGTTCTTTTTTACTACGCTTATCGGCATCAACTATATAATATTTAGAACCTTCAGTGGTTTTGTACTGATACCAAAAGCGATTGCCGTTTTTAAGCCAATGTGGCCTCACAGATGTTGAATGTACTAACTTGCTTAAGTTAGTAGGTGAATATTTAGCAGCAGCTCTATAATTAGGATTAGGATTTTCATTATTTTGAGCATAAGAAAAACAAAGAGATAGGCTTAAAATAAAAAGAGCAATATTTTTTTTAGTCATTAGGTTGTCAATGCTAAAGCAATTGTAGATTTTTGATTTCATGAGTTGGTTGGTTTTAGTTTTAAGTAATCATGATGTTACTAAAATACTCTGAATAATATTTAAAATTATGGAACTTGTTAATATTTAACATTTAAGTTAATCAAGTATGTTTTTTAAGATAAATAGTTCGCGATAGTTTAGTACCTTGAAACTTAAAAATTATTTAGTATTTGAGTTGGTTTAGAAAAGATCCCTTGCAAATTATTGCATTTAGAAGCTATGGGACAAAAACACATCTATATCTTAGAGGTAGAGCATTAGAAGATGAAGATATTGACCTAGATAAAAAAGGTTGGTTTAATCTTTTGATAAACTCATGGAAGCGTTTTGAAACAGATGAAATTAGAAATACACCTCTGTCTATTACGTTTTCAAATGGCTCTATTATAAAATGCAATACAGATGCAGAAGGTTATTTTTTAGTTGATGAATCATCAGATGACACCTATAAATTATTAGATAATGAAGGTTGGTTGAGTTATACAGTTGCTTATGCATCAGATCACAAGAGGAAGATTCAACAAGAGAATCAATTTATAGGACAAATGTTGGTTCCAAAATTAGATTCTAGTTTTGGAGTTATCAGTGATATTGACGATACAATTTTACATACTGGTGTAGCATCACGTTTAAAATGGAGAGTTATAGTTAATACTTTTTTTAAGACACCACATAGACGGAAAGCGTTAGAAGGTTCAGCAGAGTTTTACCATTCTTTACATTGTGGGAAATCAAAAAAGGAAGCTAACCCAATTTTTTATGTTAGCAATAGCCCATGGAACTTATATCGTTATTTAGAGTTTTTTCTTAAACGTAATAATTTTCCTAAAGGCCCAATTTTGCTTCGAGATTTTAGAACACCTTTTGATCGTACACCTAAAACTGAATTAGCTCATAAGTATCATGAGATATATAATATTCTAAATACATATCCAAAGTTAAATTTTATACTTATTGGTGATTGTGGTGAAAAAGATGCTTATATATATTTAGATGTCGTCAAGAAATTCCCTAATCGTATTTCAGCAATTTATTTAAGAGCTGTAGAGCATTCTAAAAGAATGAATAGAATGTCTTCTTTATTTGAAGATTATAAGGACGTACCAGTTTTAATTGTTGAAAGTAGTAATGAAGCTATAAACCATGCTCGAAAGCATAATTTTATTCATTAGAATAGACCATTAATCTGGGCATCAATTTTATTGATAATACCACCTAAATCTTCAGGATTAGCAACAAAATCTAAGTCATCTACGTCTATGATTAGTAAATTTCCTTTGTCGTATTTAGAAATCCATGCTTCGTAACGTTCATTAAGTCGACTTAAGTAATCAATGCTGATTGTATTTTCATAATCACGACCTCGTTTGTGGATTTGAGCCACTAAATTTGGAATAGAGCTTCTTAAATAAATCAATAAATCTGGCCCTTTTACAAAAGATTCCATTAACTCAAAAAGTGAAGAATAATTTTCAAAATCACGATTTGTCATCAAACCCATAGCATGAAGGTTGGGTGCAAAAATATGTGCATCTTCATAGATAGTTCTGTCTTGTATAATATCTTTACCACTCTCGTGAATTTGACTAACTTGACGAAACCTACTGTTTAAGAAATAAACCTGCAAATTGAAGCTCCAGCGTTCCATCTGATTGTAAAAATCATCTAAATAAGGATTATCTACAACATCTTCTAATTGTGCTTCCCATCTGTAATGTTTAGCTAAAAGTTTAGTCAGTGTAGTCTTACCTGCGCCAATGTTTCCTGCTACAGCAATATGCATAATCTATTCTAATTTAAGTTGGTACTGACGTAGAATTTCGTCGTCGTAAATATACAAGGTTTCATTGGTTACCAAAAACTGACTTATTAACATATTTGGATGCTCAATAGGTTGAATTTCTGTCTTATTTTTTTGTAATATATGCAGTTGATTACCCTTTTTTAGTACTAAATTAGCTTTGCTAAATGCTAAATTTTCATAACCTTCATTTTTGTGTTTAGCGACTAGACTTCCAAAATAGTTATAGACGTATAGATAATTTTCAGTAAGCATATAGCAATTGTTATAATCGCTTCTAAGATCTAAAACTTCAGATTGTATAGGTACAGTTTTCAATCTAATTTTATTGGTTTTATAATCATATAACTCGAGCTGTTGTAAATCTTGATTAAAAATCCATAGGGTATTATCAAAACCTGTTGAAACGTAGCTAACATTTTTGTAGGGTTGATTGGTATTAAAATCTATTTTATATATTTCAGCTAGCCGATTGTCTAGAATCACAACTGTATTAAAGTCTTTATAGAATAAGTTTATTTTTAAAGGATTAAAAGTATTGGCTGAAGTGATTTTACTAAGTTGAAAATTGGAGTAAGTAATAACTGTATCTTTTGTTTTTTTATGAAAGGAATTATTCTCAGTTGTATAGTACACGGTATTAAAAGTGTCAACACCAAAAATAGATTCTGCTTTTAAATGTGTAGAGTCTTTGATACTAGCTTTTACTTGTTCTTGTGCAAAACAAGTAAAACCGAAAAGAAAAAGTATATAAAATAGCTTTAGCATAGTGTTGAAGCAATTGTAGAGAAAAATACAAAAATTGCTCCATTCTATAACTTTCTAAAACCAGTATTTAGTATAGCTGGTTTAATCTGTTAATTTATATCCAAAACCACGAACATTAATAATCTGAATGTTTTCGTCTTTTTTAAGCTTTTTTCTAAGCTTAGTAATAAATACATCCATACTCCTGGCAGAAAAGAAATCGTCAGTGCCCCAAAGTTTATTGAGAATTAAAGAACGATCAAGCACTTCGTTTTTATTCTTTATTAAATGAAATAATAAGTGCGCTTCTCTATGGGTTAATTGAACAATAGCTTCGTTAAGAAATTGTAATTGCTGCTTAGGGAAATCGAAAATATAATTGCCAATTTTTAGTACTGATGATGATTTTTGAATACGAGAACGATTCACAAGATTATGAATCCTAACGATAAGCTCTTCCATACTAAAAGGCTTTTTAAGATAGTCGTTGCCACCTACCGAAAATCCTTCAACAACATCTGAAGTTTGAGATTTGGCAGTTAAAAATATAATTGGAATTGCATCATCAATAGCTCTAATTTCTTTAGCTAATGTAAAACCATCTTTTTTTGGCATCATTACATCTAGAACCAATAATTCTGGTGATTCAGATTTATATTTCTCAAAAGCTTTTTCTCCATTATCACATAATACCACTTCAAAGTCTCTAGTCTCTAAACTTTCTTTTATAATCTGTCCCAAAGCAGCTTCATCTTCGGCTAATAATAGTTTAATTTTTTCAGACATTAGGAAGCGAAATTTTAAATGTGGTTAAGTTTTTTGCTAAATCTAGACCTATTGAACCATTATGTTTTTCTATAATAGTTTTGGTATAGTATAAACCAATACCAAATCCTTTTACATCATGAGTGTTTCCTTTTGGTACACGATAAAACTTTTCAAAAATGCGTTCTTTGTTAGTTTTAGATAATGAATTTCCGTTATCAGAAATCAAGATGTTGAGTTTTTTGTCTGTTGGGATTAAGTCTAAAGAAATAATATCACCTCCATACTTTACGGCATTGTCTAGAATATTATTTAGAGCATTTTCAAAATGGAAGATATCAACATTAGCTAATAAATTTTCAACTTTAAAACTAGTATTAAATTCCTTCTCAGGAAACTGAATTTTATAGCGATTAATTAATGAATTAAATAACTCTATAATATCAATAGATTCTTTATTTAGTTCTAAATTGTCACTATCTAAAGTTGCGGTTTCTAGTAATTTTTCTACCATAGTATTAAGCTTTCCTAATTGCTCAGAAGACATATTAATATATTCCCTGGTTTTAGTTTTATCTTCAATAGCGTTGAAGTTGTTAATGCTCTCTAAGGCAACTCCAATGGTTGCAATAGGCGTTTTAAACTCATGTGTAATATTACTTATGAGGTCGTTTTTAACTTCAGCGAGTTGCTTTTGATATTTTATGATTTTTAGTAAATAGAAGAGACAACTTATAACGGCTATAACTAAAAGCGTGGAGATAAGTACACCACCTAATATACGTTGTAGAATCACTTTAGTTTCATTCGTAAAACCAATCTCAAGTGTACTTTTTTTTGGGAGAAATGTAGACTTAGAAGTAGTTTTTAAAATATCATCGGTATTGAAAATGGAATCACTTACGGGTTTGAGAAAATCTTTAGAGAATTTTCTGTTTTGTTTTCCTTTATCATAATACAATTCGTAATCTACCGTAATCTTTTTTCTATCAAATTCACCTTTTAATAGACTATCTATTTCTTTTAAATTTAAACTATCATTAGTAATAGAAATGACAATTTTTGAGGTTAACATCTCAAAATCATCAATATCTAAATCTTTGTTTTGGTTTTTAATACTATCTATTTTTAGTTTGAAAGTTTCTGGTGAAACAGATGGATGAATTTTGTCATGTTCCTCAAGCATTGAGTCTAATTTTAAGCCTCTAACAACCGTTATGCCTTCTATATCTTGAATAGGTAAAGAATCGAGATTTTTAAATTCATTTTTTAGAGTATCAATTTGTGTTAAAAATGTTTCAATCTTTCCACCTTCTACAAAAACATCTTTCTGATTGTCACCTTCCAGAAAAATCCCCATAGTGGTCCGCTCGGCAAGAGACGCATAGTAATCATCAACGGCTTTATCTAGGCTTATCTGTACTTCATTAATAAGTTGTTGCTTATTAGTTTGATAGTTTTTATAATTCCAAAAGAACTGAATACCAATAGTTGCAATAATTACAGCAACAATAGTATATAGAATCCATTTATACTTTTTGTCATTCATATTTCAAAAGTAAATGTTAAATATCACTTATTACTAATCGGTTAACACACGTTAACGTTCGTTAACGCAAAAACAGAATATGTCTTGAGATATTTGTTGTGTACTAAACATAAAATACTATAAAATCATGAAAAAAAATTTAATCATTTGTTTAGCATTATTAATTTCAACTGTTGGTTTTAGTCAATCACATACTATTAAGAAAGATATTAATGCTGAAGTGACGTATATTAATGAAGAAATAAAGCTCAAAAATGTAGCTATAGAAGTTACTGTAGATTCAGAAGAGGAAATTAAATCTACTTTTACGACAAAAGGCTTAAAGGAACTTTTAGATGAGACAGAAGATGGCGAAGAGATTTCTTTTAAGATTATTTGTAATGGTGAAAAAATGTCAAATGGATTAAAATCTCATATGTCTTATACGGTAAAAGGTAATACAGATAATAAAGAAGAATTTTTAAAGCGCATTAAAAAAATAAGAAAAGCAGCAATTAAATATTATAAAAATAAAAACTAAATAAAATGGCAATAATTATTAGAACATTGGTGATAGCGTTAACATTAGCATTCACAGGTATTCATGCACAAGATTTCCAAGGCATTGCGACTTACAAAACGCAGCGTCAAATAGACATAAAGATGGATAGCACTCAAGTAAATAATGAGATGCAAGCTCAGATGATGGAGATGATGAAGAAGCAATTTCAAAAAACCTATAAACTTACTTTTAATAAAGCAGCTTCTCTATACAAAGAAGAAGAGAGCCTTGCGAAACCACAAGCTGCAATGGGAGGCGAATTCCAAGTGGTTATGGTAGGTGCTGGAGGTGGATCAGATGTACTTTATAAAAATACAAAGGAGAACCGATATGCAGACCAAAAGGATACAATGGGAAAAATGTTTTTAGTAAAAGATGAGATTGAGCCTATTGAATGGAAGCTAGAAGCAGACTCTAAGTACATAGGAGAATATCAATGTTATAAAGCAACATACACAAAAATGGTAGAAGTTTTTAATGAAAGTGGTTTTAGCATTGATGATGATGATGAAAAAGAAGAAGAGGAAGAAAAAGAGCCAGAAATGGAAGAGCGCACTATAACTGCATGGTATACACCGCAAATCCCTGTGAATAATGGACCAGCTATGTATCAAGGTTTACCAGGTTTGATTTTAGAGATTCATGATGGGAAGCTAACTGTGATTTGTAGTAAAATTGTCTTAAATCCTGAGGACAAGATTGAGATAAAAGAGCCAGAAAAAGGTAAAGAAGTTAATCAAAAAAAGTACGACGACATTACGGAAAAAAAGGCAAAAGAAATGATGGAACGTTACAGACCTAGAAAAGGTAGAGAGGGAGAAAGTATCTCTATTACTATAGGTGGCTAATTTATTGGATTGATTTTTAAGTATGTATTTGTTAATGTTTTGGTAAACAAATTTAATATGTTTAATGTTTTATTAAATTTGTCGAACAAAATTAATTTATACTATCATTATTATGAAATCAATTCTTTTAAAATTTAGTTTAATATCTATTACTTTATTAAGCTCTATAGTTTTTAATAAAAATGAAAATCTAGATTATACGCCTCAAGATTTTCAGGGCAAAGCCTATTATATTTCAAAGTCTAACATGGAGTTGGGAAAATGGGGAGCACGATTAAGCGAAGCACAAAAAAAACAAATTGCAGCGCGATTAAAAAATAGATTAGAAAAAACTTACGTTTTAACCTTTAATAAAGAAGAATCTTATTTTGATGAACAAGATAAATTAGACGCTATGTCAGGAGCAACAGATTCTTGGGGGAAGAACTTTACACAAGGTAATCAGTATAAAAATGTAAAAACTAATAGTCAAGTTCAGAATCAAGAGTTCTATGGAAAAAAATTCTTAGTAAAGGATAGCTTGTTAGGTATCAACTGGGAAATGGGAAAAGAAACAAAGGTAATAGGAAACTATACGTGTTTTAAAGCTACAGCATCAATACCAACGAATGAATTAACTTGGTATGATTTTTCATGGAATCGTTTAAGAAGCTCAAACAGTAATGAAGGAGATTCCAAAGAAGAAGGTGCTGAAGAAGTAGTTGTAGATATGACTGATGTTGAAGCATGGTATGCGCCTCAAATCCCTGTTAGTCACGGACCTTCAGAGTATTGGGGTTTACCTGGTTTAATTTTAGAAGTTAGTGCAGGCAATACAACGATGTTGTGTTCTAAAATAGTGATGAATCCTGAGGAGAAAACTGAGATAGAGGCACCAGAAAAAGGCAAGATTATTACAAAGGCTGCATATCAAAATACAATAGTTGAAAAGATGAAAGAATTTCGTAATAATAGAATGGGAAGACCAAGAGGTTAATTTCTTAACATAAGTTTAACTAATAGTGATTTAACTTTTTATGCTTTGTAGAGTCTTACTCATAATTAACATATTTTCAATATGAGTTTATGTAACGTTTTTTTAAGAAAGTCTTAGAAATATAAAGTTACACTTGTCAGGCAACATTAACTATTTGAGATGAAAACACCTTTTTTAAAATTAACATTATCGCTATTTGCACTTTGTTTTGTATCCATGTCTTTTTCACAAGATTTTCAAGGTAAAGCTTATTACATGTCTAAAACAACCATGAATATGGATGACTTTGGAGGAAGAGAGATGACCCCAGAACGTAAAAAGCAGATGGAGGAGCGTATGAAAAGCTTTTTAGAAAAAGAATACATACTAACGTTTAATAAAGAAGAATCTATCTATAAAGAAGATGAAAAACTTGAAGCACCTGGTGCGGGTGGACGTGGTTTTGGTGGATTTAGTAGTAGTCTTACCGGAGGTCCAAAATATAAAAATGTAAAATCTAAAGAAGTTGTACAAGATCAAGAGTTCTTTGGAAAACAGTTTTTAATTAAAGATGAACTCAAAAATCTCGAATGGAAAATGGGTTCTGAGACCAAGAAAATTGGAAACTATACATGTTTCAAGGCTACAGCGACTAAAACGGTGGATGAATTTGATTGGAGAAGTATGAGAAGAAGGGGCGGAAGAGATGGAAATAGAGACCAAAAGAAGGATTCAACTAAAACTGATGAAGCTAAAACAAATTCAGACGATCCAATGAGTGAAATTGAAGTCCCTAAAACTATTGAAGTTGTAGCATGGTATACTCCACAAATACCAATTAATCAAGGACCAGACAGTTATTGGGGTTTGCCTGGATTAATTTTAGAGATTAATGCAGATCGTACCACAATTTTATGTACAAAAATTGTCATGAATCCTGAAGAAAAAGAGGACATTAATAAACCAAGTAAAGGTGATGAAGTTACTCAAGCAGAATACACAGAAATAATTACTAAGAAAATGAATGAAATGCGTGAAATGTACCGAGGTCGTGGAGGACGAGGTGGAAGAGGTGGCGGACGAAGAAACTAAAGTCCCACAGTATAACATTCGATTAACCAAGGATATGTTTACACATCCTTAATCAACCAAAAGAAATAACTAAAACATGAAAAAATTATTAGTGCTACTATGTTTAGTAGTAGCAGGTAGTTCATTTGCCCAAATTAAAATGCAAGGCATCGTAAAAGATAGTATTGGTACGCCATTAGAACTTGCAAATATAATTGCTATTAATCAAGAGTCTAATACATTAGAGTCTTATGCGATTACTGATGATAAGGGTAAATATATTTTGTCTCTAGGAAAGAATGGTACTTATAAAATACAAGTAAGTTATATAGGCTTAAAAACATTTGAAGAAATAATCACTACAAATGAAGAGGGTATTACCAAGGACTATAAATTAGTCCCAGATAATTCTTTAGATGCTGTAGAATTGACCTATGAAATGCCTGTGACCATAAAAGGAGACACGTTAATTTATAATGCAGATTCTTTTAAAAATGGTTCTGAAAGGAAGTTAGAGGATGTCCTTAAAAAACTACCAGGTGTTGAGATTAATGATGATGGAAATATTGAAGTCGAAGGAAAAGAGGTTAGTAAGTTAATGGTAAATGGAAAAGACTTTTTTGATGGTGATACTAAACTAGCAACTAAAAATATTCCGTCTAATGCTGTAGATAAAGTACAAGTGTTAAGAAATTATGCTGAGGTAGGTCAGTTAAGAGGTGTTCAAAATAATCAAGATAATGTTGCCATAAATATTAAGTTAAAAGAAGGTAAAGAAAACTTCTGGTTTGGTGATATCACAGCAGGTGCAGGTACAGCACCTTCACCAAATGACGAATTATATTTAGTACAACCAAAATTATTTTATTACAGTCCTAAGTATAGTATAAATCTTATTGGAGATATGAATAATATAGGTGAAGTGGCTTTAACAAATAGAGATTTAAGAGGCTTTGGCGGAGGATTTAGATTGCCAAGTAGAACTAGTGGTACGAGTATTAATTTAGGTAATAATGGACTTGGTGGTTTAACCAATGTTCAAAATTCGCAAGAAGTCGTTACAAAATTAGCTACAGCTAATTTTAGTTACTCACCTAATAAGGCTTTGGATTTAAGTGGTTTTCTTATCTATAATAGTAGTCGATTAAGAACTAGAGAAGATAGTTTTATAGATTATATAGAAATCGAAGATGATCCAAGCACACCAGAAGATGAGTCGGCTAGTCTTCCACCAGATGAAGCGACAATTTCAAGAGGTAGAGAAGCATCTAACCAAGCTATAGCTAAATTGAGTGCATCTTATAAACCTAACGTTAATAATCAATTAGATTATGATATTTTAGGACGTTTTTCAGATGATCAAGAAAAGCAGGATTTATTCTCCTCTGTAGTTGGTAACACAGATCAGGTAGATGAAGCAAAACCATATAGTTTTAACCAAAATGTAAATTATTATTATACGCTAAATGAAAATAATATTTTCGCTTTTGAAGCACAACATTTATTAAAAGACGAAGATCCATTCTACAATGCGTTATTAACAAACGATCCTACAAATAATGACTCGCCAGATGAGGATGCTTTTGATAGTACAGCAGAAGGTTTAGGTTTTGATAGAGATCAGTTTGGTTATAATATTAATCAAGAACAGCGAGTTAAGTCTAATCAATTAGATGCAAAATTAGATTACTATAATATCTTAAACGCCAAGAGTAATATTAATTTAACCTTAGGAACTATTTTAAGTAATCAGAAATTTAATTCAAATATATTTCAATTTTTAGATGATGGTACACGATTAGATCCTACTCCAACAACTACTGATTTAGATGGTAATTTATTATCAGCTACTAATGATGATGTAGAGTATCGTTTTAGAGATCTTTATTTAGGTGTGCATTACCGATTTAAAACTGGTAAATTCACCTTTACACCAGGTGTATCCTTCCATGCTTATGGCAACCAAAATACACAAGCAGGTACAACATTTGAAGATAATTTTTTTAATGTATTACCAGACTTTGAAGCTCGTATTCAGTTTAAAAAGAGTGAGAGTCTCCAGTTAAACTATAATATGACAAATACATTTACAGATGTGACTAACATCGCTGAAGGTTTAGTATTAAATAATTTTAATAGTATTCAGTTTGGTAACCCTGAGTTGCAAAATGCCCTTTCTCATAATGTAAGATTGTTTTATAGTAGCTTTAATCTTTTTAATTATACAAATGTATTTGCAGGTGCAAACTATAGTAAGAATATAGATCAGATTAGATCCTTAACAAATTTTGAAAGTGTAATTAGAACAAGCTCATTCTTTAATTCGCAGTTTGCAGATGAGAGCGCTTCGGTATTTGGACGTGTACAGCGTACTTTTGGAAAATTTAGAGCTAGTTTAAGAACAAATTTTAACTACAGTAAGAACAATCAATTTGTCCAAGGAAGACAATCTCTAAATGAGAGTTTTACACAGACTTACACCCCAGAAATAAGAACTAACTTTCGAGAAGCGCCTAATGTAAGATTAAGATATCGATATACTGTAAGAGATAACGATCAAGGTACTAATACTACTAAATTTATTACAAGAGCACCATCTGTAGAGTTTGATGCTTATATATTAGACGCTGTGACTTTTGTAACTGATTTTACATATAATGAGCAAGAAAGTAATGGTGAAAAAGTGGCTTTTAAAACATGGAATGCATCATTGCGTTACAGAAAAGATAGAGATGCCAAATGGGAATATTCGTTAAGAGCCTCTAACTTATTAGATATTGACTCTAATATTAGTAATGGTGCTGGTAATATTTCTGTATTTAGTTCAGAAACATTTATACAACCAAGATTTATTACGTTTAGGTTGACGTATACATTATAGAATGTTATAAATAGTAAATAAAAAAAGCCTTCTCAATTGAGAAGGCTTTATATTTTTAATTTTTAATAACCCGTTTTATAATACTTCCATTATCCGTTTGAAGAGAAATAAAATAATTACCAGCGACAAAAGATTGTAAATCTATTTTTGTTTCTAATGTATTTAAGGATTGTGATAAAAGTATTTGTCCTAATATATTTGTAACTTCTATATGTTTTAATACAGACTTAGATGTTATATTAACAATGCCATTTGTAGGATTAGGATGAAATCTTACTATTGCGTTTTCTAATTCTTCAATACTTAGTCCACTAGCTAATGATGTCACAACCGTATTAGTTATAATAGGTAGGTTGAAATCGAAATAAATTTCGGCAGTATTTTCAAACACAGTATTAATGTTATAACCAGCAGTAGATTTTATTTTAAACGAAACAAAGCCATGGCTATTTGGCTCGTCATTAGTACTATCTGGTAAATTAATATTTCTAAAATCCCATTCTAAATCTTGGTCATCTATTTTTAGTTGGTAGTTATGACTAGCACTTATCATAACAATAGAGCTAGCATCGTGTTCGTCAGTTAAAAAATCTTTAATCTCCACATTCTGTGCACTTGCTGTTCCTGTATTCTGAAACCTTATGGTATAAAAAAGAAAATCGTCCGTTGTAAAGCTTTCATAAGCAATTGTTCCGCCATGACTTTCTAATTTATCATTAGGATCAAAAGAACCAATGACAACAACATCTATTTCAGAAGTATTATCATCTAAATAAATATCATTTATATCTCCTGCGCTAATAGAAGCCGAAAACGTTAAAACATTATCAATATTTACCTCTGGTGGTGCATTGGTATTTAACACAATGTTTATATATCTAGTTTCAAAAGGAGCTAAGTCTGTAAAAGGTATAGTTAATGTATTATCTAATTGTGTTGTACTTGGGTCTGTAGAACTTACAAATGTTGTTAAAGGATCAAAAGTATAAGTGATTGTTCCATTATCTATTTGAGATGTTCCTAAGTTTTTTAATGTAATGAGTTGCTCAGTATCAAATCCTGGATTAGGTGAGTTAACAGGTGTAATATGTATTGAAACATTGGTAAGTGGAGTAATAATATCAATAGGGATATCAAAATTAGTAATCTCTCCTTGAGTTATAAATTGATTCTGAATACTAGGAGTTTCAAGCGAAAAGTAATCTATAAATGTATCATCTAGAATATATTCAAAATCATAGCTATTATTTTCATTTTCATCGAAGATATAATAGCTACCAGAATCATTATTTAATGCAACTTCATTACCACTATTAACAGAATAATTTAAATCTCCATAAGGAAAAAGAGCTTCGTCTTCATCCCTAATATCATTACCATTGGTGTCAACAAATGTATTTAATGTAAAACCTGTACAATCTACAGTATCGAAGAAATTACCTCCATCAACTTCTGTCATTTGTATAAAGCCTTCTGATGTACTGTAATTTGTAACTAACAACATATAGACTTCACCAGGTTGCACGTTAGGGATAAAAACTTGTTCAATATTAGAGGCACTAAAACTACAATCAACTTCGTTTTCGCTAGATAATTCTTCAGGGCTACATGCAACGTCATCAAATGGTCCCCAAACTATATAATCTACATCATTACCATTACCAGTTCCATTCGGTCCTGAAAATTGAGAAATCTGAAAACTAATATTTCCGGTTGTTATAATAGGAATATAAAATCAAGTTGGTCTTGGTTGACTTCCTAGACAGCCGTAGTCAGGTCCTAGTTCCGCAGAACTTGTTCCTGAAGTACTAGAGAATTCAGAACCAAAAGACCCACATAATTATGTAGCATCAGCACAGGTATTCTGAGCGTAAGTGAATGATAAAACAAAAAATAATAAAACGAATGAGAGGGTAGTTTTTTTCATAATGGATTGATTTCTATTAGTAAGATACAGAAAGTGTAAAAAGGTTGCGTTAAATAACTGTGAATTACTTAATTATCGGATAAGGGTAGGTTATAATTATTTTTGGAAAACCTAAATAAACTAGGTTCGATTTCTTTGCGTAAAATCTTTATAATTTCATTAATTGAATCTTTTGGAATCATACTTTTGGAGGTGTTTATATAACCATTTTTTTTAAACTTTACATATGTAAAAAGAACATTTACATTAGCCTTCTTGATTTTAAAATTTCCGTTAGAATCAGTTGTTGTCGTTTTGTTACCAATAGTAATGATGACGTCTTTAATAGGAATTTTATTCTCATCGATAACAATACCTTTAAAATCTCCAGTGACTTTATCTCCTAAGTAATCTGTAAAGAATTTAGGCTTAACTATAGGTTTGTTGTTATTAGTAGGCTCACTTTTATTTTCACATGCAATTGTGAAAATAATACAGATAGCTAAGAGCTTCCATATAGGAATAACTGACTTCATTTTTTGATTGATGATTGATGATAGTTTCTATTTACAAGATACAGCAACTGTAAAAGGGTTGCATTAAAATTCTGGTAAATAAAAAAAGCCTTCGATTTTTTACACTAAGAATCTAAGGCTTTTTTATGAATTTTATTAGGTTTTAATTGTCTCTATATACATGAACTACTCCCGTTATAGTATGAGGATCTCCATTATAATCTTCATAAGCACCAGTAAAGTTAATATCAATATAATCACTAACTTCTCCTATAGAAGTTAAGTTATATGTAATTTCATTGTTCTCGTTAGATACACTTAAACATTCACCTATAAAGAAACCTATGTCGTCAGCACTATTCCAATCGTAATTATCATAAGTACCTTCATAAACAGTTTCATTTAAAACACCATACATATAAAAACAAGTGTCTTGGCTATTATTACCTGCGAAAATATCTATAGTAGGCCCATTGAAGTTTCCTGTTGCATCACCGCTTAAATAAAAATTCGCATTAATATTTTCGAAAATAAGTACGGATTCATCATCATCAATGGTGTATTGAATAAATTCGGTTACTGTATTACAAGCACTAATAGTTCCTATATCAGTTAGCGGAGTTGTAAATGTGTAGCTTATACTATCCGTAGTTTGTAAGTTGACATAATCACTACCTTTAATCTGAAAGGTATTATCTCCTTCACAACGTAGCATATTAATTTCGAATGTACCATCACTTACCATATTAGTAAAGGTCTGATTTTCGTAAGCTAATTGTACATAGCCATCCGTAACCGCGTCACCAGCACAAGTATTTAAATTACCAATTATAGTTTCTGCAATTACATCTGTATTATCATGAACAATTATAGAAATATTTGAATCCATTGTAAAAGGTCCAATAGACTCAGTAAGTAAGGGAGTTTCACCACAAAAATCATAGCTGTAAACATTAAGTTCTAAGGTTTCATTACTTGGTACAAAACCACAAACTTCCCCATTTTCATTTGTATATCCATATGTAGTTCCGAAGGTTCCACTAGTAATACTCACCCATAAATTCCCAAGAGAATTAGTCTCATCATCCGCTGCAGTAATACAAAGTGTAATAGCTTCAGCTGGTATATCGCAATTCCAAAATGAGAAATGAGTTACCGTACCTACATACATGTTTCCTTGCAAAATAGCTTGCCCTTCTTCTTTCCAGTAGCCATTGGCTTCATCAAAATACCAAAGTGGAATACTTGCAGGTGCTATTCCCATTAAACTTGGATCTAGAGGAATTTTAATTTCAGAAGTTGAACCTTCAGGTAAATTTAAGTCTTCACCATTTGTTCCTCTTAATTCAACAGCCAACATGCCTAGGGTTTGTAGCATACGTTCTGCACCTGCTTCATTTTCTGCGTACAACATACCTGGCATTTGCATTGACATATCTTCATCAGCAGGATCTAAATGATGCATTATTACATCGATAGAGCCAGAATATTCTGAGCCATCTTCTTTAATAAAGTTACCATCAAAACTCACAGAACTTCCATTACCTATTGTAACTGTTTCAGGAGAATCACTAGCTATTGTACTCACAACTGTAGCTTCGAGTAGCATAATTGTAACCTTATTTGTTCCGTTTGAAGGTACAACAGATCGAGATCCATGGATATAACCAGCCTTTTGCGCTTTTACAAAACCAAAACGTTCTTTCACATTGGCATTATTAATAACAAAAATACCGTTACTATCCGTTGTCGCAGTTTCGTTTCCAACAGTAATTGTAACTCCTTCAATAGGATTTTTATTTATGTCTATAACATTACCAAGAAAATTTCTAGAAACCGTATTTCCAAAATATTCAGAGAATGTATCTGGGATACTGTTTTGTTGCTCACCTCCACTGGAATTGACATCGTCTTGTTGACAAGATGTAACTATAAGCGTAGAAAATAAAAGCACTAAAATAAGATTGGGGAATTTTTTAATGTTTTTCATAAGTGTTGATTTAATTGAGATTTTATTTGTTAGAGTTGTTACTCAATGATTAAACAGTTTAAATGCTTAATATCCTACCTAATAGCCTTAGGAAATTTAAAAAATAAAAAAACCTCATAAACTTAATTACGAGGTTTTTAAGTATTCAATATTTGGTTTCTTAAAGGTCAAATGCTGCTTTAACTTTGTCTACGTAATCTAATTTTTCCCATGTAAATAATTCAACATCCATAGAAATTGATTCACCAAGTGGTTGGACAAAAGTTTTAGAAACTACTTCATTGTTTCTTCCCATATGTCCATATGCTGCGGTTTCACTATAAATTGGTTGGCGTAGTTTTAAACGACTTTCAATTGCAGAAGGTCTCATATCAAAAATGGCTTCTACTTTTTTAGCGATTTCACCATCTGTTAAATTAAAATCACAAGTACCATAAGTATCTATAAAAATACCCATAGGTTCTACAACTCCAATAGCATAAGATACCTGTACCAAAACTTCATCACATAAACCAGCAGCAACTAGGTTTTTAGCAATATGTCTTGTTGCGTAAGCTGCACTTCGGTCCACTTTACTCGGATCTTTACCAGAAAATGCTCCACCACCATGTGCTCCTTTTCCGCCATAAGTATCTACAATAATTTTACGACCTGTTAAACCTGTATCACCATGAGGTCCTCCGATTACGAATTTCCCTGTTGGGTTAATATGATATTTAATATCACTATTAAATAAAGGTTTAATATGGTCTGGAACTTTAGCAACAACTCTTGGAATTAAGATGTCAACAATATCTTTTCTGATTTTTGTTAACATTACATCATCAGTACCAAAATCATCGTGTTGAGTAGAAACAACAATAGCATCAATACGTTGAGGTGTATTATCATCGCTATATTCTATAGTAACTTGGCTTTTAGAATCTGGTCGTAAATAGGTAATATATTTATTCTCGCGACGTAATTCAGCTAATTCCTTTAAAATTCTGTGCGATAAATCTAAAGCCAATGGCATATAGTTATCAGTTTCGTTTGTGGCATAACCAAACATCATTCCTTGGTCACCTGCTCCTTGTTCTTCTTTAGAAGCACGATCTACACCACGATTAATATCTTCAGATTGTTCATGTATGGCAGATAAAACACCACAGGAATTTCCATCGAACATATATTCGCTTTTTGTATATCCTATTTTATTTATAGTGTCTCTTGCTATTTTCTGAACATCTAAATAAGTGTTAGATTTAACTTCACCAGCAAGAATAACTTGACCAGTGGTAACTAATGTCTCACAAGCTACTTTAGATTCTGGGTCAAAAGCTAAAAAATTGTCAATTAAAGCGTCACTAATTTGATCAGCTACTTTATCTGGATGGCCTTCAGAAACACTTTCTGAAGTAAATAAATATGGCATAAATCCTATTTTTTAGGTTATAATTGTTTTACTAAAATTTAATTGATTGCCTAGTCGCTAGAGAAGTATATAACTTATTGCTTTAGCATTTTTTTAAGAGGTTGCAATCAGATCAAATTCTTCCTCTAAATATTGATTGTACAAAAGTAGATAAATTAAATGGAACGTAAATTTATTTTACTTTTTTTATGATTTAATTTGTTTTTAAAATATTCTGATACAATATTTGTAACCACAAAGTTCAAACACTTACTAAAATGTTATCAAGAAAGGTGGAGGGATTAGACCCTTTGAAACCTTAGCAACCCTTAGATTTACTGAGAAGGTGCTAAATTCTACATAGTTTTTTATTCATTTATTTAAAACTAGATAGATAACTAAACGAATCAAAATCACTCTGATTACGTTTTTGCAATGACATTTTTCTAATGAATAAACCTATAATTGAGGTTGAATTGACTTTATAATAAATACAAGAAAAATGAGTTCTAAACACATAGAAACACAAGCCATCCGAACACAAATTGAACGTTCTCAATTTTTAGAACATTCTAACCCCTTATATCTTACATCAAGTTATGTATTTGAAGATGCTGAAGATATGAGAGCATCGTTTGCCGATGAGAAAGTGCGTAACATTTATAGTCGCTATTCTAATCCCAATACATCAGAGTTTATAGATAAGATCTGTAAGATGGAAGGTGCCGAACAAGGTTATGCCTTTGCATCTGGTATGTCTGCTGTGTTTTCAACTTTTGCAGCTTTACTCAACTCAGGAGATCATATTGTGTTTTCGCGGAGTATTTTTGGTTCTACCCAGACTATGTTTAATAACATTTTACCAAAATGGAATATTTCAACAAGCTCTTTTAAGATAGATGAAATAGACAAAATTGAAAGTTTAATACAGCCCAATACGAAAATATTGTATACGGAAAGCCCAACAAATCCGGCTGTAGATATTTTAGATTTAGAGCTACTGGGTAGTATTGCTAAGAAGCATAACCTTATTTTCCTAGTTGATAATTGTTTCGCGACACCTTATCTCCAACAACCTATAAAGTTTGGTGCTGATCTAGTTATTCATTCAGCTACAAAATTAATAGATGGACAAGGTAGAGTTCTTGGAGGTGTAACCGTTGGAAATTCAGATTTAATTCAAAAGATTTATTTATTTTCTAGAAATACAGGTCCGGCTTTGTCACCCTTTAATGCTTGGGTCTTGTCTAAGAGTTTAGAAACTTTGCCAGCTAGAATAAATATGCATTGTGATAATGCATTAAATGTGGCGGAATTTTTAGAATCAAATGATCATGTGAATTTTGTGAAATACCCATTTTTAAAATCTCACCCTCAATATAAACTGGCTAAAAAGCAAATGAAATTAGGCGGTAATATTGTGGCTTTTGAAATTAAAGGTGGTATTGATGCCGGAAGAAATTTTTTAAATACAATTAAACTATTGTCTTTATCTGCTAATTTAGGTGATACAAGAAGTATCGTAACACATCCAGCATCTACGACACATGCAAAATTATCTGAAGAAGATCGTTTAATTACAGGAATTACTAGTGGACTTATTAGAGTTTCGGTTGGTTTAGAACATATAGATGATATTATTGGGGATTTAAAACAAGCATTAGAAAATTAATATATTTATATACTATAAAACAACAGTTTCTGGCTTTTGATTTCTACTTATATTTTCATACTCGATTTTTGTTATTTTTGTAAAAAAAGAATTTATAGACATATGAAATTATTAAACATTGTTTTTACGTTTTTAGTTTTTATAGTTCTATTTAGTTGTAGTTCTGACGATTCCAATGAAGGAGGGCAACAAGATAGCTTAAGTCTATCTTCAATTACAGAATTTTCTGCAAACCAAGAATCACAAACAGTTTCAGTAACTGCGAATTTATATTGGTATGTCAGTAATACTAATACTTGGATTACGCTTTCACCAACTTATGGAACAAATGATGGAACAATAACTGTTACAGGTTGTAGTATTTCAAAAACCTTAACAATTACACAAGCAGCAGGCGAAGAAAATTCAGGTGAGTTAGACCCAAATAAAACACCATCACAAAATTTTGATTTATCTACATGGAAATTAAAAACACCAGAGAATAATGGAAGTGGTTTTTCTAAAACTATATCTGTTTCTGAAATCAATGCTGGTTATGAAAATAGCAATTATTTTTTTTAGGGGATGATGGAGGAATGGTTTTTAAATGTCCTATAGATGGCTTTACAACGTCTGCAAATACAGTATATACTAGAGTAGAGTTACGTGAAATGTTTAGAGGAACAAATACGAGTATTAGTACACAAGGGGTTAATGGAAATAATGGGGTTTTTGGTTCGGCTCCAGCCTCAGATATAAATGCTGCTGCTGGTTATGACGGTGAAATGAATGCTACTCTTGTAGTTAATCATGTAACAACAACAGGAAGTAATAGTCATGTTGGACGTTTAGTAATTTGACAAATACATGCTAATAGCGACGAGCCAATTCGTATATATTACAGAAAATTACCTAATAATTCATTAGGTTCTATATATTTTGCTCACGAACCAACAGATGGAAATGGTGATGAACAATGGTGCGAAATGATAGGCTCTAGGAGTAATAGTGCTGATAATCCTTCAGATGGAAGAGCGCTCAATGAAAAATTTAGCTATACGATTAAAGTTATTGGTGATATTTTAACTTGTACAATACTAAGAGAAGGAAAAGATGATGTTGTTCAAACGGTTAACATGTTTAATAGTGGTTTCAATGTTGGTGGTCAGTATATGTATTTTAAAGCTGGATTATATCACTTAAATAACACAGGAGATGATTATGCTCAAGTGACGTTTTACGCTTTAGATAAAACACATACAAATTAATATATAATATTTGAAACATTTAATAATAGAGTAATGCTATCAAAAAAAACAAAATACGGTATAAAGGCTTTAGTCTATTTAGCAAAACAGAAAGATAGAAACCCTATACAGATTTCTTCAATATCCAAGTCTGAAAATATTTCACGTAAGTTTTTAGAAAGTATCTTATTAACTTTAAGAAAAAATGGTGTTTTAGGATCAAAAAAAGGTAAAGGAGGCGGTTATTATTTATTGAAAGAACCAAAAGATATTCCTATGACAACTGTAATGCGACTTTTAGAAGGACCAATAGCTATGGTACCTTGTGTGAGCTTGAATTTCTATGAAAAGTGTGACGACTGTCCTGATGAAAATGTTTGCGCAGTGCATAATTTAATGCTTCAAGTACGTGATAATACATTAGATATATTTCGCAATACTACTTTGGCTGATTTATCTAATTAGCATATTCTCAATTTCTTATGTTAATTTTTTCGAAATAAATACTTTCTTATTCTAAAATAATATTTATGTTTGCATATTCCTACTAAGTCGATAGGAATAAAAGATTAAAAAATGACAACATAATTATGGATAGTGTAATTCAGTCAGATTTAAGTGTTGAAAAAGAAGAAAAGGATTCTTTAGCAACTCAAGAGAATATTAAGAGGAGTATAGTGAAAACAATTAGTTGGCGTGTTGTCGGTACCTTGGCTACAGTGACTATTTCGTATATCATTACAGGTACAATGGCTTTGGCTTTCTCTATAGGAGGCATAGAATTAGTTTCTAAAATGGCGCTTTATTTCTTTCACGAACGCGCGTGGAATAATATTAAATGGGGAAAATGATAGATATAGATTTTTGGAACAAAAAGCTTAGAGATAAAAAACCTAATGAAATTGCTGAGTGGGCATTAAGTTTATCTGATAATAGAATTGTAACAACAAGTTTTGGTATTTACTCTTCAGTATTATTGAGTACAATGTCTAAGATAGACAAGGGAATAAGAGTCGTTTGGTGTGATACTTTATATAATCAACCAAGCACATATGAGCATGCTTCAAAATTAATAAAGAAATACAATCTCAATATTCTTAAATACCAATCTTTATATAGTAAAGAAGAAATTGACGCTTCAATTGGATTACCAAGTTTAGAAGATGATAATCATGCCATTTTTTCAGAGGCCGTAAAATTAGAACCTTTTAGACGAGCATTAAAAGAACAGGATCCAGATATATGGTTTACAAATATTAGGGTGAGGCAGACAGAATATAGAGACAAGAAAGATATTTTAAGTTATAGTAAAGATGGTATTCTTAAAGTGAGTCCATTTTACTATTGGAGTGATGCTGAATTAGACAGGTATATAGAGGAAAATCAATTGGAGAAAAATAGCTATTATTTCGATTCTATAAAAGCCTTACTTAATAGAGAGTGTGGTATCCATCTTCAGTAATACTTAAATAATAATCATTAGTAAATAAATTGTTTTTTTATAAAATCTATTAAATCTATAGGAATAATATAATATAATGCAAAGTTTTAGAACAGAATTAGAAAGTCCAATAGTAGAAAAGGATATCCTTGAATTAGCTAATAAAATTGAGCTTTTTCGTAATGGAAAAATAGATGAAGAAAAATTTAGAAGTCTTCGTTTAGCAAGAGGAGTTTATGGTCAACGCCAAGAAGGAGTACAGATGATCAGAATTAAATTGCCTTATGGTAAAGTATTGAGTCATCAATTGCACCGTATTTCTGAGGTTTCAGATGAATATTCAAGAAGCCGTTTGCATATTACAACGCGTCAAGATATTCAAATTCATTATGTGGATTTAAATAGAACTCCAGAATTGTGGGCTGAGTTAGAACGCGATAATGTCACGCTAAGAGAGGCTTGTGGAAATACAGTAAGAAATGTTACTGCAAGTGAAACTGCAGGTATTGATGTCAATGAGCCATTTGATGTTTCTTCTTACGCAGATGCATTATTTAAATTCTTTTTAAGAAACCCTATCTGTCAAGAAATGGGTAGAAAATTTAAAGTATCCTTTTCAGGAACAGACGAAGACACCGGTTTGTCGTATATGCACGATTTAGGTTTTATTGCTAAAATTAAAAATGGAGTAAAAGGTTTTAAAGTAATGTTAGGTGGTGGCTTAGGTTCTCAGCCAAGACATGCAGATTTGTTTTACGAGTTTTTACCATCTGATAAAATAATTCCATTGATGGAAGGTGTATTAAGAGTTTTTGATCGCTATGGCGAAAGAAAAAGTAGAGCTAAAGCCCGACTTAAATTCTTATTAAAAGATATTGGATTAGACGCTTTTAAAGTTTTAGTAGAAGAAGAGCAAAATGCAATTGAATACAAAACTGTAACCATAGATGAAGCAAATTATACAGCTTCAACACCAGTTTTAGTAGAAAATCCAAAAGTAGAAATTCAGAATAAAGAAGCTTACCATTTGTGGAAGTCTACAAACCTTATTGCCCAAAAACAAAAAGGTTACTTCGCTATCGGAATCAAAGTTCTATTAGGCGATTTCTATACGGATAAAGCACGTTTATTGGCAGATTTAGTAGAGAATTACGCAGCAGGTGAAATTAGACTGAGTTTGCGTCAAAATATTTTAATCCCTTTTGTTAAGGAAGATTTACTTCCCTTTTTCTATACAGAATTAGAAAAGTTAGGTTTTGTAGAAGCAGGCTATAACAAAGCCGTAGATATCACAGCATGTCCTGGTACTGATACTTGTAATTTGGGGATAGCGAGCAGTACTGGGATCGCTGAAGAACTAGAACGCGTGATTAAGGCGGAGTATCCTCAATATTTAAGCAATCAAGATCTAGTAATTAAAATTAGTGGATGTATGAATGCTTGTGGACAACACAATATGGCAAATATTGGTTTTCAAGGGATGTCTATTCGTACTAAAGATAAATTAGTTTTGCCAGCATTACAAGTGCTTTTAGGTGGAGGTAACTTAGGAAATGGAAGTGCTTATTTCGCTGATAAAGTGGTTAAAATTCCGAGTCGAAGAGGACCAGAAGCTTTACGTAGAATTTTAAATGATTTTGAATCCAATTCAAAAGGAAAATTATTTGTCGATTACTATAAGGAAAAAGGTGAAAAGTATTTCTATCAGTTACTCACAGATCTATCTAGTATTGACAATCTTACTCAAGAAGATTTTATTGATTGGGGAACAGAAGAGCAATATGTAAAAGCTATAGGAATAGGTGAGTGTGCAGGAGTTGTTATCGATTTAATAGCAACACTTTTTTTAGAAAGTGATGAGAAAATTGCTGAAGCAAAAGAAGCTTTTAATAATAAAGTCTATTCAGGTGCCATTTATGAAGCGTATCGCTCAATGGTAAATTCAGCTAAAGCTATTTTACTTTCAGAAAATATAAAGACCAACACTCAGGCTAGTATCATTAAACAATTCGATGAACTTTTTGTGGAGAACAAAAAAATTGATTTAGGAACGTCATTTTCTGATGTTATCTATCAAATTAAAGTATATCCACCTTCAAAAGATTTTGCCAATAATTATATAAATGTAGCAATGCAATTTTTAAAGCACTTAAGGGCATATAGAGAATTACAAGTTGCTATAAAAAGCTAAAAAAAATATGACACCAAGATTAACAGTAGTAGGAGCAGGTCCAGGTGATGCAGATTTAATCACCTTAAAGGCAATCAAGGCTATAGCATCTGCAGATGTTATTTTATTTGATGCGCTAACAAACGAAGAATTATTGCAGTATGCATCACCAAAAGCAGAAAAAATATTTGTTGGTAAACGTAAAGGTTGCTATGCGTATCAGCAAAGTCAAATCAATGATTTAATTGTAGAACGTGCATTAAGATGCGGACATGTAGTACGACTTAAAGGGGGAGATCCATTTATATTTGGGCGTGGAGCCGAGGAGTTGGAATATGCTAAAGACTATGCTATTGAAGTAGCTGTAGTACCAGGGATTTCGTCATGTGCTGCTGTGCCAGCTTATCAAGGTATTCCTTTAACTAAACGTAATGCTTCAGAAAGCTTTTGGGTTATTACAGGTACAACCAAATCTCATAAAATCTCTAGTGATGTTGCATTAGCAGTGAAATCAACTGCAACTGTTGTGATTTTAATGGGAATGAGTAAGCTATCAGAAATTGTTCAAATTTTTTCTAAAGAAGGAAAGTCTAAAACTGCTGTGGCCATTATTCAAAATGGTACAAGAATAGATCATAATGTTGGAATCGGAATAATTTCGAATATCGAATCTATTGTAGAAGAAAAACAATTATCTAATCCAGCAATTATCATTATTGGAGAGGTTGTAAATCAACGTGTAGACCTCACAGATATTTATGCTAAAGCGGATTTGGCAATGAAGAATTCAAGAAAATACATTGCTTAATAATGGAAAGAAATAATCTATATCCAATCTTCCTAAAAGTAAAAAATCTAAATGTTTTAATTGTTGGTGGGGGTTATGTTGCAGAGGAAAAATTGACATTTTTATTAAAGTCTAGTCCAGATGCTAATGTGACTATGGTGTCACCTATGTATAGAGATGGAACTATTAAAATTGCCAATTCAGGAAACGTAAAACGTATCGAAGATACCTACAAGAATGGTTATTTAAAAGGGCATCATATTGTTATTGCAACAACTGATTTACCAGAAGTGAATATCAAAATATATGAGGATTGTAGAGCACAAAATAAGTTAGCAAATGTAGCGGATAACCCACCATATTGTGACTTTTACATGGGAGGAATCGTAACTAAAGGTAACGTTAAGGTGGCTATTTCTACTAACGGCAAATCACCTACAACAGCAAAGCGATTACGGCAATTTTTTGAAGATGTAATACCAGAAAACATAGATGATTTGGTAAAGAATCTCAATATATATAGAAAAACAATTAAAGGAGACTTTGAACAGAAAGTCGAAAAATTAAACGAATTCACTAAAGGATTAGTGGAAAAAATATAGAAAAATGATTAAAACAGATATACTCATTATAGGAGCAGGACCAACAGGATTATTTACCGTGTTTGAGGCAGGATTACTGAAATTAAAGTGCCATTTAATAGATGCACTGCCTCAACCTGGTGGTCAATGTTCCGAATTATATCCTAAAAAACCGATTTATGATATTCCAGGTTTTCCAGAAATATTGGCTGGTGATTTAACGTCTAATTTATTAGAGCAAGGGAAACAATTTCAACCAGGTTTTACCTTAGGAGAACGTGCTGAGACTATAGAAAAGCAAGAAGATGGAAGCTTTATTGTTACGACCAATAAAGGGACTCAGCACCATGCACCAATTATCGCTATTGCTGGTGGTTTAGGAAGTTTTGAACCTAGAAAACCTAAATTACAAGGCATTGAAAACTACGAAGACAAAGGTGTCGCTTATTTTATTAAGGATCCAGAAGTATATCGCAATAAGAAAGTAGTGATTGCTGGTGGTGGAGATTCAGCATTAGATTGGAGTATTTTTCTTGCCGATGTTGCTTCAGAAGTCACTTTGGTGCATAGACGAAACGAATTTAGAGGCGCTTTAGATTCTGTTGAGCAGGTTCAAGAATTAAAATTGCTCAACAAAATAAATCTAATTACTCAAGCAGAGATTACAGCTTTGCATGGCGAAACTCAAATTGAAGGAGTTTCGGTTACTAAAAATGGTGCAACACAAGTTTTAGATGCAGATGCTTTTATTCCACTTTTTGGCTTATCACCAAAATTAGGCCCAATTGGTGATTGGGGACTTGAGATTGAAAAGAACGCTATAAAAGTTGATACTATAGATTACCAGACTAATATTCTAGGTATTTATGCCATTGGTGATGTGAATACCTACGAAGGCAAACTGAAACTGATTCTTTGTGGTTTTCATGAAGCAACTTTAATGTGTCAATCAGCATACAAACGATTAAATCCGGGTAAGAAATTTGTTCTAAAATATACCACAGTAAGTGGAATTAATGGGTTTGATGGTACAAGAAAAGAATCACCAAAAGCCGTTGTAAAAGCTATAGTATAATGCAAGATGTCACCATACATATCACAGATAGAGAAGGAAAAAAACACAGCGTTTCGGCACCAACCGATATGGCAATGAATTTAATGGAAGTTGCACGTTCTTATGAGTTAGCACCAGAGGGTACAATTGGAATCTGTGGAGGTATGGCGATGTGCGCATCTTGTCAATGTTATATCAACTCTAAGCATCAATTGAGTAGTATGGAAGATGAAGAAGATGCTATTTTAGCCGAAGCTTTTAATGTGAAAAATAATAGTAGATTAAGTTGTCAAATTCCTATTTCAGACACTTTAAATGAGTTAGAAATAGAACTAGCTCCAGAGGTTTAATTTTCAAACAAAAGGATAACTATTTATTCGATTTTAATTAACAATAGAGTTTTTTTTAAGTAAGATATTTGTATTGAAATTTAAGCTCCAAAAAATGAAACGAATAAAAAAGAATCAATCAGTATTTAGATTTATAATACAAATATTAGTGTTAACAGCTATTTCCTTGATCGCTACTTTTTTTGTGAAATAGAATCGGCACTAGAAGTTTAATTTTACGTTTATTGTTTTACATTTGTCAGTAACCATTTGTAAATGAAATACTGGCTTACGAGTTTAATTACCTTAATTGGATTATTGTCTTTTTGTCAAGAAGAAGAATCATCTAATTCTTATTTTGACCTGAATTATTTCTCAGGTAATATAGCACTTCATAACAATGATATTCTGCATTTGATAACAGGTCATCCTGAAGGTTTTATTTTTAGTTGGAATAAGAAAACATTTGGTAATGAAGCTTGGGAACAACGTTTTAATTACCCAGATTATGGGGCATCCTTTATTTATCAAGATTTTAAAAATGAGAAACTAGGACATAATTTTGGCCTCTACGCACATTACAATCTTTATTTTTTTAAACGAAATGTGATGCTTAGAATTGCCCAAGGATTAGCTTACACCACAAATCCATATGACAAGATTAAAAATCCAAAAAATATAGCTTTTGGAACACATCTTTTAAGTTCTACATATCTAATGTTGAATTACAAAAAGGAGCGTATTTTTGATTATTTAGGATTACAAGCAGGCTTGTCTTTTATTCATTATTCTAATGCGAATGTAAAAGCGCCAAATACAAGCATTAATACAATGGCTTTAAATGTAGGGTTAACTTATAATCTTGGAGATGAAAACCTTGAATATATTGATAAACCAAGTGATGAGAAATATACTGAACCTATAAAGTATAATATAGCATTTAGATCGGGTTTAAACCAAAGTGATATAATTGGAAGTGGACAATTTCCATTTTACATTTTATCGGCATATGCCGATAAACGACTGAGTCATACTAGTGCAATTCAGTTTGGTGCAGATGTGTTTTTTTCAAACTTTTTAAAAGAATTAATTTACTATCGATCGGTTTCATTTCCGGAAGAAAATGTAAGTGGTGATGAAGATTATAAGCGCGTTGGACTTTTTCTAGGCCATGAATTGTTTATTCATAAAACGTCTATTGAAACTCAATTGGGTTATTATGTCTATTATCCTTTTGATTTTGAAGGACAAACTTATATAAGAATAGGCCTAAAACGGTATTTTGGAAACAAGTTTTTTGGTGCTATAACCTTAAAATCACATGGTGCAAAAGCAGAAGCTGTTGAATTTGGAATTGGTGTGAGATTATGAAATATTTCAACGAAAATATACTGGCATAATAAAATGATTACATGAAAAAGGTATTTTATATATTGGTTTTACTTCTCTTTACTTGTAACAGTAAAGATGCTAATGATTGTTTTCAAACTTCAGGCAGTGTAATTCAAAAAGAGATTACTGTATCAAATTTTGAAAGCATATTGGTTAATAGAGATATTGAACTTATTATAAAAGACGCTTCAGAATATAAGGTAACTGTAGAGACAGGAGAAAATTTAATTAATGATGTCAAGGTTGAGATCATTGGTAATCAATTAGTATTAAATGATAATAATAGCTGCAACTATGTTAGAGAATTTGGCATCACAAAGATTTATGTTGAAGCTCCAAATCTTACAGAAATAAGAACATCGACACAATACGATATTTCTTCAGATGGTATTTTAGATTATGAAGCACTGAGTCTTTTTTCAGAGGATGTAATAGATGAAAGTGAGTTTACTGTTGGGGATTTTCGTTTATCTGTGAACTCTCTAAGTTTAAATATTGCATCTAATAATCTGTCATTCTTTTATATTGATGGTAACGTTGAAAATCTAGTAGTTGGCTTTTTTGCTGGTTCGAGTAGATTTGAAGGTAGTAATTTAGTAGCTCAAAATATAAATGTATTTCATAGAAGCAGTAATGATATGGTCGTAAACCCTATTCAATCACTCACAGGTGAACTTAAAGGTACAGGGAACCTAATTTCTGTAAATGAGCCTATTCTTGTAGATATAGAAAGATATTATACTGGGCAATTATTTTTTAACTAGTCATTTCCCTAAATAGGCTCTCTAAACTTGCATTTTTCTGATTGAGTTGAAGAATTTTTAAGTCCTTATCGTGTGCAAAATCAAAAACATGAGATCGCATATCTTCTTTGGTTGAAAATGTAATTTCGTAAATAAAACCATGGGTGTTTTTTACAGAAGATACTTTAGGTAATTTTAATAAAAAAGCATCCTCGACTCTGTAATCAAACTCAACAATAACAATTTGCTCTTGTCCTTCACGTAAATCTTTTAAATACTTATCAGCTACAACTTCTCCTCTATTGATAATAATTACGCGGTCACACATGGCTTCAACTTCTTGCATTATATGTGTGGAGAGGAAAACTGTTTTTTCTTTACCTATAGTTTTAATTAGGTTTCTAATATCTACCAATTGGTTAGGGTCTAATCCTGTAGTGGGTTCGTCTAAAATTAAAACATCAGGATTATGTAATAAGGCATTTGCCAGGCCAACACGCTGCCTATAACCTTTAGAAAGCTGACCAATTTTCTTATGAGCTTCGGGTGACAAACCAGTTAATTCAATGACCTCTTCAATTCTAGATTTAGAAGTACCGTAAACATTGGCATTAAAATTTAGATACTCTTTAACATATAAGTCTGTATAAAGTGGGTTATGCTCTGGCAAATAGCCAACAGAACTTTGTACACTTTTCTTATCCGTATTAACATCAAACCCATTGACATTAGCAGAACCTTCAGAAGCTTCAATGTATGTGGTCAAAATTTTCATCATTGTAGATTTTCCTGCACCATTAGGACCAAGAAAACCAACAATTTCAGCATTATTCACTTTAAAAGAAACATTATTTAGTGCCTTTTGCTCTTTGTATAGTTTTGTTATGTTTTGAACTTCAATCGACATGTTAGAAAAAGTTTATTCAAAAATAAGTATTATATAATATTGTATAAGGTTTATTGCTAATTCTTTAAAACTTTTATAATAAGTTTAAAAAAGCAATCCTCACATTCTGATTTATAAAAATATTAGTTACATTAGCCACTTATATACAACAATGAATATATCTAAAACATATTATAACTGGTTTTATTTCTTTTTTAGCTAAAAGAACGAGACCGAGTATGTTTTAATTAAAATATAAATTATTAAGTCTCGATTTTAAATCGGGACTTTTTTATTATGACAAAACCAATAGCAATACAAGGAATTAAAGGGTCGTTTCATCACGAAGTTGCACAGGTGTACTTTAGCGATAAAGCAGAAATAGTTGAGTGTATGTCTTTTGATGGTACTGTAAATCATTTACTAAATGGAGATACAGACCATATCGTAATGGCACTTGAGAATTCAATAGCGGGTTCTATTATTCCTAACTATGCGCTTATTGATACACATAACTTAAGTATTGTAGGAGAGCATTACTTAGATATTCAGCATAATTTGCTAGCCTTAAATGGGCAGTCGATAACTGAAATTAAGGAGGTGCATTCACACCCAATGGCTTTATTACAATGTAAAGTGTTTTTTAAGAAATATTCACATATAAAATTGGTTGAAGCACAGGATACTGCAGATGTAGCAAAGCAAATTTCTGACCAAAACCTAAAAGGTATTGCAGCCATAGCAAGTAAAAATGCAGCTAAAATATATGAACTTGATGTGCTGGAAGAAAGTATTCAGACGATTAAACATAATGAAACACGATTTGTTATTGTTAAACGTGAAATTCAAATAACTGAACGAAAAGAACTTAATAAGGCCTCTCTAAAATTTGAATTAGATCATAAACGTGGTAGTTTAGCTACAATACTCAATGTAATGAGTGATTGTAAACTAAACCTAACTAAAATTCAATCATTGCCAAAAATTGAGACTCCATGGAAGTATGCTTTTTTTGTAGATGTTACTTTTGAAGATTATAAAGACTACGAAAAAGCCAGTTCAATTATGCAATTAATGGCAGAGAATTTTAAAGTGTTGGGAGAATATAAAAATGCGAGATTATGATTGAAGTTGCTAACCGTTTAAAGCATGTAGAAGAATACTACTTTTCTAAAAAGTTGAGAGAAGTTGCGTTTTTAAAATCGCAAGGAAAACCAATTATAAACTTAGGAATAGGAAGTCCTGACTTAGAACCACCTTTTAAGGCAACGATGTTGTTAAGAGATAGTTTAGATGATGAAGGTGCAAACAAATATCAGGGTTATCAAGGATTACCAGAACTGCGAGAAGAAATTGCAAATTTTTATAATAAGCGTTATAGAGTTAACTTAAGCGCTAAGACTGAAGTATTACCATTATTAGGTAGTAAGGAAGGTATAATGCACATTTCTATGGCTTTTTTAAACCCTGGAGATGAAGCCTTAGTACCAAATCCAGGTTATCCAACTTATGGTGCGGTTACAAAATTATTAGAAGCAAATCCTATCTATTACGATTTAAATGAAGATAATAATTGGCTGCCAGATTTTATCGCTTTAGAACGTTTAGACCTTAGCAAAGTGAAAATTATGTGGATAAATTATCCGCATATGCCAACAGGTGCAAATGCCACAAATAAGTTTTATGATGAGGTTATTGCTTTCGCTAAACGCCATAATATTCTTATTGTAAACGATAATCCATACAGTTTTGTGTTGAATGAAAGGCCAATAAGCATTATGCGTTACAATAATGCAAAAGATGTTTGTTTAGAGTTAAATTCTCTAAGCAAAACCTTTAATATGGCTGGTTGGAGAGTAGGCATGTTGGTTGGAAGTTACGACCATATTAATGCTGTTTTAAGAGTTAAGAGTAATATGGATTCGGGTATGTTTTATGGCATTCAAAAAGGATCTATTGAAGCTTTGAAATGTTCTGACATGTGGTTTGCAAGTTTAAATAGTGTTTATCAACTAAGGAGAGAATTGATTTGGAAACTCGCAGAAAGTCTCAATTGTACTTACGATAAAGATGCAACAGGTTTATTTGTTTGGGCAAAATTGCCGTCAAATTTAAAATCTGAAGCGTTTACAGATATAGTTTTAAAAGAGCATTCCATATTTATAACGCCAGGAACAGTTTTTGGGACTAATGGAGAAGGATATGTGCGTTTTTCATTATGTGCATCAGAAGAAGTAATTAAAGAAGCAATAGCAAGGGTATAAGAAATGAAACATATTTTTATCATAGGAGTTGGTTTAATTGGAGGCAGTTTTGCTTTGGATATAAAAAAGCAAAATTCAGAATGTACAATCTATGGAATTGATAAGGATGATGCACATTTAAATGAAGCCATTGAATTAGGTGTTATTGATAAAAAATCAAAACTCGAAGATTTAGATAAAGCAGATTTAGTTGTCGTTGCGATTCCGGTTGATGCGACTTTAAAAGTATTGCCAAAAGTTTTAGATAATGTTTCAGACCATGCAATTGTTTTTGATGCTGGATCGACTAAGGAAGATATTTGTACTAAGGTTAAAGACCATCCAAAACGCAGAAATTATTTAGCAGCACATCCAATAGCAGGTACAGAATATTCGGGCCCAAGTGCAGCGATTTATGGCCTATATAAGAATAAAACTAATATTATTTGTGAGGTAGAAGAAACTGCTTTTAAGCTTCAAGAAAAAGCATTAAAGTTATTTTCAGAATTAGGAATGCGAATTCGTTATATGAATCCTAAAGCGCATGACAAACATATTGCCTATGTATCTCATTTATCTCATATTAGTTCATTTATGCTAGGTAAAACAGTAATTGATAAAGAGAAAAATGAGCGCGATATTTTTGATATGGCGGGTAGTGGATTTGAAAGTACTGTGCGTTTAGCCAAAAGTTCGCCAGCAATGTGGACACCAATTTTTGAGCAAAATAAGACTAACGTTATCGAAACTTTAGATGAATATATAAATAACCTTAAGCATTTTAAAAAACTGATGGAAGATGGGGATTTTGAAGCAGTTTATAAAGAAATGGAAACAACGAATCATATAACAGACATATTAAACGGAATTAAATAAAACTTATAAAAGAAGATTAATAAGCAAAATGGAAAATAAAAAAGAAATGAGAACATGGTTGGATGATATGAAATTAAATCATCCACTAGTTATAGCAGGACCATGTAGCGCAGAGACTGAAGAACAAGTGTTAAAAATAGCTCACGAGCTAAAAGATACTGATGTTAACTACTATAGAGCTGGTATTTGGAAACCAAGAACGCGTCCAGGAAATTTTGAAGGGGTTGGAGCATTAGGTTTAAAATGGTTGCAAAAAGTAAAATCAGAAACAGGAATGAAAACTTGTACTGAAGTTGCTAATAGAAATCATGTAGAATTAGCATTAGAACACGATGTAGATTTGTTATGGATTGGTGCACGTTCTACAGTGAGTCCTTTTATAATGCAAGAATTAGCAGATGCTTTAGCTGGTACTGATAAGATAGTATTAGTTAAGAATCCAGTAAACCCAGATTTAGCTCTATGGTTAGGAGGTATTGAAAGATTATATACTGCAGGTATTAAAAATTTAGGTGCAATTCATAGAGGATTTTCAACTTATGAAAAGTCTAAATATAGAAATATACCAGAGTGGCAATTGGCAATTGAGTTTCAGAATAAGTTTCCAGATTTACCACTAATTAACGACCCATCACATATTACAGGTAAGAGAGATATGGTTTTTGATGTGTCTCAAACTGCCTTAGATCTTAATTTTGATGGCTTAATGATCGAAACGCATACAGATCCTGATAATGCTTGGAGTGATGCTGCACAGCAAGTTACACCAAATACCTTGGTTCAAATGATGAAAGATTTAAAGATTAGAAAAGAGTCAGATCCTGAAGCTGAGTACAACTCAGAACTTAATAACTTAAGGGCTCAGATTGATGTTGTAGATAATCAAATCATAGACCTTTTAGGGAAGCGAATGAAAGTTGCTGACGGTATTGGGAAACTTAAAAAACAAAAGAATGTTGCTGTTTTACAATCTAAACGTTGGAACGAAATTTTAGGCAAAATGGTCTTAGAAGGTGAGGAAAGAGGACTGAGTGAAGAGTTTATTTTACGAATGTTTAAGGCGATTCATCAAGAATCGATTAACCATCAAGAGAAGGTCATTAACCATTAAGATTCATATATAAATAAAAAAAGGCTCACAATTTGTGAGCCTTTTATGTTATTCTTCATTCCATTTCCAACCATTTTTAAAATAGACAACTTTCATAATATCATTCCAATTCTTTTTGTGCATTTTAAATTGCTCTTCTGTTAAGATAGGTTCTATTCGGGTATCCATTTTGGTAACTAGCTTCCCAAGCTCTTCTTTCATTTCCTCATCTGTGTAATCTTTATCTTTATCATTAAGACGTTGCATGTCATAGACATAATGTAATAAATATCTATAATACTCTTCTTCAACCTCGTCTGTGAGCTTCATTTTTTTCATTTTGTTATAAAAAAGCATTTGCAGATTTGCTCTTTCTTCAACGGTCAATATTTCAACTTTATTTTTTTCTCTATCCAATTCCTTTTGGGATTGACCAATCGCAAAAGAAAATGTTAGTACAAAAATTAATATAAAAATTAGTTTAATTGTTTTCATCATAGTTTTGTTTTATAAATTTATTATCTAAGTTCTATTTTTTTGATTTATATACTTTCCAACAACTATAGCAGTTAAAATAACCAAATAGAATTGACCTATTAATCCAATAAATACTGATGCTTTTTGAGCTATCGGTGTTATTGGTAAAATGTCACCATATCCGATTGTCATTAAAGTAATATAGCTATAATACATTAGTGATTCTGTCATTTCTCCATTATCAAGCATCAATCCAGAAAATGAATTAGGATAAATAATTTCAATGCTTAGACACATAAAAAAAGATAAAAGCCCTAATGAAATGTAACCGCTTATTAAACCTAAAATGACATTTTTACCTACAAGTTTAGCTTTCCAGACTTGTATAATTATTTCAATGGTAACTAATCCATAAAATATAAAGTAAGAGGCTAATTTAATATAGTTGAAGCTGTCGTTGTCACCTGAATTCAAAATGTTAGCTATTAACCCAGTAATAAATAACCCTATAAAAACTAAAATAAAAAAAGATGATTTTCGGTTTTTACATACTAATAACACTCCTGATACTATATTGAACAAAAGAAAAATAGGCATTATCCAATTTTCAAATAGCTGAATTGGAATAAATAAAGATCCAAATAGTATAAACAACTGAGTAATTAGAAACAGTTCAAAACGATATGTATATAATCTGTCTATCACTAAAGTTATACTAATCGTCCATTATAGATTCATCAAATTTATAGCCCTTGTAGTTTACTTTAAATAAAATACTGTAGAATGAAGGAATAAAAAGCAATGTGATTACTGTTCCGAAGAGTAAACCAATCATAATACTTACTGCCATACCTTCCCACATTTCTCCTCCACTTAAATATAATGGAATTAAGCCTAAAACTGTTGTGAAGGTCGCTAGAAGTATAGGTCTAAATCGTTGCAAACACGCAGCAATAATGGCATCTTCAATAGGTCGTTTTATTTCACTTTCTTCTATTTGAATTCTGTCTATTAAAACGATTGCATTATTAATAACTATTCCTGCTAAGGAAATAACACCTAAGAAAGGCATAAAACCAAAAGGTTCTTGAAATATTAATAAGCCAATTACAACGCCAATAATTCCTAATGGTATAGTAGAGGCTACCATTATTGTTTTTCTAACTGAATTAAACTGAATAATTAAAAGGAGAAGTATTATAAAACCAGAAAGTGGTAAATAACTTATAACTGCACCCATATTCTCTGCTGTATTTTCAGCATCACCACCAAACTTATAGGTATAACCCTCAGGCCAGTCTTTAGAAACTTCTTCCATATAAGGAGTAATTATTTTCATTATTGCAGAAGCATTTCCATTGGCATTTAATTCTGAACCTACATTAATTGTTCTATCAATATCTAGTCGCTTTATTTTAGCATATTGCCACTTTGGCTCAATACTGGCCACTTGGAGTAAGGGAACACTTTTGCCAGAATTCTGTGCGTAAATATTCAATGTTTCTATAGATGCTAAGGTTTGTTGTTGACTTTCATTACTGCGCATTAAGATAGGAATTGACTTGTCGTTTTCACGATATTCACCAGTTTGAAAACCATCTAAAACAGTTTGAAGTGATGTAGCTATATCAGCACTAGTAACACCAGCCATTTGTGCTTTGTTCTGATCAATATTAACAGCAAACTTTTTTGTTTTTGGTCCCCAATCATCTTTAATATTTTTAGTACCAGAAACCGTTTTTAGTTTTTGTTTAGTCTGTTCTGAAAGTTTTGCTAAAATATCTGGATTATCTCCTGAAATTTTAATCTCGATCGGTGTACCACCACCACCAGAAGCTAAGAGTCCGACTTTAATGTCAGCATTAGGAAAATTATTAAAACAATAGCTGTCTAATTTTTCTACAATTTCATTATTGTAAATAAAGTCTGAGGTATTAATTAAGATATGAGCATAACTTGCATCTGGCTCATCAGTAGAATAACCTAGATCATAAGAAGAAGGGCCTTCGCCAATGTAAGCAGACCAATCTGAAATACCATTAGCTCTAGTATCATTTACTAATAAATCAGATACAATGAACGCTTCAATATCTTTTATGACTTCTTGTGTTGCTTCAATGCGTGAACCTTGGGGTAAATTAATGTCTATAGTTACCATGTTACGATCACTATCTGGAAAGAATACAAATGGGATTTTTCCAAAACCTAAAAGTGACAAAAAGAATGCAGCAATAATTCCAAACAGTACAAAGCGCTTATATGAGAGAGCTATGAGTATTAAATTTTTATAATAGAGTTTAAGTTTATTGATGATTTTATCAATAAAAGATTCCTTTTTCTCAGCTTTTGGTGTCACTTTAAGGAACATAAAACATAATAAGGTGATTACGGTTAATGCCAAAATCCAAGATGATAATAATGCTAATGAAATTACTACGAATATTGGGCCTACAATATCTCCCATTGTAGATTCTGCCATATAAAAAGCCAAGAATGCAGCAGATGTTGTTAAGGTAGAAATGAGCAGTGGTGTAAATAGTTCTCTACAAGCATCAATAGCAGCTTTTTTAGCTTCTACACCATTCTCCATCTTTACCAAAATAGTTTCCGCAACAACAATGGCATTATCTACCATCATACCTAATGCCATAATAAGAGCCGCAAGAGTTACCTGATTTAATCCCATATCTATAATTCCCATAAGCATTAAGGTCATTATAGTTACCATTGGTATTAAACTTGCAATGATACCTCCAGTTCTTACACCTAAGAAAACTAACATTACAATTAATACAATAGATATAGACTGAATTAAGTTGACAATAAAATCACTAATCTTATTATCAATATAAGTATCCAAAGAGGACAAACGTTTTAGCTCAAGGCCAACAGGAAGCTTATTTTTCCATTCCTTTATTACAAGGTCGAGATCAGATCCAAGTTGAATTACATTTGCCCCTTCTTTGAGACTGACATGCATTGAAATAGCTTCTTGACCATTTACAGTGACTAATTGTTTAGGAGGATCTATATAATCTTGTTTTACAGTGGTAATGTCACCTAAATATACTAATTGAGTACCATCTCCCACAGGAATCAACGTTTGCTTAATATCTTCAATTGAATTAAAATTACCAGTGGGTTCTAGTATAATACGTTCGTTACCTAAATTAACTTGTCCACCAGAACTTAGAATATTAGTTGATCCTATAATACTTTGTAATTTAGAAGCAGATAAGCCATATTCTTTTAATCTTGTATTGTCAAATTCTATAAATATGCGTTCATCTTGTACTCCACCAACTTCAACTTTTGCTGCTAAGTCTAATTTTATAAGATCATCTTTTATATCATCCACATAGTCTTTAGCCTCAGCATAGGAATAGCCATCAATTACTAAACCTACAGCAATGCCAAAAACTTCACCTAAACCATCATCATTAAGATTTGGATTAACTCCAGAGGGTAAACCTTGTAATTGAGAGAGCTTACGTCTTAGTCTGTCCCAAACTGATTGTAAATCTTCAGGTTTTACCTGGTCTTTTAATTCTACTGTTACTACTGAAAGACCTGACCTAGATGTACTTGTTACCTTTTTTAATTCAGGTAATTCTTGTACTATTTTTTCAACTTTATCAGTTACTAATTGTTCTACACGCTCAGGACTTGAACCAGGGAAGGACGAAACTACCGTAGCAACTCTAACCGTATAAGGAGGCATACTATCTCGAGATAACGATTGATAGAATACCATACCCATAATTAAAATTGTGGTAAGAACTGTAAATGTAATTCGGTTTCTATTGATGGAAAATGCTGTTAAGTTCATCTAAGCTTAGTTTAGTTTTACGTCTTGTCCATCTAATAATGTCTGTAAGCCAGCTGTTGCAATTTTTTGACCAGCATTTAGGCCTGTTTTAATCTCAAAACCTTCAGGAGTAAGCTCACCTATTGTAACTGTTTGCCGCTTTACAGTTGCTTTATCTTTTTCACCTTCTATTAAGAAGACAAATCGTCCATCTCCATCTTCACCTACAGCACTGGCTGGAACAACGAGCATATCTTTTCCTAGGTCTTCATCAACAAATTCAAAAAGCACATTAGCAGCCATGCCACTTTTAATGCGTTCGTCAGAATCCGTTACCATAACTGTAATTGGGTATGTAGATGTGTTAGTATCTAGAGCTGGAGCAACCTCAGTAATTATAGCACTGAATGTTTCACCTTCAATAGCAGTAAAGGTCACTTTTACTTTCATGTCTTTCTTTACGGTATTAATAACAGATTCTGGCAAGCCTAAACCAATTTCAATTGCTGTTCCCGCATTCAAAACACCAACCACTTGACCTGGCGTAACGTTTTCATCTACTTCAGCAGCGACAGAAGCAATAACTCCATCTTCAGGAGCATATAAATAACCAAATCGAATCTGATCTTGTTGAATCGCAACACTACGTTTTGAAGATTCAAAACTCGCGACTGCTGTTCTGTATGAGTTTTTTGCAGCTTCATAGTCACTTAACGAAGCACTACCTTTTTCGTATAAAGTTCGCACTCGGTTTAATGATAGTTTGGCAGTATTCATTTGAGATTCCGAGCTGTTTTTGGATGAAATAGAAGACTCATAATTTAATCTAGCACTAACGTTATCGAGTGTTCCTAATAGCTGACCTTTTTTAACTTTTTGACCTAACTTCATGTCTAGTTTAGTAATAATCCCATTACTTCTAAAACTGAGATTAACAATTTTTTCTGTCTTGGCAGTACCACTAAATTGACGAGCTTTTTCTCCACCCAAATAGGTGACTTCACCATATTTTACAGGTCGTAAAATAACTTCTTCTTTAACTTCTTTTTCTCCACAACTCATTAAAAGGAGTACTATAAGTAAACTACTTATTTTAAAGATTCGATTAGATAGCATTATCATATTGTGTTTTGTGTTAATCGTTATTTTGAGTAAATTCTAAAAAGCGTTGAATAAAGGCTTGGCGTTCACTTTCATCTTGTAATAAGAAAAACAAACCTAAAGAGCGTTCTAGTTGCATGGATCCTTGTAAATAATTGTATGTTGCATTTGCACTTGCAAGCTGAGCTTGTAAATAATTATTTTGAGCATCTAATAACTGAACAATATTTACAGCGCCATTGGCATAAGATGTTTGCGTTAAATCTAAGGCTTCTTTTGCTGTTTCTTCAAATACTTTTGATAACTGAATATTTGAAACTTGATTAATTAATTCTAGGACAGCATCATTGATATTCTTTTCGATATTAAGAGTAACATTATCCTTGGAAATTTCAATTTGTTCCTTTTGAATTGAAGCTATCTGTTTGTTTATATTTTGCTTATTCTGATTAAAAATAGGTATAGATACATTTAGACCAACGGTGTAATAGCCATCTGGTAATGCAGGAAACGTTTGTGGGAAATTAGCTCCAGCTCCAGATCGTGAAAATTCGTAATTATACTGACCTTGTAATGCCAATGTTGGTAAAAAACGTCCAGCTCCAAACAACCGTTCGCTTCGCTCAGTAGCTTTTAGATTATAATCTAAAGCCTTTAACTCTGGAGCATTAGCAATAGCTTCTTGTACTAAGAACTTTACAAAAGGGATTCTAAGCGTTGGGTCGTCTAAAAATTGTCCTAATTGTTCGTAATTATAATTACTGAATATTCCTTTTTGCAATTCAGCTTCCTCAACATCAATTTTTGTATCTATTGGATTATTTAATAATTGATTTAATGTATAATAACCTTGCTCCAATTGATTAATCGCCTCAACCATTTGTTGCGTATTCTGCGCCATTTCAGATTTAAATCTTAAAACATCAGATTTCCCAGCCTGCCCAGCTTCGTAATTTTCTGTAGCAATTTTTAAGTTATACTTTGTTAATTCTAAATTTTGATTCTGAATAGATAAATTTGCTTTTAGGATTAAAGCCGTAAAATAAGCTGTAGCTGTATTAAAAACAGTGTTTAGAACTTCACTATTATACTTTTCTTGCTGTGCATCTCTCAATGACTTCTGTATACTTATGTTAGCATTTGCAGCTTCAGAGAATATGGTTTGCTGTAATGTTACATTGCCAGAAGTTGAAACTTCAGGATTCTGACCATTACTAACTTCTGCTAACTCTGGATCTACATATGTTCCGGTCGCACCGGCAGAAATATCTGGTAAGTAGTCACTCTTAGCGAGTTGTAAATCTTTTTGTGTAAGACTAATGTCTTTTTCAATGGTCTGCAACTCCAAGTTTTTGGCAATTACTTCTTGCATTACGCTTACTAATGTATAAGTCTTATCAGCTACAATTTCTTTGGGGTTACCTACAAAGCTGGTTGATGCAATTAAACTGTACTTGAGGGGTAAACCAATTTTTTCAGCAGTATTATAGTTAACTGTTAAGGTGCTTTTTGATTCTAACTTTGTGCTTAATGTTGATAAATCATCACCATTTACAACAGACTCTACTGTTAAAGCTATTCTTCTAAAAAATTGGTTTAATTCAGATTGGTCATGATTGGTTGCAAGAATACCATTCATTACGTCTTTAACGGGATTAGACGTAAATGATGGTAATTTTTTTTCTATCAATACATTTGCCAATTGCTGCATTTCACTATCAGATAAGTAAAAGCCACCTGCTAGATATACTGCATCAATATCCTCTAAGCTTGCTATTATATCAGAATAATTCTCAAAAGTAATAAGTCGCATTTCAAGATCTAATGCTCTGCCAATATCATCAAATGTTTTAGCGATTGGTAAATTGTCAGTGAAAGCTTTTTCTACTATCACTCCAATTTTTTTAGGATTAGACAACTTTTGCAAGAGCTTTATATCTTCAGTATAAGATTGAGATGTTACAATCGATGTGTAGTTTTTTATATTTGAAACTAAGGTCTGATCTTTCAGTAACTCTTCGCTCAATGCGCCAAAAACGATAGTTGGTTTTTCATAAGTGCCAATCTTAGAAATAACGGCATTATTAACTATTCCAAATGCAATAATGATATTGGTGTCGTTTTGTACAAGAGTATTGTAGTTGTTTAATGCTATAGTTGTATCAAAGTTGTTAACCAACATATTATTTTGAGGAAATTCTATAATTGCATCTTCACCTACAACAGCAGATATTTCATTAGACAATTCTTTTAAAAGCCCTTCTATTTCAGTAGAATTTTTATCCAGTAGATAACCTATTTTGTATGTTTTTGTTTGGCCAAAAGAAAACGCAGTAATGCATAAAGCAATAAAAATACTGGGGAAATGACGCATTGGTTAGGTGTTTAAGTTGGTATAAATAATAAAAGTAGTTCATATTTGTTTATGAACCAATAATTTAAGTGCTATTTCAATTTTGTTTAATGTTTTAAGTTATTTAATTCGTTTTTTAATTCGTTTTTTAATAAATAACTTAAACAATAAGATCTGTTTTTATATCGTGTAGATGAATTAAAGTTTTTAGATTTGGTGCGTTATAGTATTGAAGAAAGATAAGAATAAGGAAAAGGCTTGCTAATTTGCAAACCTTTTCCTTAGTTAGAATTAACAAGTTATAAACTTCTTTTAAAAGTATATCTAGTAATAAAAATACCTTTGTTATCTCCTTTTCCTCCTACACTTTCAACACCAGTATTTATAAAAGCGATTTCCCAACCTTCAGCAATCATTGCATTAATCTTTGACGTCATTATAGCATCATTTGCCGCAATATTTTGGAAACGAATACCACCTAAATTATAGAAGTTTAATAATTTAGTTTCTTCATAATCTTTAATACGGATGTCTCCTCTTTTAGATTTGTTTTTTTCATCTTTATCCTTATCACCAGATCTTGTCGTTGTATACTCTTGGTAATCTTTAACTTCATTTGCAGAAATCATACGAGATCTACCAAGTCCATTAGGTACAACAGATTCAATTACAGTTACAACTTTGTACTCAACCTGAGCCATTGATTTTTCTTCATTAGTATTTTCTTTATTGATAAAAGAAAAAGAAACAAGGCCAACAGCAATCGCTGCGATAAATAAGGAATTTTTTTTCATGATAAGTGTTTTAGTATTAGGACTCTAAAATAATGATTTTTATTATAAAATTGTTTCCTTTGCTATTGTCTAATTAATATGAATGACAGGAACAGTATATAAATCTACAGGTAGTTGGTACACTGTAAAAACTATAAACGGTAAATTCTATGAATGTAGAATTAAAGGGCGTTTTAGGTTAGAGGGTATTAAAAGCACTAATCCTATTGCGGTAGGAGATATAGTAGAGTTTGAGCTTGAAACAAAAAACAATACCCAAACAGGAGTTATTAATCGTATTGAAGAACGTAAAAACTATATCGTAAGAAAGTCTGTTAATCTCTCTAAGCAAACACACATTATTGCTTCTAATATAGATCAAGTATTTCTATTAGTAACTATTGATAATCCAACGACATTTACCAGTTTTATTGATCGTTTTTTAGTAACAGCAGAAGCCTATTCTGTAAAAACTGTTTTATTATTCAATAAGATTGATACTTATGAAGAAGAGACCTTGCTTGAGGTGAAATATTTGGCAAGTGTTTATAGGCAAATTGGATATGAGTGTATAGAAATTTCTGCTAAAACATCTGAAAACATTGAAAAGGTAAAAGATTTGATGATTGATAAAGTCAGTATGTTTGCAGGTCATTCAGGTGTTGGTAAATCTACTTTAGTAAATGCTATTGAACCTTTATTAGATTTAAAAACTAAGGCTATTTCTGAGCAACATATGCAAGGTCAGCATACAACAACTTTTGCAGAGATGTTCGATTTAAGTTTTGATGCTAAAATTATAGATACTCCAGGTATAAAAGGCTTTGGAGTTGTGGATATGGAACGCGAAGAAGTTGGTGATTATTTTCCTGAATTTTTTGCTTTAAAACAAGATTGTAAATTCAATAATTGCTTGCATTTAAAAGAGCCTAAATGTGCTGTAAAAGCTGCGCTAGATAATGATGAGGTTTCATATTCTAGATACAGAAGTTATCTTCAGATACTAGAAGGAGAAAATGAACATTATAGAACTGATAATTGGGATAACGAATGAAAGTAGTGATACAAAGAGTTTCAGAAGCTTCAGTTATAATTAATAACTCTGAAGTTGCATCAATTAAAAAGGGGCTATTAATTCTTCTAGGAATTGTTAGTGAAGATAGTCAAGATGATATCAATTGGCTTTGTAACAAGATTTTGAATCTACGTATCTTCCCAGATACAAATAATGTGATGAATACCTCATTGTTAGATGCTGAAGGAAATATAATTGTAGTAAGTCAGTTTACACTTCATGCAAGTACAAAAAAAGGGAATCGTCCAAGTTATATTAAAGCCGCTAAACCAGATGTTGCAATTCCGCTTTATGAAGCTTTTGTAAAAACACTTAAAACTGAATCAGGGAAACCTATTCAAACAGGAGAATTTGGGGCAGACATGAAAGTCCATTTAGTGAATGACGGACCAGTGACAATAATCATAGACTCTAAAGACAAAATCTAATGGCATCACTCTTTGGTCATGGATTAGTCGCTTTTACCACATCAAAACTTATAGATTCTAAATCGAGTAAATTGCTTTTGTTTTTAGCCATTTGTTCTTCAATTTTACCAGATTTAGATGTTTTAACTTTTAATTTCGGAATTTCATATTCACATCCTTTTGGTCACAGAGGCTTTACACATTCTTTATTATTTGCGTTGCTATAGAGTGTTTTACTCTAATTTTTATTTGGAAAATCTAGAAAACTTATATTTTCAATTGTTTTGTTTCTCTCTACATTATCTCATGGCGCTTTAGACGCAATGACATCTGGAGGAAAAGGAGTTGGTTTTTTTATACCGTTTGAAAATTCGAGATATTTTTTTCCGTTTAGAGAAATAAAAGTATCTCCTATTGGTGTTGAGCGTTTTTTTTCAGAATGGGGAGTTAACGTTCTATTGAGCGAGCTAAAATATATTGGTATACCATGTTTTATAGTTTTGGCTGTTATGTTTATAGCGAGAGAATCACGCAATTATTATCAGAAATCTAAAAAAAGAGCAGATTAACGAATAATTGATAAACGTAGGAAATATATGATATAAATCGTTTGTTGTAAAGGATTTACTTTTTATATTGTATAACCTAACTCAATTACATCAATCTATGCCTAGAATAAAATCTATTCTATCCCTCTTTTTATTATTTATTTCATTTTACAGCTTTTCACAAACAGAAGATGCCTACAGTGCTTTATTGGTACCAGATGAATTGAAAACTAAAGTAAATGCTGTCGTTAGGTATGAGCAAAAAATAGTTGAGATTATTAGTGTAGAAGAGATAAAGGTGACTAAAAAGCGCATTACTACTGTGTTTAATAAATATGGTAATAGACATATTAATGCAGGTGAAGGGTATGATTCTCATAGGGAAATAAAAGACATAGAAGCTCGTATTTACGATGCCTCTGGTGAAGAAATTAAAAAGATAAAAGAACGGGATTTTGTGGATGCGAGTGCTGTGAGTCAAATATCAATCTATGAAGATGACCGTGTTAAATACCTAAAATATATTCCTGTTAAATATCCTTATACTGTAGAGTATACTTCAGAAGTTAAATATAAAAGCACTGCGTTTTTTCCAAATTGGCAACCTATAGATGATTTTTATCTGAGTGTACAACATGCTGAATACAAAATTGTCAATACAGCTGGTGTTGATTTAAAAGTAAAAAAGGAGAATTTTAATAATTATAATATAGAAGAGGTTGCTGAGCACCATTTTAAAGCAAATAATATAAAAGGGGTAAAATATGAAGCTTATACTCCCAACTTAAAAAGTATACTTCCTAATTACAAAGTGGCTTTGAAATCATTTAGTATGATTGGTGTAGAAGGTGTAAATAATGATTGGAATGACTTTGGTAAATGGATGTACGACCGTTTATTAACTGGCACAGATCAAATTCCGGAACAACGAATTACTGAAGTTCAAAACCTAACCGCTGGAGTTACCGATAAAATAGAGCGTGCAAAAATGATATATAAATACATGCAAGACAAAACACGCTATATAAGTATACAAGTTGGTATAGGTGGATGGAAACCTATGTTAGCTAATGATGTAGATAAGTTAGGTTATGCAGACTGTAAAGGCTTAACTAATTATACTAAAGCTCTATTAGAAGCTGTGGATGTACCATCATATTACACCGTTGTTTATGGTGGTAATAGTATTAGAAATATTGATGATGAGTTTTCTCAAATAGAAGGTAATCATGTGATTCTCTGTGTGCCCAATGAAGATGAAAATATATTTTTAGAATGTACGAGCCAAACCAATCCTTTTGGTTTTACAGCAGGTTTTACTGATGATAGAGATGTTTTATTGGTTAAGCCTGAAGGAGGTGAAATTGTGCATACTAAAGTGTATGAAGCTGATGATAGTATTCAAAAAACAGTAGCAAGAATTAATTTAGATGATACAGGTAGTTTTACTGCAGAAGTTAATATAACTACTACAGGATTTCAGTATAATATTCATGAAGGTATTGAAACAGAAACAGAAAGAGATCAACAATTACATTATAAAGATTATTGGGATAATATCAATGGTTTAACTATTAATGATATAGTAATTGAGAATGACAAGAAGAATATAATTTATAAAGAGGATATAAAATTATCTTCAACAAATTATGCCTCAAAAAGTGGTGTGAGACTCATATTTCAGCCTAATATGTTTAATAAGGTAACAAATATTCCTCCACGATATTCTGAGCGAAGACTTGAGTTTAAAATTGATCGTGCCTTTAAAGATGTAGACGAATTTGTGATACAAATTCCGGAGGGGTTAAAAATTGAAGCCATGACTGAAGGCAAAGAATTGAATACAAAATTTGGTACCTATAACTTTAAACTAGAAGCTTTAGAGGGTAACAAAATTAAATATGCTAGAACCTATATTTTAAATAAAGGTAATTACGAAAAAGAAGATTATAAAGCCTTCAGAGATTTTAGAAAACAAATCGTTAAAAACGACAAAACTAAAGTCGTTTTAATTAAAGCTTAAAATCATTACTCAACATTAAATTAGCTATTAATACCATCTTATCACATGAAAAATTTATTACTCATTTATACATTCGTTTTTTCTCTAAATCAAATCAATGGTCAAAACTATGATTTTGGTAAAGTCTCAAAAAGCGAATTGCAAGAAAAATATTACCCAACAGATTCTAGTGCAAGCGCTGCAATTCTATATAGAAGCGAAAATATTATATTCACTTTTAATCAAAATAACGGGTTTACGCAGCAAAAAGAGGTTGAAATGCGTATAAAAATATATAATAAGGAAGGTTTTGATTGGGCCAATAAAAAGGTATATCTCTACAAAGGGAGTGGAGGAAATAATGAAAATATAAAAGGATTAAAAGGAACGACATATAATTTAGAAGGTGGTAAGATTAAGAAGGAAAAATTAAAAAGTGACGGAATTTTTAAGGAAGAAGCATCTGAGATTTACGAGGCAACTTCATTTACACTGCGAAACGTAAAGGTTGGATCTGTAATAGAATATAAATATACAATATCATCTCCCTTTGTTCAGTTAGATGATATTAATGTACAGTATGCTATTCCTGTCAAAAAAATAGATGTTAGTGTAGCTACTCCTCAATTCTATAGATACAATGTTCGCTTGAATCCGAAGGCTTTCTATAATGTAAATTATACAACAACCAGAAAAGATAAAATTTTAAGTACCAGCAGAAAAGTTGAAAATGGTAGTTATGTAGGTTCAGGCGTTTCTCGTAAGAGTAGTGAAACAAGATATTTCGATAATGTAGTGATGCTTTCAGAAGAAAACATTCCTTCATTAAAGGCAGAATCTTACTCAGGAAATATTAATAACTACAAAGCAAAATTAAGTTTAGAATTAGAGGCGAGATTAAATTTGGATGGTGTTGTAGAAAAATCATTTGCTTCAAGTTGGGATAGAGTTGCTAAAAACATATATGAGAGTAATAGCTTTGGAGGTCAAATTGAAAAATTTAGTTTTTATAAAGATGATCTAAGTACCATAACTCAAGGCATTGATAATGATTTTCAGAAAGCATTTTTAGTTGAAAGTTTAGTGAAGTCAAAAGTTAAATGGAATGGTAATTATGGAAAATATGCTCAAAAAGGAATTCGATCTGCTTATAAAGATGGTGAAGGTAATGTTGCGGACCTAAATCTATTGGTGACTTCAATGCTGAGATCTTTGGGTGTAAATGCAAATCCTGTATTAATAAGTACTAGAAACAATGGTGTTCCATTATTCCCAACGAGAGAAGGTTTTAATTATGTGATTTGTGTAGTTCAAAGCGGTAATAGTTATTTATTAATTGATGCTACAGAAAGATTTAGTGGTAATAATGTATTGCCAGAGCGTGTTTTAAATTGGCAAGGACGTGTTATTTTAGAAGGAGGCAGGTCGAGATGGATAAATATAAAACCGAATAAAAAATCTACCGAATCTACAATGTTGAATGTGACTGTTAATGATGATTTCTCAGCAAATGGTAAAGTGAGGAAAAGCTACACGTCGTATTTGGCAATGTCATATAGAAATAGATATACTAACCTAAGTAAAGATGACCATATTAAATCTATAGAAGCCAATAAAGGAGATATAGAAATTAGCGAATTAAGTTTTGAAAACGATAAGGATATAAGTAAACCTGTTAAAATAACTTATGATTATGAATTGTCTGATGGTATAGACGAAGTGGGAGATAAACTTTATTTTTCACCATTATTATTTTTGGCAACCAAAGAGAATCCTTTTAAATTAGAAGAGCGCATATATCCTATTGATTTTGTCTTGCCATACCAAGATAAATTTTTAGTTAATATCCTCATGCCAGAAGGTTATAAGGTTGAGTCTTTACCAAAAAGTGAAGCTCTAGCATTTAAAGATGGTGCTGTAAAATTTGAGTATATATTTAAAGAAAGCGGTAAGTATTTACAATTAAGTATGAAATTAGAAATTAATAATCCTATAGTACAATCATTAGATTATCAGGATTTTAAGTCTTTTTTTAGCAAAGTTGTAGAAAAACAAGCAGAACAAATAGTTTTAACTAAAGCCTAGTTATGAATATTAAAAATTCACAAAAAGAAGTCGACGATTGGATTAAAGAACATGGAGTACGTTACTTTAATGAGCTTACTAATATGGCCCAACTCACAGAGGAAGTTGGAGAAGTAGCACGCATAATTGCTAGACGTTATGGTGAGCAAAGTGAAAAAGAAAGTGATAAGGATAAAGACTTAGGAGAAGAATTAGCGGATGTTATGTTTGTGGTTTTATGTTTAGCAAACCAAACAGGAATTGATTTACAAGATGCGTTTGATAAAAAAATGGATAAAAAAACAAAACGAGATCACGATAGACATCATAATAATGAGAAATTAAAGTAGATTTGTAGCTTCAATTTATTTAGAGTTTCCTTATGGACATCAGAATCCAAAAATCTAAGCTTCTTAATCATCAGAATATTAAAATCACTGGATCCAAAAGTGAATCTAATCGGTTACTATTACTACAAGCACTTTACCCTGAAATTTCAATAGAGAATTTATCTAATTCAGATGATTCTGTGTTAATGCAAAAAGCATTGACAACAAATAACGAAATTGTAGATATCCATCATGCTGGTACTGCTATGCGATTTCTTACAGCATATTTTTCTATTCAAAACGATAGAGAAGTAATTTTAACAGGTTCTTCTCGTATGAAAGAACGACCTATAAAAATATTAGTCGATGCATTGAGGGCGTTAGGAGCAGATATTCAGTATTTAGAAAATGATGGTTATCCACCAATAAAGATTACAGGAAAAAAACTCACAAAGAGCAGAGTAGCTTTAAAAGCAAATGTAAGTAGTCAATATATTTCTGCATTATTGTTAATTGCTTCTAGATTAGAAAATGGACTTGAATTAAATTTAGAAGGGAAAATCACTTCAGTACCATACATTAAAATGACGCTAAGTCTTTTAAATGAGGTTGGTATAGAAACTAGTTTTATAGAAAATACGATTAAAGTAAAATCAAACGCTTCAAATTTAAAACCTAAGGTGTTAACTGTAGAATCAGATTGGTCTTCAGCTTCTTATTTTTATAGCCTTATTGCATTGAGCGATGTTGGCTCAGAAATCACTATTTCATCATACAAGATACAAAGTTTACAAGGGGATTCAGTTTTAGCAGAAATCTATCAAAGTTTTGATGTAGAAACTCATTATAACGAAAATTCTGTTCGTTTAGTTAAAGTAAATGACACATTAGCAAAAGATTTAAATTTTCATTTAAGTGATGCGCCAGATATTGCACAGACGATTGCAGTTACAGCTTATGGTTTAGGTAAAGCTTGTGAGATGACAGGTTTACATACCCTTAAAATCAAAGAAACAGATAGATTAGTAGCACTTAAAACTGAATTAGAAAAGTTGGGAGCTGACGTTAGTATTACTGACGAATCTCTAAGTTTAAAATCTTCAAATACAATTAATCCAAATGTTTCAATAGTAACATACAAAGATCATCGTATGGCAATGGCATTTGCACCACTCGGGTTAAAAACTTCAATTATAATTGAAAAAGCAGATGTTGTTAGCAAATCTTATCCTCAATTTTGGGAAGATTTTAAGGGGATTGGTTTCAATTTAAAATAATCACGCATTTACTTGACAAGGCCTATGTTGAGATTGTATATTTGCATCTTGTTTAAAAAATAAAACGTATACATGAAATTATCACACTTTAGTTTTGACCTTCCAGAAGAATTATTAGCAGAACATCCTGCAGAACACAGAGATGAATCTAGGTTAATGGTCCTTAACAGAGAAAAACAAACTATTGAGCATAAAATGTTCAAAGATGTTATCGATTACTTTGATGAAGGTGATGTGATGATTTTGAATAACACAAAAGTATTTCCGGCTAGACTTTATGGTAATAAAGAAAAAACAGGAGCCCGTATCGAAGTATTTTTATTACGCGAATTAAACCAGGATCAACGTCTTTGGGATGTTTTAGTAGATCCTGCACGTAAAATTAGAATCGGTAATAAATTATACTTTGGTGATGACGAAACTTTAGTCGCTGAGGTTATAGACAATACAACGTCAAGAGGAAGAACATTGCGTTTTCTTTATGATGGATCTTATACAGATTTTAGAAGGAAATTAACTCAACTTGGAGAAACGCCTTTACCTAAATACATTAATAGAGACGTTGAACCAGAAGATGAAGAGCGTTACCAAACAATTTTCGCAAAGAATGAAGGAGCTGTTGCTGCACCAACTGCAGGTTTGCACTTTTCTAAACATTTATTAAAACGTTTAGAAATAAAAGGTGTTGAAATGGCAGAAGTAACTTTACATGTAGGTTTAGGAACCTTTAATCCAGTTGAAGTAGAAGATTTGTCTAAGCACAAAATGGATAGTGAAGAGATTGTTATTACTGAGCAAGCTGCCGATAAAATTAATAAAGGGATTAACAACAAAAGACGTGTTTGTGCTGTAGGTACAACATCAATGCGTACTATCGAAAGTTCAGTATCATCTAACGGAAGATTAAATGATTATGAAGGATGGACTAATAAATTTATTTTTCCACCTTATGATTTTAGTATAGCTAATTGTATGATTACTAACTTTCATACACCAAAGTCAACATTATTAATGATGACATCTGCTTTTGCAGGTCATGATTTTATGAAGAAAGCTTATGAAGAAGCCGTGAAAGAAAAATATAAATTTTATTCTTATGGTGATGCCATGCTCATCATCTAATATTATAAATAGATATGAATTAGAAAGCCTCTTAATTGAGGCTTTTTTGTTTTAGCAAAAACCCATTTCATTTAATTACTTTTGCATCAAATGGAAATAAAAAAGAAAGACATACGTGCCTTAACTAAAGAACAACTCCGAGAGTTCTTTGTGAGCAATGGTGACAAAGCCTTTAGAGGAAATCAGGTCTATGAATGGTTATGGCAAAAGTCAGTACATAGTTTTGAGGATATGACAAATATTTCTTTAGAAACACGTCAGATACTTAAAGATAACTTTGTGATTAATCACATCAAAGTAGATCAAATGCAACGCAGTTCTGACGGAACAATAAAGAATGCTGTTCGACTTCATGATGACTTAATAGTAGAATCTGTTTTAATTCCTACAGCTTCAAGAACAACTGCTTGTGTATCCTCACAAGTTGGATGTAGTTTAGATTGTAAATTTTGTGCTACAGCAAGATTAAAGCGTATGCGTAACCTTAATCCAGATGAAATATACGATCAAGTAGTTGCTATAGATAACGAAAGTAGATTATATCATAACAGACCTTTGAGTAATATCGTATTTATGGGAATGGGTGAACCACTCATGAACTATAATAATGTACTGAAGGCTATAGATAAAATAACATCACCAGAAGGTTTAGGAATGTCTCCTAAAAGAATTGTAGTGTCTACTTCAGGTGTCCCAAAGATGATTAAGAAAATGGCAGACGATGATGTTAAGTTTAAACTTGCTGTTTCTTTACATTCTGCAATAGACGAAGTAAGAACGTCTATTATGCCTTTTAATGCTACATTTCCTTTAAATGATTTAAGAGAGGCTCTTCAATATTGGTATGCGAAAACTAAGAATAGAATTACCTATGAATATGTGGTTTGGAATGGAATAAATGACCAGCGAAAAGACGTAGATGCATTGGTTGAATTTTGCAAATTTGCACCAAGTAAAGTTAATATTATAGAATACAATCCAATAGATGATGGTGAGTTTCAGCAAGCTAATTCAAAAGCTATAGATATGTATGTTAAAATTCTTGAAGCCAATAATATTACAGTAACTGTAAGACGAAGCAGAGGAAAGGATATTGATGCTGCTTGTGGACAGTTGGCTAATAAAAGTTAAGACATAAAAAAAGCGGCAATTGCCGCTTTTTTAAATCATATAACTATCTGTTAATTTTTAACAAATTTAATCGTTTTAGAATTCCCGCCAATATTCACTTTAGCTAAGTAAATACCATCCGTTAAAGATGATACATCAATAGATGCATTATTACCAGCTAAAGTTCTAGAAGCAACTTTTTGACCTAAAATGGAATAAATATTTAAACCAGTCATAGCCATATTAGACGATTCTAAATTAAGCATTTTCTGAGTTTTGCTATAACTATGTGTAAATGTGTTTTGATCAAATTCATCTATACTTAGTGGTTGACTTGTTACACTAAATGTATCTACAAAAACTGAATTTCCAGCCGTAGCCGAAGCTAGAAAACTAGATTTATCATGAATACCGAAATAAAAATCACCAGATACTGTAGGCGTGTAGGTAACCATTCTTTCAAGATAACCGATATTGTCTAAGTCATCCAATGTTAGTAATATTGTATCTCCTGTGCCATCATTAGTGGTAGAAACAGCAATTTCAATATCCTTATTAGGTCTAGTTGCAGATGCAACTGCTAGGTTTCTCTGAAAAAATGAAAAAGTATATTCATTATCTGTTGTTAAATTGAAAGGCCCAATATAAAGCCAAGCATCAGCATCAGTTGTCGTCGTAGTATTGTTTGCAAATAACGAAGCAAGACCATCATTGGAGAAATCATTGGTAGTATCACCATCAGTATTATCATCAAGATTAAAGTTCCAACTACCTGTTCCTGCGAAACTAAAACCAAAATTTAATAATAAGGCCTGGTTTGCATCTGGTTCAACATCCTCAGTATATGGCAAAGTGTTCAAATTAGATGGGCTTGTTCCAACAATTGTTTCTGTATAGTTTGAGAATTCACCACCACCACAGTCTTGTCTTACAAAAACATTATAGGAAATTCCAGAAGTTAAACCTGTTAATTGATATGTATCTCCACCTGTAACGGTTGCAGTACTACCTCCAGAACCTTGCGTATATGGGAAAATCCCCCATTCTACATCATAATTCCCTGATGTCGCCATAGATATATCAGCTGTCGTTTGAGTGAAATCGTCAAATGTAACAGTAGGGTTTGCACAACCGCCAGTTAAATCAACATTGTCTAATATCCAACCATCTCCATCATCATTGGTCATTATAAAAGCAATATAAACACTAGAACCAATATAAGCACTTAAATCTACCGTGAATGTCTGAAAGGTTTGAGCTGTTGCTATGTCTGTTTCAGCTACAGTTAATAGAGGTGCCGAAAAATCTGCAATGGTAGTTTGACTTAACCCATCTGAAACTCTAATGCTTATGTTAGAATTAAAATTACCAGCATTTAAATCTGTAAGATCAACGTTAAGTAAATTTGTAGCGGCAGTAATACTAACCTGCGGAGTTACTAGCCAATCTTCAGCTAAACCACCAGCTACGTCTTCCCATATAATTAATGGAAATCCACCTGCATTATGTCCCCAAGTTTGAGCTGCTCCCAATCCATTTTCTCCTGGAAATATTGCCCATGTTGCAGGGATTTCACTGTCAAAAGTTTCAGGCAACTGAGCGTAGCTTGTAAAACAAATGCTTAGTATTAAAATTAATAAAGTAATTTTTTTCATAAAGTTTAGTTTTTGGATTAATAGGAAGGAAGTTACAAATAAATGTTACAGCGTCATGTTAATTATTCATAATTTCGATTTTAAGAATAAAAAGGGCTCAGAATTCGTAATTTTACAATGATTTAAGCTATTAATGAAAATAACCGAACAAATAAAACAACCAATCGCCTATGAGATGGAACTTTTCGAGCAAAAGTTTCAACTTTCTATGGCTAGTAAGGTGGCGTTGTTAAATCGAATTACCCACTATATTGTTAATAGAAAAGGCAAGCAAATGCGACCTATGTTTGTGTTTTTGGTAGCTAAAATGATGAATAATGGCGAAGTGAGAGAGCGTACCTATAGAGGAGCTTCGGTTATTGAGTTAATACATACTGCGACTTTAGTTCATGATGATGTTGTAGATGATAGCAACCGTAGACGTGGTTTTTTCTCGATTAATGCACTATGGAAAAATAAAATTGCAGTTCTCATAGGTGATTATTTATTATCAAAAGGATTATTACTCTCTATCGATAATAATGATTTTGATTTACTTAAAATCATTTCAGTTGCTGTACGGGAGATGAGTGAAGGAGAGTTACTTCAAATAGAAAAGGCAAGGCAACTTGATATAACTGAAGAAGTTTATTATGATATTATCAGGCAAAAAACGGCTACTTTAATAGCGGCTTGTTGTAGTCTTGGTGCAGCTTCTGTAAAACCTAATTCGCCAGATGTAGAAACTATGCGAAAGTTTGGTGAACTCATAGGTATGGCATTTCAAATAAAAGATGATTTATTTGATTATGGTGAAGAAGCTATTGGTAAACCAACAGGCATAGATATTAAGGAACAAAAGATGACCTTACCTCTAATATATGTGCTTAACAACTGCTCTAAAAAGGAAAAGTCTTGGCTTATTAATTCAGTAAAAAGTCATAATAAAGACAAAAAACGTGTTAAGGAAGTCATTGCTTTTGTAAAAATTAAAGGGGGATTAGAATACGCCATTACAAGAATGAAGGAATTTCAAAAAGAAGCGTTGGTTTTATTACATACTTATCCTCAATCAGAATATAGAGCGTCTTTAAAGCTCATGGTTGATTACGTTATTGACAGAAAAAAATAAAAATAAAGCACTGACAACCAGTAAGTTGTTGATTAATTAAACTATTTTTCACTTTCCAGACAACCCTTGGCAACAAAATTGCGTCTTTGTAAATAGAAGCGCAATCGTAAAAACAGAATGAAAGTTATTCAACTTCATAAAAACGAAACTAAACTCATACAAAGAGCAACGAAGCAGAATCGTGAAGCCCAAAATGTATTGTATGAATTGCTTGCGCCAAAGATGTTAAGTATCTGTAGGTATTACATTAAAGATGTTCATCAGGCAGAAGAAGTAATGCTTAATGGTTTTTTTAAAGTATTTAAGTACTTAAAAACATTTAAAGGAGAAGGTAGTTTTGAGGGTTGGATGAGACGCATTATGGTAAGGGAAGCGATATCATATTTAAGACAGAAAAAAAATATTGAGTTTGCTACAGAAGATGATTATTTAGAACACGATTATTCTAACAACATAAAAACAAATATTGAAGTTGCAGAGATACAACAACTCATAGATAGTTTGCCAGAAGGATATAAAATGGTATTTGTGATGTATGCAATAGAAGGTTATAAGCATAGTGAGATTGCAGAATTATTGAATATATCTCAAGGCACATCAAAGTCGCAATTGTTTAAAGCAAGGCAAATGCTTCAGAAAAAAATTAAAGAATTAAATAACAACAGTTATGGCACCAATTAAATTTGAAGAACATTTAAAAGATAAGCTCGAGAAACGCTCGTTATCTCCATCAGCAGAAGGTTGGTCTAAGTTGTCTGAACGTTTAGATGCAGATCAAAAGAAGTCTAGAAACCTGATTTATTGGTGGCTAAGTATTGCTGCCGGTTTAATTATTATGATTGCGGTTTCTGTTCAGTTTTTTAATAATGAAGGTAGTGAAGAAATTATTCAACAAGTTGTTGAAGAAGTACAAAGAGAATTTCAAAAAGAAAAGGAAACTCAAAATATCAATATTAAAGAAACTACTGAATTAGCAATAGAAGATGAAAGTAATGAGCATTTAAAGGACGACGCGCCAATTATCAATAAACCACGGATTATTGAGTATAAAAAAGTAACAGAAAAGAGACCTAAGTCTATGATACAGATTGCAGAAAATAATAAATCAACAATTAAAACAGCTATACCAAATAAGGAAGATTTGTTGAAAGAAGATTTGTCAGTTAATTCGGGTAAATTAATCATAGAAGATGCTGTGGCAACTGCGATTAAACAGTTGAAATCAGATGATAATTCTGTAACGGATAGAGAAATAGATTCACTATTAAAAGTAGCAAGTAAAGAACTTTTTAAAAACAAACTACAAAAGGAATCTTCTAAGACAGTTGATGCTGACGCTTTATTACTAAGTGTACAAGAAGATATGGGGCAATCCTTTAGAACTAAAGTGTTTGAAGCACTTAAAGAAAGTTATGAAACAGTGAAAACAAAAGTTGCAGAGCGCAATAATTAAAACAAGAATCAAATTAACATCAATAAATCAAAAAACGAACAGTTATGAATACAATTACACGATTAGTAGTTTACTTAGTTATCTCATTAACTTTTGCTACTGTACAAAGTCAAAACAAGGAAAATGATTCAATTCAAAGACAAACAACTGAATACAGAATTAAAATTTTAACGCAGCAGAAAGAAAAGATAAGAGAATCAGAAAAAGCAGCTTTAAAATTAAGAATTGAAGCAATTAATAAGCAACTCGATAATGATGAAATTACAGCTGCTAATGCTGAAGAATTAAAGAAAGCAGCAGCCCAAAAAGCAGCTTTAAATATAGAAGATAGAACAGCAATTATTAATAGTAAAATTGAATTAATAAAGCGCAATGGATATGATTCTACCTCGTCTGAAGATGAACAAATTTCTTTGAGTGTTGGAAGTAATGGAGTTTATATAAATTTAGGACCAAATAAAAAACAAAAACCTAAATACGATATACGTACATCAAATAAATTATTATTTGCTATAGGATTTAACAATACCATAGGAGATGGACAAAGCTTAGATGACTCACCTTACAAAAAAGGTGGTTCAGGTTTTGTAGAATTAGGTTGGGTATGGGAAACAAGATTGTTTAAAGACTCTAATTTTGCTAGATTAAACTATGGATTTTCGTTTCAATGGAATAAATTAAATATAAAGAATAATCAATACTTTGTGCAAGACGGTGATGAAACAACATTACAAGAGTTTCCATTAGATCTTAAAAAAGCAAAGTTGAGAGTAACCAATTTAGTTCTGCCAGTACATTTTGAGTTTGGTCCATCTAAAAAAAGGGATTTTAAAGATAGATTAAGATATACAACTGATAACCATTTTAAAATAGGACTTGGTGGTTTTGGTGGAGTAAGATTAGGTACACAGCAGAAACTATTATACGAAGATGAGGACGGTAACCGAGTTAAGAATAAAGAAAAACGAAATTTCAATACATCTAACTTTGTTTATGGATTGAGTGGTTATATTGGCTTTGGTGATTTATCTATATATGCTAAATACGACTTAAGTCCCTTATTTAAAGATCAGGCGTTTGAGCAAAATAATATTTCTCTTGGTCTTCGATGGGACTTAGACTAAATCAATAATTTTTTAAGTGTTAAAGTCTTCTTTTATTTCAGATGAAGGCTTTTTTTATTAACCACATCCAAGAAAGTCTAGTTAATATAGATTTTAAATTTTTAAAACAAATTGTTTATCTTAAATTTACAAACTTGCTAAACCCCTAATTTTTGATTTCACAAAACACCATAGCACAAGTATTTGAAACCGCTCGCGTTGAGGAGGTCATTGGTGATTTTGTTCAACTAAAAAAATCGGGAAGTAGTTTTAAAGGCTTAAGTCCTTTTAGTGAAGAACGTACACCAAGTTTTATGGTATCTCCTGTAAAACAAATTTGGAAAGATTTCTCAACAGGTAAAGGTGGTAATGCCGTAAGCTTTTTAATGGAGCACGAACATTTTACATATCCTGAGGCCATTAAATATTTAGCCAAGAAGTATAATATAGAAATTGAAGAAACTGAACGTACAGATGAAGAAAAGGCACAAGCAGATACAAGAGAAAGTCTGTATTTAGTCAGTGAATATGCAAACACATATTTTCAAAAAATACTACACCAAACGGATCAAGGCAAAGCCATAGGTTTAAGCTATTTTAAGGAACGAGGCTTTTCAGAAGAGACTATTAAAAAATTTCAATTAGGCTATTCTTTAGATGAATGGCAAGCCTTTACAGATGATGCTTTGGGTAAAGGTTATAATATAGATTTTCTATCTGGTACAGGTCTTACCATTGTAAAGGATGAGAAACGATTCGATAGGTTTAAAGGTAGAGTTATGTTTCCTATCCACAGTATGAGCGGTCGTATTTTAGGTTTTGGTGGACGTATTCTAACTAACGATAAAAAAGCGGCAAAGTACCTCAATTCTCCGGAAAGCGAAATCTATCATAAAAGTAAAGTGCTTTATGGTTTGTATTACGCAAAGCAAACCATTGCTAAAGAAGATAATTGTTTTTTGGTCGAAGGATATACAGATGTAATTCAGTTCTACCAAACAGGAGTTAAGAATGTAGTGTCGTCTTCTGGTACAGCACTCACACCAGATCAGATTCGTTTAATTAATAGATTGACCAATAATATAACTGTACTTTTTGATGGTGATGCTGCTGGTATTAGAGCTTCAATTCGCGGTATTGATTTAATCCTAGAACAAGGAATGAACGTTAAGGTCTGTACATTTCCGGATGGTGAAGATCCAGATAGTTTTGCAAAATCAAATACTTTAGAAGAGTTAACGGCTTATCTTAACGAAAATGCTAAAGATTTCATTCAGTTTAAGGCATCTTTATTGGTAAAAGAAGCTAATAATGATCCGATTAAAAAGGCAGAAACCATAAGAGATATTGTAAATAGCATTTCTAAAATACCAGATTCTATAAAGCGTGAAGTTTATATACAAGAATGTGCACGCATTATGGATATTAGCGAGAATGTCTTATTCAGTACGTTAGCACAAATTAGCAAAAAAGACTTTCATGAAGCTAATAAAAAATATAAGCAAGAGCAGAAAGCTTTTGAAGTGGTTAAAAATGTTGAACAACCCAAACAAAAGATAAATGTTCAATATGAGTTAGAGCGAAAAATCATCGAAATTTTAATGCTCTATGGAGACCGAACAGAGCAGTTTGAAGATTTGATATTAAAGGAAGACGAAGTAACGGGTGAATTGGTTTTAGAACCTACAATGCAAGAAGCACGTGTGTTTGAAAAAATATATTTAGATCTACAGGAGGATGAGATGATGTTTTCAAATGAGCAATTTAAAGTGTTGTATTATTCTATTATTGATAAGCTTAATCAAGATGAAGATTTCTCTACAAGAAATTTTGTTAATCAATTAGATCAAGAATCAGCAGGTACAATAACCAGTATCTTAATGGAAGATGAAAAATATAATTTACACGATTGGGAACGTAATCAAATAATACCAAAAGAAAAGGAACATTCAGTACCACAATTAGTGAGTCAAACCATATTAAGTTTACGCTGCTATTTAATAGACCAAAAAGTAGCAGAGTATAAAAATGAGACTTTAAAAGAAGATTCAGATTCACGATCCATCATAGAAGATGTGAAAGACTACGTAGGTCTTAAAATGTTATTATCCCGTAAACTTGGTAAAGTAATTGGTTAAGCCAGATTGTGGTGTTTTGCTTGGTGAATTAAATCTACAATATTTGTTACATTTAGCTTCTTAAAAAGCCTTGCCTTATAAGTACTAACAGTTTTCTCGTTAATATCTAATTCTTCAGCAATCTCTTTATTCTTTCTACCAATAGAAAGTAACTTTAATACTTCAACCTCTCTAGTTGATAGTTTTTTGAATAAACGACTTCTGCTTTTACGAGTATCTTCATAGCGCAAATGTTTATCCATTTTTTCACTAAGAGAAACTTCACCAGAATGAATTTTTCTTACAGCTGTTTCAACTTCCTCAGTACTAGCAGTTTTATTGAGGTATCCAGAGGCTCCAGCTTTTAATGTACTAATGGCATAGATCTCTTCAGGTTGATGACTAAACATCAAAACATTAACAGATTTGTTTTCTTTTTTAATGGCTCTAAGCGCAGTAATACCATTAAGTTCTGGTAGATCAACTTCGGATATAATAACGTCAACATCATGACGTCTAACGAATTCGAATATTTCAATTCCACTACTTAAACTTCCTATAACTTTAAAATCGGGTTTACTATTTAAGAACAATTCTAGACCAGTTCTTACAATAGGATGGCTGTCAACAATCAGAATTTGTATCATAACAAATTGATTTTGGTTTTGGTTAGGGTTATAATAACAATAGCAAAAGCTCAGTCAAGTAAATAGCGGAGATTCGTTAAACAAAAATAGTTAAAAATTAAACAGATTGCCTAATTTATTCGATAAACTGCAAGAATTATTTCAAATTTTTAGGAATTTCGCAAATTGGAATAGGAATCATCTTATGTTTGTTTGATGTATTGTAACACATAAAAATTTCAAAAGCATCACGTTGTCTACCTTCAAAGTCGTTTACAGTTTTTCCTTCGTCTAGCATTTGCATAGCCCATTCTAATTCTGGATAAGTGGCACCAATCTGATCTTCATCACTTCTAGCATCTCCAAATAAGCCATCGCTAGGCGCAGCTTTCATAATTGATTCTGGTACATTTAAATAATTTCCAATTTTATAGACTTCAGACTTTAATAAATCGGCAATGGGACTTAAGTCTACTCCACCATCACCATATTTAGTATAAAAACCTACACCAAAATCTTCAACCTTATTGCCAGTACCTGCAACTAAAAGTCCAAGTAAACCTGCATGATAATATAAAGTGGTCATTCTTAATCTTGCTCTGGTATTGGCTAAGGCCATATCTACTGTTACCTGTTTTCCTTCAAGACTTACTTCTGTTTTAAATTCTTCAAAAACAGGAGTTAAATCTGTTCTTGTGTCGCTAACATTAGGAAAACGCTTTTTTAATTGAGCAATGTGTTCTTGTGCTCTGCTGACATGGCTAGCAGCTTGGTGAATAGGCATTTCAATACATAAAAGCTCTAAACCTGTTTTTGCACAAAGCGTTGAGGTTACTGCAGAATCTATTCCTCCCGAAATACCTATAACAAACCCCTTTACTCTGGCATTTGTCGCATAATCTTTTAACCAATCTACGATATAATCAATAACTTTTTCTGTTTGCATAATGTTTAAAATTTAATGCAAAGAAGTGTACCTTTGCATAACAAAAATAAAGCAATCGTGCTAGGATTAAAAATGTTTTACCCAATGCAGTTAAGAATTTACATAATTTTAATATTAGTATTGTTTTTAGTGTCTTGTAATAAAGATTCTAAACTCGAATCTGACATTGCTAAGATAGAAGCTAAATTTGTAGTTGAACGGTTTGATAAAGCAGAATTGAATGCAACACCAAATGACTTGCCAAAGTTAAAACGAGCCTTTCCATTTTTCTTTTCAAAACATACACCAGATTCAATATGGGTGAATAGACTAAATGATACCTTACAGAATGAAATTCTGAATGAGGTGAATGCCACTTTCGAAGATTTTAAGGCTATAAAAGAAGAATTGAGGAGTATGTTTCAGCACATTAAATATTATGATAAAGTCTTTTCAATACCTAGAGTAGTGACTTTAACAAACTATGTTCAATATAGAGATAAAGTGATTGTTAACGACAGTATCTTACTTCTATCATTAGATAATTATTTAGGAGAACACCATAAGTTTTATGTTAATGGTAATATTCCTGCATATTTAGCAAAAAACTTTAAAAAGGAACAAATTGTAGTAGATGTTGCCAATGGTTTTGCTCAGAAGTATGCTTATCAAACAAATAGAAAAACATTACTAGACGAAATGATTTATTCCGGAAAGTTACTTTACTTCAAGGATATAATGATTCCGTTTAAAACTAATGCTGAGAAAATCGGTTATACTGAAGAACAGATAAAATGGGCTAAAGCTAATGAAAGTCCAATTTGGAGTTATTTTATTGAGAAAGAATTATTATATAGTACAGATAATAAATTACCAAATCGTTTTATTGCTGATGCTCCTTTTTCTAAATTTTATATGGAGTTTGACAATGAATCACCAGGACGATTAGGTCAATATATAGGTTGGCAAATTGTAAAGGCTTATGCAGATAGTACAGGTGAAAATGTTATGAGAATATTAGAAACTGAACCTGAAGAAATTTTTAGAAAATCTAAATTTAAACCCAAAAAGTAATGTCTAAGATTATTAAATCTAAAATAGTACTAAATGTTGAACTTGATGAGAATCGAGTACCAGAGAAACTCAATTGGTCTGCACAAGATGGTGGAGTAAATAATGAAGAGGCTAAAGCAGTAATGCTGTCAGTTTGGGATAGCAAATCACAAGAAACTTTGAAGATTGATCTGTGGACAAAAGATATGCCTGTAGACGAAATGAAGCTGTTTTTTCATCAAACATTGGTTACAATGAGTGATACGTTTTTACGTGCCACACAAGATGAAAAAATGACAGCAACCATGAAGGATTTTTGCGATTATTTTGCAGAAAAATTAGACTTAAAAAAGAAATAAATTATTCGTTACTTATTGTAACGAGAGCTTGAAAAAATGGAATTACATTAAAACAATCCGCATTTTCAGCGTTAGCATAATCTGGATTTTGTCTTTTAAACCTCATGAATTTTGTAGTGTCATAAACTTCCCAAATAGTAAGTTCATTATACTTTCCTGATTTAGTTTTATGATCAATTTTATTTTGTTTGATTATTTTAGAGACTGTTTCACGATCACCAATTTTCATTATTTTTCTAGAACTATAACCCTTATAAATTTTGTTTACAATCTAATAAAACCTAACAGCTTTAGTGGGTTTTTGTAATATTTTTGGTGCTGAGACTAAGTCTTTATGTTTTGCTATATTTTGTGAAATAAAAATAGCTTCAGTGTCTGTTTGTTTTATCCCTTTATGTTTAGAAAATTGCTCTAATGGTTTCAGGTTTTCGTGTCCAAGTAGTGTAATAACAATAAGTTTATTATTGAGCTTAACTTCTGTGACAAAACGACCAATTGGAATATTAAGTAATGGGATTTTCGCTTTGTTTTTATTGACTATGAACGTTTTTTCAAAGTCACTGTTAAAGATTGCAACTTTATCAATAGAATTTTTCCCTTCAAGAATTAAGCTGTCACCAGTTGAATTTATACTATGTTTTAATTCTTTGGCTCTAACATTAATATTTTGTATTAAAGTAGATTTTTGACCATAAGTCAAAGCTGTAGATAGCAATATTGCTATTGAAAATATAATCTTCATTATAAGTAGGTTTTTGTTTTTGGGAAACAATGTATTCACTAAAAACTGTGTTTACAATAGTAAATGTATCAACTAGTGTTGTTTAAATTTTATATCAAAGATGTTTGGCTTTTTTTTAGATGATTTGCACTTGTAAACGATGTAAAGTGCAAAAGACACCATGAAATGAATCTATTTATTCCTTGAGTTCATGCTCCAAAATATTCGATATAAAATAAAGCTTCAGTAATTTTTTGATAATAAAATACTGGGTTTAAACAGTTAGCTTTATGATGTTATGAATTAAGTAAAACATTTGATGGGCCTTTAAATGTTAGGAAATACATGTTTTTTGTATTCTACTAATTAGTTCTATTATGGATTTTGGATACTGGTTTCTTTAGAATAATATGGGTCAACATTGAAAAAATCTGATGAAGATGAGTAAACAAAATCAGGGTTAGAGATTTGACGTTTCATAAATTGCTGTGTGTTGTAAACTTCCCAAACTGTAAGTTCGTTTAATTTACCAACCACACTATTATTTTCTAGTCTATTTCTTTTTATCATTTTATCTGCAGATTCCTGATTTACTAACTTCATAGTTTTACGAGCACCTAGGTCATTGTTAACTTCATTAATAACCCAATAATATTTTTGCTTCCTATCTGTGATTTTTTTTCTTTTTCCTCTTGTTAGAAGTGATTCTATACTTCGTTTAGGTGTACTCTTTATCAATTTTAGATTTTCGTCTAACATCATACCTTTTCCTTCAGCGACTTCTTTACTTTGAGTAGATTTTTTATATTCAAAATCATACTTTATTAAATCCATAATGATGCTTTTGTCCACTAATTTAGCTTCAATAACAAATTTTCCAGCTGGAAGATCGATGAGCGATATTTTAATTTCAGGAGCATCTACTATGGTTGTTTTCTCATAGTCTTCGTTAAAAATCTCTATCTTAAGAATAGTGCTTTCACATTCCATTAACAAACTATCTCTAGAGTGGTTTAAAGAATGTTTTAATTCTTGAGCTTTTGGATTATAATTTTTCAATAATGTAATATGTTGACCATAACCGAATACGGTAGAACATAGGATGAGTAGGGTGTATATTTTCTTAATCATAATATATACAGTTTTAGGTTTGAGGCGATTAAAAATGCAATGTTTATAATTCAATACATTCTTAACTATAGCTAAGTTATAGGCTAGTTTTTTGATTTTTAAATATTTAGGATATGTTGCATTTTTCTTGGATAATAGACTATGGATAACGATGTAAGGCAAAAAAACAGGATTTATATACACTTGTTTCTTAAGTAATACGTCGTATTTTTATTAAATTCGTCTATGCGAAAAATACTGTTCGGTGTCATTATTACCTTAATTGTTCTATTCACATTTAAATATTGTGGAGATAAACATGAAGAAAAAATTACGCTTCAAGAAAACTCTGCTTTAATCCAAGAACAAGTTAATAACGTGGGTAAGTTAGTTGTCACTGAAGGTCATTTTAGTGAAGTGTTTACATATAAAAATTCCAAAGCTGTTTATGGGGATTTATTAGAAGCAGAAAAGAAAGCTGTTGTTATTGTTAATGCAGATGTAACTATTGGGTACGATTTAAGTAAAATTGAATATGAAGTCGATGAGTTAACAAAAACACTTCGCATAAAAAGTATTCCAGAAGAAGAAATAAAAATTAGTCCCGATTTTGAATATTACGATATTCAAGCAGATTTTTTAAATCAGTTTGAAGCAAAAGATTACAACGAAATAAAAGAAACCGTTAATGCGTCTCTAATGAAAAAGATTGAAGCTTCAGATTTAAAGTCCAACGCTCAAAATCGACTAATCAGTGAACTTTCAAAATTATTTATTCTAACAAATTCTCTAGGTTGGACATTGGAATACAATCAAAAGCCAGTTGAATCCTTAGAAGTTTTACAATCTTTAAAATTATAGCTTCTTTTTTAGGTTTACCCAACCACCACCATTAGTAGCTTCAATATTATTGAGGTTTAAAAATTTTGCTGCTTTCGCAGATCGTATTCCACTAGCGCAACAAGCAATGACTGGTTTATAAAGTTTTTTCACCTCGGCAATACGATTATTTAACTCACTTAATGGAATATGTACAGAATCTTCAATATGTCCAGCATCCCATTCACGTTGCGATCTCACATCTAAAATAACAGCTCCATTGTTGATATAATGTTCAACTTGTCGCTTCTCGGCTCCAAAAATAAAATCTAAAAATCCCATAGCTTCTTTTTTGCTTAAATTTACAAATAATAAACAGTATGATTGTTTGAAACAAGAAACTCGAAAAGAAGAAATTATTAGGGTAGCGGCAAAGCTTTTTAAAGAAAAAGGCTATAGTGCTGTCACTATGCGAGATTTAGCTGCAGAAATGGGAATTAAGGCGGCAAGTCTTTATAATCATATAAATTCTAAGCAAGCTATTCTCAATACGATTATAATTTCTTTGGCAGAAGAATTTACTGCTGGTATGAAACTAATTCAATCATCAGAAGAAGATTGTATTGGTAAACTTAAACAAATTATAGAATTGCATGTTAGAATTTCTAGCCAAAACATATATGGTATGGCTTCATTAAATAATGACTGGATGCATCTTCTAGAAAAATTAGATTATTATCAAAAACTGCGTATCGATTATGAAAACGATTTTATTGCTATCCTTAAACAGGGTATTGCAGCAGGAAAAATAACAAATGTTAAACCTGATGTAATGATGTTTTCTATTTTAACCACTTTGCGCTCACTTTACATTTGGATACCAAAAAAGGAAGATTTAGAGCTTGAAAATTTATCTAATACATTGAATCAAATCTTAATAAAAGGAATCTACACAAAATAAAAACTAACAATTGTTAGTTTTTATTTTGTAATTAGAATTAAACTTAATAACTTTGTAAAACAAACTAACAGTTGTTAGTTGAAATATATTTACAACGATATGGCGGAATTTCACAACTTAAAAGTTGCAGATATTTATAAAGAAACCGAAGATACTTCAGTGGTAACTTTTGATGTGCCTTCTAATTTGCAAGAACAGTTTAAGTTTAGACAAGGTCAACATTTAACCTTAAAAGCTGATATTAATGATGAAGATGTTAGGCGTTCCTATTCATTATGTTCTGGACCTTCAGATGGTCAATGGCAAGTAGCTGTTAAACAAATTTCTGGTGGTAAATTTTCAACCTATATCAATGAAGAGTTAAACTCGGGTGATAATATAGAGGTTATGGCACCAAGTGGAAATTTTGGTGTTGAGGTAATGCCAGAATCATCTAAAAATTACTTGTTCTTTGCTGCTGGTAGCGGAATCACACCAGTATTATCAATGCTAAAGGCACATTTGTCTTCTGAGCCAAATTCTACATGTAAATTGTTTTATGTAAATAAAACGGCTAAATCGATTATATTCAAAGAGGAATTAGAACAGTTAAGAAATACTTATTTCGGACGTTTAGAAATTTATTATTTCTTAACCAAAGAGCGACGAGATATAGAGTTGTTTAATGGACGATTTGACGATGAAAAAATGCAGATACTAGCCAAGACGTTTATAGATGTACCTGATACTAATGAAGTATTCCTTTGCGGACCGGAGAAGATGGTGAATTACGTTAGTGAATATCTTATTAATGTAGGTTTACCAAAAGAATTGGTGCATTACGAGTTATTTGTAACTGGTCTATCTGAAGAAGATATTAAGAGAGCCGAGCGTTTGGCGCAACAAAATGTAGAAGGTACAGAAGTAACAATTGTAGATGGTGGTAAAGAGTTTTTATTTACCATGACAAAAGAATATGATAATATTTTAGATGCTGCACTAGGCGCTGGTGCGGATTTACCATTTGCTTGTAAAGGTGGTGTTTGTAGTACTTGTAAATGTGAGGTTATTGATGGATCAGTAGAAATGAAAATTAATTATGCCTTAGACGATAAAGAAGTGTCGCAGAATTTAGTATTAAGCTGCCAAGCAGTACCTACTTCTGATAAAGTAGTTGTTGATTTCGATGTATAAAAATAAAACTCAAAATTATGAGTGAAGAACAAATAAAAAATTTAGAAGTACAATTTGAAACACGTATCGCACGTGATGAAAAAATTGAGCCCAAGGATTGGATGCCAGAAAAGTATCGTAAGATGCATATAAGGCAAATGTCTCAGCATGCACATTCTGAAATCGTAGGTATGCTGCCAGAAGGTAATTGGATCACAAGAGCACCATCGTTGCGTCGTAAAGTTGCTTTGTTGGCAAAAGTACAAGATGAAGCAGGTCATGGATTGTATCTATATTCTGCTGCAGAAACTTTAGGTATATCTAGAGAAGAGATGTATGAACAATTACATACAGGTAAGGCCAAATACTCGAGTATTTTTAATTACCCAACTATTACTTGGGCAGATATGGGAGCTATTGGTTGGTTAGTGGATGGTGCAGCGATTATCAATCAAGTACCTTTATGTAATACATCTTATGGTCCTTATGCTAGAGCAATGATTCGTGTATGTAAAGAAGAAAGTTTTCATCAACGTCAAGGTTATGAAATCATGATAAAGCTTGCAAACGGAACACCAGAACAAAAAGAAATGGCGCAAGATGCATTGAATCGTTGGTGGTGGCCAAGTTTAATGATGTTAGGGCCAACAGATGATGTTTCTATACATACAGCACAATCAATGAAATGGAAATTAAAGCGTAAATCTAATGACGATTTACGTCAACAGTTTATTGATCAAACAGTACCACAAGCGGATTTAATTGGATTGACTGTCCCAGATCCAGATTTAAAATGGAATGAAGAGCGTGGAAGTTATGATTTCGGTGAAATCGATTGGGATGAATTTTGGCAAGTTGTCAAAGGTCATGGGCCTATGAATAAGCAACGAATGAAAGCAAGAGTTGGAGCATGGGAGAAAGGCGAATGGGTAAGAGATGCGGCAATGGCTCATGCGAGTAAGAAACAAGAACGAAAAGAAAAACAAGCAGTATAATAATAAGATCATGTCAACAAAAAAATGGCCCTTATGGGAAATCTTCGTTAGAAGTAAAAACGGATTAGAACACAGACACTGTGGTAGTTTACATGCTGCGGATTCTGATATGGCGCTAGAAAATGCACGTGATGTATATACCAGAAGAAATGAAGGTGTTAGTATTTGGGTAGTAGAATCTAAAAACATTACTGCGTCAAATCCTGAAAATAATGGTGAGCTATTCGAGCCAGCACAAGATAAAGTATATCGTCACCCAACATTTTATGATTTACCAGACGAAGTAAAACATATGTAATTTGAGTTTTACTCTAATTACAATTCCCGAGAAATCGGGAAACACATAAAATTATTTAAATGTTTAATTAAAACGATTTCCACTTTCGCGGAAAGTAAACATGAAAAACGAAAACTTATATAATTACATACTCGGTATTGCAGACAACAGCCTTATTCTAGGACAAAGAATGGGGGAATTATGCGGCCATGGTCCAAGCCTAGAAACGGATATTGCTTGTACTAATATTTCATTGGATTTATTTGGGCAAGTGAGGAGCTACTTTCAATATGCAGCTAAGATAGCGGGAGATGACAGAACCGAAGATGATATTGCTATGTTACGTAAAGAACGCGATTACAAAAACGTATTATTAGTAGAGCAACCTAATACAAACTTTGCATATACCTTAGGACGTCAGTTTTTATTCGACGTATATCATTTAGCATTTCTTTCAGAATTACAGAAAAGCTCAGATCTTATATTATCTGCAATAGCGAATAAGTGCATTAAAGAGGTGAGTTATCATGAACGTTTCTCTTCAGATTGGGTAAAACGATTAGGTGACGGAACAGAAAAAAGTAAAACAAAAATGCAAGAAGCCATTGATGATTTATGGACATACACTGACGAGCTGTTTCATCAAACCGAAGCGGATAAAGCTATGGTTGCTCAAGGAATTGGTGTTGATGTTACTAAATTAAAGGATAACTACTATAATCAAGTAGGTGAACTTTTAGAAGAAGTAACACTTCAAATACCAGAATCTAAATACTTTCAAAAAGGTGGTAAAGAAGGCATTCATACAGAGCATTTAGGCTATTTGTTAAGTGACTTGCAATATATGCAACGTACGTATCCAAATATGGAATGGTAACAACTGAACAAAATATTGATCATAGATTAATTTCAATACTGGAACAGGTGTCAGACCCTGAAATTCCAGTTTTGTCTATTATGGATATGGGAGTAGTGCGTTCCGCGATTTTTTTAAATGATATTGTCAAGGTAGAAATCACACCAACCTATAGTGGTTGTCCAGCAATGGATGTGATAGGTGATGATATTAAAAAAGCATTAAAAGAAGCTGGTTATGAATCTGAAATTGATTTAATTTTATATCCAGCTTGGACAACTGATTGGATTACGCCAAGAGGTCGTAAAGCATTAGAAGATTATGGTATAGCAGCACCTTTAGAAGCAGACGCTGATAAAGATGTTTTGTTGAATGGAAAACGTATTGTGAAATGTACGAATTGTGCATCGACAAATACACGATTAGTAAGTCAGTTTGGTTCTACAGCATGCAAAGCGCAGTTTCAATGCGATGATTGCCAAGAACCTTTTGATTATTTTAAATGTCTTAGATAGACAGCAAAAACATAGATATGAGTAATAATTCAATTCTAGTAAAGATTGAAAATAAAATAGCGCACATAACGCTAAATAGACCAGAAGTGTTTAATAGCTTCAATCGTAAAATGGCATTAAGTCTTCAATCTATTTTAGATGACTGTGAAACTAATGCCGATGTAAGAGCAATAGTGCTAACAGGAAACGGAAAAGCCTTTTGCGCTGGTCAAGATTTAAAAGAAGTAACAAATCCTGAATTGAACCCAGGATTTAAAAAAATATTAGAAGAGCATTATAATCCAATAATTACAAGGTTACGCTCAATTAAAAAACCAATCATTGGAGCTATTAATGGTGTGGCAGCTGGAGCAGGAGCTAATATCGCATTAGCTTGTGATATTGTTGTGGCTCACGAGAAGGTGAGTTTTATTCAAGCCTTTAGTTTAATTGGTTTGGTTCCTGACAGTGCAGGTACGTTTTTTTTACCGCGCTTAATAGGTTTTCAGAAAGCACAAGCGTTAGCGATGTTAGGTGATAAGATTTCAGCAGAAGAAGCCGAAAAAATGGGAATGATTTATAAATCTGTTTCTGTAGAAGAATTTGAGGAAACGATCTCTAAATTGGCAATTAAGTTGGCCAATATGCCAACTAAGGCCTTAGGCTTAATTAAGGAGTTGTTTAATAAGTCAATGACTAATACTCTAGAAGATCAATTGGCTTTAGAATCTAAATTACAAATTGAAGCAGCAACTAGTAATGATTATGCAGAGGGAGTTGCAGCATTTATAGAAAAACGAAAACCAAATTTCAAAGGCAACTAATTGACTAAAGAAACCCTCATAGAAGTTCATAATAGAATAAAGCCATTTATTCATAAAACTCCAGTATTAAGTTCGAGCTTAATAAATGAAATGGTAGGTGCCAATATTGTGTTTAAATGTGAGAACTTCCAAAAAATGGGAGCGTTTAAAATGCGTGGAGCGGCTAATGCAATTCTATCGCTTTCAGAAGAAGAAAGAAAACGCGGAGTGGTAACTCATTCTTCAGGAAACTTTGCACAAGCGGTATCATTAGCAGCTCAAAAATTAGATGTTAAGGCGTACATCGTAATGCCAGAAAATGCACCTCAAGTAAAAAAGGATGGTGTGAAAACTTACGAAGGTGAAATTATAGAATGCGAATCTACACCTCAGGCTAGAGAAGCTACAGCAAATAAAATAAGGGAAGAAAATGGAGCATCTTTTTTACATCCTTCTAACCAAGATGAGGTGATTTATGGTAACAGTACAGCTGCTATGGAATTGCTGGAGGAATATCCAGAATTAGACGTAATTTTAACACCAATTGGAGGAGGAGGTCTTATTGCAGGAACGGCTTTGGCAGCGCATTATTTTTCTAATAACTGCAAAGTCATAGGTGGTGAGCCAATGGAAGCAGATGATGCGTATCGTTCTTTAATATCCGGTGAAATTGAAACTAACGATAGTTTTCATACGGTTGCAGATGGTCTAAGAACGCACTTAGGAGATCGCAATTTTCCGATTATTCAAAAGCATGTCGATAAGATTATACGTGTAGAAGAAGACGAAATTGTAAATGCGATGCAACTCATTTGGGAGCGCATGAAAATCATTATTGAGCCTTCATGTGCTGTACCTTTTGCGGCCGTTTTGAAGAAAAAAGAAGAATTTAAAAATAAAAGCGTCGGCATTATTTTGTCTGGCGGTAATGTAGATGTAAAAAATCTACCGTTTTAATATAAAACTATGAACATAGGAATTATAGGTTCAGGAACAATGGGAAGTGGTATTGCACAAGTTGCAGCTACTTCAGGTTGCGCAGTAAAGTTATACGATACTAATCATGCTGCTTTAGATAGAGCTAAGGCAAGCCTTGAGAAAATATTAAATCGCCTTATTGAAAAGGGGCGAATAGATGCTGATGAAAAGAATAGAATTCAGTCTAATATTAGTTATGTAGATAACTTGAAATATTTATCAGACTCAAACTTGACCATTGAAGCGATTGTTGAAAACCTTGAGATAAAAAAGAAAGTCTTTTCAGAACTTGAAGGTTACGTATCTGAAGATTGTATCATAGCATCAAACACGTCTAGTTTATCAATTGCGTCTATAGCAGCATCTTTAGAAAAACCAGAACGTTGTGTCGGTATTCATTTTTTTAATCCAGCGCCTTTAATGAAACTAGTTGAGGTGATTCCTGCAATTCAAACATCTGCAGCTGTACTTCAGAGGTCCATTGATACGATTTCTGATTGGAAAAAAGTAGTAGCTGTCGCTAAAGACACACCAGGTTTTATTGTCAATAGAGTCGCTCGTCCTTTCTATGGGGAATCATTGCGAATTTATGAAGAAGGCATAGCAGATTTTGCGACTATAGATCATAGTTTAAAATCTTTGGGTGGTTTTCGAATGGGACCATTTGAATTAATGGATTTTATAGGCAATGATGTCAATTATACAGTTACAGAAACTGTATTTACAGCATTTTATTTCGATCCAAGATATAAGCCGGCATTTACACAAAAACGGCTTTCAGAAGCTGGTTATTTGGGTCGTAAATCAGGAAAAGGATACTATGATTATTCGGAAGGAGCTATTAAACCAGAACCAAAAGAAGATAAAGTATTAGCGCAACAGATATTCGATCGTGTTCTAGTAATGTTAATTAATGAAGCTGCAGATGCTTTGTTTTTGAATGTTGCATCAGCAAAAGATATTGATAATGCGATGACCAAAGGTGTAAATTACCCAAAAGGTTTATTGGCTTGGGCAGATGAAAAGGGAATAAATTGGTGTGTGTCTAAGTTAGATGAATTGTACGATGAGTATCACGAAGACAGGTATCGTTGTAGTCCATTATTACGCAAAATGAATAAGGAAAGTAAGACGTTCTTTTAAATGAAAGGAGAACAGATTCCATATAAAATGTTGAGTCAAGATGCCTACAGTCAATGGTTAGGTATTGAGATTTTAGAATGTGAGATTGGCAGATGTAAAGTGGCAATGACCATTAGAAAGGACATGCTTAATAGCATGAACAAAGCTCATGGTGGAATTAGCTATTCTTTAGCAGATACAGCTTTTGGGTTTGCAGCAAATACACATGGCAAATATTCAGTATCGATTGAAACAAGCATCAATCATATTGAAGCATTAGATGAAGGAGATGAGTTGGTTGCTGAATCTGTGATTGAAAAAGTAAATAACAAATTAGGGTTTAATATTATCGAAGTAAAACGTGGTGATGAATTAGTCGCACTTTTTAAAGGTGTGGTTTATAGAACTCAAAAAGAATGGGAAGAATAATATGAATGAAGCATATATTATAGACGGTGTGCGTACACCAATAGGAAATTATAAAGGCACATTATCAGCTGTTCGTACGGACGATTTAGGAGCGTTAGTGATTGAAGAAGTTGTAAAACGAAATCCAAATATTCCAAAAGAAGCATATGACGATGTGATAATGGGTTGTGCTAACCAAGCAGGTGAGGATAATCGTAATGTAGCGAGAATGTCTTCTTTGCTGGCTGGATTACCCTTTACAGTTCCAGGTGAAACAGTTAATAGATTATGTAGCTCAGGATTATCTGCAATCATTCATGCCAATCGTGCTATAAAAGCAGGAGATGGCGATCTGTTTATTTCTGGTGGTGTAGAGAATATGACAAGAGGTCCATACGTCATGGCTAAACCGTCTACAGCTTTTGGAGGGGATTCTAAAATGTATGATTCAACTTTTGGATGGCGTTTTATAAGCCCTAAAATGCATAAATTATATGGCACGGATGGAATGGGTGTTACTGCTGAGAACCTAGTAGAAAAATATAATATCTCCCGAAAAGACCAAGATAAGTTTGCCTATTGGAGCCAGATGAAAGCATCAAAAGCACAAGAAAACGGACGACTAGCAAAAGAAATAGTCACTGTAGAAATACCACAACGTAAAAAAGATCCCATTCAGTTTTCAAAAGATGAATTTGTAAAGCCAAACACATCATTAGAAGTATTAGGAAAACTAAGAGCAGCCTTTAAAAAAGAAGGCGGAAGTGTTACGGCGGGAAATTCATCAGGATTAAACGATGGTGCCGCTGCAACAATTATAGCATCAGAAGATGCGGTTAAAAAATATAACTTAACACCATTGGCTAGAATTGTAAGTTCTGCTGTGGTAGGCGTTGAGCCTAGAATTATGGGCATTGGTCCAGTTCAAGCATCAAATAAAGCTTTAGAAAAAGCTGGATTGACAATGGATGATATGGATGTAATTGAGTTAAATGAAGCTTTTGCTGCCCAAGCATTAGCGTGTACGAGAGCTTGGGGATTAGCAGATGATGATTCAAGATTAAATCCAAATGGCGGTTCGATTGCTATTGGCCATCCATTGGGTGTGACAGGAGCGAGAATAGCGTATTCTGCAGCTTTAGAATTACATGAACAGAACAAAAGATATGCGTTGGTAACGATGTGTATTGGAGTAGGACAAGGTTATGCGGCAATAATTGAACGCGTTTAATTATGAAAAAAATACAACATTATGTTCAAGGCAATTGGACAACAGGTAAAGAAGAAGGAACACCAATTCTAGATGCCGTAACTGGTGAAGCATTCACGAGTGTAGCCATTGAAGGATTAGATATTCCAGAAATACTTAATTACGGAAGAACAAAAGGTGGTGAAACACTTCGTAAAATGACATTTCAAGAGCGTGGAAACATGCTTAAAAGTTTAGCGTTATATCTTACCAAAAGAAAAAATGCGTTCTATGAATTAAGTTATAGAACCGGAGCAACCAAAGTAGATAGTTGGATTGATATCGAAGGAGGTTTTGGAAACCTTTTTGCTAATGCATCCTTGAGAAAACTATTTCCAAATCAACCGTATCACGTAGAAGGTGATGCTATAGATTTATCACGTGGTGGACGTTTTATGGCACATCATATCATGGTGCCTAAAAAAGGAGTTGCTGTTCATATTAACGCCTTCAATTTCCCAGTATGGGGAATGTTAGAAAAATGTGCAGTGAATTGGATGGCTGGAATGCCAGCTGTGGTCTTACCAGCTCCTTCATCATCTTATTTAGCAGAAGCTGTTGCTAGAACTATTATTGATTCAAGAATCCTTCCAGAAGGAGCACTTCAAATCATTAATGGAACAGTAAGAACTATTTTGGATACAGTAGAATCTCAAGATGTAGTGACCTTTACTGGTTCTGCCCAGACTGGTCGATTGCTAAAAGCACATCCAAGATTAATTCAAGAATCTGTGCCATTTACAATGGAATCAGACTCATTAAACGCTTCGATATTAGGAGAAGATGCTGTGCCAGGAACACCAGAATTTCATTTATTCATAAAAGAAGTTCGGAAAGAAATGACCGTTAAGGCTGGGCAAAAATGTACTGCGATAAGACGAATTATTGTGCCGGAAAACCTAGTAGAAGATGTTCAAATTTCATTAGGGAAAGCTTTAGATAAAGTGACTATTGGTGATCCAAGACTTAAGGAAGTAAGAATGGGATCTTTAGTGAGTCGACAACAAGTTAATGCAGTTAGAGAGTCTGTCACTGATTTGACTAAAGAAGCTCAAATTGTTTATGGTGATTTAGATAAAATAGAAACTATTGGAGCAGATGCTAAAAAAGGTGCTTTTATAAGCCCAATACTTTTAAGGGCAGATCATCCATTTCAAAATACTGTTATTCATGTGCGTGAAGCATTTGGTCCAGTAAGTACCATAATGCCTTATAAAAACTTAGATGAAGCCATTATTTTGGCTCAAATGGGTAAAGGCTCACTAGTATCTTCTATTGCTACTAATGATGATAAAATAGCTAAAGAATATGTTGTTAATGCAGCAAGTCATCATGGTCGTATTTTAGTACTCAACAGGGAAAGCGCTAAGGAAAGTACAGGTCATGGTTCGCCATTACCTTATTTGGTGCATGGAGGTCCAGGACGTGCTGGAGGTGGAGAAGAAATGGGGGGTATGCGTGGTATTAAACACTATTTGCAACGTACAGCAATTCAAGGTTCACCAACAACGATTACAGAAATAACAGGCATTTATCAACAGAATGCTAAGTATAAGGAAGCAGAACAGCATCCTTTTAAATACCATTGGGAAGATATTGAGGCAGGTATGTCAATGAAAACTCATAAGCGTACTATAACAGATACAGATATCATTTCATTCGCAAATGTAACTTGGGATCATTTTTATGCGCATACAGATATTACATCTTTGGATGGAAGTATTTTTGAAAAAAGAACTGCTCATGGCTATTTTATAATTTCGGCTGCGGCAGGATTATTTGTACATCCTAATAAAGGACCGGTATCTGCAAATTATGGGTTAGAAGAATGTCGTTTCTTAAGACCGTTATATCATAACGATACGATTTATGTGCGCTTAACATGTAAGCAAAAAATTGATCGTGATGTTGCTAGCGCTGAACATCCAAGCGGAATCGTAAAATGGTTTGCTGAAATCTTTGATGCCGATGACGAATTAGTGGCATTAGCAACGGTATTGACCATGGTTCAGAAGAAGCAAGAAACATTTGTTGAAATGACTACTGAAAAAATTGAAGAATGCTTAAGTGAGCTTTCAAAGGATACAAAGCCTAAATGGGGCATTATGACGCCTCAGCATATGTTAGAGCATTTAGAATATACCTATAAAATAGCTGCAGGTGAAATTCAAGATTTTGAAATTTCTACACCAGAAAAGATTTTAGAGAAAGTAAAAAACAGTTTATGGAACTATAATAAGTTTCCTCAAAATTCTCAGTTTCCTTTGTTAGAAAAGGATACACTTGATGACTTGAAGCATGAAGATTTTGCCACAGCGCTTGAGAAATTTAAAGCACAACGTGAAGTTTATTTAGAGTATTTTAAAGAAAATCCAGATGCAATATTGAACAATATGGTTTTTGGAGAATTAAATAAATATGAATGGTATTTAATGGAGCGTAAGCACTTAAATCACCATTTTGAACAATTTGGATTAATATAATATGACAAAACCATACGTAAAACAAACCATAGAAAACGAAGTAGGTTACATAGAATTTTTTCATCCTGCACACAATTCTCTACCAGGAGATATACTAGCAAAATTGGCGAATACTATTACTGAAGCTGGTCAGAATGATGCGATTAAAGTCATAGTTCTAAAGAGTGGTGGAGACCGAACGTTTTGTGCTGGTGCAAGCTTTAAGGAATTGATAAATATTAATGATGCTTCTACGGGAAAAGTGTTCTTTTCTGGCTTTGCTAATGTCATTAACGCCATGCGTAAATGTCCTAAGTTTATAATAGGACGTATCCAAGGAAAAACTGTTGGAGGTGGAGTTGGATTGGCAGCTTCTACCGATTATTGCATGGGAACTAAATTCGCAGCCATTAAGTTAAGTGAGTTAAATATTGGGATTGGACCTTTCGTAGTTGGACCAGCTATTGAACGTAAAATGGGATTAAGTGCTATGTCGCAAATTGCCATTGATGCTAATTCATTTTATCCTGCAGAATGGGCTAAACAAAAAGGCTTATTTACGCATGTTTATGAAAGTACTGAAGAACTTGATGAAGCTATTAAAACAACTGCAGAGCATTTATGTACTTACAATACGGAAGCTATGTTAGAAATGAAAAAAGTATTCTGGAAAGGTACAGACGATTGGGATGAACTTTTGGCTGAACGTGCTCAAACAAGTGGACGTTTAGTACTGTCTGAGTTTACAAAAGAGAAATTAAAAGGATTTAAGTAAAATGATATACAGCTTCCAAGGCTACATACCAGTTGTTCACGAAAGTAGTTTTGTGCATCCTTTGGCTGCAGTAACAGGAAATGTTATTATTGGTAAAAACTGTTATATAGGTCCTGGAGCTGCAATTCGTGGTGATTGGGGACAGATTATTTTAGAGGATGGTGTTAATGTGCAAGAGAACTGTACAGTACACATGTTTCCTGGTAAATCTATTATTTTAAAAGAAAGTGCGCATATTGGACATGGAGCTATAATTCATGGCGCTAACTTGGGAAGAAATTGTCTCATTGGTATGAATACCGTAATTATGGATGATGCCGAAATTGGTGATGAATGTATTATAGGTGCGATGTCTTTTATAAAAGCCGAAACAAAAATTCCTTACAGAAGTTTGGTTGTCGGAAATCCTGGAAAAGTGATTAGAGGAGTTACTGACGAAATGATAGCTTGGAAGACAAAAGGTACTGAACTTTATCAGCAATTGCCATCTGATTGTCATGAATTCTTAAAAGTTGTAGAACCATTAAGAGAAGTGCCAGAAAACATGAAAGTTCAAGATGATATTTATAAAACGCTCAGAGAAACTTTTAAAAAGTAATTATTTTATATCCTACTCAAATCAATTTCATTAGTTTCCTTTCCAGTAGATAGTGTAATCAGACTCTGAACATTTCCTAAATAAGGAAGGAGTGTCAATTTAGAGATGATAAATGTTTCGTAAGCTTCAATATCCTCAACTACTAATTTTAGTAGGTAATCAAAATTTCCACTTACACGATGACATTCTACAATCTCAGGAAAATTATTAATTTCTTTTACAAACTTTTCTAAATAGCTTCGAGTATGACCTTGTAAAGTGATACCTATAAAAACGGTTAGCTTTAATCCTATTTTTTTATTGTCTAAAACAGCAACATACTTTTTAATATAACCTTCTTTTTCTAGTTTTTTAATACGTTCAAAAACCGGGGACGTTGTCATTCCTAGCTCTGTAGCTATGCTTTTTGTTGTTCGATTACTGTCTTTTTGAAGTATAGCAAGTATTTGAGTGTCTATTTTGTCAAGATTATGAGCCATAAGGATATTATGTTTTTAATCATCGCAAAATTAAGAATAAAAAGAATATAAAACTTTATAAACATATATTTTAAGAATTAAATTCTTATTATGAGTATTTTTAAAGTTAATTAAGATTGAAAAAATCTATATAACTTATCTTTATTTCTAAATTAATTAGAAGTAGATTGAAAGAATTTGAGCTTAAGATGCCCAAAATGGGTGAGAGTATTACTGAAGGCACCATAATAAATTGGTTGATCAGTGAAGGCGATACTTTTGAAGAAGGTGATATTATTTTAGAAGTCGCAACGGATAAGGTTGATAATGAAGTTCCAGCTCCCGCTTCAGGGACTTTAGTTAAAACTATGTTTCAGGCCAAAGATGTCGTTCCTGTTGGTGAAGTTATTGCCTTACTAGAAGTTTCGGAAGTGAAATCGAACTTGAATGCACAAAAGAACCAAGATGTCACTCCGAGCACAGTCGAGAAGTCTCAACATAAAGAGAAAACTCAAAAAAGACCAAAATCAGTTAAAACACCTTCAAGTTCGACGTCATTTTCAGTTTCAAATTCTAATAATTTCTTTGCGCCTTTAATTAGATCAATAGCGAAAGAGCAGCATATCAGTTTTGAAGAATTAGCACGCATTCCAGCTACTGGAAACGATGGAAGGTTGCGTAAAAGTGACTTATTTCAATATATAGAAGAGGGACGACCTTATAAATTTGCACAGCCCATTACTAAAGATCCAACGGTATATCGTATACCGCAATTGACATTTGAAAAAGGAAAAGGGAAAATTGTAGAAATGGACCGTATGCGTCAGATGATCGCTGACCATATGGTCTATTCTAAACATACGTCGCCTCACGTCACAGCTTATGTAGAAGCAGATTTAACCAATATGGTGAATTGGAGAAACGCTAATAAAAAGGCATTTCAAGAAAAGCATGGTGAGCGATTAACATTCACACCTTTATTTGTTGAAGCTGTAGCAAAAGCTGTTAAGGATTTTCCGAATATTAATGCATCAGTTGATGGGAATAATATCATAGTTAAAGAAGATATTAATATTGGTATGGCCACAGCATTACCAAGTGGAAACTTAATTGTACCTGTCGTTAAAAATGCAGATGCTAAAGATTTAAAAGCTTTAGCTACCAATGTTAATGAGCTTGCTCAAAAAGCAAGAGAAAATAAGTTGTCTGGTGATGACATAAAAGGAAGCACGTTTACTATTTCTAATGTAGGAACCTTTGGAAGTGTTATGGGAACTCCAATTATTAATCAACCAGAGGTTGCTATTCTTGCATTAGGAATAATAAAGAAACGACCAGAAGTTATCGAAACTGAAAACGGAGATGAAATCGCTATTAGAAGTATGATGTACTTATCGCTTTCTTTTGATCATCGTGTCGTTGATGGCTTTTTAGGAGGAAGTTTTGTGCGAAGAGTTGCTGACTATTTTGAACAATTTGATACCAACAGAAAAATATAAAGACTTGTCATTCTGAACGCGTTTCAGAATCTCATAAACCTAATAATATGAGTTATAATATTTCAATAACTAAAGTAGAAAACTCTAAAGTAGACGCTTTAGATTTCAACAATATACCACTAGGAACCACATTTACAGATCACATGTTTATTTGTGATTTTGAAAATGGAGAATGGGTAAATCCAAGAATTGTTCCTATGGGAATGATTCCAACGCATCCAGCCGCAATGGCACTACATTATGGTCAAGCTATATTCGAAGGCATGAAGGCTTATAAGGATACTAAAGGTGAACCAATGCTGTTTAGACCAGAGGATAATGCTAAGCGTATGAATTTGAGTGCTGATCGTATGGGAATGCCAAATGTTCCAGAAGATTTATTCGTTGATGGACTCAAAGAATTAGTCGGTTTAGAACATAATTGGATTCCTCCTAAGGATGGAAGCGCATTATATTTGAGACCATTTATGTATGCAGATGAGCCATTTATTGGTATGAGAGCAGCTACATATTATAAGTTTATTATTATGGCTTCACCAGCTGGACCATTTTTTAGTAAGCGAATAAAGTTATGGGCAGAAAAACAATATATAAGAGCTGCACATGGAGGCACTGGTGAGGCAAAGGCTGCTGGAAACTACGCAGCTGCAATTCGACCTACAGAACAAGCAAAATCAAAAGGTTACGACCAAGTATTATGGTTAGATGCTGCTGAACACAAATATATTCAAGAAGTGGGTACGATGAATATCTTCTTCAAAATTAAAGGAGAGTTTATTACCCCAGAATTGGATGGATCAGTTTTGCATGGTATAACGCGAGTTAGTGTCATAGAAATGCTTAAGGCTATGAATTATAACGTGACTGAGCGCAAAATTACGATTGATGAAATAAAAGAAGCATCAAGTAATGGAACTTTGGAAGAGGCCTTTGGAACAGGAACGGCTGTGGGTATTGCTTATATTCAAGAAATAGGTATAGAAGGTGAAACCATTCATGTATCTGACCAAAGTCCTGTAGGTTTAGAAGTAAATGATTCTTTAAATGCTATTAAAACAGGTCAGCTTGAAGATAAATTTGGATGGATGACTAAAGTGGAAACGGAATTGGCATAAATGAAAAAAGCAATACTCGAAAAGGCATATTCAAAGCTTTGCACAGCCAAAGCAATGACCGAATTATACGAAGCTAATTTTAAACAGGTTTCCAAGTACGTTCATGCAACCTCTCGTGGTCATGAAGCTATTCAAATTGCATTAGGACTACAATTACTGCCACAAGATTTTGCATTTCCATATTATAGAGATGATGCCATGTTATTATCATTTGGCTTAGAGCCTTATGATTTAATGTTGCAATTGTTAGCAAAGAAAGACGATCCCTTTTCTGCTGGAAGATCGTATTACTCACATCCTAGTTTAAAGGATGATGATAAGCCTAAAATCCCTCATCAATCTTCTGCAACTGGTATGCAGGCAATTCCAGCAACTGGTGTCGCTATGGGAATGCAATACAAAGAATTACAAGGTTTAAATGATAATTCAATTGAAAATCCGATTTCAGTTTGTTCACTTGGTGATGCTTCTGTAACGGAAGGAGAGATTGCTGAAGCTTTTCAGATGGCAGCATTAAAGCAAATGCCAATTCTATATTTGGTACAGGATAATGGTTGGGATATATCTGCCAATGAAGCTGAGACTAGAGCTCAGAATGCAGCTGAATATGCAGCAGGGTTTCATGGATTGGAAGCTATTTCTATTGATGGGGCAAACTTTACAGAAAGCTATGAAGCTTTAGAAAAAGTAATTAATACTATACGAAAAGAGCGCCGACCGTTTTTAGTACATGCAAAGGTTCCTTTATTAAACCATCATACGTCTGGAGTACGAATGGAATGGTACAGAGATGATTTGGAAGAAGCACGTTCTCGAGATCCTTATCCTGTAATTAAACAACAATTATTAGATGCTGGTTTTTCTTCAACCGAGGTGGATGCAATAGAAAATTCCGCGAAAACGAAAGTACAATCAGATTTTGAAAAAGCCTTAAAAGCTGAAGACCCAAAACCAGAAGATTTATACACAAATGATTTTGCACCAACACCAATAACAGAAGAAAAAGGAACTCGAGAACCTGAAGGTGCTGATAAGGTAGTGATGGTTGATTGTGCTTTATTCGCAGTTGAAGAACTGATGAAAGAGCATAAAGAATGTTTGTTGTATGGACAAGATGTTGGAGGACGCTTAGGTGGAGTATTTAGAGAAGCGGCTACATTAGCACAAAAATTTGGTGACGATCGCGTTTTTAATACACCAATACAAGAAGCGTTTATCGTTGGTTCTACTGTTGGTATGTCAGCGGTTGGATTGAAACCAATAGTTGAAGTTCAGTTCGCCGATTATATTTGGCCAGGCTTAAATCAATTATTTACAGAGGTTAGTAGAAGTTGTTATCTCTCTAACGGAAAATGGCCAGTGAGTATGATTTTAAGAGTACCAATTGGTGCTTATGGGAGTGGTGGACCTTACCATTCATCTTCAGTTGAAAGTGTGGTTACTAATATTCGAGGTATTAAAATTGCCTATCCAAGTAACGGAGCAGATTTAAAAGGTTTGATGAAAGCTGGGTATCACGATCCCAATCCCGTGGTGATTTTAGAACATAAAGGTTTGTACTGGTCTAAAGTGCCAGGAACTCAAGGAGCAACTTCTGTTGAACCAAGTGAAGACTATGTCTTGCCATTTGGAAAGGCTTGGGTTTTACAAGAAATCTGGAAACAAGAAAATTTAGAAACACTTACCATTGTAACTTATGGTATGGGAGTGCATTGGGCAATGAATGCTTCAGAAGAAATGAGCATGCAAGACCAAATTGAAGTTATTGATTTGAGAACTTTATTTCCTTTAGATGAAGACACCGTTATGAAATCGGTCAAGAAAACAAGCAAATGTTTAGTGGTTACAGAAGAACCTTCTAACAATAGTTTTGCTAGAGCTTTAGCTGGAAAAATTCAAGAAGAATGCTTTAAATATTTAGACGCGCCAGTAATGACCATTGGTAGTGAAAATATGCCAGCTATTCCTTTAAATTCGACTTTAGAGCAAACAATGATACCATCTACTGAAAAGGTAAAGGATAAAATAGAAGCTTTACTCAATTACTAGACGTTCTTTTATTAGACATTTTCTGTATATTTAAGAATATTTAAAATCAACTAAATGCTAACTAAAAAACGATACTCAGTCCTAGACATGGTGCTTTGGACAAGAGGTGAGACACTTATATATCTTCTTTATGCTGGAATTATAACAATTCTCTACAAAGTTTTCGGATTCACATTTTTAAATGTACCATGGACACCTGTAGCACTTATTGGTACAGCGGTAGCATTTTTAGTGGGTTTTCAGAACAACTCTGCATACGGTCGTATTTGGGAGGCTCGGATGATTTGGGGAGCCATCGTTAATACATCACGTACTTGGGGAATGAAAATTCAAGATATGGTTACCAATGAGTATTGTGATGAGCCGATCTCTGATGATGAATTAAAAAATCATAAGAAGGTCCTCATTTACAGGCATATTGCGTGGATGACTGCTTTACGGTACGCCATGCGTCAAAAGAAAAGTTGGGAGACACAACATCAATCAAAAACAAATAGAGAATGGAGTAATATGATTCATACTCCTGAGGAGGTTTCGACCTTAGACGATAATCTAATGATGTATTTGTCTGAAGAAGAACGTTCTTACGTATTGTCAAAAGGGAATAAACAAACAGCACTTTTATATTTACAATCTAAGCACATAAGACGACTAAAGGAGAAAGGTGTTATTTGGGAGTTTGCTTTTCTTGAGTTAGAAAATGTATTGGAGTCTCTTTTTACACACCAAGGTAAATCAGAACGTATCAAAAATTTTCCTTATCCTAGACAATATGCGAGCTTAGGACTTTATTTAACTAGAGTTTTTACAATACTTATTCCATTTGGATTAATTCCAGAATTTGCAGAAATCGGTGATACTATGGTGAATGACTTTTATATAGTCGGTAAATATTTTATTTGGATTGCTATACCTTTTTGTGCAATAGTCTCTTGGGCGTTTCATACTATGGAACGCGTAGCAAGAACTGGTGAGAATCCTTTTGAAGGAGGACCAAACGATGTTCCAATTTCTACAATTGCTCGAGGTATTGAAATTGATTTACGACAAATGTTAGATGAAGATCCAAGTCAAATACCGAGTCAATTTCCGGAGGAAAAAAATGTGCAGATGTAAGCATTAAAAAAGCCTATCTAAAAAGATAGGCTGTATTCTAAAAAGATTGTAAGATATATATATGTTTATTTATATAACTTTTACATTTACTGCATTTAATCCCTTTTTTCCTTCTGTTAAATCGAATTCTACCTTGTCACCTTCTCTTACTTCATCAACTAAACCAGAAATGTGTACAAAATGATCTTTGTCGCTTCCTTCTTCTGTTATGAATCCAAAACCTTTAGAATCATTAAAAAATTTTACTGTACCAGTACTCATATTAAAATATATTAAATTAAGATGCGAATGTACTCTAATTAATTGATTTTCAGTTATTTTATATTTTTAATCGTAAACAAAAAAAGGTAACTAGCTAATCCTTAGTCTATAAGGATGGCCAATAGCTACGATTAAATGTTATATTCAGAAAGTGGTTTTGTGAATTTTTCAGGATCAGCTGCTAAATGGTATCTTGGATCATCCACATCTTCAATAATTACTTCTTTAAATTTAGGGCTGGCTTTATACATTAGTTGTTTGCAATCCTCACTAAGGTGTTTTAGCTTTATGGATTTACCTTCAGCTTCGTATTTGTTTACTAAATTGAAAATTGCTTCGAGTGCAGAATGATCACTTACACGAGATTCTACAAAATCTATTTCAACGTTATCAGGATCGTTTTTGGCATCAAATTTTGAATTGAAATTCTGAATAGATCCAAAGAAAAGTGGGCCCCAAATTTCATAAGTTTTTGTGCCATCTGGCTGAATTCGTTTTCTCGCTCTAATCATAGTGGCGTTTTTCCATGCGAAAACTAACGCAGAAATAATAACTCCAGCAATTACTGCAACTGCCAAATCTTGCCAAACTGTGATTGCAGAAACTGCTATTAAAACGATCGCATCAGAAATAGGTATTTTTCTAATAATTCTAAAACTAGACCAAGCAAATGTTCCAATGACAACCATAAACATTACGCCAACTAAGGCAGCAATTGGTATTTGTTCAATTAAAGGTGCGCCAAATAACACAAAACAAAGTAAAGCAATTGCGGCAACTGCTCCAGACAAACGCCCACGCCCACCAGAATCTACATTGATTATGGATTGACCAATCATAGCACAGCCTCCCATTCCTCCAAATAAACCATTAAGCATATTCGCACCACCTTGAGCAATACATTCTCTATTACCACTTCCTCTTGTTTCTGTCATCTCATCAATAAGATTTAATGTCATTAGAGATTCAATTAAACCTACCGCGGCAAGTATAAACGCAGTTGAGAAGATTAAACTCCAATGACCAGATAAGGTGCTAAAAAACCCAAATATTTGATCTTGAAACGTTGGTAAACTACCTTTTAAACCTTTTCCACCTCCATCAGCTATAAATGAACCTACAGTACTCATTTCAATACCACCAAAAATGGTAATACATGCTACAACTATTATAGCGATAAGCGCTGCAGGAATCTTTTTTGTGAGTTTAGGAAGCCCGTACATTATACCCATTGTTAGGCAAATAAAGCCCATCATTTTCCAGAATGCTGCATTAGTAAATAATGTAGAAAACCAATCTGATGTATTTGACCAAATAGAAATTTCTTTAGGCACTGCATTAGGAAATAAGCCCAATTGCGAAAGAAAAATAACAATAGCTAAACCATTAACGAATCCCATCATTACAGGATGCGGAATCAAACGTACAAATTTACCAAGTTTAAAAACTCCTGCTAATATTTGGATTCCACCAACTAATAGTAATGTAATAAATAGCCATTGCAACCCAAGGTTTTCAATTGGTGTGTCTAAAGCTAAGCCAACTTCATTTCCTTTCTGAATCAAATGTACCATGACTACGGCCATGGCTCCAGTTGCTCCCGAGATCATTCCAGGTCGTCCACCAAATAACGCTGTTACAATTCCCATCATAAAAGCTCCGTAGAGTCCAACAAGTGGGTCAACACCTGCAACAAATGCAAATGCTACAGCTTCAGGTACTAATGCTAAAGCGACTGTTAATCCTGAAAGAATATCATTCTTAGGGTTTTGAGTAAAGTTTTTTCTTGTGGTTTGGCCTAGTATCATAATATATTTCTTTACAAGTCGGCAAAGATATAGTATTTAGATTTATAGCCTAATCAATTAATAGAAACAAAAAAAGCACTAGATTACTAGTACTTTCAATTTATATAAAGTTCTTTTTTAACCTTTTTCAGGTGGAAACTGTACCATTGTTTTTGCTACAAATTCTTTAATACGAGCTTCCTTTTTTTCAACATTTTTTGTGACTAAATAACCCGTTCCTGAACCTTGCCAGATTAACTCTTTTTTACTAGTGTCAACTAAATCTATATATAAGACACCTTCGGTTTTTGTGGAAACTTGGTTTCCACCTCCCCAACCTAAACCTGGTCCCCAGCCCCAACCCCATCGGTTGAAACCTCCCCAGCCCCAAGCACCAGCACCCCAAGCATTGTTATAAATATCAACACGTTGGTTAGATTTGGTGAATATACTTACTAGCATATCTGGATTTTCTGACTTGGTCATGCCTTTAGCCATTAACTCAGCTTCAATGGCTCTTAATATTCTACGTTTATCAATATCATTTATTTCAGCCTTATCAATACCAGGCTTAAAAAATGCAAAGGTCTTGTAATCGTCAAAATTTGCTTCCCTATCATAATCTGCTGCAACTCTTACAGAACTACAAGAAGATAGAAGGATGGCAAACATTAAAATGGGTGTGAATTTTAATAGTTTCTTCATATCGCTTTTTTTAATTTGTTTCAAATAAATTATCATCAACTAGATTAGGTAAAGTTACATTTAAATTAGGTTCAACTTCCATAGCACGTTTTATTGCAAAAATTGCTCCTTCATTTCTGGCCCAACTTCGTCTTGAAATACCATTGTTAACATCCCAAAATAACATTTGTTTTAATCGTTTTGATGCTTCCTTAGTACCATCAAGAACCATGCCGAAGCCACCATTAATTACTTCTCCCCATCCAACTCCACCACCATTGTGAATACTAACCCAAGTTGCTCCTCTAAAACTATCACCAATTACATTGTGAATTGCCATATCTGCTGTAAAGCGAGATCCATCATAAATATTACTAGTTTCACGATATGGAGAGTCAGTACCTGAGACATCATGATGATCTCTGCCTAATATAATTTCACCAATTTCATTGCTTGATATGGCTTGGTTAAAGGCTTGAGCTATCTTCATTCGACCTTCTGCATCAGCATATAATATTCTAGCTTGAGAACCTACGACTAATTTGTTTTCTTGAGCTCCTTTTATCCATTGAATATTATCAGCCATTTGCTGTTGAATTTCTTCTGGTGAATCTTTCATTATCTCTTCCAAAACATCACAAGCAATTTTGTCTGTTTTTGTTAAGTCTTCAGGTTTTCCTGAGGCACAAACCCAACGGAATGGACCAAAGCCGTAATCAAAACACATAGGTCCCATAATATCTTGTACATAACTAGGGTATTTAAATTCACGACCTATAGAAGATTTTTTAGACATTATATCTGCACCTGCCCTGGAAGCTTCTAATAAAAAGGCGTTCCCATAATCAAAAAAATATGTGCCCTTAGCAGTATGCTTATTAATCGCTTTAGCATGACGACGTAATGTTTCTTTTACTTTTTCTTTAAAAAGTTCAGGACTATTAGCCATCATCTCGTTAGATTCTTCAAAAGATAAACCTACAGGATAATAACCTCCAGCCCATGGATTGTGCAGTGAAGTCTGATCACTACCTAAATCAATATGAATATTAGCTTCATCAAATTTTTCCCAGACATCAACAATATTCCCTAAATAAGCTATTGAAACGGTTTCTTTTTCAGTTTTTGCTTTATTAACGCGATCAACAAGCTTATCTAAATCTGTAATTTTTTCATCAATCCAACCTTGATCTAATCTTACTTGAGTAATTTTTGGGTTCACTTCTGCACAAACGGTTATGCAGCCTGCAATATTTCCAGCTTTTGGTTGTGCACCAGACATACCACCTAATCCAGAAGTTACAAATAGGTTTCCTTCAGGTTCTTTATCTATTTTTCTAAAGCCGTTAAGAACCGTAATTGTTGTTCCATGAACAATTCCTTGAGGTCCAATATACATATAGCTTCCTGCAGTCATTTGCCCATATTGGGTAACACCCAAGGCATTAAATTTTTCCCAATCATCCGGTTTGGAATAATTAGGAATCATCATCCCATTGGTAACTACAACTCTTGGTGCTTCATTGTGTGAAGGAAATAAACCCATAGGATGACCAGAATACATGACTAGGGTTTGCCTATTATTCATTTCAGCCAAATACTTCATGGTTAATCTATATTGAGCCCAATTGGAAAAAACACCTCCATTACCACCATAGGTAATCAATTCATGAGGGTGTTGTGCAACAGCATAATCTAAATTATTCTGAATCATGAGCATTATAGCTGCTGCTTGTTTTGATTTGGCAGGATATTCATCAATTGGTCTCGCATACATTTCGTAATCGGGCCTTAGTCTATACATGTATATTCGACCGTAAGTATCTAATTCATTTTTAAATTCGTGCATTAAAACTTTGTGATGTTTTTTATCGAAATAGCGTAATGCATTTCTAAGCGCTAAAGTCTCTTCTTCAGTTGACAATATCTCCTTTCGTTTTGGAGCATGATTTATTGAAGAGTCATACAATTTTGGTTGAGGTAAAATATTTGGAATACCTTCTAATATTTGTTCTTTAAATGTCATTTTATAGTTCTTTTAGATTATTACATATTCTGAGTTTGAATATGATTAATCTAGGGATAACGAATATCCACACGATGGTGAATATTCGCGACTTTAACTTTATATGTCATTAAAATTAAATCCAAATTTATTTTTTCTGTGTATTTGTTTTTTTATTAAACCCATAAGGGCAATGTCTACAGCCACTCTCACAGCAATAACCTCTTTTTAAGTGATATTGTTCTGTGAAACAACGATAGCCTTCGGGTGTTAAATAATAATCCCCGTCTTCAATTGGGACAAATTCCTTCATGTTTAACAAAGATAATGTAAATTGGATTGATTTTTGAATAGAATAAATTGTGATTTTAATTTCAAAATATATTGTGCCAAGAGGTTATGTTGGGATAACATTATTTCCTTTTATGCTTCTAAAGCATAAAGCTCTGAAAGGGAAAAGAACTTTAATAAATCACGAAAGAATACATTTAAGACAGCAACTTGAGTTATTGGTTATTCCTTTCTTTATTGTTTATACTTTAGAATTTTTAATTAGACTCATAAAATATAAAAATTGGAAATTGGCCTATAAAAATATTTCATTTGAACGAGAGGCATATGAAAATGAACCTAATTTAAACTTTTTGGATAAACGAACTTTTTGGAATTTTATACATTATTTTTGATGCCTAATATGGATTCTCCAAGAACTGCAATAGTCCAACAAATTCCTCTGAAGGATGATTATAATATTCAACTTTATTTAAAGCGCGAAGATTTAATTCATCCTCATATTTCTGGTAATAAATATAGAAAACTCAAATACAATTTATTTAGAGCTTATAAGCTAAAAGAAGATACTTTATTAACTTTTGGTGGTGCATTTTCTAATCATATTTTGGCAACGGCTTATGCTGGTAAAATAAATAATTTTAAGACCATTGGAATTATAAGAGGTGAAGAGCTTGATGGGAAAATTAAAAGTAATCCAACCTTAAGTTTTGCAAAGTCTTGTGGTATGCAACTTTTATTTGTTTCTCGAGAGGATTACAAAAGAAAATCTAACTCTAATTATATTGAGTCTCTTAAAAAGAAGTTGGGTGAATTTTATTTAATTCCAGAGGGCGGTACAAATCAATTGGCCGTTAAAGGTTGTGAAGAAATAATATCTAAAGATGATGGTCAGTTTGATTATATATGTTGCAGTGTTGGCACAGGCGGTACTATTTCTGGTATTTTAAATGCATCAGAGAATCATCAAAAAATATTAGGTTTTCCTGCGTTAAAAGGAGACTTTTTAAAACAAGATATTCGTAAATTTGCAAAGAATGATAATTGGGATTTAGTTACAGATTATCATTTTGGTGGATATGGAAAAATAAAACCGGAACTAATTACATTTATCAATAGATTTAAAAGCGATTATAATATTCCTCTGGATCCCATTTATACGGGTAAAATGATGTACGGAATAGTTGATTTAATTGAAAATGATTTTTTCCATAAAGGATCAAAAATATTAGCTATTCATACTGGGGGTTTACAAGGTATAGCAGGTATGAATCTAAAATTGAAACGTAAGAATATGCCTTTAATTAACGAATGAAAGTAATTTATATATACATATTAGTGATACTTAGTATTGTTGTTTTTAGTTGTGGTCCTAAAAAAGGAATTGTGACTAAGAAGAAGAACAGTAAAAAGGTGGAGGTCATTAATAAGAAACAAGAAACAAGAGTTTCTGAAACTGATATAAAAGAAATTAAGACAGCTAAAATTCCTTCGTCAATAGATAAGTATATTGTTACATATGCAACTATTGCAAAAGATGAAATGAGAAAATCTAAAATACCTGCAAGTATAACTTTAGCTCAGGGTATTTTAGAATCTGGTTCTGGTCGTGGTCGATTAGCAGTTAAGGCTAATAACCACTTCGGAATTAAATGTCATGGATGGAAAGGAGCAAAAATCTATCATGATGATGATAAGTCTCAAGAATGCTTTAGGAAATACAGAAAAGCTGAATCATCTTATAAAGATCATTCTGAGTTTTTAACTGGTCGTAAGCGTTATGCGAAACTTTTTAAGTTGAAACCTAATGACTATAAAGCATGGGCCAAAGGTTTACGTGCAGCTGGCTATGCCACGGATAGAAAATATCCTCAAAAGTTAATTAATCTAATAGAGCGCTATAAATTGTATGAATATGACCAAGAGGTTCTTGGCGGAAATACACCTAAAATAGTTCGTATTAATAGTGGAGTATATAAGTATGTGATTGTAAATGGTGATACCCTATATTCGCTAGCAAAACGATACAATACTTCAGTAAAAGCCATAAAAGATTTAAATAATATGACCTCAAATGATTTAGCTTTAGGTCAAGAAATAATGATTCCGAATAAATAATATGTTATATCAAAGAAGTAGTGCTTTATTTAAAGCTGCAAAGGAAGTAATTCCTGGTGGAGTTAATTCTCCTGTTAGGGCATTCAGTGCTGTTGGTGGTACACCAATTTTTGCTAAATCAGCTAAAGGAGCATATGTATATGATGAAGATGGTAATCGATTTATCGATTATATCAATTCTTGGGGACCAATGTTACTAGGTCATGCATTTCCTCCTGTTGTAGATGCTGTTGTAGAAAAAACAAAGGCTGGTACATCTTTTGGTATGCCAACTGCTCTAGAAACTGAAATCGCTGAATTGGCTGTTTCGATGGTTCCAAATATTGACAAAATTCGTTTTGTAAATTCAGGAACAGAAGCTTGTATGAGTGCAATTCGTTTAGCTCGAGGGTTTACTGAAAGAGATAAGATTATAAAGTTTTCTGGTTGCTATCATGGGCATAGTGATTCGTTTTTAATTGCTGCCGGAAGTGGTGCGATTACGTTTGGAACTCCTAACAGTCCTGGAGTTACCCAAGGTACTGCAAAAGACACTTTATTGGCTAGATTTAATGCTATTGATAATGTAAAAGAATTAGTAGAAGCTAATAAAAATGAAATTGCCGCAATTATTGTAGAGCCAGTAGCTGGAAACATGGGCTGCATTCCTCCAGTAGATGGATTTCTTGAAGGTTTAAGAGCTGTTTGTGATACTAATGATATTCTTTTGATTTTTGATGAGGTTATGACGGGTTTTAGACTCGCAAAAGGTGGTGTGCAAGAATTAATGAATGTTAATGCAGATATTGTATGTTTTGGTAAAGTTGTAGGTGGAGGTTTGCCAGTTGGTGCCTTTGCAGCTCGAAATGAAATTATGAATCATCTAGCACCCCTTGGACCAGTCTATCAAGCTGGAACATTAAGTGGAAACCCATTGGCCATGGCAGCAGGTTTGGCTATGTTAAAATCTATTAATACTGACAAAGGATTAATGAATAGGTTAGAGGAGAAAACTAAATACCTCCATAAAGGAATATCAGATGCCTTAAACAAGAACAATGTAGTGCATACTATTAATAGAATTGGCTCTATGATTTCAGTGCATTTCTCGGAAGCTGCAGTTATAGATTTCGATTCTGCTACAAAAGGAAATAATGACACCTTTAAAAAATTCTTTCATGGGATGTTAGATAGAGGTATTTATATAGCACCTAGCGCATTTGAAACTTGGTTTATAACAGACGCATTGACGTATCAAGATTTAAATGAAACTATAACAGCAGTTGAAGAGATTGCAAAAGAATTATAAATAAAAAAGCCTCACATTTGTGAGGCTTTTTTATTTATAATTCTTTTGAACTGCTATTCAGTAAATGTTTTGTATCGCTCAAATTGCTCATCAGTTAAAATACCTTGCATTTTAGTTTCGAGTAATTTCTCAATTTTTTCAACAACAACTTCTTCTACGACAGCTACTTTCTTAAGATCTAAAGTTGCTTGTGTGTATTCTTTTACTGCTTGGTAAACCTGATCTCTCTGAGTATCATTAAACTTTACATATTTTCTTAAAGCTTCAGTTTTTTGTGCAGCTTGCGCATGTACTTCTTTCTTGTTGGTCTGTGCTATTGCTGACTCAGTTCCTAAAAGCATTGCAAATACAAATAAACACAGTGTAATTAACTTTTTCATTATGGATTAGTTATTTAATTTGGATACTAAAGTAACAATTTTATTCAATTAAAAGAAAAAGTATCGCCTAAGCGATACTTTTTTTGATTAAAGTTATATTAACTATTGTCTTTTTTTTCGTTTTCCTTTGCGTCTTTGTTTTTCAGGTTGCATTTTTTCAAATTTTGCATATTGTTCTGCTGTCAGTATCGTTTTAAATTCACGTTTTAATGCTATCATTTGATCCAATCTTTGATTTTGCATTTTTAAACGCTCTTCTTTAGACGGTTTTTCTCTTTTTTCATCATAACCTTTGCGTTCTTTTCTTTTGTTCTGATTAACTTCAGCCTGATTTAAAATTAATTTGTGCACTTTTCGTTGTTGAGCATCTGTAAGATCTAGTCTTAAGGTCATTTTTTTAGATTTTAAATCTGCAATATCTTTAGGAGACATATCTTTTCTCATATCCATTTTTTCGTGGCGTTCTGAGGATCGTTTTCTTTTTTCTTGTGCCACACCATTTAAAGTAAATAGTGCCAAGGCAATTACTAATATTTTTTTCATTTTTATAATTGTTTTATGTCATGTTAGTTAAGACCAAGCCTCATTTGTTTAGTTTAATTAGAGTTCAGTATTTAACAGTAATTTTAACAATTAGGTTGTTTTTATTAGAAGAAGTGTTGTTTGGTAGAGATTTCCTTGTTCTATTTTGTTTTTTAACCAAGCGAAAGAGCTTAAGACAAAAATATCTTCTTCGTAAGCAGATGACCATTCAAATGAATTTCTAATTTTAGTTTTGAATTTTTCAGTAACTATTGATTCAGGTTTTTTATAATATTGCTCAGCAAAATTTAAAAAAGTCATGATTCTTAATTGATTGGTGTCTTTGAGATAATTGGTGTAACGACGTTTGAAACTTTTAAGTCTTGAATAAAATAAATTATCTTCTTGTAGTTCTATATATAGTAAAAGTTCGGCAACGTTCTTTTTAATAACCCAATCGATTCCAGCTTTTTCAATATAATATTTATCTGTGTGATAGAATTTAGATACTATTAATTTGGCTTTATGGTATTCGTCATTTTGAAAATAGAACATTAAAAGTGACAGATGCAAGTCTAACATTGATTCTAAGTCATTATGTTTTTTTTCAATGCTGTTTTCAACTAGGGCAATAGCTTCTTCTTGTTGTTTGGTATAGTTGAGGTTAAGAGCTTTAACTAAAGTTTTCTTTAAGGTGAACTCTTTTTTGTGAACACTTCTATTAGATTGCATGAGTTGTTCCATCTCAGAAATATAATTTAAAGAGGCTTCAAATTTTTTGTTTCTGAAAAGCGTATTAGCAATAATATATACAATCTGAATTTGATAATATAATTGCTTGTCTGTTTCCTTCTTCCTTTTTAGGATGTCATAACTCTTTAAAACAAAATCCTCAATTTGAAAATATTTTGTAGTCACTGAAGCAGATATATTGGCAATTGCTAATATTTGATATAAAGATTTAAAAGATAATGATTGATTAAGTTCTATATGAGACGCTTTTAGAATGTGATTAAGCTCGGTCTCAAAGTCTATGATTTTACCTTCATAGCTAATAGCATTTAAAACTGTTTTTAACTCGGCGTAAACAACATTTAATCGATCTTCGAGTTGATGTTTTTTTTGATTTTCTTGTTGCTTATAAATTAAAGTTTTTAAATCAACTTTTGGATAATCTGAAGCATACTGAATTTTAGTATGATAAATTTCATTAAGTATAGGGAATAGTGAATATTCATCTGCCAAATGTTCGGCCTTATCTAAAATTTTATAAGCTATATCGAAGTTTTTCTGAAGAAGATATGTACGAGAAGCTAGAATGTATTTAATGATTTTCATATCTATAGAATTCTCATCTTCTAGATTTTTATTTGCTGTAAAGTCAATTAAAGATTGAAATAATCGCTTTCTAAGTGCATGATAGGCATTACTCTTTTCTGTTTTGTAAAGTTGTTTGCAAATCGTTATAGAATCATTTTCAGGATGAGATAGCAGCTTAAATAACTGAATGTTTTTTGTATTCTTTCTTTTGTTTTTTTGATGAAGGTAAGAGATGAATTTTTGCTGTTCTTCTGAGTTTAAAGTTTTAATTATAGATTTTAGATTAATCATTTAATCGTCATTAATTATTATTATAAATAAATAAAAATAATATTATTTATAATTATTTAAAAAAAATATATCGTCAGTATTTTAATAAAATTAGTTTTTATCACTGAAATTTAAGCCGCAGATTTGTCTCATAATCATCAAAACAATTATTATGAATTTTAAACCAAAAACTAAAGAATTTATTAAGATTTGTGTGTTTGCTATAACTATGAGTTTGGTAGCGATACATTCAAAATCAATTTCTAATTATTTAATAGACTCTTATAATAGTAAAGTTGACTTTTTGGCGAATAATACATTAGGTACTACTTATTTGACGAGTTATTAGAATGAAGTTGAAAAATCTAAATATTGCGTTTTTCATTACAACTGGTATTTCTGTTTTTGTATTTATCTATTTGGTTTTTCTAGGATATGATGAAATAAAAACACTAAAAGATGTTATAAAAATTATTGCATCAGTTTTGTTTCCATTACCACTATTGTTTTTTGTCCGATTTATAGTCATTGAACATTTTCTGCCAGAAAACACAGATGAGTATAAGATTAAAAATCAAAAGCCAGCTACTTTTCTATTATTGGTTACTGTAGTTGGTGTGATATTAGTAATGCAATTTCTAGAGTTTCTAATACATAAAAAACTTGAAGATGCTTTAGTAATTGCACACCTTATAAACTCAACAACAATTAGTTCCTATGTGATGAATTTTCTTTTATACAATAACCTTAAAGCTAATGGTATTTTAAGTGGAGTGCTTATGGCTTTAGCAATACATATTTTCTTTTTGTCTGCTTAGATTAAAATAATCATCAAAATTTAAAAATTATGAACATTATTAAAACACCAAAGACTAAGACTAACTCTGGGAAGAGAGAATTACTATTTACGTTTCAAACTATAATAGTAACAGGATTATTAGCTTTCATGGCTATTGCTTTTTTCTTTTATAATAATCTATCTGTTGTAAAAGGTATTAAAGTGGTTTTTGCCCCATTTCTATCAGTTGTACCATTACTATTTATACTTTCAATATTACGTGATTTACGAAAAGGTTTTATTGAAGGGAATTATACAAAACAAGAGATTCTAAAATTTGGATTAATAACTCTTGGGATAACAATTGCGTTCACAGGAATTACTTTATTACTCTCTAAAATAGATGCATTAGAGATTTTGTTAGCAGGTATAATTGCCATATTAAGTGCTGTATTTTTTTTACGAAGTAAGATAAAAGATATTCTTGGAATGTCTATTGTTACAGGTATCGCTGAAGGCATCATTGTGTATATGATATTCTTTTTTTGATGATAGGTTAGTTAGTAACCCAAAACCTCGTAGATTGGTTTAGAGCTGCGAGGTTTTAAATTAAACAGATCATGAAAAATAGATTAACAAAATACCTCACGGAGTTTTCCAATACAAAACTTACACGACCTGTTTCTGATAGAATAAGACTTATTGAAATTAGTGCAGTCACTCTAACAGCTATAGGAAAATTTCTATTTGTAGATTATCTAAATATGAGATTACCTTTTGTGCTAATTACAATTTTTGGTTGGTCTAGTTACGTTTGGTATCGTTATAAAAAGGATAGTTTAGTACTTAAGGATTGGGGTTTTAGATTAGATAATTTTAAATCGGTTTTAAAACTTGTTTTGCCATTTGCAATCATTTCGATTCTATCTTTTTTTCTCATCGGCTATTTTCAAGGTACTTTAAATATGACTTGGCACATTTTGCCACTATTAATTACCTATCCAATTTGGGGCAGCGTGCAACAATTTTTAACTATTGGTTTGGTTGCAGGTAATCTCAATAGTTTAAAGAGTCTAAAACTTAAAAAGGGAGTAATTATATGTTCTACTGCTATTCTGTTTTCAGTTGTTCATTATCCTTCAAGTTGGTTAATGTTAGGTACATTTATTCTAGCTTTATTTTATGGGTATGTGTATTTAAAGATTAAGAATATTTATGTGTTAGGGGTTTGTCACGGCTGGTTAGGTGCATTGTTTTATTACACTGTTGTAAATCAAGACCCTTTTGCTGATGTATTTATGAAATATTTGTAATACTTAAATTTTCCTATCTTGTAGGAAGTAAGATAGAATTATGGCATACTGGGTTTCAACCGCACTTTTAATTTTAGCAATATATATTGGTATAAGTATTGCCTTGTACTACTTGCAAGATTATATGTTATTTAAACCAGAAAAGTTGCCCAAGGATTTTCAGTTCGATTACGAAAACCAAGAAACAAAAGAGTATAATTTAGAAACTAGAGACGGAGCTGTTATTAATGGCTTACGATTTTTTCCAAAAGGTGAAAGTAAAGGTGTGGTGTTATATCTCAAAGGAAATTCTAAAAGTATAAAGGGTTGGGGAAAATTCGCTGTAGACTTTACCAGACATGGTTACAATGTTTTAATGGTAGATTATCGTGGCTTTGGAAAGAGTACAGGGAAACGTTCTCAAAAAGCAATTAAACGCGATTTACAATTAGTTTATAACGAGATAAAGAAATTAACAACAGAAGACCGAATCATTCTCTATGGTCGCTCTTTAGGTTCAGGTTTTGCAACAAAATTGGCATCAATGAATAATCCAAAACTATTGATTTTAGATGCACCATATTATAGTCTAACCAAAGTTACAGCGCGTTATGCTCCTTTTATGCCATTGTCTTTATTGATAAAATATCCGTTACCAACCTATAAATGGTTGAAATATGTACAATGTCCTATTCATATTATTCATGGTACACACGATAAGTTGATTCCTTATAAAACAAGCGTGAAATTATCTCAAATAAAACCAAAACTTACTAAACTGCATACGGTAATTGGAGGTGGACACAAAAATTTAAATAATTTTGAATCGTATCACAATATGTTAGATGATATCCTAAATAGTCAACCCAAAACCTTAGATTTAGAAACTACAAGTATTAATGTCATTCACTCTTCAAAAAAATCTAAAAAGAAAGCTTAAAAAGTTCGCAATTGTTCTTTTTGGTTTATATGTTATGATAGGATCTGCACTTTATTTTTTTCAGGAAAAAATATTATTTCTGCCAACAACTTTAGAACAAGATTATAAATATCAATTTAATTATGATTTTGAAGAATTATTTCTAAAAACTGAAGAAAACGTAACTATAAATGCACTTCACTTTAAAGTAAATAATCCAAAAGGAGTCATTCTTTATTTTCATGGTAATGCTGGTGATTTAAGTCGATGGGGAACTATAACTGAATATTTCTCAGCCATGAATTACGATGTTTTAATAATGGACTATAGGACCTATGGAAAAAGTGTAGGTAAATTAAGTGAACAGGGTTTTTATAAGGATGCACAATATTGTTATGATTATTTATTGAAAAACTATTCTGAAGATAAAATCACTTTATATGGAAGGTCTTTAGGAACAGGAATAGCATCTTATTTGGCCTCACGCAACAATACTAAACAACTCATTTTAGAAACACCTTATTATAGTATTTTAGATGTTGCAGAACATCGCTTTCCTATGCTTCCTGTAAAGCAATTGTTAAAGTATCATTTCCCGACTCATCAGTACTTACCTAACGCTAAGTGTCCAATAACCATAATTCATGGTACTGACGATAGTGTTGTGCCATATTCATCAGGCAAGAAACTTTCAGAACTAGGCTTAATTAATTTGAATTTAGTGACAGTTAAAGGTGGAGACCATAATAATCTTATTGAATTTGACAGTTATCATAAAACTATAAAAACAATACTTCCTTGAAATGGGTTTTTACTCATTGAAAAGCTGAACACACTCATTTTACATTACTATTCTCTAGTTATCATAATACTTTTAGTTGAATCAAAAACGAAAAATTATGAGAACAAAGTTAAAAGTTTTAGTAGGAATAATAGGTTTAGTTATGTTATCTATTGTTTCAGTTTTATCTATTAATAAAACTTCAGATGTAAAAGAAATAGCTGAAGTTAAAAGAGAGAAAGGTTGCGTATTTATGACCACTTTTGGTGAACAATCTTCTGAAGGTTATGCCCAATTTAAAATTAAAGAGAATATACAACCTGTCGTCAGTGATGGTTTAGTTTGGTTGGCAAAAGCACAACTAGAAAATGGGGGTTATGGAGCAGGAAGTCATAGCAGGCAAGGTGAGATGAATCCTCATGCAGTTGAGGCTGATCCTGCAACAACGTCTATGGTTGCTATGGCTATCCTTAGAAGTGGAAGTACACTCAAAAAAGGGGGATATAAAGATCAACTTAATAAGGCATTGGAGTTTTTATTAACTCAAGTAGAAAGTATTTCTAATGATGATGCTTTTATAACTTCTGAAACAGGAACACAGATACAAAGGAAATTAGGAAATAATATAGATGCAGTATTAACGGCTCAATTCTTCTCAAACTTATTAAAAGGTAAAATAGATAAGAAAACTAAAAGACGTGTTGAAAAATGCTTAGATATATGTGTGGATAAAATTCAGAAAGCAACAGGGTCTGACGGTAAAGTCAGAGGTGCTGGTTGGGCTGGTGTTTTACAATCTGGTTTGGCAACTAGTGCTTTAGAATCTGCTGGTTCGGTTGGTGCAACTTTAGATGAAGTAGTAGTAACAAGCCAAAAACAATATTTAAATAGTAATTATGATGAAGAATCTAAATCGGTAAAGACAGCTGATGGTGCTGGTATAATATTGTATTCAGTTAGCAATTCTGTAAGAGGTTCAGCTAAAGATGCGAGGAAAGCTAGAGAGTTAATCGCCAAAGCCAAAAAAGAAGGTAAATTGAAAGTAGATGACAAGGTAACTGTCGAGAATTTGGAAGATATAGGTATGACAAAAGGTGAAGCTATTGCTTATACATCTTCTTATAATGTTTATAATGCATCAAAAGTACAAGCCCAGAGAAATGATGTGATGTCAGGTTTTGGGAATAATGGAGGTGAAGAATTTTTAAGTTTTTTACAAACTGGAGAATCTATGGTTGTAAATGATGATGATGACTGGAAAACTTGGTATGATAATGTTTCAGGAAGATTAATGAAAATACAAAATGACGATGGTAGCTGGAATGGACACCATTGTATTACAAGTCCTGTATTTTGTACAGCAACTAGCTTGTTAATTTTGTCTATTGAGAATGATATTGAGAATTTGAAACTGACAGGTGAGGATTAAAAAGAATTTCAAATTCTCGAATAAAAAAGGCTTCAAGATAACTTGAAGCCTTTTTAAATTATATAAACCTATTTCTTATTTAGGATCTAAAATATCATTTACACGTTCTACAGCATCTGAGATATGAATTCTACTCATAGCATCTCCACCACGAGCTGAACGCAACTGGCTACGTAAAGATTTTAGTTCTGCTCTTACTACAGCTCTAATATCTGATTGACTAACATTTACTGATGTACCACCAAAGAATCTTCTAAATTGAGCTGGTATCGATGGCTGTTCATTGTTCATTATAAACTCTAAACGCTCAATATAGGCACGTTGTAAATTACGTCTGTAAATATCTATTCTCTTACCAGAACGTAGCTCGCTAAATAAACCTTTTCTAACATCCTTCATCATATCATAAAGACCGTAAGCATCAGAACCATTTAAAGTTTCATTTTCTAGCATACGTTGCATTCTACCAAAATCGAGCATGTTGTTCAAGGTTCTAGTTTGAATGCCTCCTACACGCTCAATACTACCAGCACTTTCAATTTTATTAAAGATATTTTCATCTAACATCCAAGATGGGGTAGAGAATAATTGATCTTGTAAAAATTTCATAGCCTTTTTCTGATGCTCTTTAGTTACATGTGTATAAACAGCTCCTTCTTGATCATATGTTTTATATATTTCATATACACCACCAATATTAGAGGCGACATGTCCCATATAGCGATTAAACTGACCAAGTACTTGACCATACATAGTTTGTAGATCACTGTAGTTTTTTCCATCTTCAGATGTCCACTCAATTAGATTTGGTACAATCCTTTTAAGGTTTGCAATACCATACTCTGATGCTAACACAGCATCATCACCTAAATCTTCAGTTTGAGAACTTGGATCAATTACACCAAATTGCTGTCTTCCGAAGCGATATATTGGGTCTCCAGCATGTTTTAAAATCCAACTATCTAAAGTTTTCTTTTCTTCTTTAGCAGACTTAGCATCTAAAATAGGTCTGTAACCCCATTCAATTGCATACTTATCATAAATACCAATATTTGGCATTAAAGCCACACCTTCATCTCCTGGTTGTGCAACATAATTAAAACGCGCATAGTCCATAATTGATGGTGCAGTTCCATATTTTTTTGTGAATTCTGGATCTCTCAATTTTTCTACTGGATACGCAACACTACTTCCCATGTTGTGAGGTAAGCCGAGTGTGTGTCCTACTTCGTGAGCAGATACGAAACGAATCAATCGTCCCATAACTTCGTCTTTAAAAGCAACTCCACGTGCATCTGGATTAATCGCTGCAGTTTGTACAAAGAACCAGTTACGTAATAATGTCATTACGTTATGGTACCAATTAATATCACTTTCTAAAATTTCACCAGAACGTGGATCACTAACGTGTGGTCCGTTAGCATTTGGTATTGGTGAAGCTAAATAACGTACAACAGAATAGCGTGCGTCCTCTGGAGACCACTCTGGATCCTCTTCTGCAGTTGGAGGATCTTTAGCAATTATCGCATCTTTAAAACCTGCTGCTTCAAAAGCAACTTGCCAATCTTCAATACCTTGCTTAATATATTTTTTCCATTGATCTGGTGTAGCTCTATCTATGTAGTAAACTATTTGCTTCTTAGGAACAACTAACTCACCTCTCTTAAATTTTTCAATATCCTCTTCTTTAACTTCTAATTTCCAGCGATCAAGGTAAGTTAACCTTTTACTTTCTTGTGCTGTTAAACCATAATCTGTAGTTCCGCTTGTAAACCATCCTACACGTTGATCAAACATACGACGCTGCATAGGTACTTTAGGTAATAAAATCATAGAATTATTAATCTCTAAAGTAATTGCTCCAGTATTTGAGTTTGAAGGTGGACGGCCTGCAGAATATGTCTTTACAGTCCTAGACTCAATGTTTGTAGGATACGATTTAAGGCTTTCAATATATGAAAGCTGACCATCTAAACGTGTAATTCTATATTGCTGTCTTCTTCTTTGCGGAAAACCTAATGGCTTCACATCTTTAGCAAATAAATTTGTTACATCAATAACAGTGTTTAAAGAATCTTTACTGAATGCCTTTATAGGAAATGTAGCTATCACTGGTTCTAGATTAGAATTTACAACAGCTTCGTGCACAGGTAATGAGTCTGCAGCTACCACTTGGTGAGATACCATACGTAGTAACACTTTTTTATCCTTCTTTTGCCAACGCAATACTTGTTCGCTTAGTTTTCCTCCACCAAAGCCTAATCCGGCTGCAGTTTTAGAAATACGAGTTACCATTAACATTTCTCTTTCGAAAAGAGAATCTGGAATTTCATAAAAATACTTGTCATCTACCTTGTGAACAGCAAATAGCCCTTTATCGGTTTTTGCTTTTTTAGTAATAACCTTATTGTAAGGTTTAATATCATTTTTACCAGGTTTCTTAGCTGGCGGTTTTGCCATCGCAGTTGTACCTTTTTTCGATTTGCTAGCTTTCTTGGCTGTAGAACATGAAAATGCCAAGAATACTGAAACTACTAGAAGTAGTTTAATTGATAAGTGTTTCAAAATAGTCGGTTTTGTTAAATTTTTATGAAAGTACGGATTCTGTTAAAAATCTTTCAAAATCTTAACCGATTTTAGTATTTTTTTAACGTGATTCTTAAAGTGTGTCTAAATAAGCTTGAATGAGTTCTACTCCTTCTGTGTGAAGAATAGTTGTCCCAATAAGAGGCATGCTTATCCCTTCATTATAGTCCGATATTCTAAATTCAATAGTTTCTTTTCTTTCTACAATCTTCGAATCTACTAGTGAAGTCTCATAAGCAAAATTAGTGTCTGATTGATCTTCGCACTGACCACCTGGAATATGACAGCTTGCACAGTTGACATCTAAATAAGCTCTAGCACGATCTTCTATAGAGTAAGTATCATCTTCCCAGTTAGGAAGCGATCTAACACTTGTCGAATTAGTTATACCATTTAATCGACCATTATCTATAAATCCTTGTAATTGGTTACTACCATTTACATTAAAATTCATGCTTCTTAATTTTGGGCCAATAGGTTTAAGATTGTCAAAACTCTGATGACATGTAAAGCAATCTGTATTAGATGGTATTTTATAATTTACAGATTGTGTAATCCCATCATTATCAATCCAAGATACTGGAAGTATACTACTGTCTAGGTCAAGAAAAGCCTCAGTTTGTTCGCCGTTCCATTTATAATTTCCAGACTCCCAATTACCATTAATTTTAATAAGGACTCTAGTTTCAATAATTCGCCTGCCCTCATCTAAATCACGTTCGTTATTATTATAAAAGAAGGTTTTAGCTATAACTGTATTGTCAGGGAAAATAGGTAATCCATCACCATCATATGTCATACTTGTGCCATCTGGCAGAGCTATAAGACGTTGTTTGTGCGCAAAATCTGAAAACAAGGTTGTATTAAGATTGTATTCAAAAGCTAGCGAGGTAATATTTAAATCGTATAAATTATTAGAAAACAAATTTAATTCGGATAAGGTAGGCCTAAGTTCAGGCACTACTGCTGGTTCTAATGTTGTGAAACTATAGACATTGGTGTAACTACTTAAATTATTGGAACTACAAATGGTTTGAATATACACATCGTAAGTTGTGTTGGCCTGTAAAGCTGTAAGTTGAGTTGAGAGATTAGTTTCAGAAACTATTACGCCACTGCCTAGTACAAATCCTGATATGCCATATTCTAGAGTATAAGATGCTGAGTCATCTGTATTGTTCCAAGTAATTATTGCTGAATTTCGAGTTATTGAATTTGCAGCTACATTAGTTACAATATCGCAAACTGGTGTAAAACTATCATCCTTATCACAAGCATGTAAAATAAAAGCAAAGACAAATAAAATAGTTAACTTTTTCATTTTTGGGGGAATTTTCTTTTTCTAGCGATGACAATTTACTAAAAATGAATGGATTTTTAACAGTTTCAGTATTAATTGATTAAGTACTATTACCAACTTAACCTATTGAATTAAGATAAAAAGCGTTTAATTTTTTTGAAATTTTCCGATGAGAAGTGAATGATCAGACCTTGCATAGTTTTGTTTTTCTAAACTTAATGGCTTATAACTATTATTAATCCAAATATGATCTATTTCTAATAAAGGTATGCCATATGGCCAAGTAGCAGTAAACCCATTCTGATAATCTCTAAAGGATTGATAGTTGTCTCTATAAGCTTTAAAATAAACACTTCTATGAGGCGTATTAAAATCACCTAAAATGATATCTGCTTTATATTTTTTAGAATAGTTGATTATTTGCCCTAGAGCATTTTCTCTGTTGTAAAAAGGGGTTGAACGAATATCTACAATAACAATAGTTTTTGGGTATTCTTCACCAATTTTCAAATGATTGAGTTTAAAGCTTTCTTGCTCGTATATTTCATTTACTAGTTCGATTTTTTTTCTAGATAAAACAATCATATCATGCTTTAAAAACAAAATATTGTAATCTTCTATTAAAGTTTGAAAATCTTTATTGAAACTATTTTTTTTATGGTATGCTTCCACAAGTATTATAGTTTCAATATTTTCATCTGCAATGATATTTGATAGTATTTTAATATTGTAATCCTCTTGAGTCGCTATGTTCCAAAATAAAATTGAACTCACTTTTCCTTTTATATTTTGATTAACATGAGAAACGTGATAATTTTTGTACCAATAAATAGAAAATACTAAACCTGAAAAGATTAGAAAAATAAAATATTTTTTATTGCTGTAGAACAGGGGTGTAATTAATAACAATAAAAGAATTAAAATAAGTAATGGAAACGAATAAAAAATTATACCAGTAAAGTAAAATTTATCTTTTACTACAAAATGAATTATTAACAACAAAGCATATCCTATGAGTAGATATGCTTTGTTTTTTTTTAATAATTCAATCATGGCTTATACCATTTCTACAAACAAGCCTTCATCAGTTTTTTCAACCTTAGTTAGTCCATGTTTGCCTAAACCTTTTATGCCTTTATCCCAGCCTTTATTACTTAATCCAGATTGAGATTTAAGTACTGTTAAGTCCATTCGTTTTTGAGATTTTAAAATCTCAAAAATTGCTTTCTCATTGTCGCTTAAAGCAACTTGTTTTTTCTCTGGTCGCATCTGAGGGAAGAATAATACTTCTTGTATACTTTGATTGTTTGTTAAGAACATAATCAATCGATCCATACCAATTCCCATTCCAGATGTAGGTGGCATTCCGTATTCTAGAGCACGTAAAAAGTCGTGATCTATAAACTCAGTAGCTTCATCATCACCTTTTTGAGCCAGTTTTAATTGGTGCTCAAAACGCTCGCGCTGATCTATTGGATCATTTAACTCAGAATACGCATTTGCAATTTCTTTACCGCAAACCATTAACTCAAAACGCTCAGTTAATTCAGGGTTTTCTCTATGCTCTTTACACAATGGACTCATTTCTTTTGGATAATCCGTAATGAACGTTGGTTGTATGTATTTGCCTTCACATTTCTCACCGAAAATCTCATCAATCAGTTTGCCTTTACCCATAGTCTCATCGACTTCGATATGCATACCTTTCGCGGCAGCTCTAATTTCATCTTCAGATTTATTGTAAATATCAAACCCTGTAAATTCTAAAATAGAATCACGCATCGTAATACGCTTATATGGCGCTTTGAAGTTGATATTGTGTTCACCAAAAGTTGCTTCAGAAGTTCCGTTTACAGCAATAGCACAATGCTCTAAGAGTTGCTCGCAGAAATCCATCATCCAATTATAATCTTTGTAAGACACATAAATTTCCATAGCAGTAAACTCAGGATTATGCGTTCTATCCATCCCTTCGTTACGGAAGTTTTTAGAAAATTCATAAACTCCATCAAAACCTCCAACAATTAAACGTTTTAAGTATAACTCGTTAGCTATTCGCATGTATAATGGAATATCCAAACTATTGTGATGAGTTATAAATGGACGAGCCGCTGCACCTCCGGGAATTGGTTGTAGGATAGGTGTCTCTACTTCAAAATAACCTGCATCATTGAAAAACTGACGCATGGCGTTAAATAACTTTGTTCGCTTTACGAAAACCTCTTTGACATGTGGATTTACAGCTAAATCAGCATAACGTTGTCTATAACGTTGCTCAGGATCTGTAAACGCATCATAAGTAACTCCATCTTTTTGTTTTGGAATTGGTAATGGTTTCAATGCTTTACTTAGTAGTTGAAATTGTTTCACCATAACGGTTTTTTCACCAACCTTAGTTGTAAAAAGTTCTCCTTCAATACCAACGAAATCTCCTAAATCAATTAGTTTTTTAAAGACATCATTGTACATGGACTTATCTTCACCAGTACAAATTTCGTCTCTATTAAAATATACCTGAATACGACCTTCGCTATCTTGTAATTGCGCAAAAGAAGCTTTTCCTTGAACATTAATAGCCATTAGACGACCTGCGATAATAACCTGTTTACTCTCAGTAAAATCAGATTTAATCTGTTTTGAAGTATGGTTTACTGGAAATAAATCTGCTGGATAAGGATTAATCCCTAAAGCACGTAATTTTTCTAACTTTTCGCGTCGTACTAATTCTTGTTCTGAAAGTTGCATTCTTGTTATTTTAGAACTGCAAAATTAAACTATTTAGAAAAATTAGAGAACTACTTTTTAATTTGATTTTATGACCTTCAAATTTTCTTTAAGGTCTTCGTTTTCAGGATGAAGAATCACAGCTTTTTCAAGCACTTTAATTGCTTTTTCTTTATAACCAGAAACACCTAAAGTATTCGCTAAACTCATAAAACTTCTTGCTTGGTCGGGAAATAATTCTGTATTTAAAGTAAATACGGCAATAGCTTCTTCTTTTCTATCAGTACTAAAGAGGATACGACCGTACGTATTTAGCTCGTACATACTAGAGACTTTTTCTTTGTAAGTCTTTAAAAGTTTTTTTTGCTTTCTTTTTAATCCTTTTATCCCTTTCTTTTTTATGATGTCATCAACTTTAGTAACGATTTGATAGTTTGATTTATAGTCATTATTAGTGATGATTTTCTGAATGTCTTCTTCAAAAGTTTTAACTGGGTGCTCAACAATACGATTAACTTCCGTTCCATTTTTATAGAAAATTACAGTAGGTACACGATGTATATTTAAACCTTTCTCTTCGTGCTGAGGACTTTGTTTGTACATACCAGGTTGTCTGCTAACAGCTACAACGGTTAATTGATTCATCGGGAAATTACTAGCTTCTAAAACTTTATAAAGTCTTGGCACTACTTTTTTGCTATCTCCACACCATGTGCCCATAAATAGAGTTATTGAATAGGTTCTTAATTCTGAAGCTATTTGGCTAGTGATTGCAGTATTTGGTACATAATCTTTGTGATTTGTATTGAACCATGATTTATAATTATCTCCTTCTAAACCGCTTTTATCTATTTTGCCAAGCAAATATGGTGTCTTTCCTTCTGTAATTATTTCTTGATTTAAAGATTGTGCATTGAGCTGAAAGGCTAATATAAGTGAACTTATGATTGATACAATATTCGTTTTCATTATGACGATTTTGAGATTAGAATTGAAGTGAGTTTGTCTGTTTGAGTGCAGTCGAGAAGCTTAGAGTTTAGTTCTTAAAGCATTTCGACTGCAGTTAGTATGACAATTGATTCTTATTTAGCAGCGATAATATTCCCTTTAATCTTAAGGATTTTATTTCCGCTTTCAGCATTAGAAGTCACAGTAATTGTTTTGGTAAAAGCTCCTAGTCTTTTAGTATCGTACTTAATGTTTAACTGACCTGTTTCACCTGGTAGAATAGGTGTTTTAGAATAACTTGGAACAGTGCAACCACAAATGGTTTTTACATTTGTGATTAAAAGTGGGGCATCACCTTTATTTGTAAACGTGAAGAGACTTGTACCTTCTGAATTTTGAATAATAGTACCATAATCAACAACTTGTGTTTTAAATTTTATGATAGCTACTTTAGAGTTGCTCTTGTCAAATTCTGTTGGTGCTGCATTAAAAAAGCTTAACGCTAAGACTAAAAGGATTACAATGTTAATAGTTCGTTTCATGATTAAAATGTTTTATAATTAATAATGAAACAAACATCGAGTATGTCAATGTGAATTTTGAAAATTTAAGGTTGGAAATCGGTACTAGTACCTAGGTTGAATTTTTTAACTATTTGATAAACAGGGACTTTGCGTCATCTCTAGATTGTACATTTAACTTTTTATAAATGTTATTGGTGTGCGATTTTACAGTGCTAACACTTAAAAAAAGCGATTCTGCAATGTCCTTATTCGTTTTGTCTTGTAGTAGATGATCTAAAACCACTTGCTCTTGCTTGGATAATTTTGCTTTTAAATCTTTAGTTGTTGATTGCCTACGTTGCCAGTTACGATAAAGTAGAAAGAGATTCAGAATTCCAGAAAATGCTATAATTCCGTAGAGATAATAATTCCAATTAAAATTTATGTCCCCATTTGAAGCCGCCAACATATAGCGATCTGCTTCTAGTTCGTTAGCATATTGTCGCGTATAAGGCGCATTTGGGTAATTGGTTTCTAGTCTCGATTTGAGATTGTCATAGTAGTCATTGTCTTTTAAGTCTTCGACATAATAATTGTGTAAATCACTAGTTCTATCCGATAAATAGGAATAAATATATAGCTCTGCGATAGGTTCATTTAAAGCTTCACCAAAATACTGAAGCGTTTTAAACCATTTCTTGTTATTCAATTTTCTGTTAGCTTCACTTCTAAATTCGCCATAAGCAAAACGCATATCACTTTTAAGAGAATCTATTTTTACAAAAGCATTAGCTTTTGGGTTGCTCGATTCAATAGAACAAAATATCTGATTCCCGAAAGAGAAAGGCAATTTTAAAGTATCTGTATTCTTTGCAATAAATAAGAGTTCTTCACTATCATTACAGTGGCCATTGAAGTGATTAAAATCTTGTTGACCATCCGAACATTTATCTACATGTATACGATAAATTCGATTTTCGGTATCGAGTATATTGCCTTTAAATTCAAAAAAGCCAGATTCGTCTGCAATAGTTTTTGCAATAATTTGCTCGGAATATACACCAGACATTTTTCGGTAATCTTCAACAATAGAGAGATATACAGAATTCTGCCATTCATCTGGATTAACATAACCCGAAAACGAATATTGCGCCTCGCAAAACAGTGATAAAGCAAAAAAGAGCAAAACAAATTTTAATCGCATAAGACGAATCTACATAATTTAAAAATATTTTGAAACAACTTGAAGTTAAAATAATGTAACAAATTCAACCAATTAACGTCATATCAATACATCAAATCATCAAAACGACATTATGAGTATCTGGCGTGTTATACTTTCCATTTTTTGCCCACCTTTAGCAGTAATAGATAAAGGCTGTGGTTCATTTATTATTACATTTTTATTATGGTTATGCGGTTGGGTTCCAGGCGTCATTGCAGCCTTAGTAATAATAAACAATCCTGAGCGATAAATCCGTATCTTTGTGCTTTATAAAATTTATAAATCACGCATGAAAAAATTGATTTTATTATTTGTATCTATTTGTTTTTTAACGAGCTGTAATGTTACTGAATCTATCATTTTTGATAAAGATATGAGTGGACACTATATGACTGCTTTTGATATGGCACCAATGTTAGATTACGCCAATGCAAATAGACCTCCATCAAAAGAAAGTCCTATACAAGAAAAGATAGATACTACTGTAGTTTTTAACGATTTATACAAAACCCATAAAGACAGTATTACAGCGCTTACTGATGATCAACGTTTAGAGTTTGATAAGTTAAAAGATATGGTGTTAAAGGTGCAAATGGATGAAGAGAAGGGTATTTTTAAATTTGAAATGTCTAAGAAATTTAAAGCTTTTGACGAGTTAAAAACTATATATGAAGAGACTGATGAAGCTATGGATTATGTAAAAGAGATGAGTAATAAGGAGGGAAAAGCACCAAAACAGCAATTAGATGAGCTTACCCAAACCGCCAAAGTTTCATTTAGTTTTGAGAATAATACGTTTTCTAGATTTCAACCAGAATTAAAATTAGATGATGATATGGAAGAAGTAGAGGAAGACGATGAAGATGATATGTTTAAGAAACAGTTTGAAGAGTTGTTTTCTAACTCATTTTATACACTCACTTATAAATTCCCTAAAAAGTTAAAGTCGGTTTCAAGCACAAATGCTGTAATATCTGAGGATGGCAAAACCGTTGTTTATAAGGTGTCTTGGAACGCTATAAATAGTGATGCTTCAGTAATGAATTTAGATGTGGTTTTAGAAGATTAAGGTTTGAATAAAATTGTACAGCTCCAGGATTTAGGTCTTAAAGATTTTAAAGCCACTTGGGATTATCAAGAAGTGCTTTTCAAAGCCATTTTAGATACCAAAATAAAGAATAGAAGAGAAGATGCAGGTTTGGTTACAGATAATCACTTTCTCTTTGTAGAGCATCCGCATGTCTATACATTAGGAAAAAGTGGAGATTTGTCTAATTTGTTACTTTCTGAAGCTCAACTTAACGAAAAAGGAGCCACATTTTATAAAATTAATAGAGGAGGGGATATAACTTATCATGGACCTGGACAAATTGTAGGTTACCCTATTTTAGATTTAGATAATTTCTTTACAGATATACACAAATATCTTCGCTTTTTAGAAGAGATGATTATTCTCACTTTAGCAGAATATGGATTGAAAACAGAACGAAGTCCTGGTGAAACTGGTGTATGGATAGATGTTGATACTCCGTTTGCGCGTAAAATTTGTGCTATGGGAGTAAGAGCAAGTCGCTGGGTAACCATGCATGGCTTTGCATTAAATGTTAATGCAGATTTAGGTTATTTTGATAATATTATTCCTTGTGGTATTAAAGGTAAAGCTGTGACCACTCTAAATAACGAATTGGGTGTTGAGAAAGTTGATGAAGGTGAAGTAAAAGAAAAGCTTTTAAAACATTTTAAAAGCCTTTTTAATGCGAAGTTCGTTTAATTCTATTCCTTAAAAACAAGCTATATAAAAGCATTGAAAAACTTAATATAAGAATCATAGTTGCCCAAAAACTATGAGAAAACCCTATGCGCTCTGCCATAGAACCTGTATCTGATAGCTTTTCTATACCATTGCTTACAAAACTTTTTGTGTATAAATAATTTATTTGTTTAGAGGTATCAATACATGCAATTACACCTAGAAATTGTACTACTAATTGTTGTAATGTTTCATTTCCTTTGATGGCAATGTAAAGTATAAGTACTCCTAAAAATAAAATAATAACTACTCCTACTGAAGTTCTTACCCAAAGGGCTACAGATATTAGCATCACTGCAGAAAGGAGATATAATATTATTTTAGAGCGTTTATATGTTTTACTCATTAAAATAAAAACAGAACCTATTACAGGTGGTCCAAACAATCCAGCAGCTGAGACTAATCCAAGTGAAATATTCTTATCTAAATAAAAATTAGAATCCAAATAACTACTGAATGCTAAACCAGAACCATTATTAAAGATTTCTAATCTCGTAAAACTACCGCCTACAATTATAGACGTAATGCCATGACCCATTTCGTGAAACCAAGTGCCAAGAATAGTAAATGTATATAAAATGTAATACCCATAGTAAGTCCGCCAAATAAGAACTAAAATAATTGAGGCTAGAATAAATCCTAGAATTGCTTGATAATTTGTTTTAAAGTACTTAGCCATTTTAAATAAACAATGTCAGTTATAGCTTTAAAATAGATTTGTTAATTTAAAAATAATTATAAACTCTTGAAATATTTCAATGAGTTTTTAAAGCTTAGTTTATCTATATTTTCTTCTTTTTTAAGAATTTTAGCAATCTAAATATTACAAGTGTTTGAATTAGTGCATTGAAAAAAATCACAAGCCAAAACACATTTGAAGTAGCGGCATAGACACCTTTTTCTGGTACTAATCTATTCCATAAACTTGTTGGGAAAGAAATAATCTCATCGATGATTTTAATTAGAAGATTAGGTTCAGAATTACCAACTATATATGACATTGAAAATCCTAATGTGATATGGAGAATAAAAACTATTACAAATAGTTTAATGAAAACTTTCATAAGTATTTATTTTTAGTTTTCAGCATTAAAAAACACCTTATAAAAATGCATTTTTTTCTCATCGTCGTAGCCACGCTCTAAATATTCAGCTGATGCATCTGGTGCATCCACATCAAGCTTTATTTGTATGTTGGTGTCTAATTTAATCTCAGTTTTAATCTTTTGTTTTTGCTTTTTTAAGACCCGTTCAGAGACATCAAATTGATTTCTAATGAGGACCTTATTTTCAGCTTCGTAGGTTTTTTTATAGTCTTCAAATAGTTGTATTTGATCTTCTTCGTCAAAGACTTGTTCTTTAAAAGTTTCGATATTTACAATTTCATTTTCTTTGAAGAAATCAACCGTATTTGCTAAGAAATTACTTTGGGCCTGTCCGCCAAAATTTGGTTGTAATACTTCTTTAGAAAACTCTCTGCATAACTCTATACAGTTCTTGGTATGTTGGTTAGAGTCATCAGGATATTTAATATTTAAGAAGCTTTTAATCCAGTATTGCGTGTCGTAAGTATTGTTATCTACACTAAATACAATCTTGCCTTCCATATCAGAGGTATTTAAGATTAAACAGCCTTTATCTACCTTTTTGGCTTGTATGCCTTTTTGCACTAAAATATCGTAGCTACCAGATTCTAAATACGTCTGAAAAAACTCTGTTTTATTTTCAATTTTATAGATGCCAAATGCATCTGTGAAATAGTCTTCGTATTGCACGTTTTCAAAATGACAAACTAAGACATCTCCTGTTTTTATTTGTGCAGAATTGCTTTGCTCAAATAGATGTGTTACAATGTGTTTTGATACTTCTACAAAATCTGCTTCATCTTTAAAAATTTGCTCGCTATAAGTGTTAATCTCATTGAGTCCTATATCACTATGATGATGAAAACGATAACTTTCAGTAGCACTTACAAAAGGTTTTAATAGATATGGCAACATAAGATTATAAGTGGCTTCGTCAAAATCTATAGTAGTATCTGAAAATGCATTTTTTGTGTCATTAAATTTGTTGCCAACTTTATGAATAATACAACTTTTGATTGAAGCTTTTTGTCTTTTTATCATAGCAAAAAAGATGTGTTTTTTAGTTATACAATACTACGAAAGCATGAGCTTAAAAATAAGAAAACGCCAAATTAAATTTGGCGTTTTCAGACTCGAGGACTTGAGATTTGGTTATCGTTATGGTTTACTTTTTTTGAGTCTATAATTCAAGGAGCAAAAAAAGAAACAAATATATTATACAAGTAACTTCAATGTTCTGAATTCTTTCATTGTTAAGTAACTGATTAATAGTTGTATAAAAATAATGATAACTATTGATACTAAAAAATGAAATGTATAATTGGTGAAAAATTAATGTAGTTTGTATACCACAATGGTTTTAGCATCACTTTTTGTAATGAGCTCCAAACCATTACTCTTATCTAATTTCTGTAGCTCTGCTGTAGAAGTCCCAAATACAGGAAAATTTGGAATGGACTTAGCTTGGCTATCGAAAAGATAAACTTTCTTAGATTGTAAATCTGTAGTAGTGACGTAGATTTTATCGTTGAGGTAAAAGATTTTCGGTATAGTATAATCTCCATAATCTAAATCTATAGTTCTAGACTTAATTTTTAATTTATTCTCACTCAAAGAAACTAGAGTTTTACTTGTAGTAGTAATATGATGCTTATCTGTTAGGTTTAAATCTTTAGTATTTAATCGCCCTTTGGTATCAACTTGTATCAATTGACCAAGTGTATTAGTAGTGGTGAACTTATTTTGATATAAATACAGTTTATTTTCTGAAAAACGAATTTTGTCCTTAACATTAATCCTCACTTTTCCCTGTCTGTTCAATATTTTTAATGTTTCACCTGCACCGAATGTTATGTAATCTTTGCTTCCTATTCTAAAATGTTTTGGTTGGGTAAGAATATCTGAGCCATTATTGTTGTAATTAAATCCAGATACAGATTTACCTTTTACATCATACATTAAAAGGTTTTTGCCTTGAGTGATTAATAACCTATAATTTTTTCTTTTATCATAATCGAAAACAGAAAGTGGTTGTGTAATCGCATCATTAAACTTTAATGGAAATGGAGAGACATCATTACCATTCCTATCTAAAACGTATATACGATTAGAAGTAGCAAAAACTAATTGTAATCTTCCATTTTTATAAATATCTATTTGCTCAATATTACCAAGTATTTTTCCCTGAAGTTGTTTTTTCCATAGTATACTTCCTGAATCAGAAATAAGGTAAAGCATATTATGAACATCTTGCAAAACTATATCATGTGCTTTGGTGACATGATTTTTTATAATTTGTGGTGATGAAATAAGTTCTGCTTCAACTTGAGTGGTAAACGCTTCAATTACTGAATTGGTTGATGCTCTCTTTTTGAACTTTTGAATGATGCCATTAATATGAGCATAATTGTCTTCATATATAAACTGTACAGCGTTAGCGTTATAGCCTTTTGTTTTTTTCTCTAAAACCTCTGATAAACCATCAGAATTTTTAAAAACAAATAATGAAGCTTCATCGCTAAGGTTTTCACTTATGCTAAGATATGCATCAGTATTAGCTAGCGTATTATTATTGAGTGCATTAATTAGTATAGCTTTTAATGATTCTACAGAATTTGAAAACACAATAAAATTTTCGTAAACCGAAAAGAATTCGGCATTGTCAAAACTCATAAAAGGCGTTAAGCGTGATTGAAAAAAATCTGGGTTACCAAATTCGTATATATCTATATCTCTAAATGTTTCAATATTTGTTTTTTCCTCAATAGACTCTAGAATTAAGTTTGGATCTAATGAATATAATACCAGAGCATTATCTATTAAGGCAATCTCATTAGTTAAATTTAAAAATGTTTCTGTACTATCAATAGTTTGCTTAGTTCTGTGAGTTAAGTTTTTTTGGAAGGCAGAGAAATCATCATAAGCAATACTTAATAAGGATTTTGTATTGAAAGGCGATAATTTTGGGGTGTTAGTTTTTTGAGGAATAGTATTTTTAAAACTATCTAAATAATTATTGATTGAATCATTAGATGTAATGATACCATTATACAGAAGACTTTTATCTGTGAAGTCTATATCAAGAACACCGTAATTAGATTCATCACTATTATCATTCAAATTTGAAAACAATAGTTTTGAGTAATTAGTTGCGTCTACTTTAAATAGTATTGAAGCGATGGATTTATCATCAGTGGTTTCAATTAACTTGCTTAGTTTGGTGTTTTCTTTTTCAGTATCTATGTCTTTCAGAAGTTCTAAGTTACTTGATCCCGCAAATACACCTCCTATAATTTTATGGTAGAATGTTGTAGTGTCTATTTGTGTTTTTTTAATATCTAATTTTATTAAGGATTCTGAAATATGATTAGGAATAGAATCAATTACAAACAATGTAGAATCATTTTTTGTAAGGATTAAAAAGTCTGATTGTTTATCTGAAGATTCCTTAATACCAATAAATATTTGTTGTGTTGTGTTAAGGTGTTTTAAAATAGTAGATGCATTTTTAAGCTCCTTATTATATATAGAGGAAAGTACATCATGATTATTAATGCTATTTATAAAGCTGTTAACTTCATTTACTTTTATAACAGTTTTTGTTTGCTTAGGAATAAGTTGATATGGGAAATTAGTTTTGTTGTAGTTTTTTTGACAGCCTAATAGAAAGGAAAACAAAACCAATAAAAAACCAAGTCGTTTCATTAAAATAGTATTATGATTACAAATATAAAAAGTTAAATATCTAAACGGTATTGCTCAGGTAATAATCTAAATGATTTTCTGTGATATTTTGTAATCCCATATTTTTTTATTGCTGCTCTATGTTCTTTGGTTGGATAACCTTTATTCTGTTTCCAATTATACATGGGGAATTCTTTATGAATTTTTTCCATGTATTCATCTCTATACGTTTTTGCCAATACTGAAGCGGCTGCAATACTTAAATATTTACTATCTCCTTTAATAATGGTTTGGTAAGGAATGGATTTGTAAGGTTTAAACTTGTTGCCGTCTACTATTATGTATTTAGGAATGGGTTTAAGTTTTTCAATAGAACCATGCATTGCTTTTATAGATGCGTTCAGGATATTAATATTATCAATCTCGGTTTCATAAATATGTTGAAATGCAAACGTTACGGCTTTAGATTCAATAAGAGGCTTTAGAATAGTTCTATTCTTCTCTGAAAGTTGTTTTGAGTCATTTAATAAAGTGTTGTTAAATGATAGAGGGAGGATAACTGCTGCTGCAGTAACAGGGCCAGCCAAACAACCTCTACCAGCCTCGTCGGTACCACATTCTAAATCGAAAGATGAAAACTGAATTTGAAGCGTCAAAATGTTAAAGTTTAAACAAAGTTAAAATTTTAACGCAACCCTTTTACAGTTTTTACATCTAAATACTGAGTTAATTGAGTAAAACATTGAAAAAATGATTTGAAAGCATTGCTGATGAATTCGCAAAAGTATTAACATTTTTTTGGCAAAAACACTTGTATATTTAATATTAAATTAAGATGTTTGCAACTAGACTAACTCAAATAATTGTTTTATGAAATTAAAGTTAACATGGTTATTAACGCTTTTTATGGCGTTCGTGATGCAATTTTCTTTTGCACAAGAAAAAACTGTCACAGGTACAGTTACAACTGCTTCAGATGGTTTACCCCTTCCTGGTGCTAGTGTAATTGTAAAAGGTACCGCTCGTGGTGCTCAAACAGATTTTGATGGTAAGTATACTATTAAGGTTGATCAAGGAGATGTATTAGTAATTTCTTATGTAGGTATGGAGCCTTCTGAAGTTACAATCGCTGCTGGTAATACTTATGACGTAGCTTTAGAGGAGGGTAATACTCTTGATGAAGTTGTTGTTGTAGGTTATGGTACCACAACCAAAAAGGCGTACGCTGGTACGGCTACAGTGGTAAAATCTGAAGACATTGAGACGAAAAACTTCTCTAATGTATCTCAGTCACTTGCAGGTGAAGCTGCCGGTGTAACAGTAATTAACACATCCGGTCAGCCAGGTACAACTTCAACAGTACGTATTAGAGGTTTTGGTTCTATTAATGGGAATAGATCTCCTCTATATGTAATTGATGGAGTTCCTTTCTCTGGGAGTTTGAACTCAATTAACCCATCAGATATTAAATCAACAACGATCTTAAAGGATGCGACGGCAACTGCCATTTATGGTTCTCGTGGTGCGAATGGTGTAGTATTGATTACAACTAAAGGTGGAAGTTCTACTGAATCTTATGTTGAATTAGACGTAAGAACTGGTATCAATACACAATTAATTCCTCGTTACGACGTCATTAGTTCTCCAGAAGAGAGTATAGCTCTTGTTTGGGAAGGTGGCTTAGGAAGAGGACGTGTAACTGGTAATGCAGACCCTGTTGCTTTTGCAAATTCTTATTTATTTGGAAACAGTGTGGATCCAGGATATAATATGTGGAATGCTGCTGATGGTGGTGAATTAATTGATCCAGTAACTAGATCTGTAAGAGCAGGTGTTACAAGAAAATATGATCCTTTACGTTATCAAGATGTTGCTTTTAATGCAGCTTACAGAACAGAGGCTAACTTAAGAATGGGTGGTGGTAATGCTGATTCAAGATATTTTGTGTCTTTTGGTTTCTTAGATGACAATGGTTATGCTTTAAACACTGGTTATAAAAGATACACGACAAGAATTAATGTTAATTCTAAAGTTAAAGAGTGGTTAACTGTTGGTGCTAACTTAGGTTATGCATTTTCAGAAAGTTTAAATAATGGTCAAACAGCTGGTTCAGAAAACGTTTTTGAATTTGCTGATAAAATGCAACCATTTTTCCCAGTTTATTTAAGAGATGATAACGCTCAATTGGTACCAGATCCAGTTTTTGGTGGTAATCAGTTAGATTATGGAACTCCTTCTGGGTTTAGAGCAAGACCAAATGCCAACCTTTTAAATCCAATTGGTACTGCATTATATGATCATGTAGGTACAGATAGACATGAATTAAACGGTAGCTTTAATGCGAAGTTTAAAATAACTGATGCATTATCTTTTGAAACTACATTTGGAGCGCAATATTCAAATGCGATATTTAAATCTGTAGGTAATCCTTTTTATGGAACTGCAGTAAATGATGAAGGTAATATTACACAATCTAATACAGAAAGATTAACAACAAACTTCCTACAGTTATTACGTTACCGTAAAGATTTTGGAGATCACTCTGTAGAAGCATTAGTGGCGCATGAAGGTAATAGGTTTGAAACAAACTTTATTGAATCTTCAAAAACTAAGGTGGTTAACCCAGATATTGATGAGCTAAATCAATATATTATTCAGAATGGTCAAGTAATAGGTGGTAGATCTGCAAGAACTTTAGAGTCTTACTTTGCTCAGATTAATTATGATTTTGATGATAAATATTATTTAACATTATCTGGTCGTCGTGATGGGTCTTCTAAGTTCGCATTCAACAAATGGGATAACTTTGGTTCTATAGGTGCTGCTTGGATTATATCTAATGAAGATTTTATGTCTGATAGTGTATTTAGCTATTTAAAGTTAAAGGGTTCTTATGGTATTACAGGTGATGAAACTGGTGTAGGTTTCTACACAGGTATAGATACATTCAGTTTAAATAACAATGGTGCTGGTGCATTTTCTTTCCCAGCAGATACTTTCCAGAACCCTGAATTAACTTGGGAGACTGCAGTGCAGTACCAAGCTGGTGTAGAATTTAGTTTAGGTTCTTGGTTAGATGGTTCTATTGATTACTTTATCAAGGATACAGAAAATTTATTCTTCACAAGAGCGAATGCAGCATCTACAGGTGTAGCAACATTAACTATTAATGAAGGTGTTCTTAGAAACAATGGTTTAGAATTTGATTTTACTGGTCACATAATAAATTCAGGTGATTTTAAATTAGATTTATCTGTTAACGGAGCAATCACTGATAACGAAATTAAAGAAATGTATATCAGTCCTCAGACTGGAGAGCAAGAAATATTAGATAATAGAAACGCTCCTTATGGATATTCTGTAGGTAGTTCTATCTTTGATTTCTATATTAGAGAATGGGCTGGTGTAGATCCTTCAGATGGTGCCCCAATGTGGAATCAATATTATGATGATGCTAATGATAATGGTATTTTAGATACTGGTGAAGAACTTGGTTTAGGATTAACTCAGTATTTAGCAGCAAATGAAGATGCTAATATCAGAAAAACAATTACTAAGGATTACTCTGCAGCTACTCAAAAGTATGTAGGTAAAGGAGGTATTCCTGATGTATCTGGTGCTTTCCGTTTATCAGCTAAGTATAAGAACTGGAATCTTTCAACACAATTCACATATCAAATAGGAGGATACGCATTAGATAACCAATATGGTGAATTAATGAGTGATCGTTTTGGTGCCGCTGGTAATAACTTCCATTCAGATATTAGAGCTAGATGGCAAAATCCAGGTGATATCACTAACGTACCTGCATTAACAGATAATGCTATCGTTAATGGTACATCTACATCAACAAGATTTTTAACTAAAACTGACTTCCTTGCTTTAAATAATATTTTAGTAGGTTACACATTACCATCTAAATTCTTAGATAAAACAGGATTAGATTTAGTAAACGTATATGTCTCTGGTGATAACTTGTTTCTAACAAGTGCTAGAGAAGGTTTCAACCCAAGAACAAGTGAAAGTGGAAATACTGGTCGTAGATTATATGCGCCATTAAGTACATTTACATTAGGTGTGAGATTAAAATTTTAACTTAAAAAAAAGCGAAAAATGAAAAAAAGTGTAATTAAATTAATGATGATCTCGGGATTAGTCCTAACAGTGTTTGGCTGTTCTGATGATTTTATAAATGAGGCACCTGAAAGTGGGTTTCAAACAATAAATCAGTTTGGTGAGATTGCTGAGTCAAATCCAGATATTTTATCTGGTTTCATTGAAGGTGTATACTCAAATATGTATACAACAGGTACTGGTGGTACTACTGGTCACGATGATTTTGGTCATAAAGCTTAAGATTTATTTGCTGACTTTCTAACTAGTGATATGGCTTTATCTGTAAGTACTTATGGATGGTACAGAGCTAGTATTACTGAATATCAGTGTACAGAAGATTTCACCTTTACTGATAACTACCAAGTTTGGAGACATTACTACAGAGTAATTCGTTCTGCAAATACAGTTATTGATGCTTTAGGTGGTGAGGCAGCTGATCCAGAAAACCTTACTAACAGAGCAAATTTAGGTCAAGCTTTAACAATGAGAGCTCACTCTTATTTTTACTTAACTCAGTACATGTCTAATGATTATAATCCATCAGCGGAGATACTTCCAATATACAGAGGTGTTTCTAACATTGGTGTTGGTAAGTCTACAACGGCAGAAGTATTTGAATTAATTGAAAGTGATTTAAACAGAGCGATAGTGTTAATGGCGGATTATACAAGACCGACAAAAACACAAGCTGATAAGACAATAGCTAAAGCAGTATTAGCTTACACTATTGCAGCAACACGTGATGTATCTCGTATGGGTGAAGTGGTTTCTCTATGTGATGCAGTTATCGCTGAGTCTGGTGCAACAGTAATGAGTGCAGCAGAAATAACAGGTGGATTTAACAACTTAGCAACTCCGGGATGGATTTGGGGTGTAGACCTTAACCCAGATATCGGATTGAGATTAGTATCTTGGTGGGGACAAGTTGATGCGTTTTCATACAGTTATGCTTGGGCAGGTGATGCAAAAGCAATCGATCAGAATTTATATGATGCAATTCCTGCAGATGATGCAAGAAAGGCACAATTCTTCCCAGGTACAGGTTATTATAACTTAATGCCATTAGATAAGTTTTACGATGCTAGTAGAATCATTGGTGGTCCAAGTGGAACAGTAGTTGCAGATTACGTATATATGAGAATTGCAGAATTACATATGTTAAAAGCAGAAGCATTAGCTAAGATGGGACAAGATGGAGCAGCTAGAACAGCATTAGCAAATGTATTAGATCAGCGTTTGCCAGATACATCTTATTTAAATGGATTATCAGGAACAGCTTTACAAGATGAAATTCATTTACAAACTCGTATAGAGTTCTGGGGTGAGGGTAAATCTTACTTATCGCTTAAGCGTAATCAGCAGATGACAGGAGCAAGAGGAAGTAATCACTTATCTTTTGTAGGTGAATCTTTTGCACATAACTCTGAGCAAATGACTTTTGAAATCCCTGAATTAGAGATTCAAAGTAACGTTTTCATTAACGAACAAAACTAATTAATAAACTAAGACTTATCTCATGAAGAAAATTTTTAAATATATAGTTCTTGGTGTTTTTATCACAGCTGCTTACAGCTGTGATGAAGATGCTACTTCAAATAGCGTAGATTATGTAACTTTTGAATCTAGTCCAACTACATTTAGAGTTGCTGAAAATGCTACATCAACAAAAGATGTAATGGTATACGCTGGAAATAAAACAGGATCTGACCGTACTTATTCAGTATTAGTAAACGAAGGTTCTACTCTTGCAACTAGTTATTCTGTACCAAGTACAGTGACTATTCCTGCAAATTCTAATGTAGGAGTGTTACCAGTTTCTGTTACAGATGACGCTAATTTACAGTATGTAGCTCAAACATTAATAGTTGAGTTTGCTGAGTTAAGTGGAGCTAGTTTAGGTGGAAGTTTAACTATTAACGTAGCAGAAGACTGTCCTAATACAATTGCGACGCTTTCTATTACTATGGATAACTATCCAGATGAAACAACTTGGTCTCTTACAGACGGTGGTGGATCTGAAGTTGCTGCAGGTGGACCATATGATAATCCAGCTGACGATTTTGTAACTTACAGTTGGGATTTCTGTTTAGCCTCTGGTACTTACACTCTAGAAGTTAATGATTCTTGGGGAGATGGTGGACCAGCTTATGATGTATCAGTTGGTGGTGCTTCATTAGTTTCTGGTACAGTTTCTGGTACAGGAAATACAGAAACTTTTACAATAGATTAATATATCTATCTAATAATATTTAGACCACCTTAATTTTATTAAGGTGGTTTTTTTATGGATTTAACTTAAGTTTATTATTTAACTTTTAACACTTACATTTTAATTATAGTATTATTATCTATTTTTGCCATAATAATATCCATTAATAATAGTTTTTGTATATAAATCTTTTCATGTTAAACTCAAAACATTTCATATTTTTAATTCTTTCACTTTTTTGCACTTATGGTATTCTAGGTCAGACAAAATTAAATAAAGGAAATGTTGAAAATCGTGAAAATCCATTTGCCAATGATTCTTCTGCTGTAAAAAAAATCAAAAGGTTTTAAAAAGCTGGCTTCTATAGATATGTACTTACAATTTAATACTGAGATTGATACTTCAGTGGTAGATACTACATTGTCAATTAAAAAGGATTATAAATTTAATTACTTACAAAGAGATAATTTTGGGTTAATGCCTTTTGCCAATATAGGGCAAACATATAATTCATTAACATTTAATTTATTATCTGATAATACATCACCTTTGTTCGGAGCAAGGGCTCGTCATTTTAATTATATGGAAAGTGATGATATTAGATACTATGAAGTGCCTACTCCATGGACACGATTAACATACAAAACTGCTTTTGAGCAAGGGCAAATGCTGGATGCTTTCATCGCTGTTAATTTATCAAGACAATTTAATTTTTCACTTGCCTATAAAGGGTTAAGGTCGTTAGGTAATTATCAAAATTCACTTACCAGTTCAGGTAATTTTAGATTTACGTCAAATATTAAGTCCAAGAATGAAAGATATGACGCTAAGTTACATGTTGTTATGCAGGATATATTAAATCAAGAAAACGGTGGTTTAAAGGACGAAGATCTTGAAAACTTTGAATCGGGTAACGAAGATTTTATTGACAGGTCTGTTTTCGATCCTAATTTTGAAAATGCTGAAAATATTTTAAGAGGTAAAACATTTTATATCAAGCATTCTTATGATTTTGGAAAGATAAAAGACTCATTAAGTAAGAATAGACTTGCTGTATTTAATACCATTTCTTTAGAAGATAAATATTACCAGTTTTCCCAAACAACTCCAGTAACAAGTTTTTTTGGTGATTCTTTTACCAACAATATTAACGATAAAGTTAAATTAGAGAATTTTAAATCAGCACTTGGATTATATTATTCTAATAATCTATTAGGTGACTTTATGTTCGCTGTTAATTTTACTGACCTTAACTATGGATATGATAGTGTAGTATTATTTCCAAATGAAACTATACCTAATAGAATTAAGTCGAATTATTTTGGTGTAGAAGCTTCTTATGCGAAAACCTATAAAGGATTTAATATAAAAGGAAATGGAGGAGTAAATCTCTCAGATGAATTCGTTGGAAGTCATTTAAATGGTGAAATAAATGTAAAGCTATTTAAAGATTTTAGCTTAAAAGGCGGTATTAAT